>CAYWZW010000024.1:0-61940 GCA_964462945.1 uncultured Pirellulales bacterium
AAGAGCACAGTGGAAAGCCCAATATGCAGCTTAAGGAACCGCCATTCGTTGCAGGAACCTTTTCCTAATCCGCCTAAAGTCTCTTCGCTGCTTTTCCCTCTTTCCGCAATTATTGCCAAATATATCTGGATTCACGTGCCGATAAGTAGTAAGAAGGGCGTGTTTTGCAGTGATCATGGGGCAAATATGGCGTGTGACAAGCTGAATATCTACAAAAGGCCGAATTTAACTAATCCCCGATTGTTACTGGGCTTCTCCGGCTGGATGGACGGCGGCGAGGTCTCGACGGGGACCGTCAAGTGCCTCATCGACAAGCTCGGCGCCCAGGGGTTTGCCGAGATCGAGCCGACGGGATTCTATATCTATAACTTCCCCGGCCCAATGGAAATGACGGCACTGTTTCGCCCCCACACAAAAATAAAGGACGGCGTCATCGAGTCATACGAAGTCCCCTCGAACACGTTTTTTTGCAGCGAAGAAAGCGATCTGATCCTGTTTCTGGGCAAAGAGCCCAACCTGTGCTGGGAAGAATACGCAGAATGTATCTTCTCCGTGTGCTCAGAATTCGGCGTCAGCATGATATATTTCATCGGCAGCGTGGCCGGCCTTGTGCCGCACACGCGTGAGCCGAGGCTCTTCTGTTCCGTTTCGCGTGCGGAGCTGCGAGAGACGTTCCAGCACTACGGCGTGAAATTCACCAACTACGAAGGTCCCGCCAGTATCGTGACTCACCTGGCGGCGAACTGCGATGAACGTGACCTGAGCATAGTCAGCCTGGTGGCCACGATTCCCGCTTACGTGCAGGGCAATAACCCCAAGTGTATCGAAGCGGCGACAAGACGGCTGGCGGGCATGCTGGAGCTGGACGTGGACCTCGGCGACCTCACAAAAGTCAGCGACGAGTTTGAGAGGAAATTGGGCGATGCCGTGCAGGAGCAGCCGGAGCTGGCAGGCAACATTCGCAGGCTCGAGGAAGATTACGACAACGAAATCTTCAATAGCGAGATGGGTGATTTGAAAAAATGGCTGGAGCAGCAGGGAATCAGAGTCGATTGAAAGCCTATGGATTGACGACTGACGATTTGCGATTGCCGATTGATGAATTCAAATCGAAAACCGAAGATCGAAAATCTCTTTACATAGCCCAGATTTGCGTCATCCGGTCCGGCAGTCTGCCGGACATCGACGGACTTCGGCTTCGCCTCCGATGCCGTCCTGAGCCTGCCGAAGGTATGACAAGCGCTCAGGGATAATTCTGAAAACAACAGGGACCTGCCGTGGCGAGAGCATCTTGCCCTTGTTCTACCGGCGGCAAGCTGCCGCCGGGACGCAAGGCCGGGACGGCCTCGCCACAAATCGGTCCAGGCCCCCACAGGATACAAAGCCCGATGTCATTCCATCCGAAAGCGGCACCCGGCATTAGGGAGCACCGGCCGGCCGATGCAGTTGAATGTCATCGAAGTACACCTTGCCCGCCTCGCCGGGCGCGGTCATATTGCCGCGCGTGCCCAGGCCCAGCGCGATCTTGTCCACGTTCTTCAGGTTGACGCCTTGGTCGGCAAACTTCTGCAGTGGAACCACCCACTCGGTCCATGTAGTTATCGTTGTCGCGACCGGATCGTCGTGGTAAACCACCGCCGGCGCGCCGGCGCTATTGGAGATCGCCACGTATAACCGCTCGGCCGCGTTGCTGAAGATGCCGATATCCTGATGGGCCCATTGCGCGCCGACCGTGCCGGTGAGCTTGACGTTCGAGAATTTGGCCTGACACGTGGCGGCGTTATTATGGCTGGTGACCGCCAGGCCCACGTAAACGTCCGAGCTCATCGTGATGCCCTGCCTCCAGACCATCGGCTGCCAGGTCACGCCGTTGCTGGAATAGTAGCCTCTGAAGTTGCCCGCAGCGTCACGCTCCAATTTGACCCAGTACGGCGCCTTGATGGCTATCTGTTCGGCGGTCGCGACGGACGTGTCGCTTGTGGCGGCAATGCCCGTATCCGTCCGAGCCTGGAAGCGGCATCCGTTGCCGGGCGTGATATACACGGCCGCGAATTTCGAGCCGGCATCCAGCGTTTCACGGATCATCACGCCGCCCTTGGCCCACGGATCCGTATTATCGACGCTGAGCACCTTCGCTTCAATTGTGCCAATGCCGGCGAGTGTCTTGAAGCCAAAGTGGAACTGGTCGGCCGTGCCCCAGATGTCCGCGCCTGCCGCGGCAATCGTGTAGGTGCCGGCCGGCGCTTCTGTGAAGCCGCCCACGGTCAGAGGACGACCCTGGAACCACAGCGACAGTTGTGCAACACTCCCTTCGGTCCAGTCGCGCACGGCGATCAGGGTCAGCTCGGCCTCCGAATACTTCGCGAAGCCCTGCTTGTTGTTGTCGTATGACAACGGCATCGACTGGCTGCCGCCGTGAACGATGGTTTGCTCAGTATAGGAGGCCGTCGTCTCGTCGCCGACGGCGGCACCGGTACCGTTGCCCGCGAAGTAAGGCGGGCTCTGCGGCGTGCCGTAGCCAAGCCCATCATGCCACGAGTACCAGATCTGGTTCTCGCCGGCATCGTAAGATTCAAAATCGTCCACGATAGCAAAATCAGCGGTCGTGAAGCTCCAGACCTTGCCGACCCACGGACTGTCGGGGTTGACGTTGTTGACCTCATCAATCCGCCAGAAGTAAGTGGTTTCCCAGGCCAGTTTAGCGGGAGCGTAGCTCTCGTCACCAAGCGCCTTGGTGGCTTTGAACTCGGGCGAAGCCTTGGTGGCATTCCTGACCGCATCTGCATTTGTGCCGAGGTACACCTCGTGCGAAGCGGCGTACGCACCGGCAGTCCAGCTCAGAACCGGCGTCTGCTTCACATCCACGGCCCCGTCAGCAGGCTTCGGATTGCCCACAGCGCCCAGAGTCGTGAAGCTCCAGACGTCGCCTTTGTAGGTAGCCGTGCCGTCAAACTCATCGACACACCAGTAGTAAGTCTTGGCAAACTTGAGCGGGCCGGGTGTGTAGGTCGTCGTGCCCCGAGCGATCCCGGTGACGGCGTTGCTGACGTTGTCAAAATTATCGCCGAAGTAAACGGTGTGCAGTTTTGCGCCGAAACCGGCCGTCCAGTTGAGCGTCACAGCCGGGTCCACGGACTCGGCGCCATCCACCGGGTTCGGGTTATAGGCTTTCTTAGGCGGAATCGTGAAGCTCCAGACGTAGCCTTTGTGCTTCGTGACGCCATCGGCCTCGATCTCATCGATGCGCCAGTAATACGTTGTTCCCGGAACGAGGCCGTCCGGATAAGGATACCCGGGAAAGCCGACAACGTAGGAGGTCGCGGCCTGGTTACCGCGGAACGTGCCGCCTGTGCCGTTGTTCACGTCGTCGAAGGTCTCGCCGAAGTACACATCGTGCGAGACCGCCGTATCGCCGGCGACCCAGGTAAGATTCGCCCATGTCTCCGTATGGAGAGCACCATCATGCGGATTGGGATTTCTGGCCTGAGGCGTCATACCCAGGGCGTATCTGACCGATGCCTCCAGGAAGGCATAGGCATTCTCATTCCATACCAGATATGATTGCTCGTCAAAGCCCAGACAAATGCGCATATCCGCCGCGACCGCGGGACTTCCATCCGCAGGAGCTATAGGCAGCTTGGCGCCCTTCTCATAAATATAGAAAACGTCGTACGTCTGGCCATCCAGCAAGGTGGCCCTGGCGATGACGGCGGCCTCCTGCCCTGCGATCCCGTTGCTAAAGCGAGCTGCACCGCGGGCACTCACAATATCTTTAAGAACGGTTACCTTCCCGCTGAAGCCCGCGGCCAGATAATGTCCCGGCTCGACGACCTCGATATCCGTCGAGACCACATCCTGGCCTGCGCCGGCGCCAAGCGTCAGACCCATCTCGTCCCAGCCCCAGCTTTCGGTGACGATCATCGGCGTTTCAATCTCCGTGATTTCGGTCCTGATGTTGGCAGAACCGACCGACTCGGAAACAAACACCAAATCCGCGGCCTTAGCGGCGGCCTCCGTGTTTGCCTCGTTTTCGTTGTCGTCGAAATACGTCACCGTGTGCCCAAGGCCCTCCATAAAGGCTTTGAGCGCATCGTCTCCCGGCATGTGCACCGGGTCCATTGACGAAATAAACAGAATGTTGGCCCCCCTGACGCCGGGAGTCAGCAGGCACAGGCCGAGCACCGCCACCAGATAAACCACGCTTCTTACGAATCTTTTCTCTGACATAATAATCCTCCTTCAAATATAGATGCCAATATCCGTATTTATACCAGACGAGCCCCCGTCTCGTCAAGGAAAACTCTGCACAGATTGGGGCACGCCTGCAATCGGGTTTGCGCCTGAACGGACACTTCTGCCTTTGTACGCCCTTGCGACAGGCCCAGAGAAAAGGGTCGGATAGAACAGCCCGTTCACGCCGCTCAGTGAAGAGGTCATTTTCAATAGTCTTTGAAGCTTCTCATCCACGCGGGCCAGTCGCCCGGCTGGACGCCGCCCGCGACGGTCCAGGGGCCGCTTTGGTCGTACTGTTTATGTGGAGGCCGTCGAAAGAGCCGGACCGGATCGGATTTCTCTTGAAGTGAGGCACCAAATCTGCTATAAAAGATAGTGGGCATGATGGTCATTTTGGAAGGAGAATTATCATGTATAAGAACTCGATTTTCCGGCTCTGGTTTGTCTTGGCGCTCGGTCTTACCACCGCCACAGCCGTGGCGGGCGTCGATTACGGAGAGCCTGATGGTGGGTGGGCATATATTTACACCGGTGATGAGGCTGCTTCGGTCGCTGCCGCGGCGCTGGACGGAACCTGGAACCATTATGATGCTGCCGCCGGTGGATCTGATGCCTGGGATGGTTCGGCCCCCGGCCAGGTCGGCTCGGCGGGCACGGGCAGCGCCCCGGGTGGGGCCGGCATCTTCACCGAGGGCGGTACGACCTTCCTGCGTATTCAGGATTGCGGCGACCCCAGGGATGCCGGCGGCGGGTGGGCCGATCCATCTAATCGAAAGATAACCTTCGCTCACGACCTGGGCCAGGACGCAGGGGTGGACGGCAGCGCCATTCTCAATAATGGCGTCACTCTATCGTTCAGGGCGCGTATCCCGACGACACCTCCGCTGGATGCTTACTACCCTGACGGCGGCTCGGCGACTCAGGCCTGGATAACCAGAGGCTATAACATCCACGACGATGGATACGGCGTCTTCGGTGTCAAACAGGGCACGGCCGGCAACGGGGTCGTGTGCTTCTCGCTGTGCACGCCCGATGATGAAGGCGTCTCGGGAGCCGGCCTGGTCATGAACAAACTCAACGGCACCTCAGTCACCGCAAACGTGGATTCATACGATGCGGCGGGCACGGAGAACCTTCTTACGGGGTTCGACCCGACCCAGTGGCACGAGTTCTGGATCCAGATCGTGGCCGATACCTCCGGCGGGGGCACCCACAAAGTGACCGTCTGGATGGACGGCAACGTCGGCGCTCCCAACGGCACCTTCCACGTCACGGCAGGCACGAAGGACGAATACGACTTCAACGGGTATCTGGTTATGAGCCTCGGCCGGACGGCCATCGCCGGTTCGCAGGACGTGGACTTCTTTGCCTACAAGACCGCTCTTATTCCTCCGGGCGCCTCGAACCCGAACCAGGCCCGCGCTATCACTCCCACTCCCGGAGCGACGGTGGCCCTGTCAGAAGCGACACCGCTGGCCTGGAAGGCCGGGCAGAATGCGGTCAGGCATGATGTGTACTTCGGGACCGATGAAGGCGGCGTGGCCGGTGCCGATGCCACGGATACCACGGGCATTTATCGAGGCCGGCAGAATGTGGTCATCTATAACCCGCCGGAAGCACTCGAATTAGGCCGGACGTACTACTGGCGGATCGACGAGGTCGAGGCCGACGGTGCGACGATCCACAAAGGGGACCTCTGGAGCTTTGCGATAATCGACTATCTGCTTGTGGACGGTTTTGAGGACTACAACGACTATTCACCCCACGAGATATTCAGCACCTGGATAGATGGGTGGGATAATCCCGAAAACGGTTCGACCGTGGGGTACCCCGAACCGGACTTTACTCGCGGAGAACATTTCGCCGAGACCCTGATTGTGCACGGCGGCGCGCAGGCCATGCCGTTCTTCTACAACAACAACGATCCGGCCAGGTACTCCGAGGCAAAAATGACGCTGGCCGCCCAGCGGAACTGGACGCAGCAAGGCGTCAAGGCCTTGTCGCTGTGGTTCAGGGGCTATCCGCCGGCTCTTGGCAGTTTCGTCGAAGGTCCCGTCGGCACCTATACAGTCAACGCCGAGGGCGCGGACATCTGGGGCACCTCCGACCAGCTCCATTTCGCCTTCAAGGAGCTCTCCGGCGCCGGCTCGATCGCGGCGAACGTCCTGAGCGTGCAGAACACAGATCCATCAGCCAAGGCGGGGGTGATGATTCGGGACGCACTTGACCCGGATTCGACATACGCGATGATGGTAGTCACACCGGGCGACGGAGTCTGGTTCGGACATCGCGATGCAACCGGCCAAGCCAGCGCCGGCAACAACCAGGCCGGAATCACGGCCCCTCAGTGGGTGAAATTGGAACGCACGATAGGCGGGCTCGTCAGAGCGTATTATTCAGCGGACGGCAGCACGTGGACACTGTTGGGCACCTCTTCGAGCATCACCATGAGTGTGCCTCTGTACGTCGGCTTGGCGGTAACCAGCCACAACCCCGGCGTCGCGTGCGAAGCCAAGTTCTCGAATGTCACCACCGAGGCCGCGGGGTCGTGGGTCCACCAGGACATCGGTTTGATCAGCAACCAGGTCCAGCCCATGTACGTCGCTGTCGCCAATAAGAGCGGCACGACGGGGACGGTTTACCATGAGGACCCCAATGCGGCGACTGTGAACACCTGGGCGGAATGGAATATCGACCTGAAGGACTTCATCGATCAGGGTATTGACCCGACCGACGTGGACAGCATTGCGATCGGCTTCGGCGATAAGGTCAATCCCGTGCCCGGCGGTTCGGGGAAAATGTATTTCGACGATATCGGGCTGTATCAGCCGAGATACATTCCCGGCAAAGTCACACCGTTTGCCGCCGACTTTAGTGACGACGGCACAGTTGACCTTGCAGACCTTCAGGTCATGCTCGGTGACTGGCTGGAAGGCGATTACACGGTACAGGCGGTCGCCCCGCAGCCGGCCGTTTCCCAGTGGATGTTCGACAACAACGCCAACGACAGCACCGGCGCCAACCAGGGGACTGCGCGTGGAAACCCGACGTATGCGGCCGGTAAGTCCGGCCAGGCCATTCGGCTCGATGGGGATGACTACGTGGATCTCGGCAATCCCGCGTCGCTGGACTTCGCGACCGGCGACTGGAGCGTCTCGGCGTGGATCAAGACAACGCAGGCCGGCACGGGCGACGCGAACAAAGGCACCGTCTTTGCCAAGGGCGGAGATCAGACCGGCGGAATACGCTACACGCTGGCCGTCAACGAAGCACAATCGGGCATGGTTACCCTGACCACGGACGATGACGTCGCGAAAATCCAGGCAACGAGCGGCACTGCCGTGAATGACGACGCATGGCACCACGTCGTCGGGACCAGAAGCGCCGGCGAGTTGCGCATTTACGTTGACGGCGTGCTCAATGGGACCAACTCGCTGCCCGCCGGATACAACCTTTCCGGCACATCCCAGCACAACGCATACGTCGGGGTCATAACGGACAACAGGGACGCCACCTTGGTCAAGTACTTTGTCGGTATGATCGACGATGTCCGGATTTACAACTATGCTCTGTCCGACAACGAGATATTAAGTGTGGCCGGATTGAGCGACCTGTACGTGCCGCTGACCTCGCTGGCCAATATCTCCGATGAGGAGCCAGTTAACTCCAAGAGAGTGAACTTCAAGGACTTTGCGCTCCTGGCGGATGAATGGCTCGAACAGCTTGTCTGGCCGAGCTGGTAGTCTCTGACTAACGTGTGTGACATTCGGATTAAGTACCACTTCGGGGCCTGCACCGACGGGCTCGGTACAGGCCCCAACTATTGCAGCCAAACTCCCGCGCTTGACATTGGGGGCCATATCCTGTCTATTGGTGGTCGTCAGACCGTCTGCGACGCAATACCTGAAGGATGGTCAGAACGCGGGTATTCGCAAACGGTAGATTGAAGCAGAAGCCCCTGCCAGTAACAAGCAGGGGGAGGTATTATGAATACGGCTCAACCCACTCGCCGGGCTTTTTTGAAAACCGCCGGTCTGACGACCACAGGCCTGGTCCTGAGCGCCTGTCAGACGCCCAAGACCGCCGACGATAGTGACGGTCGGCCCAACGTCGTTGTCATCTTTACCGACGACCAGCGATGGGACTGTCTCGGTATGGCAGCCAAACCGCTGCTGGGCATGAAGACGCCTCATCTGGACCGCCTTGCCCGGGAAGGGGCGCTCTTCGAGAATATGTTCGTCACGACATCGCTCTGCTCGCCGAGCCGGGCCTCGTTCCTCTCGGGGCTTTATGCCCACTCGCACGGTGTGATGAACAATTTCACGGACTATCCTTCGGACCTGGCGAGCTATCCTCGTCGCCTGCACGAGGCCGGTTACAGCACCGCCTATATCGGCAAATGGCACATGGGCGAGCAGGACGACGAGCGGCGCCCCGGCTTCGATTACTGGATCAGCCACAAAGGACAGGGACAATACTACGACACGACCTTCAATGTCAACGGAACGCAGCAGGTTGTCAAAGGCTATTATACCACGCGCGTCACCGAAATGGCCGCCGACTGGCTAAAGAACAAACGCAAACCGCATGTCCCATTCCTGCTGATCTTAGGTCACAAAGCTCCGCACGGTCCGTTTGTTCCCGAAGACAAGTACAAACACATCTACGACAACGTTCCGGTCCCGTACCCGGAAACCGCATTTCACCTCGATACAAAGCCCAAATGGGTCACGGAGCGGCTCGACACGTGGCACGGCATTTACGGGCCGCTGTACGGTTTTCGCAAGGACTTCCCGGACAGGCGCCCCGAGGGCGTCGAAATCTTCGGAAAATTCGTCCGCAGCTATGCCGGCACGATCAACTCGGTCGATGACAGCGTGGGCGAGATATACAAAGCGCTTGACGGAATCGGCCAACTCGATAATACGCTGCTCATCTTCACAAGTGACAACTCGTTTCTGCTCGGCGAGCACGGCATGATCGACAAGCGAACGATGCACGAAGAGAGTATCCGCGTTCCGCTGATTGTTCGCTATCCTAAGCTCATCAAGCCCGGCACGGTTGTAAAGGAACAAGTCTTGAATATCGACGTGGCGCCTTCGATTGTCGATATCTGCCGGGTCCCCCCGCTCGAAAATATCCACGGCAGGTCCTGGAAGCAACTGCTGAAGGGCAACATGAGAAACTGGCGAAACTCCTGGCTGTACGAATACAACTACGAGAAGCAGTTCCCCTATACGCCGAACGTGCGAGGCATCCGCACAGATATGTGGAAATATGCCCACTATCCCCACGGCGACGGCGGTCCCGACCGCCATACGACCGAACTGTACAACCTCAAGGATGACCCGAACGAAACGAAGAATCTGATAGACGACCCGAAATATGCCTCTATCGTCAGGGAACTAAAGGTGGAGCTGGCCCATCTGCTCAAGCAGACCGGCGCCGTACCCGACAAAATGCCCATCGACGAAGGCGTGAAAATGGAGCTTCCGGAAAAATCGATTCGATAAGCTGACCTTCGGTAGTTGCGTTGAAGTACATGGGCAACCACGAAGGTTAAGAGTTCACCTAAGACACTTTTTATGGAGGTTTGTAATGAGTAACAGCAGCAAGAGGACTTCAAGGCGTGAGTTTTTGCGTGGGGCGGCAGGTGCGGCGGCGGCATTCACGGTTGTGCCGCGCCACGTGTTAGGGCAGGGGACGACCCCGCCGAGTGAAAAACTGAATATCGCCGGCATCGGCGCCGGCGGTATGGGGGGCGGCGACATCGATGCCGTCTCCGGCGGCGGCAACATCGTTGCCCTTTGCGACGTTGACCTGCGGCGCGCCTCCGCCATCCAGAAGTTTCCCCAGGCCAAAGTGTACCGCGATTTCCGCAAGATGTTCGACGAGATGGAGAAAAAGATCGATGCGGTCGTTGTCGGCACGCCCGACCATACCCACGCCGTCGCGGCCATGGCCGCCATCAAGCGGGGCAAGCACGTGTACTGCGAGAAGCCTCTGGCCCACTCGGTCAGCGAGGTCCGCGCCCTCATGAAGGCCGCCCAGGAGTACAAGGTCGTGACCCAATTAGGTAACCAGGGCCACTCCTTCGAGACCATCCGCACGTTTTGCGAGTGGGTCTGGGACGGTGCCATCGGCAACGTCCACACGATCCACTGCGGCTGCTCGGCTGTCAACTCCGGCATCGACCAGTTGTCGCGTATGAGCCAGAAGGAGGACGTTCCGCCCGAGCTGGACTGGGACCTCTGGCTCGGTCCGGCCAAAGAGCGGCCGTACCACTCCTTCTACCTGCCGGGCCGGTGGCGCGGCTGGGTGCCCTTCGGCAACGGCACCATCGGCGACTGGGTCTGCCACGTGGTCGATCCGGTCTTCTGGGCCCTCGACCTGGGCGCCCCGAAGACCATCCAGGCCCAAGTTAAGGACTACGACCCCAAGACACAGGGCGACGCTTTCCCGAAGGGCGATATCATCACCTTTGAATTCCCGGCCAAGGGCAGTGGCGGGCCTATCACCCTCCTCTGGCACAGCGGGACCGAGAAAATTCCGCAGGCCAAGGAATTGGAGCCTGACCGAAAGCCCGTCGATACGGGGGCATACGTCTATGGCGACAAGGGCGTTATCATGTACGGCTCGCACGGCGCCGGCGGCGTCCGGATCATCCCCGAGACGGCGATGAAGGCCTACAAACGGCCCGAGCAGAAGATCCCCAGGGTCAAGGGGCATCACGACGACTGGCTCCGGGCCATCCGCGAAGGCCGCAAGGCCGGGTCCGACTTCTCCTATGGCGGCCCGCTGACGGAGCTCGCCATGCTGGGCGTCATCGCCCTGAAAATGCCGGGCACGAAGCTGGAGTGGGACGCGGCGAGCGTGCGGTTTACCAATTGCGACGAGGCGAACCAGTTCCTCAACCCGCCGTATCGACAAGGCTGGACCCTGTAACCGATAAAGTAAACGGTTTACGGGACTGTGAGCATCTCCTCGGCATCGCAGAGTTGAGCCTCCTGGCCTTCCACACAGAGGGCTTGGCAGGCGCTGTGGCGACCGTATCAGGCCAGCGGTAGACCGCCCAGCGGCGATCAATTTTAAAGGTGACGTGACCAGCCGGCACGCTGCTGGTTGGTGGGACTTGTCCGAAAGACTTCGGCGAACCTTCAGGAATACGTGGTTCATACAATTGACAATGCGCTATTCGCACGATTCGCACTCGCTGATGTTGGTCAAGTTTGTCGAGGAACAACTCCAAATGGCACTCAATCAGTAAAATGCTGGCACATCTTCGCTGGCCCATGATGCCCTCTTGCGTCCTGCCCAACCTTTAACTGGCCGCTCTTAGTGCGAGGGAGGTGTGATAAAGGGAAACTGCGGTCCGGGCAGATAACGCGTCAAATCAGAAACAGGGAGTGATTCCGTCGGCCAGGACCATTCGAAACGTCTCTCTCTAACGGGATCGATTGGATTCTCTGCTCTGTATCGGGCCACAAAACTGCGTGTCCGGAAATACTCCCTTAGGCCGTCACTGTCGAGGATGAAGGTCACCTGCAACGGAAAGACCTCAAAATTCGAAAGATTTTTGATATAGAGGATGAAGTTGTTTCGGGTTGCAGGAGAGAGTGTGTGTTCATATTCCAGCCCTATTTCTTCAAATGTGGGGATCTCCACGGTAAGCTGGCCGGCGTTGGATCTGACAATGACGTCTCCGACGTTATAGGGATCGTGATATTGACCGCAATAGCCGGCATAATCGGCCGCTGTCATGGAAAAGTCCGGCCACGAGACCGGTGCGGGCATGGCACACAGCGTGGTCAAGGCTGTTGTAAAGCTCGTGGTAAGGTGGGCATAGCTGGCGTTCGTGAGTGCGATAAAGCCGAAGTCGAGGTCCGGAACGTAGTAGAGGTCGGCAGAAAATCCGGGCACGTCTCCGCCATGAGAAACGATGCGCAGTCGATAGAAGTTGGACGCCGTCGGGTGGTAGAAACCGGCTTCCTGCACCATCAGGCCATAACCGTAGTGGACCATATCCATGAATAGTTCCGTGTCCACCTGGGGTTCCTGCATGGTCGTACGCAGTTCATCTGTCAGGACATCGGGCAGCCCCGCCCGAAGAAATTTCACGATTTCTGCCAGGTCGAGCACATTAGAGAAGGCCAGGCCGGCTGGTCTGGCCCAGCCGTTATCATAAGAGTTCGGCTCGACAACAAAGGGTTGCCCGGTTTCCCAGTGAAGGGTGCTGCCGTATGCAAAGTCGCCGTCCTCGATGACTTGTTCAGGCAGAAAGAAAGTGCGCGTCATTTCCAGCGGAGCTAAAACGTTTTCCTGGATGTAGTGACGGTAATAGGTTCCACCGACAGACTCCGTCACCCAACCCGCGAGCATGTAACCCGGATTGGTATAGTTGAACATCCGTCCTGCCGGGGCCATGAGATAGGCATAGGGCGACTCACCGTATGGGCCGCTAAAGAACGTCGCCAGGGCATCATCATCCTTGAGCCCGGGTGTGTCGATCACAAAATAGTCGGCAATGGCCGACGTATGGGTCAAGAGGTTCCTTACCGTGATGCTCGGCGCCCAGTTGGCATCATACGTGAATGAGAAGTCAGGAAGGTAATCGGTGATGGGAGCATTGAGATCTACCAATCCCTGATCGACAAGCTGCAGGAGCCCGATAGCGGTCAATGTCTTTGTGACCGATCCGATGCGAAAGAGTGTTGACGGTTTCACAGGATCATCACGATGCGGATGCTTGGAACCAAATCCGGCAGCAAAAGTGGTCTCGCCTGCCTCCACCACGGCGACGGCGGCCCCAGGTATATTGAGATTTTTCATCTCTTGTTCGACGGCACGGATTACTCGTAGAAATCGACGCGTAGTAGGCTGCTGCGAGACAATGCTTACGGAACGGCCGTTGTCTTCGACCGAAGCGAAGGTGAGGTCTGCACCGAAAGACCCGTCGGATAGCCCTGCGAAAGTGTTGTTACCGGGCAGGCTGGTCTCATCCGCGCCATATCCCATGGCCACAACACACACGAAGATCACCGCAGCGGGCCAGATTGTTTTGAACATTGATACCTCCTTTTCAAAGCAACGAGCCGCCCAATACATGGCCGCACGGGCCTTGAACCGTTATTATAGCATTATCCGAGGGAACGGGCAACTTCTTTGACTGCCTGTAGTCGCGGATCTTATCGGGGATGTTTACCGATTTCTATCACCTACAAACATGATGTGGCCGGCCAGCGAGTGGAGAAGGCAGTGGACGGGTATTCTACCCGATATGTTTATAGCGGCAACCAGGTGATCGCCGAATACGATGGGAATAACAACCTGCTTCGTAAATACATCTGCGGCCCGGCCATCGACCAGACGGTCTGTATGATCGAAGTGGCCGACGCCAGCGCGACTTACTACTACCACTTCGACGCCTTAGGCAGCGTCGTGGCCCTCAGCAACTCAGCGGGCGATACCGTCCAGACCTACGAGTACTCAGTCTATGGCGAAGTGGCCGTCGAGGACGCCAACCACACCAATCCCTTCATGTTCGCCGGCGTGCGCTACGATATCGAAATCGGCCTTTACTATAACAGGGCCAGGTATTACAATCCCTACACGGGCCGGTTCCTCCAAACCGATCCTATCGGGTATAAAGATGGCATGAACCTTTATCGATACTGTAGCAACAATCCAATAAGGTTAACTGATCCTACTGGGACCGAAGGTGAGGTGTCAATTGGAATTGAGCTTTCTGACTCATGTGACGTATACTATGAGGTCACGGATGTTAAGATAGTTAACTTCCGCTCCAGCGTCTGGTCAGGTAGCAGCCTGATCAGAGCTACAGTGTCGGTGGGGGCTTCAGGGGTTTATTGGACCGCAACGGCCCTTGGTGTCACGGATGTCATAAGAGTTGGTGTGGCGATTCTGGCGGGAGCAGAGGTACCCGTGCTGGGTCCTGGAGTCATAGTTACAGCGATTATTGCCGAGTACGCTAACCTGGTCCATGCAACCTGTGAATTTCTTGACAAAATAGAGAGCAGATTAAATGATCCCGAGACGGCTTTAAACGCATACATCCGTGTGAAAGAATATAGAAAGAGAGGTTGGCTTTCGGATTTGCTGGTCTTCTGGGATGACAGTTGGATTGATGATTGGGCCAAGGGTTCAGATGGTGGATGGGTCGAGGTTACAGGCGGATCAGGATGGGTTGATCTGCAAGAGGGCGAGGGGGGCCCGGGCAGCGCGGGCAGCACAGGCTATTATCAGGGAGCGGAAGCTGCGCTCCAGGCAGTTGGTGAAGCAATTGAGTTGCTCGCGCCGAGGTACAGACCCAGAGACTAACTATTGTCTATTTGAACACTTATAAAGGTTGTGATTGACGGAGGTAAATCAATGAAAATGTCGACATTTGTCCAGTTGCTGTTAATGGGTGCTATGCTTGCGGCAGGAGGTACAGGCTGCAAACATGATCCTGATCGTGCCTTAAGTGAACTCAACCGGCTTAAGCAGTACGCAATAAAGGAGGGATTTGATGTTGAAGAGCAACGCGCCGAGTTGGCCTTGTCGAAGTGGCAGAATGGTCGCCTGGATAGTGAACCCATTCTGCTCTGCGCGGTATTGGTAAAAACGATAGGAAGGGAAACTAAGAACCTAGCATTCTATACATTCGACGAAGATAAGGACATCGTTGGATTCAGCATAGTCGAGGAGTACGTCGATGCAAATGGCTTGAGTACGACACTAACTGAAGAATATGAGACAACCGGGACGGGGCCATACCCTCCGGATGAAGCGGTCCAAGCGTTTCCCTTCATAGTACAGATCCGTGATGCCGGCCAGCGCAAAGACGTGCAACGATGGAACGAATACCTGAAGGCCGAATCAGGTGATGTTAACGCTGCGCGGGACTTGGTTACTGCGGGAAAGACTTCGCCTGTTAGGCCCCCTATCTGGATATCCATCCCAGAACCCAACCGCGTAGATGTACACGTGTATGTTTATGATCGACAAGGGCACAAGTCTGAGAGAATCGTAGTCCGTAACTCAATTCCGAGAGAGGAAAACTAGGGACAGCCACGAATGGCGGTTCCTTAAGCGCCATATCTTTTCCTCCACCTGGCGCGGGTGCGTCTCAAAGCGGCTCGATCTCCGACGACCAGGAATCCTGGCTACAGACGACGGTCACTGCCAGTGCCGGGGATAAGGTCTCGTTCTACTGGAAGGTCTCGTCGCAATCGAGCGCTGATTACCTGAAGTTCTATATCGACTCGCAATACCAGACGGGGATCAGCGGGGAGGTGGACTGGCAGAAGAAGTCGTACAGCCTCAGCGCCGGCTCCCATACGCTCAAATGGGTCTATTCCAAGGACTCAAGCGGCTACGCCGGCGAGGATTGCGGCTGGGTCGATGGATTGACGGTCGGGACTACCTCGTTCGTCGGCCAGCCGGACACGATGAGCGAGGCCCTGGACTCCCAGCTTAAATTCACCGAGAGCGGGACAGGAGACTGGTGGCTCGCCTCCGGCGTGGACGATGATTACTACTACGAGGCCGACTCTGCCCAGGCTACGGGCACGCAGGGCGAAGAAGCCTGCCTGCAGGCGATTGTCGATTCGCCCAATTCGGAAACCGTGAAGTTCTACTGGAAGGTCTCGTCAGTACAGGGCTACGACTACCTGCAATTCTATATCGATGGGACGCTCAAAGACCAGATCAGCGGCGAGGTGGCTTGGCAACAGAAGTCCTATAGTGTCAGCGCCGGCATCCATATCCTCAAGTGGCGCTTTATCAAGAACAGCAGCGGCTCCTCGGGCGACGACTGCGGCTGGGTGGACTTCGTCCAGTGGACCGGGCCTTCGCCGGACCAGGACCCAGCCAACTGGCAGGAAATCGACTACAAACATGACGTGGCTGGCCGGCGCGTTGAGAAGAAAGTGGACGGGTACAGCACCCGGTACTGCTATGCTTGTGGTGAGCCCGTCGAATCCAACGGCGGCCACGTGATCGCCGAATACGACGGCAATAACAACCTGCTGCGTAAATACATCTACGGCCCGGGCGTGGATAAGCCCGTCTGCATGATCGAGGTGGCCGATAGCAATGCCGCCTATTACTACCACTTCGACGCATTAGGCAGCGTCGTGGCGCTTAGCAACGCCAGCGGCGATACTGTCCAGACCTACGAATACTCCGTCTATGGCGAGGTGGCCGTCGAGGACGCCAACCATCCAAATCCCCACATGTTCGCCGGCGGGGACACCAGAAAAAAACAAGAAGGCGAGAAGCAGAAGAATAGCGGAAAAACAGGTGAATCTCCGTGTCTCTGGTCATGTATCCAGTATTCACTACTTTTTTCGACTTTTTTCTTGATAAGAGGCGGTTGATTTGGTATGTATAGAAGTGGTTGGAGGCGCGAGCTGACGCCTTATGGATAGATTACCTGTCGTTTCGACGTGGAGGAGCAGTGGAGATTCCGATATCCGGGCCAACAGCCCGCAGCGGGCATTGGAAGGAAGGAGCTGGTATCAATTCGCCAAGACGTTCTGCAAGCAGACTAAAAGTCCACAACAGAATGAGTTGACCGTCATTTTTTAGGAGGAATATTATGGTTGTAAAATTGAGAAGCGCAGCAGTCGTCTGTGCACTAACGGGACTACTGGCAGTACTGTGCGGCACGGTGCAGGCCAACTGGGTCGAGACTTTCGACAACAACAAGTTCGATCTGCCAACGTGGAAATTTCCTATCTACCCCGACATCGCCAAGACATTCAAGGCCGAAATCAAGGACGACCCCAACGGCAGCGATTACCTGGCCCTTACGGAGACCAGTTCGGTCGGGGTGGGCGGCTCGGCCTTCGGGGCCGGGTTCGGCAGCGAAGAAGTCTTCAACGACGTTCGCATCGGGGCCATCGTCAACGTTCTCGGCGATGCCTCCCACAACTACTGCGGCCTGGCCGGAAGGACAACCTATTTCATCGACGATGGGTCGGTCAGCGGCCTGCCCGGCTTCTTCACCACCCAGACCTATGTGATGCACGTCAACTGGCAAGATGGTCCCGCTAACCTGCGAATCGACATCGAGAAGGTCGTCAACATGGGCAACATCATGAGGAACGAGGTCGCGCTCGGTCTGGAGCTTGCCGTGCCCGGTCTGGCTCACGCCCGCAGCTACTACGCCGAGCTGGACATCCTTGGCTCCGACCCTGTATATGTCACCGGGAGCATCTATGAGCACAAAGGCGGCCCGCTCGTCGCCAAGACCGCCACCATGGTTGACACCAAGGGCAACGACCCATGGGAGGATGAGGGCGTCAGTGACGCGCCGTTTGCCAAGGGAGTCAGCGGCATCTTCGGACAAAACGAGGACGAAGAGCCGGCGGGCTATTATGTCACCTTCGACGAAGTGTTTTCTGTCTCGGACGGTCCGGCGGCGGTAAAGCCAGGCCCCGCCGACGGAGCGACGAATGTGCCGATTGACGTAACGCTCAGTTGGATCGAGGCGGCGTTCGCCAAGGGCCGGGACGTGTGGCTCGGCAAACCCGGCGAGATGGTAAAAGTCGCCAGCCCGGCGGGCAAGACTTACGCGCCGGGCAACCTTGAATTAGGGCAAACATACCAGTGGCGGATTGATCAAATCGGTCCTTCAGGCGCCGTCGCAGGCCACACGTGGACCTTTACGGCAGCGGATTATCTGATCGTAGAGGACTTTGAATCATACACGAACGATGAGGGCCTCAGAAGTGCGTGGGTTGACAACATTGGCGAGGCCGGGGTCGAATATGTCTTTCTGGCGGCGGACGGAAACAAGACCATGCGGCTTGAATTCCAGAATCAGTACGAACCTTACTTTACCGAGGCCACCAGGACGTTTGCCAGTCCGCAGGATTGGACGGCTCAGTCTGTCGAGACTATATCGCTGTCATTTGTTGGTGAGCACCAGAACGCCGAGCATCTGATGTACATGAGGCTGGAAGGCGCTTCCGGCCGGAGCTTCAAGGTTGAGCATCCATACAGATATGCCTGTCAGTCTGACTCATGGCGTCAGTGGACCATTGCCCTTGGGCTGTTTGCCGACGGCGGTGTGGATTTGACCTCTGTGAAGAAAATCACCATCGGCTTAGGTGACGGCACCGCTTCAGGCCAGGCTGAGGGAGACAGAGACCACATATATATTGACCAGATAGTGTTGAATCCGGCCGGAACCTCTAATTAAGCAGCCGGACTTACAGTGTGGTGATATAAACGGCAATTGCGGGGCCTGCACCGATTGATTCGGTATGGGCCCCGATTGTTTCTCGGCAGCTACGGCTCAGCCATGACCTCATGCAACGCCGCCAGTGTTAAGTTGATATCTTCGGCGTCTATGCCGTAGTGAGTTACCGCCCGCAGACGGTTCGGCCCAACCTGCAGGAGCTTGACTCCTCGACCGGCAAGCCGCGTCACAAGCGCGCCGGCAGCCAATCGTTCGTCGGCCAGACTGAAATAGATGATGTTGGTCTGTACCGCCATCAGGTCGATGGACAAATCCGCTATGCGGGCGATTCCTTCGGCCAGACGCCGGGCGTTTGCATGGTCTTCGGCCAGCCGGTCCACCATCTGCTCCAGAGCCGTGATTCCTGCCGCAGCGATAACCCCGGACTGCCGCATACCCCCGCCAAGCACTTTCCGGTTTCGGCGCGCCTCGGCGACGAACTGGCTCGAGCCGCATACCAGCGAGCCGACCGGGGCGGAAAGCCCCTTGGAAAGACAGAAGCTCACGGAATCCACATGCCGGGTCAATTCCGTAACGGCCACATCCAGGGCCACAGCCGCATTGAATATCCGGGCGCCGTCGAGGTGCACTCGCAGACCTCGCTCATGGGCCAGTGCGGCCACGGTTTCGGTGTACTCCGGCGTCAGGGCGGAGCCATTACAGCGATTGTGGGTGTTCTCCAGGCAGATAAGCCGGGTCCGCGGAAAATGCACATTGTCGCCGCGAATCGCCGCCGCGATATCCTCCAGCCGCATCGTACCGTCAGGTTGATTGGTGATGGTGTGCGGGTGGATGCCGCCCACGGCCGACATGCCGCCGGCTTCGTAGAGGAACGTATGCGACTGGTCACCTAAGATGACTTCTTCGCTGCGCCGGCAATGCGTGAGCACGCACACCAGATTGGCCATCGTTCCGCTGGCGACCATCAGCGCGGCTTCTTTGCCCATGCGCTCGGCCGCCATTTTTTCGAGGCGGTTCGTTGTCGGGTCCTCGCCAAAGACGTCATCACCCAGTTCGGCATGATAGATCGCCTCTCGCATCGCCGGCGTCGGCAAAGTAACGGTATCGCTGCGCAGATCAATCATTCTTACGCATTATCCCCAACGTGCAAGAGCTGAGAATGATGTTTCTCATCCGTGCCTTCTTATCTCTGACAATAGAGCACTGCTTGCCTACAATAACAAATTCATCCGACAAATAAAGCTATTTTGCGTTTTTTGGGCAGGTCACTGCGAGCCTTTGAGGGAAAGATGCCGGGCCAATCACGCGCGCAGAGAAAAGGTCCGCCGGTAAGCACATTCGAGACAGAATTCATGTCGTATCGTCGTGGGGGTCGCTGTGGCATACCGGACGCACAAAGGACCCTTGCGGGGGAGCACGGCAGAAACGTACCTCGAAGCGCTTGAGCCTTTGGACTCGACCTGTGACATGTGGAGGCACATAGATGTCCGGCGTGTGAGATTCGTCCAGAATCTTGTCATCAGGCGACAGGACTGTAACATCCACGTGTGCCCTGACGGGAAGTCCGACGTGGTCGTGCCGCATCAAGACGCCCGCCACAACGAAACCGTCCCCATCTTCGTAGGCGCTGCTCCAGGCGATTTGCACTTTTCCTTCAACTCGCTGTTCTATGGTGAGCACGCCGCGATCTACAAGGTCCGCCCGATTTGCTGCACAGCTTGAGACTACTACGGTCAGCACACCAAGCCATATCGCAACTGCGACCCATAAGAATTTCTTTCCCACGCTACACTCTCCTTGCTTTACTCTCGACCTTTTTTTGTAGCACCATGCCATAGTGATATGGCGGCAAGTCAATGATGCCGGACGGCATTGGGCGAAAGCCGGCTTGCTCGGCCCACGCTTGACATTGTTCAGGGCGCGGCCGAATCGTCATCGATGGGCCGCGCGGTGTACGTGAATCATAGTTCCAGTGAATGATCCCGACCTTCCCACCGGGACCGAGAAGCCGGTATGCTTCCTCCAACAATGCCGTCGGACGTTCCGCGTGGAGGATATTGAAGAGCATCGCATAGTCGATGCTCGCATCCGGCAGTCCGGTCCCCTCGGCTGCAAAATCCCGCAAGCAAACCTGCACATTATCAAGCCCGGCAGCCTCAACCTTCGTCCGGGTCGCCGCAATCATTTCCGGGTCGACATCGACGGCGTAGAGCGTGCCGGCGATAACGCGCGCTGCCGGGATTGTGAACGTCCCGTAGCCGCAGCCAAACTCGACCGCGTCACCGCAAGCGCTGGTAAGACCGAGCTTCGCAAGGATCGACGGGGGGTCGAAGAAACTGTCCCAGATTTGCTCGTCAGGCATACCGCTCTCACGCGTCTTCATTCTGCTATCCTCTCACTGTCAATGTCTGAGGCCCAACACGTCAGCGAATGCCTCAATTTTCGTTCTCCTATAGATATACCGTTCTTTCACAACAATAGCTATCCTTCCTCAGACCACATCCGCACCGGTGGCCAAGAGCATCGGCAGAAGGCCCGGCAGCCCGATGGCGCGGTCAACCGACAGCGCACGATGGGCCAATTGCGGGTTGCACGCGCCCAGGATCAGGTAGGGATCGAAGTCCGCACCGGTTTCTTCCTTCAGCGTTTTCTGCACGTTGATCTCTGTCAGGGTGCCGAAGTCCTGCTGCTTCAACGCTTCGGCCACCTTCGCTCGCACCTGGTCGAGTGAACCTCTCACGGTCGTCTGTATTCCGTAGGCAGCCATGATAGTTGTCTCCTCTTATGGGTCTCGTGTTTGCATGTCACGGCGCGCTGCCTCAGATTTCCACGTCCGGCGCTGCCTTCCGTTTGAACGTCGTGTAAAGCGCCGGCAGCACCAGCAGCGTCAGCAGGGTGTTGGTGAAGATGCCGCCGATGACGACTGTGGCGAGGGGGCGCTGGACTTCGCCACCGATGCCTACGTTCACGGCCATCGGGAGGAAACCCACGGCGGCTACCAACGCTGTCATCAGGACGGGGCGCAGCCGCACCAGGCAGCCGTCTCGCACCGCCTGCTCCAGAGGCTGTCCAGCATCGAGTTTCTGCCGGATGAAGGTCACGAGCACGAGGCCATTGAGGATGGCTACCCCGCTGAGGGCGACGAAGCCGATGGCCGAACTGACCGTGAACGGCATACCGCGCAGCCACAGGGCCAGCACGCCGCCCACTAAACCCAGCGGAATGCCGGACGCCACGATCAGGACATCACGCAGCGATGCGAGGCTGAAGAACAACAGCACGAAAATCAGCGCCAACGACATCGGCACCACGAACATCAGCCTGCGATTGGCGCGCTCCATATTCTCAAACTGACCGCCCCATTCGATACTGTAGCCGTCGGGCAGCCTCACCTGTTCGCCGATTCTCTGTCTCGCCTCGCCCACAAAGCCCGCCACGTCGCGCCCTCGTACGTTGCACTGGACGGTGATCCGCCGTTTGCCCCACTCGCGGTTGATGGTGGCGGGGCCTTCGGTTTCCACGATCCGGGCCACGCGATTGAGCGGCAGCACCGGGCCGGCTTCGGTCGGGATCAGCGTGTTCGCCAGTGCCTCCGGATCGGTGCGCTGCCGGTCCGGCAGTCTCACCACGAGTGGGAACCGCCGCTGACCCTCCCGCACGTCGCCGACCTTCTTCGTGCCCATGGCCTCGACCACGTTCAGCACATTGCGCGTCGGTACGCCGAAGCGGGCGATGGCTTGCGGGTCCACGCGCACTTGCAGGAAGGTCTGCCCGGTCAACTGCTCGACTGACGCCTCGCTGGCCCCGGGAATCCCGGCCAGCACCGCCTGGACCTCACCCCCGAGCCGGCGCAGCTCTTCCAGATCGTCGCCATAGACCTTGATGCCGATATCGCCCCGAATGCCGGCGATCAGCTCGTTCATACGCATCTCGATGGGCTGGCTGAAGGCCGGTCGCATCCCCGGCACCTGGCTCAGGACATCGCGCATCTTCTCCGTCAATTCCGCCTGTGTGCGTGCTTTCTTCCATTGCCCCCGCGGCTTGAGCGCCAGGAAGAAGTCAGCGACTTCGACGCCCATCGGGTCCGTCGCGACCTCTGCCGTGCCGAGCCGCGTCCAGATGTGCTCGACCTCCTCCGGAAACTCGGCCAGGAGTCGCTGTTCGATCAAATGGTTTTGAGCGACCGATTCATCTACGGAGATGCCCGCCAGACGTACGGCGTTCCCGACGATGGCGCCTTCACCGAGCCGCGGAAGGAACTCGCCGCCCAGCCGCGTGGCTGAGAACACACCGCCGGCCACAATCGCCAGCGCTGCTATGAGCACGATGGCCCGAATCCGCAAAGCAAGGTCCAAGACCGGCTTATACACGCGCTTGGCCAACCGCACCAGCCACGGCTCTATCTCCTTCATATCGCGCGGCAGCAGCAGACTGGCCAGCACCGGCATGAGCGTCAGCGAAAGCACCAGAGAGCCGAGCAGGGCGAAGATCATCGTCAACGCCATCGGCCGGAACAGCTTGCCCTCGATGCCTTCCAGGGTGAGCACGGGCAGAAACACGATCATGATGATCAGCTCGCCGAACATCGTGGGCTTGCGGACTTCGATGGCTGCCTCGCGGATGGTGTCGAGCCACAGCTTGCCTTTACGCTGTGCGGCGTAGCGGACGCAATTCTCGACCATGATGACCGAACTGTCCACGATGAGGCCGAAATCGATCGCGCCGAGGCTCAGCAGGCTCGCCGCGATGCCGGCCTGCAACATGAGGTTGCCCGCGAAAAGCATGGATAGCGGGATGGCGGCCGCCACGATCAGCCCGGCCCGCAGGTTGCCGAGGAATGCCAAGAGGACCGTAATCACCAGCAGCGCACCAGCCAGCAAGTTGTGCTCGACGGTGCGAATCACCTTCTCGACCAGTTCGGTCCGGTCGTAGAGCACTTCCAGCTTCACATCGGCGGGGAGGGACTTCTGCACCTCCGCCAGCTTCTTCTTGAGCGCGTGGGTCACGACGGCGCTGTTCTCGCCCATGAGCATGAAGCCCAGGCCGAGGACCGCTTCGCCTTTCCCGTCGGCAGTGACCGCGCCGCGCCGGATCTCGTGGTCGATCTTGACCGTGGCCACGTCCCGTACCCGTACGGGCGTGCCATCGTGGGCCGCGATCACAATGTTGGCGATCTCCTCGACGTTCGTGGTCAGGCCAATGCCGTGGACGAGCAGCGACTCGCCGCTGCGAACGATCTGGCCGCCGCCGACGTTCTGGTTGTTGGCTTGGAGAGCCTCGACCAGTTGCTCGAAGGTCAGGCCGTACTTGATGAGCCGCTCGGTATCGATGACCACGTGATATTGCTTCTCGAAGCCGCCCCAGGAGTTCAGCTCGGCGACCCCCGGAACCTTGCGCAGCTCGGGTTTGACGACCCAGTCATGGATTTCCCGCAGCTCGGTCAGCGTCCGGTTGGGGTCGTCCGAGCGGACCACGTAATGGAAGACCTCGCCCAAGCCAGTCGCGATAGGGCCCAATTGGGGACGCTCCAGACCTTCCGGCAATTCGACCGTCTGGAGACGCTCCATGATGAGCTGGCGCGCGCGAAAAATGCTCGTGTGGTCGTCGAAGGTGGCCACCACTTGCGAGAGCCCGAATTTGGAGATCGAGCGGACGTTTTGCAGGCCGGGCAGGCCGCTGATGGCCAACTCCACCGGCAGCGTGATCTGCGCCTCTGTCTCCTGCGGATTAAGCGACGCCACCGTGGTATTGATCTGCACCTGCACCGGCGTTGTGTCGGGAAAAGCATCGATCGGAAGGATGCTCAAGGTCCAGCCGCCGATAACGATCAGCGCCACCGCCAGGACGCAGACGAGCAGTCGGTTCTTCAGCGAAAAATCGATGATCCAATTCAACATTCGAGAATCTCCATTCGCACTTGCCTTAGCGTACCTGTAAGGCCATTGAAAGAAATGCCTCGTGGCATCACTACAAACGAGAACTCAGTCATCCGCGCATCCTGCACCCAAGCGTGACATCAGCAAGGCTGATTTGAGGGCGAAGGTGTGTGTCACGGCCACGATCTCCTGCGGCTTCAGCCCCGTCAGCACTTCCTGGTGTCCGTTGAACTTCGCGCCAAGTCGGACGGCTCGCGCGTCAAACAGATCGTCGGCCACTTGCACGAACACAAGCGGCTTGCCTTCGATGTATTGGACCGCATCCGGTGGCAGCAGTATAGCGTTCTCGGTGCGGCGCGTCAGAATCCGGGCGGTGGCGAACATCTTATCCTTGAGCAGGCCGTTGGGATCAGCGAATTCAGCGCGTGCGAGCGTCATGCGCGTGCGTTCATTCACAGCCGGCCCAATCCACGTCAGCTTGCCCGTGAACATTTTGCCGGGCAGCCAGTCCACGCCCAATTCCACCGGCTGACCCACTTGCACTCGCGCCATCGCCGTTTCGGGCACTTGCAGCATCGCCCACATGACGGAGCGATCGGCCAGCGTGAACAGCGGTTTGCCCATCTCGACGAGGGCCCCGCGCACCGCCGAGCGTTCGACGATTTCCCCGGCAAACGGCGCCCGCACCTCCAGCAAGACCTGTTCCTGCGGCTTGTGGCCCAGCTCGTCGATCCGCTCTTCGGTGAATCCCAGCGTCCGCAGGGGCAGGCAGGCACCGTTGTGCGCCGCCTCAGCCTCCTGCAAGGTCGCCTGAGAGGTCACGCCGCCGGCGCTGAGCTTACGCTCCCGTTCGAGGGTCTGGTGCGTGAGCACGGCCTTGGCCACGGCCTCCGCCACCGACGCGGACCACAGCTTCGCCACCACCTGTCTCTCCTCAACCGTGCCGCCCAAGTCCGCGTCCACGCTCTGGATGATGCCGCCAACCGGCGCGACGATCTGGGCCAGCGCGTTCTGATTGAAGCTCACTTCGGCGAAGCACTCGACGCCATCGGCGGTCGGGCCGGTCGTGGGGGAGGCCGTCTGAACGCCCACTATCCTGGCGGATTCTGGCGAAGGCAGACGCACCTTCACGCTCTCGCCCGGCTTCAGTTGGCCGGCGAGCTGGGGCTTGCAGATGCCGCACTGAGCTTCCGGCACGCCGTGCTCGGTACACATTATGACGCCGTCCAGCGCGGCCGTTTGAGCTTCTCCCTCTTCGTGGCCATGGCCATCGTCTCCGGCGTGGGCTTGCTGTTTCTTGCAGCTGGCGAATCCCATGCAGAGCACGCCAAGAACGAGCAGAAATGCCCAGGCTTGTATGAGTTTACTTCTCATTGGAATACTCCTGTGAAAATGGTTCTTTGACCGAACGTGGTGAAAGGTTTTCATTTGTGAAGTCCAGCGGTCCGCCGATGAGGCGCTCCACGTCGGCCTGCGCCTTGCGGTATGCCTCGACAGAATCGACGTACCGAGCCTGCGTCCTAAAAAGGGTGCGCTGCGCGTCCAAGGCATAAAGATAATCGAACTTGCCCTGCTCGTAGCCCTGCTGAGCGACCTCGAAGGCCTGCTGCGCCTTAGACAGAACGTCGTTTCGCGATATGATGACCTCATCATAAGCAGCCTCCAGTGCACTCGTTGCTTGAGACAGTGCGGCCAAGGCTGCGATCCGAGCAGCCCCATACTGTTGACGTGTCTTCGCGAGGTCAGTCATCGCCTCGAGGATTCCTCCCTGGTTTCGATTCAATAGCGGGATCGGCATGGCGAACCCGAACACAATCGCCGCGTCATCCGTCTGCTCGAACCGCCGCACGCCGCCTACCAGCCGCGTGCCAGTTGCCCTCAAAGATTTCTTCTTTCCTGTCCTTTGTCACGTCCACGTGTTCTGCTCTCCGGTGCGAATCTTCACCGTCTGCTCGATGGGGATGATGAAGATGCGTCCGTCGCCGGCGGTGCCCGTGTGCGCGGCTTTCTGGATAGATTGAACCACCGACTCCACCAGTTCGTCCGGCACCATGATCTCCAGCTTGGTCTTTACCACCTGGTCGAAGGTGCCTCGCTCCACGGACAGGCCGTGCGCGGTGGAGATGGTCACGGCAGGCAGGTCCTGGATTTGGCGAAGGGCGTCAACCACGTCCTCCAATCGGAACGGTTTGATGATCGCTTTGATTTCTTTCACGATAATTCTCCTTAGAGTTCAGGTTCGGCCTTTGTTCGTTCAAACCAGCCATACAAGGTGGGCAACACGAGAAGCGTGGCCAGTGTGGAGGTAAACAGGCCGCCCACCACCACCGCCGCAAGCGGGCGTTGCACCTCCGAGCCGGGACCAGTCGCCACCAGCATGGGGATAAGGCTGAAAACCGTGATGGAGGCCGTCATCAGAATTGGACGCAATCGGGCGCCACAGCCCGCGAAAAGGGCCTCCTGCAGGGACATCCCCTCCTGCCGCAACTGGGCCACATAGGAGATCAGCACCACGCCGTTCAGAACCGCTACACCGAACAAGACGATAAACCCCACCGAGGCGGGCACGGATAGATAAAGACCTGAGATCAACAGGCTGAGCACGCCCCCGACCAGCGCAAAAGGCAGATTGAAAATCACCAACAGGGCCAACGTAACGGAGTTGAACGTGATGAAGAGCAACAGCAGGATCAGTCCTACGACCATAGGCAGGATGATCGCCAGCCGTTTCATGGCTTGCTGCTGGTTTTCGAATTGGCCGCCCCAAGTCAGATAATAACCGCTGGGCAGTGTCACCTTTCTACTGATCTGTTCCTGGGCTTCCCGCACAACGCTGCCCATATCGCGTCCCTTGATGTTGAATTCGATCCCCATGCGGCGCTGCCCATTCTCGCGGCTGATCTGCACCGGCCCATCGACGACTGAGACGTCGGCCAGTTGCTTGAGCGGCACGCGGGCACCGGCGGGGGAGTCCACCAGGATGTTGCCGATGGCTTCCACCGAATTGCGTTTCTCCTCCGGGAACCGTACGGTGAGGTCGAAGAAGCGGTTCTCCTCATAAACCTGCGAGGCCGCCTTGCCTCCGACCGCAATTTCAACGACGTTGAGCACATCATTGACGTTGATCCCATAGCGAGCGATCTGATTGCGGTCGATCTGAATCGCGATGTAGGGTTGGCCGGCGACGACCTCCGTAATCAGGTCCGTGACGCCCGCAATGGACGCGACGACCTTGGCGATTTCGGCCGTTTTCTGCTGCAGGATGTCGGTGTCATCGCCAAACAGCTTGACGATGACCTGGGCGCGGGTACCGGCAACCATCTCATCGATGCGGCACTGAATCGGCTGGCTAAAACTGAAGGCGATGCCGGGGATGGTGGCCATGGCGTCCCGCATCTTGCCGAACAACTCTTCGCGGGTCCGCGCGCTGGTCCAGTTGGACCGCGGCTCGAGGTCGCCCAGGAAGCCGGTCTTGTCCACGCCGCGGGCCTCCAGTGCCAACCCGGTTTGCCCCGTACGGGAAACTATCGTCTTGAGCTCGGGGAACTGCTTGAGCTTCTTTTCCACGCGGTCCACAACCTCGGTCGCTCTCTCCAGGGATGTCCCCGGCAGCATTTGAACATCCATGTCAAAGGCGCCCTCATCCATGATGGGGACGAACTCCGTCCCCAGGTGCGGCACGAGCAATAGGGCGATCACGACGAAAAGACCCGCAATGACGACCGTCCGCACTCGGTGGCGCAAACACTGACTCAAGAGGGGAACGTACGCCCGGCGGGCGGCACGGACCACGATGCTCTCTTTCTCGTGTCCGTGCCGGAGCACGAGGGCACAAAGGACGGGAATGACGAAGATGGAAAGAAACAGGGAAGCGAACAGAGCAATGGCCACCGCATAGGCCAGCGGTGAGAACATCTTGCCTTCCATGCCCTGCAAGCCAATGATGGGGACGAAGATCAGGGCGATAATAAGCTCGCCGAAGATGCTCGGCTTACGCACTTCCAGGACCGCTTTCAGTACGGTGGCGAGCTTGTGGGAGCCGTCGGTCATTTTCGCCAAGTGCCTTTGCACGTTCTCCACCTGAATGATCGTGGCGTCGATGATCATGCCGATGGAGATGGCCAAGCCGCCCAGGGACATCAGGTTGGCGTATAGCCCTCCGTACTTCATTACGATCACGGTCAAGAGCAGCGACAGCGGCAAGGCGAAGATGACGATCAGGGCCCCACGGATACTTCGCAACAACAGGTACAGGACGACCAAGACCAGAAGAGATCCCTCGGCCAGGGTCTTGACGACGGTGTGGATACTCTGGCCGACAATTTCGGACCTCTCGTAGAAAGGCACGATCTTGATCGAGGCGGGCAAAATGGTCCCCTTGTTGATCTCCTTGACCTTCTCCTGCACCCGCCGGACCACTTCCAGGCTGTTTTCTCCCTTGAGCATCATCACGATGCCGCCCACGGCCTCTCCCTCTCCATTCTTCAAGGCAGACCCCTGGCGGACCGCGTGGCCGACTTCGACCCGCGCCACGTGGTTCAGGAACACCGGCGCGCCGTCATGCGCCGCCAGGACGATGTTGCCTATATCCGCCTCGGAACGAATCAAGCCGACTCCGCGAACAATGTACTGCTCCGAGGCCTGATTGACGATGTTGCCGCCAACGTTTTGGTTGTTGTTCTGGATCGCCTCATAGACCTGCTTCACCGAGAGTCCGTAACTCAGGAGCTTGTCCGGGTCCACAACGACCTGGAACTGTTTGAGATACCCTCCGAAGGAGTTGATCTCACTGACCCCCGGCACACTCTTGAGCAGCGGGGCGACCAGCCAATCCTGCAGGGTCCGCAGGTCGGTGAAGTACTTGACTCGCTGAGGTTCATCGGCCGGCGGCTCCCCTTCCAGCGTGTATTGGTAAATCTCTCCCATGGCGGTGGCCACGGGCCCCATTTCGCTTGTAACGCCTTGCGGGAGCTTCTCGGTCACCGACGCCAGGCGTTCAAAGACCAGTTGTCTCGCAAAGTAGAGATCGACGTTGTCGTGAAACACCAGGGTGACCACCGAAAGGCCGTATTTGGTGATGGAACGCATCAACTGGAGCTTGGGCAATCCCCGCATGGCCATTTCAATCGGATAGGTGACGAATTTCTCGATCTCCAGGGGGCTGAGCCCCGGCGCCGTACTGATAATCTCCACTTGGATATTGGTCACATCCGGAAAGGCATCGATGGGGAGCGTCTTGAAGGCCAAAGCCCCCAACCCAACGATCAGCACAACCAGGAGCAGTATCAGCAGGCGGTTGTGGAGCGCCAGATGCATCAGTCTTTCAATCATGCTCGTTCCTTTTGATTTCGATTACTGGTTTCCGGCCGAACCGTCTCAGCCAAGTCCATAACACGGACCTCAATGACCGCGGCTCTACTCCTCCACCGACGGCTTGTTCAACTCCGACTTCAAGGTATGCGCTCCCCGAATTACATACTTCTGCCCCGGAGTAAGCCCCGCGGTGATCTCCACAGAGCTGTCGTTGGAGCGCCCCACCGTCACGGTCCGCGGAACAAACCCCTGGTCGGTTTCCAGGAACACGCAGGCTTGTCCGTCCAGCCGAACCAGGGCGTCCTTGGGAACCACGATGTTGGCAGACACCTCATCGACCATAATCCGCCCGGTCACAAACAATCCCGGCCGCCAGCGGCCTTCGGTATTGGCAATCACCATCCGGGCGAACGCCATGCGGCTGGATTCGGATACGATATTGCTCACAAAAGCAATCGTGCCCTCGGTCTGAAGGTCCGGGCCACCTTTGATAATGACCGTCTGACCGGGGCGGATGTGAGACAAGTCCTGCTGATGCACCTTGAGATCGACCCAAACGCTGGTCAGATCAGCAATCACGAAAGAAGGTTCGGAATCCTCTTTGAGGACTTCTCCCAACACGATGTGCTTTTCCACCACGGTGCCATCCAGGGGCGCGGTGATCTCGTAGCGCGTAAACGAGGTTTCTGGGTGGGAGGGAAGGGCTTGCAGGTCCTCTTCGGCGAATCCCAGCGCGTGCAACTTCTGCTCGGCCGAACGCAAAGCAATCTGGGCCTCCGCCAGGGCCTGCTGGCTCTCCAGGTAGTCTTTCCCGGCGGAGATCTTCTTTTGCCACAGGCTTTCTTCACGTGTGAAGTTGGCCTGAGCCAAGGTCAGCCTTTCGACGGCCGCCAGATAAGTCGCTTTGGAGTCGGCCAGGTCGCGGCTGTCGAGCACGGCCAGGACCTCGCTGGCCCGCACCGTGTCGCCCAGGTTCTTGCGGACTTCGCGCACCACGCCGGGTACCCTGGGGACAATGTGAGCCAGCCTGTCCGAATTGAAGGCGATCTCTCCCGAAAGAGTGTCATGGACCTGCAATCTGGCGGGACCGGCCGTGGCGACTTCAACGCCGGATTCTTTCATCACCGCCTCATCCAGGCGGACGACCCTTTCGCCTTCGCCGGCTCCGTGCCCGTACTCGTCGGCAAGAGCGCTGCCGGCTTCGGCGGGACCTATCGGTCCAAAGTGCAGATTCCCCGTGAGCCAAAGAACGGCTCCGGCCAGAACCACAAATACCAGCATCGCCGTACCAAAATGACCTGCCTTTTGCAGGCCCGAACTGCTATTTTGACGTTCTTTCTTCGACATGACAAATTCCCCTTATTGACTCTTCTGCGTATTCGCCTCAAGGGCATTCCTTATGTTATCCAGGTCCTGCCCGATCAGACTCTCCACGGCGGCCTTGGCCCTGTGATACGCGCCAAGAGCGTCCAGATATCTCCCCCGCGTATCAAACAGGGTGCGCTGGCTGTCCAGCACAACCAGAAAATCGAACTTGCCCTCCTGGTAGCCCTGACGAGTCGCTTCGAAAGCACTCTGCGCTCCGGGCAACACGACGTTCCTGATGTCCATTACTTCGGCGTAAGCCGCCGAGAGCGTCTCGTATGCACCCGCGAACGCCGCATAGGTTGCGGCTTCGGCAGCCTGGCTCTGTTTATAGGCTTTGGACAGGTTGAACCTCGATTCCTGGATGGCGCCTTGGTTCCGATTCGTAATCGGAAGCGGGATCGCCAAGCCGAAGACGAATGCGCTGTCCCCGGTGTCATTAAAACGACGATATCCACCCAACACGGTCGGGTCGGGAACGGCTCTGGCCTTCTCAATGTCCACGACCGCTTTTCGCTGCTCCAGTTCCGTCTCCCAGCGGGCAATCGCCGGATTCTGCGGCAACAACGCAACCAAGGTATCTTCTTCGGGCACCGGATCGACCCGCTCGATATCCCCGCTCGCCTTGCCGAACTTGGGTTGCTTGCCGCCCCACGTCGTCACCAGTTCCTTACGAGCCGCCTCAAGACGCCGGGTTGCTTTCTTCAACTCGATCCCGGCGTTCGCCAGCGCCACTTGTGCCTTGGTTCTCTCCACAGGGGAGTCTTTGCCCGCGTCCACACGTTCGGCGACCGTGGCGTACGTCTGCTCGGACAATCGCACCAGATCGCTGGCCAACTCTACACGCCGCTGGGCGGCAAGAAGCTCAATGTAGGCTTGCGCAACTTGTCTCAGAACGTCTAATCGCTTGGCTTCGTAGTCCCACCCTGCAAGAGCGCCCTGTAGCAGTGCCACGCGGTGCCGTTTGGTCCGTTTGTCGGCCAGCTCAATCAACTGACCAAGTTGGACGGTCGTCGCGGACCCGTCTAAACCGCTCACTTCGTCGGTTCCGCCGACGTTCTCGATAGCCGCTCCTACCTCGGGATTGGGCCGCAGCCCCGCCTGCAGAGCCCTGGCCTCGGCTGCCCGGATCTCCCATGCGAATGCGGCAAGCTCCGGATTGTGCATCATCGCTAAAGAAAGCGCCTGGGACAGTGTAATTACGCCATTCGGCTCGGCAGGTTCCGGAACGTCCGAAAGAACAACCGAAGCCTTCTGAGGCGGTTGATAGGTCTGGTATTCGCGCCCCAACGACGATCGAATCGGCTGAACGTCCTCATGGCGGTCGTTGGCGCAGCCGGAAAACATGACTATCAACACAGTCGTTAGAAGAGACAGCCGTTTTTTATCCATAGTGCTAATCCCAAAACCTCGAGCCTGTGGGCCTGGACCTCTCGCGGGTGATTCCAAAGACCGGAGACAGCAAATCCGCCCCTTCGGCCTGGAACTCAAGACAGAGCGATTGTTTTGGGATTAGATCAGCAGGACTATTGAGTGTAGAAGCGTAAAATCAGACACCGGGGTCGCAAATCTCAAATCCAGATGAGATGAGCCGTATGCGACGGGCAATAGATCAACCGCAATTGAGGCTGTTAAGTCAGGCGGTCCTTTATCAGGAGCCTGAAAAGCATCCGCCAAGCCACTGGAGATTGGAATATCCAGGCATGGACCGCAATCATCATCCTCAGCCGAAGGGCCCGCTGCACCAAAGGCCAGTATGCTCCTCTCGGAAACAACCCAGGGAAGATGACCACAGCAAGCGCTATCTGAAGCTTCTATGGCGACATGGCCGTCGTGCCCGACGCACAAGACCATTGCTTCGGAGCTGCTGAACATCGCCAGAAGACAAATCGCGACACTCAGAGATCGGATATAAATTTGTTCGCGGTTAAATCGCATCACTCGTTATTCTCTCTATCCCTACTTGTCGGCTTCAAGAGGACACACCTTAGACCCTCATACCCGAGTAATACGTGAAAACCTTACCAAAGTTCGGAACAATTCTATATCCCCCGCTCAGTGGAGTCAAGGCTTTTTCTGCGAATGCGCACGATGCTTTTATGCTCATCGAACCTTGGCACGCTCGAAGATATCGACTCAAAATGGGCGATAATCTCTATGGGGCCGGATAAAGGGCTTCGGTCTGTGCGGACGGCGGAAAGGCATACAGACCCTGCCGGAGCTCTCGCTGGCAGACCTGTCCCAGTCTCTGGTGCTCTGCTTCCATGTCGGCCACGATTGGGTCACCGCAACCAAGAAGTGTAACGGCTAAGAAGATCACTATTACCCACGTCAATAATCTTCTCATTATCGACTCACAGTAACTTTCCATCATTCTCCCCATGTCTCAAACTTCTCGATTCGTTTTGGTTTCAACCACCCCAATGTTCAATTACTATTATACCCGTCTGCTCAGAAAAGTCAAGAAAAAAGTCACATAGAATAACGTCAAACGTGGTGTGTAAGCATCAAACGTGCAGTCCTGTCGAGTCCGCAGTCTGCTTCACAGCGTTCTGCGTCTTCTGAGCCAACTGACAAAGGCCACCCCAATGCTGCCCAGCAACACGGCGCCGGGAGCCGGGATCGGGTTGATCGACAAGTTATCCACGGCAAACCGATTGGCCGCCTGCTCATTGAAGTTGATGACCGCTCGACGGATTGGCGTCCCGCTGTAGGCAAACAGGTCTTCCGACCAAATAATGAGCGGGTACGTGTTCTCTGAGAGCGTGCCGAACGAAACAAGCGATTGGTCGAAAAGCTGGACGGTGTATGCTGCCGTCACGGGATAGTAGCTGTTAAGGGCAAGACCGAATTGAAGCAGGTCGGTAGGCTGAGCAAAATCCAGGGTTAGAATACCTGCCGCGTTGCCCTCCAACGTCGTATCCTGCAAATAGGTAATGTATCCCGGCCCAACACCGCTGTAGAGAGCGTCCGCGGAGGGATTCCCACCTATCGTAAAACCAAACGTCACGCCGTTGTAGCTCAAACCGTTGACCGGCTGCGTCGGCAGCTCATCGAAAGTCAAGGTCACAGCAGCATCGGCAACGCCCCCGAACGTTAGTCCGGCTACTATGCAAAGTGTTACGAGCTTCTTCATTGTCATCCCCTCACTCTCAGAAATTCGACTTCGACTCAAACCCGGGCAGGCTCTTGAACGAGTCTTTGGCCCGGTTCCAAACGCACATGACCACCGTACAACCTGGGGACCTCCCCACGACAGCCCTTTTTTCGCAGGGGATTACAAAGCAGACAGGATACAGCTACGGTAAAAGGCAGAAACGGTACACGATAAGCGTTCAACTCTGCCGGGAATCTCTCCTCCCCATCCTGTTCTGAACTTTACCCCCCAATCTTGTTCCTCATCTCCAACTTTGCATTATTGTACCAAATTTACCCTGATTGCGTCAAGAGAAATATGACCGAAAGCTCCCGGATATTGCATGGTTCCGATAATTCCCTTGACGGGATGGGTGTCTGTAGGGTATAAGTAGGTTTGCAGCAATCGTGGACTTTTTGGTTTCGTCGGAAGACGAAGTCTTTTGTTCATCATCGGCTTTCGCTTTCCGAACAGCGGCTCGTGTCCGGGATTGAAAGGAAGGAGGTAGCGTCAAATCACGAAGAGTTACCCCAGGCGGATGGAGATGGATTACAGCGAAAACAAAGATCACCGTCAGTTGCTTTGGTGAGTGGCCAAAGAGTATTACCGGAATTCTTTACATAAGGAGAATTATCATGGGTGCAAAACTGGTTTGTTTGGCTTGCTTGGTTTCAGCGCTGAGCATGGCGGGCAGTGCCTCAGCAGAACTGGTGGGGTACTGGAAGTTTGACGAGGGGGCCGGGACGGCAGCCGCCGATTCGAGCAGCTATGGGAACAATGGCACCCTCAACGGGGTTCCGCAGTGGGTCGCAGGTCAGTTGGGCGGGGCCCTGGATTTTGACGGTACCGGAGACTCTGTAGAAGTTCCTCACAACCCCAGTCTCTCAATCACGGATGAGATCACGATCGCGGCCTGGACCAATATGAGGGCAAATGCCAGCGGAGAAATGGCGATTGTCAGCAAAGGCGGATGGGCCGCCAACGACCTGCCTTATGAATTAACGGAAACCCCCGGAGACGTAATCTTTTGGCAGTTCTATGATGACGGGGGCAGAGACACGTGCTCTCCTAATTCACCGCCGGTGAGTGAGTGGCACCATATCGCCGGAACCTACGACGGGAAAATCTTCAAGTGTTACATCGACGGGGTCCTGGGGGAAGAATGGGCTTATGTCGGAAAGATGCCCCAAAACACCGCTTCAGTCACTATCGGAAGACGAAGCAGGGGCGGGACCTTCTTCAACGGCATGATTGACGACGTTGCGATCTTCAATCGGGCCCTCAGCGCCGATGAGATCCCAAATATCATGATGGGTGTGGGCGGTTTCGGGCCGGCTTCAGGCCCCAACCCGCCCGACGGTGCGATATATGCCGATACGTGGGTGACCCTTTCCTGGAGGCCGGGCGATTTCGCCGTTTCTCACGATGTGTATCTGGGCGACAACTTTGACGATGTGAATAGCGGCACAGGCGGCACGTTCCGGGGCAACCAGACCTCCACGTTTTATGTGGCAGGCTTCCCCGGATACGCCTATCCGGACGGCCTCGTGCCCGGCACAACGTACTACTGGCGGATCGATGAGGTCAACCAGGCGGACCCGAACAGTCCCTGGAAGGGGCCTGTCTGGCGCTTTACGGTTCCACCCAGGACGGCCTACAATCCCATCCCGGCTGATGGGGCCGAATTTGTGGCCTTGGATTCGAAGCTTAGCTGGACGGCAGGTTTCGGTGCGAAACTGCACACCGTGTACTTTGGCGACAATTTTGACACTGTGAGCAATGCTACAGGAGGTCTCCCACAGGGGATGACCACCTATACACCAAGCGCGCTTCAATCAGAGAAGGTCTATTACTGGCGGGTGGATGAGTTTGATGGTGCCTCCACGCATAAAGGGGATGTCTGGGCCTTTACGACACCCGGCGCCGCCGGGAACCCACAGCCAGCCAAGGACGCCACGGGCGTGCAGATGGTAGCCAAGCTGAGTTGGACGCCAGCAACGAGTGCCGCTTCACACCAAGTGTACTTCGGTACGGATAAAGAGGCCGTCAAGAATGCTACGGCAGTTTCGCCGGAGTTCAAAGGCAACAGGCCGCTTGGTTCGGAAAACTACGATCCGGGCAAACTCGCTTGGCATACGACCTACTACTGGCGCGTGGATGCCGTTTATAATACAGGTACGGTGAAGGGCCTTGTCTGGAGCTTTACGACGGCCGATTTCATCACTGTAGATGATTTCGAATCCTACAACGACACCGACCCGCCTGATCCAGCAAGCAACAGGATATTCGACAAGTGGATAGACGGTTTTGCAGCCCCGACGACAAACGGGGCGCTGGTGGGCAATGACATGCCTCCCTACGCGGAGCGGACGGTGGTTCACGGCGGCGCCCAGTCGATGCCATACTCCTACGACAACAATCTCAAGACTTCCGAAGCGACCTTGACGCCAGTTTATCCGCGTGACTGGACCGAGGAAGGGGTGGGGCAATTGTCGCTGTGGTTCCGCGGCGCCGCGGCGAACGCCGCTGAGCGGATGTATGTTGCCCTCAACGGCAGCGCGGTAGTCTATCATGCTGATCCGAAGGCGGCGCAGATCGCGACATGGACCGAGTGGGTCATCGACCTGCAGGCGTTCCAGGGCGCGAACCTCACCAACGTCAATACGATCACCATTGGCTTTGGCACTAAGAACAGCCCGGCGGCTGGCGGTTCAGGTAAAATGTACTTTGACGACATCCGGCTGTATCGGTTCAGAAGTGCTCCTTGAGAGTTGCTCGCAGCTCCTCGTCCATCGACGAACGATGAGGACTTGACAACGAAGTTTTGCCTCGATGCGGGGCATAGCCGAACATTCGGCTATGCCCCGTTTCTTTTCTGACACTACTACCAGTTCTGAAACTCAACTGCACCCGGCACACAGAGGACGCCGGGAGCAGGAGTCGGCTCCATGCTGAACTCGGCTCGCCATCCATTCGGATTGCCCGTTGGACCGAACACATCCCCGCCGGGGTAACTAATCTAAAGGCGGTCACCGCTGCCCAGCAGTGACCAGATGAGTCCCGGAATCGTGGAGGCGGCCAGAACGCTTGCGATATCCGGTCAAACCCGCTGACGTAGATGTCCCACGAGTTGGCAAACCAGCTACCTGGCAAAGAATGATATGAGCGCTTCCCGTGTAACCTCTGCGGGTTTTTCCGTATGTATGGAGTGCGTGGAGTGTATGAACGCGCGATGTGTAGAGCGGGCCTTCGCTCAAACGAAGGACGTTTTATCGATTCAGAGATGATAAATTTGAAGGGAGCCGGATTATGGCAGAAACAAACCAAAGCCCCGAGAGTCTCGGCGGCGAGCAATCACCACGGCCCGCGGACACCAAACAACCTGCAGAAGTCCAACAGGCGGGCCATACCAAGGAACTCGACAGGGACGCCCGAATGTGGGCCATGTTCTGCCATTTGGCGGGCGTCGGCGGATTGCTGCCCATCGTGCCGGTCCTTGGCAGCCTCATCGCCCCGCTGGTCATCTGGCAGATAAAGAAAGACGATTTCAAGTTCGTAGATGAGCAAGGCAAAGAGGCACTGAATTTTCAGATTTCGATACTGATATATGCCCTCGCGGCTGCGATTCTCTGTTTCGCATGCGCAGGCTTTGTCTTGCTGCCTGCCGTGTACATTTTGGACCTCGTCTTCCTGCTGATTGCGGCGATCAAAGCCAACAATGGCGAGCATTACCGCTATCCATTGACAATCCGGTTCATCAAGTGAAGAACTCGTCGTGAAACACCTCTTCGAAGAAAGCCGGTTCCGGGCAAGGACAAGCGACTGCCATGCGAGAGAATAGCTCTGCTGTCGGCGCAGAATTCAATACCTTGCCCTCCAGGCCCCTGCACCCGGAACTCGTGCTGGACACCATCCAGTTCCCGTTTGGTGGATGGCCAATGATGAACGAGTGGGGGATTCCCCCCGTCCACCTGGACTCGCTTGTGTATCGGTACGTCAGGCACGTTGCTCAGAGGGGTGAGTATGTGCCTGCCCTGGCGGTGGCCGGCGGATTCGTTTTTGAGGATCAGATCTTCACAGGACTTGCCTTTGGCGCGCCGTTTGTGAAACTGGTTGGCATGGCCCGCGCTCCAATTGCAGCGGCCATGGTCGGCAAGACCATTGGGCGCGGTCTTTTTCTGCCACCAGGTTCCTTAACTGGGTTTCCTGGCATCAACGTGGGAGGCATTTCTGGGGCCGAAAACCAGTCGGCTTCAATGATATTCATTTTCATGGTGGCTGTGGTTGCGGTCTTCCAGATGGTGATTTTCAAGAAGAAATGGCTTTAGCTTTAAGATGGATCTGTAGTGCAGAGATATGACCTGCCGATCATTCAATGGGTAACTCCTTCTTGGCCGCCCACTGACTCCATCCCGCATCGTACCAAAGGAGATTCTTATAACCCAACAATCGTTTCAGCACAAAGAACGTCTGGCTGGCTTGATGGCCCGTTCGACAATGGATTATGATTGTAGAGTTTTTGGAGGGTATGATTTGCGCATACGCCTTCTCCAGCTCCTCGACCGGTTTGAACCGCGGAGTCTCATTTTCTGTCACCAAATCTTCGGTGTATGGGCGATTGATGGCTCCCGGAATGTGTCCGGCACGAGCTTCGTCGGATTTGACCCCCCTATAATAGTCGACGGGACGAACGTCTAAGATAATCCCCTTCCTGGACTGCACGTACTCCAGGACAGTTCTGTAGTTCACAGAAAACCTGTCGCTGTCAGTCACAGGGTAGTCAGATGTAACCACGTCCGGCACATCCGAAACAACCGGCTTTGGCGCGGATTTCCAGGCCGAGAAACCCCCGTTGAGAATTCTGTATGAGGCATGTCCAAGTCTTTCCAGTGCTATCCCCACCAGCGTCGCATCCTGAGTCTTGTCGCCGTAGATAATCACCACTGTATCGGCGGGCCGGACACCCAGGGATGACACATGCTTAGCAAGCATCTCTGAGGTTTGAAGCATAGAACCGACTCCGTCAATGCTGGTCCTGAGATTCTCGATGTTCAGAGCAAGAGAATTCCGAATATGGCTCGTGTTGTATTCCGGTTGGGGCCGCAGATCGATGATCCTGATATCGGAACGACTTAGCTGTTTTTCCAGCCAATCCACATCGACCAGCGGACTGTCCGGCATCGGCTCTTCGGCGGCGCCAGCCTTCGTTTGGGAAGATACCGAACCGAGGAAGAAACCTCTCCATGCCCTGATCCTGTTTGCGGCTTCTGCGGAGACAATTTCACCTCGCAGTGAGACGGGAGTAAGACACCGCTCAATAAATCCGTTCAAGCCGTCCGTAAGGATGTAAGCGTTCGTATATCCGCTCCGATAGAGTGAGTCCCTGGCCTGAACGGGGTGAGTCATACCGTTTGAGTACAAGACGATGGTTCCAACATTCTTGTGAGGCATCAGGGCCTGATGAAGATCTTTCATCGGTATATTCAGGGCGCTTGGCAGGTGATAGTCCAGGTATTCATCTGCGGGACGGATATCTACGACCACAAGACCGGACTCTCTACTGATCATTCGGTCTGCAAGATCCTCAGGCTCAATGTGATCCTGCGCCAAATCAATTGCTTCAAGCAACTGCGATTCGGATGATATGACCGCGTCCATCGACGCGATATCCTGCCCACCCGCCGGCAAGCCTGATCCGACCGCAACCAGAACTATGGCAAGGGTCAGCATAACAACAGTGAGCGTCTTCAGAACAGAAGTGTTCGCACCGAGCGACTGACCCGTTCTTCGCTTCTCAATCCATTCACACCCCCAGAACATCACAACGGCGGCGACACTCAGCAGAATGGTGAATGTTCCCTTGCCCATTCCAAGTGTTTCATAGATGAACAGAACACCTCGTTGACCCGACTCATAAAGGGGTTTTATCAAACCGAACATCTCATTGAATAACGCTGAGCCTGCAACCGCCCCGAGCAGAAAGATAAGGGCATCGATCTTGCCGCTTGCCACTCCGGTCGTTGCTGTGCCCGGACACCATCCTCCCATTACAAATCCTACCCCAAAGATCAGTCCTCCAACAACGTATGCCCCATACACGGTGGGCATGAGATAGATGTTTTCAACAGACACCCAGCCCAGCACAACACAGCAGGCCAATCCCAACGCCGCCGTTATCACAGCCGTGAACATCACCTTGATGACGGCCATGTCCTTGAAATAAAATACCCCGGTCAGCTTCCGGCTGGAACCAAAGCCTGCTCGCTCCAGGAAAAAACCAAAGGCTATGCCTATCAAGAGTGAAGCAAGGAATGCCTTTGGAGTATCGAGCGTATCTAATTGATACATCGTGCTAATCATTCCATTGCCTCCTGAAGAATCTCGCTGTGGCGTAGCCACCCACAAATATGCAGAGCAGAAACACGACGCTCCCCGTCAGCAGCAGCGCCGTCCCCGACAAAGCCTGTCCGCTCGTACACCCGTTTGCCAGGCGGCTTGCAAAACCGACCATGATACCTCCAATCAATGCAAAAGCACTCCTGAGACGAGCAGAGCTTTGCTTCCCGCGTTCGATCTGAAGCTGCATTCGATTGGCAAGCAGGGCTGAACACAGCCCCCCGATAAAGATGCCTGCCAGCATGAACACGAGGTAATACTGCATGGGTTTCGGCCCCCACTTGCCGAAGTACTCACTGGACAGTGTATGGGCTTGGGCAATACATAATTCCGCGCAGGCCGCAATACGAGCCAGGCCCGAAGAGGCGCCCAAACCCGCTCCAAGAACCAGAAAGGAAGTAAGCAAAGTCAATCCCAGCCCAATCCCTGCAATATAAGGATTCATATATTCGCTTCTTGTAATGTTCCGGCTTTCCATATCAGCACCCCGCACTTTTCTTTCTTGTTAGCGGTTGAGTCCCGGAAGGGGCGGCAGGCGAGGGACTGACTGCGGGAGGTGCAGTGCGAATCTGGGGAGTCGCTCCCTGTGGGATCCCGACTACCCCAGAGCCGGACTCCATCCAGTAGGATTCCAGCCCCTCGTAAAGCACTTTGATCGGACGTTGTGTCTTCTGCGACAGTATCCCTCCAATGGCCATGGCGTAAGAGCCATCCCGGTCCACGATAATCAGAGGCACGGCTCCAACCAGAAAAGATGGATTGGAGACCAGTTCTGCGATGTCCACATTCTGGGAATTGGGCAGACTGTAGTCCGCGAACATCTCAGCAGGACGAATGTCAACGATTTGGAAGGTCCCCGGCAAATCCATCATCAATCGTTTCAATTCCCTGGCACAGATACGTTCCGGCAGCGGAATCACCTTGCGGCTCTGACCGGAAACTGCCGCGCCCGTTTTCTCCGATCCATATACAGGCAAGCCAGCCTCAATCCACGCGTCGCTCCCTCCCTCCAAACTCGTAACCTTCTTGAACCCCTTCCTCTCAAGAATGCCGATCGCCATACTTGAACGATAGGCTGAATTGCAGACCGCCACAACGGATTGCGACGTATCCAGCTTCGAGGAGAGTTCTGACAGCTTATTTAGCGGAAGGTTCAAGACCGTCCCAATTCTCAATCCCATCCATTCATTCGGCAGGCGAACATCGACGATCATAGGGCTGGTGTTTGCCTGCATCTGAGCGTTGAGTTCTTGAGGCGATATCAGCTTGCTTGTCAGCAGTTGCATACCTGCCTTCGTCCAGTCTTCAAAGGCAAGAGCCTTGGCGGTATATCCGATCCGATGTAGTCGGTGAACTGCTTCTTTGAGTTCCTCCTCAGTTCCGTTAACGACCATGTTCGATCCCCAGGGAACCATGATCCCTGTCCAGGTCTCGAATCGACCGCGCAGTCCAATATTCACGGAATTGGAGATGTGTCCTGCTGCAAATGCCTTGCTGTCTCTCAGATCGACTACATAGTATCGTGATGCGTCTGTCAGCCCAGCTTCAGGAGCTACCCTTGAAACAGGCTCCTGCCAATTCACCAGAGGAGGACCCTCGCGATTCATCGCCGCGTTATGCCCAAAATACTGGGGCGGCTCCTGAAGCTCAGACAGCACCGCCATAATGAATTCGTTTCGATTCTTGTGCTGCAAAGTGGGATTTGATGTTCTTTCCTCACCTATCGTCGAAAAGGGTTGATCCTTCAGGTGGGCGCCGCATAGAGAGCCTGCTCCATGAGCCGGAAAGACTCTGACAGCATCGGGCAGCTTGGATACGGTTTCAGCCCATGTGTCATAGAGCATACCTGCCAGCGCCGACGAAGTAGTGCCTACGACCAGATCAGGTCTGCCCACACCTCCGACAAAAAGGAAATCTCCTGTAAGAATCAGCTCCGGTGAATCCTTTCTCGGGCCGACCACGGCACTGGTCCCGTCCAGAACGTGGCCCGGGGTATCCAGAAATCTGATGGACGTCTTGCCCATCTCCAGAATGGTTCCCTCTTCGATGGGCTTGATCTTGTACTTGGCGCCGCTCTTGGCACTCTGGTAGATCGGGCAGCCAAACAGCTTGACCAGCTCCGTATGCCCTGCAACAAAATCGGCATGACTGTGGGTCAGAAAGACCCCAAAGACAGACAGGTTCTTCTGCTTGACAAGATCCACATAGAACTGGACATCTCTGCCGGGATCCACAATCAGGGCCTTGCCATCGCTGGCCAGCAGGTAGGAATAGTGAGACAGAACAGGAAGATTGACCTGGACCAACTCATACCCTGAGAACTTGTAGGTCTCAACGATCTGATAATGAGAAGCATCCGCGCCGTGGCTGGCCGATTCAGCATCCTTTATTGCAACTTTGCCCGAACCGTTGCTCAATAATGACATTATAAGGATACATACAAAATACCCGAGTTTACTTTGCCTTTCCATTTCTGTTTCCCCTTATACAAATAGCCAAAGCATACAGGTTAACGGCCTTTTATTTCGCCTGCGTTCCGAATAGCGTTGGATTCTTCAGCGGTGCCTGCAAGACTATCACATTCGCCTTTCATCGTTGAAAAGCCACGATAGACGGCTGATCTCATGCTACCCTCTCCCTTGATTCCTAAGTCAATTATTCTATGTCAGTTGCCCGCCGAAGGTCAACCTGGCAAAATTACGGGTTCTACACCGAAAATCTTACAGGTGAATCCGCCCCCAGACCTTTGGGTCTTGTCGCGCGGTCATCCTGATCTATTTCCCCCGAACCACTTCCAGGCCAATTCCCTTTTTCTCAGATTCTTGGGCTTGGCGTACATACGACCCGACTACAACAAGTGCTCGTGATGTGCAATCGACGGCATCGGTCAGCCAGACGGTTCCATCGTGGTTTCCGAAAAACCCCGGCGTTGGCGGCCGCCGAGAAGGTCCTGTGGGTGCGCGAGCCCAAGACCTGCGTGGCGGCCGAAGTGCCCGTCGCAGGTGGGAAAGGGACGATCCTCTTCTCGCAACTGGACGTGCAGCGCCGCGCACATCGTTCGGAGCCGCACTACGACCCGGTATCAGAGAAAGTCCTGATCAACATGTTTGAGGAAACACAACGAAAGGAAAAGTGATGAATAGGGCAATGCCGGCAATTCGATCCCACAAACCGTTATGTGCTGGGCATGAGGGTCAATTTTCGCAATCGCGATGTTTCGGTCCCAAACGCTGACGCAACATGTTATAATATGGTCAGCGTATAGAATAGAGAATAGGATCTTGGCAATGAACAGCAAACAAATCGCTTCCGGAGTCCCGGAGAAAACCTCACGGCGGGAGTTTGTCCGAAATGCCGCCGGTGCTGCAGCGCTGGCCGTGACTGGCGTCGGGCTGGCAGCCTCGCGAGTACATGCAGGGTCTGACCGCAAGATTAGAGTAGGTATAATCGGCTGTGGCAGTGTATCCTGGAAATATATTCCGGAACTGCAGTCGAAATCCTATTTTGAGATTGTCAGTGCTTGTGACATCATCCCTTCACGCGCCGAAGCCAGGGCGGAGGATTACAGGATTCCACATGTGTATTCTCACATCGACCAGATGCTGGCGGGAGCAGAGTTTGATTTCCTGGTAAACCTTACCTCCATGCCGTCTCACTACAAGGTCAATAAACGAGCACTTCAAGCCGGCAAGCACGTCTGGAGCGAGAAGCCGTTGGCCGACACTGTATCGCAGGGACAGGAGCTGATTGAGCTGGCCGGTGAAAAAAAGGTGGGATTCTGGGCAGCGCCCTGCACTGTGACCAGCCCTCAATTTCGTTTTATGGCCGAGACTATTGCCCAGGGCAAACTCGGCAGGCTGTGTGCTGCACGCGCCATTTACGGTCACAACGGCGCCTTCTGGCTGTGGGCCCCTGAGTTCTTTCAAAAAGGTGGAGGCAGTCTTTACGATCTCGGTGTTTACAATATCACGACACTCACGGGCTTACTCGGGCCGGCCAAACGAATCGCGGGCATGTGGAGCATTGTACATCATGAGGTAACCGTCAAGACTCATGAGGGCGAAAAGCTCCGCGTCAAGGTGGAGACCGATGAAAACGCAATGCTCATCATGGATCACGGCAACGGCGTGTTCAGCCACGTGCAAACGGGATTCTCCTATTTCGACAGGGCCAAGCCGCATGATTTTATGGGTGACGACCTTCACAGCATCGAAATAATCGGCGATGCCGGAACCATGTCGTTGGCCGGCTACGATTGGGGACCTGTCGCCGTGGACTTGGCTACGGAGGATCAACCTCAGACCCAGCGCTATTGCACCGATTCCAAAGAATACAAGTGGCAGCACGGGGCCTCCTATATCGGCGAATGTATGCTTACCGGCAGACAATCCCTGATTACCGCTGAACATGCGCTTCACGTACTGGAAGTCATACAGGCTTGTCGCGACTCCTGCAATACGGGACGATATGTTGACATTCAAACAACATTCAAGTGGCCGATCATAGCGGGATGATTTCACGTTGGGGTATCGCGGCAATTGGGTACAGAACCTCTTTATCCATACGGTTACTCGGTCCCACCGTACTTGTCAGGCTTGCAGAAAACATTTGCTGGAAGACCCACGCCCCTAACGGCGGCCCTGTCCGGGCGCGGCCGGTATCCACAAAACGATTGAAGGGGATAGCAAACGCGGTTAGTATTTGGCTGTGCGGCCGAACGGATCAGAAAGCCGGTACGGAACGGTTTTGTACTTGGGAACATGAGTTGCAGATGAAAAACCGCGGACGAATTATTGTGGCGATACTCTTTGCTTTTCTCAGCGGTTCAGCCCTGCCGGCATCAACAAAACAGGACCAAATCATCCCAGCCCCGCGTTCTATGAGATATACGTCACGGTCAACAGACGAAGGCATGGCATGGCAAAGGGACGTGAGAGGCAAGTTATTTCAACTGCTCAAACTGGATGACTTAATTCTCAAAAGAAGTTCAATTCCTTTGAGCCCAAAGGAGCTGTCTCGTGCAGACAGAGGGACATATCATGTGAAAGAAATTGAAATAAGCTCCACACGGAGCCGGCGTATCCGAATAATCGTTACTGTACCGCGTATAAAGGATGGCCCCGTTCCGGCAGTAGTCTGTGTAGGAGGCCATGGAAGTAACCTTTATAGTCCTTATGCCAAGACAAACATGTATAGAGTCGCAATGCGTCTGCGGTCGTGCTCTTAACCGTGGCAACCGTCGCCAGCAATTGTTCGCGGTCAGTTCGCCCCGGACCGGGCGGCCGCTGCAAAACGAGCGAATTGGGTCTCCAAAGAGGACTTCTGTATGGCGAGAACTCACGAATGTCGATTATCACACCTTGAACCCTTCCCTTTCGCCGTCAAGGATGAAGTGGTGAAGTAGCTGTTCATCTTCACGATCGAATGTGGCATAAGCTGTTTTCAAGGAGAAAAGAAATGAAGACATGGTTCGGACTGCTGAGCACGTTCCTTTGCTGCGCGGCGATTGCTGACGATGCCGTCCTCGATTTATCCAGTCACGTTGGGAAGACGCCGGCCTTGGTCGTCGTGGTTTGCGCAGGGGACCAGGCGGACTTGCAGACGGTCTCCGGGCTCGTCGAAAAGACCCCTTGGACGATTTTCTGTCGCGGCACCGCCTCGCCTGGGCTGAACAAAATTCGTGATTGGGCGAGGGAGCAAGGGCTTTTGGGGGGACGAGTTTATGTGGTGGATGACGATGGAGCGTCGCTCTGGCTGGCGGGAGACTTGGCCGACGCCGTGTGGGTGGCGCCGGGCGTTGACGATCCGCCGTTCGAGAAAGAAATCCTGCGGGTGCTGCATCCCGGCGGTGTTTGCGTCGCATCGGGAAAGGTTCTCGTGAAACCCGCTCAACCCGGCGTGGATGAGTGGCGCCATCCGTACCATGAGCCAGACAACAATGTAGTGTCGCAAGACAGCGTTGCGCGATTGCCGGGGGAGTTGCGTTTCCAGACCTACCCGGTATTCGCGGCGATGCCCAATCAGACGCTTTTTGCCGGCGGGCGGATTTTCTTCTTCTCCGGGCACATCGCATTCCACGAGCGTGAAGAGCCGCTCCTGAACAAGCTGACGGTCCTCAACGCGTACAACGGGCTGCGTCTCTGGAGTCGGCCGCTCGATCCGAACTACGTCGTCCACGATGTCGCCAAGCTGGCCACTGGCAGCGAGGTGGTTTTTGCCGAGGGCGGGACCCTCTGGATGCTGGATGCCGCGACCGGGCAGGAGCGCGGCAATTTCAGCGTTCCAGCGGAGGCAGCCGCCGGCGGCGACACAGACTGGAAATGGATTGCGCAGGACAAGGACAAGCTCTGGGCCGCACTCGGTCCGCCGGATGCCCGCGTTGCTGCCCATAGGCAGAAAAACCAAATGGGCCACTGGCCCTGGGACGTGGCTAACGAGCAGTACCGAAGTATCACCAACAACTTCGGTGCGGCAAGAAGGCTGGCGGCTTTTGAGTATCCAGCGATGAAGCTGCTCTGGAGCGTCGGCGAGCCGGAGCCATTTGACGCTCGAGCCTTGTGCATGGAGGGGGGGCGCATTTTCGAGCTGGCGCCGGGCAGGTACATGGCCGCTCGCGACTCCGCCACGGGGGCGCCGTTGTGGCACCGCACGCCCGAAACATCCAAACAGCTCTTCGATGCCATCGGCAGTTCGCTCAAACGCCAGGGTTGGGGCCTGGGATGGGCCACCTACTCTTGCGCGAGGGCGGGCGGCGGCGTGGTCTGCATTGCGGGGCCGTCGTTCAAGAAAACCATCTGCATCAGCTTCGAGAAAGGCGATCTCCTCTGGACGTCGGACATCGAGTCTCCCCATCCGTTTTTCTTCAATGACGTTCTCTATGTCATGCCGCGTGTGGCCTCGCCGGCGGCCGCCTGCCGGAAAGTCGAACCGCTCACCGGCAAGGTTCTCGACGAATTCAGTCTTGGAGTGATTGGCTCCTGCACCCGCCTGACAGCGACTGCGAACCAGTTCTACTACCGTCCCGGAGGCGGGGAGGGCAGGACCGTCTATGTTGACATCAGCGAGCGAAAGCTCGCCGACTACGAAGGCGTCGTCCGTCCCGGGTGTTTTGACGGGGTGGTGCCGGCGAACGGGCGACTGTATTGGATGCCGCTGGCTTGCGATTGCTGGCAGGTTCACGGCACCTTCTCCATGGCCCCTCGCTCGGCACTGAATGAGCCGAGCGAGCCGGCGGAATCGTCCGCGTGGGCCTCGCCTGCCTCAAGCGATCCCGCGGCCCGGGACGAGTGGCCGATGTTCCGAGCCAACTGTGCCGGGACGGCCACGGTTCCCGCCGCCGTTCCGCAAAAGGCAAGGGAGTTGTGGCGGCGGCGTTTGCCGGGCGGCGAACTGACTGCACCTGTGTGCGCCAAGGGACACGCCTTCGTGGGCGGGGCAGACGGCACGGTGTGGGCCCTCGACGCCGCCGGCGGAAAAACCCTTTGGCGGGCGTCATCCCATGCCGCCGTGCTGCACCCACCTGCCTATTGGAACGGACGGGTCATCTTCGGCTCGTGCGACGGTTCTGTGTACTGTGTGGACGCATCCGACGGGCGGGTGTTGGGACGTGTCGAGCTGGCGCCCGAAAAGCGATTCGTCAACATTATGGACCGGCTCATGTCAGCGTGGCCTCTGGGCGGCGGGGTTGTCCTGAGCGACGACGGGATTGCCTACGCGGCGGCCGGAAGCACCGCCGCAGACGGCGCCGTAGCCGCTGCAGTGGACGTCGCCACCGGAAAACCCCTCTGGCGGCAGACATACACACTTGACCGGAGGGATCGCAAACTGAGCTTTGGCGTCCAGGGAAACATCCTGCTGAAGGACAACACGCTGTACATCAACGGCGGCGCCCCGGTGGGAATCGTAGCGCTGGATGCACGCACCGGCGGCAGTCCTCAAGTTGCCTCCCGGCTCGATGCGGGAATGGAAATGTTTCTGGAGCCCGATGGCAAGCCGTTAAGCAGCGGTCCCGAACTGTTCTCCCACGAATGGACCAAGACGACCATCTTCAAACGTCACCAGGGCCGCGTGTATTTCCAGACGTCCGGGCGGCACATTGCCCTGGTCGATGGCCGCCTTTTCTGCTCGCGCGATCCGCAGGCGCTGGACCGCATTGTTGAGTTGATGAACAAAGATCCGAAGACCGGCGGGAAAATGGGAGGTGGTACGGTGCCCCAGGACGTGATGCAGGTCTCCACGGACGATTCCATTCTTTGGGCAGGCAACACGGCGGACGTGCGTGGCTTGGCCATCGGCGCCGACGGACTCGTGGTTCTCCACCATGACAGCGTGGAAGGTGTCTCCGTGGACGGCCGGTCGTTGTGGACCGCTCCATTGCCCGCGCCCCCCGTGCGGTGGGGCATAGCGCTTACCGGGAGAGAATGTGTCGTAACGCTTTCGGACGGAATTGTGGTCTGCTTGGTCAAAGGTTCGCAGGAGAAATAGCTTTGTCGAGAACCTTGCAGCCCGGGAGCTTGGGGTCCGCGTCGATGTCGGCTATAAGGATGAAGTGCTTGCCATAATCCTCGGGACTGTCGCCAAGCAGGATCAGATCCGCTTCAGTGGCGATCTGATACGCGTCGTTGGGCTCTCCGTTGCCCCCGCGGTATTTAGTCCTGCAACTCCCTGTTCGATGTCTCCGGCGCCCACCAGACGACCACCATGCCGAAGGAATAGATCAGGCCCATCACCGCGCCGACTTTCGCAAAGTCGCCGCCAAACCAGGTGACAAGCGTGCCGGCAACAAACACCCCGCCGGCTGTGGCGAAGCGCCCCACGTTGTAGGCGATGCCACTACCCGTGGCGCGTACCTTCGTCGGAAACAGTTCCGGCAGGTACAGCGGGAGCCAGCCGAAGAAGAGCGTTGCGACGAAACCCTGCACGAAAGCCGTCGGCAGAAAGGCGGGCTGCAACGGGGCCGTGAAAAGAAAAAGGCCGCTGGTCAATACCGTGGAACCCAGACTGATCAGGAAATACGAGAGCCGTCGGCCAAGCACGCTGGCGAGCTGGGCGCCGAAAAAGCTGCCGAGCACGGCCCCCAATGCCCAAAAGCCTTGGGTGACCGCTTTGTAGCCCGGCTGTGCGGCACCGCCAATCTTGTCCGCCCAGGGAATCATCCACTTGCTTGCGGCCCACGCGCCAATCATGGGAATCGAGCCCAGAACGATGCCCAGGACGGTAAGTCGCAGCAGCGGCGGGCGAAAAAGCTCGCGCAGCGGTGTATCTGTTCGCCGGGCCGCCCCTCCACGGCTGGACAGCCACCTCGGTGACTCCGGCACGAAACACAGCGCCGCGACCCCGAGCAGCCCAGGCACAGCGCTCCACCCGAAGAGCCAGCGCCACGAGTCCGGGGTGATGTGCCAGATCCGAGCGATTTGAGAAAGCAGCAGAATGCCGGTGTTCAAGCCCGCGCCCATGATGCCTGCCACTATGGGCCGCGACACGTTCGGCCAGCACTCGCAGACAAGCGCCACGCCGTTGGGCCACATACCTCCAACGCCCAGCCCCACGAAGAAGCGAAGGACAAGCATCTGCTCCAAGCTGCCGACGAGCCATCCCGCCCCCGAAAAAACCGAATAGAAAAGGATGCTCACCCCCATGGCTCGCGTGCGCCCAACGCGGTCGCCCAACGCCCCGAATACGATGCCTCCCGCTGCCGCGCCCAGCATCAAACTGGCCGTGAAGCGCGCAAACCAATCTCCCGCCACGGCATCCGTGAAGCCATCGCCGAGCAGACTCCTGGTGACGGAGATAGACGCGATAGGCATCAGGCCAAGCTCTATGCCGTCGAAGAGTAAGCCACTGAAGGCGGCTAATAGGACAACAAGCCTCGCCTTTCGCGACAGGGTCAACTGGGAAGATGCTGTTGAGACCTGGTTCATGCCTTTGCCTTAAGTGCGATCTGTCAATGTTGACCGTTTTTGTCTGCCGTCCGCCCCGGGGCCAGCCCGCCAGACGGAAGGCGGGCAAGTTGTTCGAAGGCGCGGATGATGGCGCTATTGTCCAGGGCTCCATAGCCGGCGCTCTGGGCCAGCTCAAGCAGGCGTGCATGGGCATGGGTCAACGGCAAATCCGTGCCCGCTCGGCTGGCGGCTTGGAGAATCAGGTGAACGTCTTTCTGGTGTTGCGAGAGCCGGGCCTGGGGTTCAAAATCGCCCGTGATCATTTTCTGGCCTTTGGTGTCCATGATACGCGAGTAAGCCATGCTTTCACGCAGCACCGTTAGCACGATCTGCGCATCCAGCCCCAGGACCTTGCTCAGCCACAGCCCCTCCGCCAGAGCGGCGCGATTCAAGCCGAGGACAAGATTGCTGACCAGCTTCATCTGTGAGCCACTGCCGCAGGGTCCGAGGTGAAACCAGCGGCGGGCAAACAGCCGGAACAAATCCTGGCACTGGTCAAAAGCTGCCGCCGGGCCGCCCGCCAAAACAATAACTTCGGCCTGGCGGACCTGCTGGCTGCTGCCGGAGATCGTTGCATCGAGATAGCAGACACCCCGCTCGGCCAGGCGATGACCCGTCGCCGAGGCTTGCTCCGGATCGCCCGTGGATGTATCGACGATGATCTGCCCCGGCGTCAGAGAGGGGTTCATACTGCTAACCACGGCCTCCACAACGCTGCTATCCGGCAGGCTCAACAGAATCCTGCGGCAGCCCGCCGCGATGTCCGCCGCGCCCGAGGTGGATTTTCCGCCGACCCGGCGAAATAGATCGTTGCGGTGAGAATCAACATCATACCCCCAAACGTCAAGACCACCACCCAGCAATCGCTCGGCCAGCGCCATGCCCATCAGGCCAAGTCCAACCAGGCCCGTTGGCCCCTCAACGGGCCTTTCCGCTTCGACGGCATCCATCTGCGAACCTGGATTCATGACGACTGATCCACTCCTCATTGTATATAGGCCTGTCGGACGACGGTGGGGCTCACAACCGCGTCAAATATCGCCACTTCATCTATGGTGCCTGCAAAGGTATTGCCGTCAGGGCCGTGTGCCCCGCCAATGCGTACATTCTCGATACAGCCGGTGTTTATCTCTGCCTCTTCCATCCTGTAAATCGTTCTGCGTTTGCCGTCCACGTAGAGTAAGACATCACCCACGAGGGGACGTTCGGGGTCAACCGGATCGAGTACAACGGCCACATGATGCCAATTGCCGTCCCCCACCTGCTGCTCGTTCGCAGAGATGAATCCCGATCCGCAAGATAGCCTGAGTCTTTGATCCTCATCGACCTCCAGCAGCCAGCATGCCCCCGGCTGGTTCTGTCCCCAGGCCACGACAGGAAGCCTGACGGTTGGAGTTCCCCGCGTTTTGATCCAGGCAAAGACTGCACGAGGATTCTTGCCGCAGATACCGGGATAGCCTTCTATTTCCACGTAATCGTCTATGCCGTCGAACTCCAGGCCGCCACTTAAACGGCCGGTCACCCACTGAGAATCATCCGCTGAGAAGGCCACCAGAGAACCGTCGTAGGAGCCTGTGCTGTCTGCAGCGACCATACCGATAGCTTCGTCCAGCGGCCAGTGCGCTACCGGGGCGGGACCAGCGTCATTTTGATTCCATACCTGACCCAAGACGGCCAAGTCTCTGTTGTTTATCCGGTCGTCGGCAGGATCTGACACGTCACAGGAGGGATTCCAATTCGCCTGGCCCGGTGCACTGAGCCATGCCGAGGACAGCGTCAACAGATCATTCCCATTGATGATGCGGTCGCCTGTGCAGTCTTGCGGCATCGATCCATCTGTTGAGAATTTGTAGGTGCGAGTAAACGTAGCGTGTTCTCCAGGCGCCAAGGTGATAATGATGAACTGTTCGGGCGACACCTGGTACGCGGTGGTCCAAATGCCGACATAGGCCGATCTGAGCGATGAATCAATAATAGCCCGTTGGCCGATATCACTCTGCTCTACCGCGATCGTATCAGGGCCAAGGTAATCATCCGGTTTGTAGATCCATGCCTTGGGGACGCTGGAGATGGTTTTCGTATATAGGATCATATTCTCCAGTCTCACCATCGGCGGATTACTATCTACAAACTGGTACCCTCTACCCACCAGCTTGAGTTCCGGCGGTACCCATTCCGGTACCTGGGGTGATGTCGCCATCTGGTACGGAAAGTACACTCTGTAATTGGGTCCCACATCTCTTTGACTAAAGGTCAGGAAATTATGAAGGTACTGCTCGGTAGTGAATGTCTTCGTGCCGGTATTCGTTAAAACGTAGCGCATGAGGAGGCTATCATTCTTGACAATCACGTCTTCCTCAAGCCGGCAGGAATAGCCGTTGGCCGTTCCGGATAGGGTCTGGACGAAATGGGCGCGATCCGGCTCCCAAGTGGTTGTGGTCCGGGCCAGCTCCACCACCTGGTAGCTGGAGTTGAAATTGTATGCCGAGGAATTGCGCTTGAGGATACCCACGCCGATTTTAAGGAATGCGGAGCCATTAGAGCCCTCGTTATATCCGGGCGGATCCGGCTGAAATGACTCCTGCCCAATATCAAACTCCATGGGCAGCCCACCAATATAACTGAGAGCACCCCCGTTAGTCGGCGCATAACAGAACTCACGATTATTGAGTTGCACTCGTATCACATTGGCGATGGGTGAAAAACGGAGCCCCTGGTTCCAACGACAGTCCGGCGAATCGGGATTACCCACTTCCACAATCAAGTTGCCGCTATGAAGAATTCGCGTCCCGGCGTGGATAGGTTGTGGGTTATCTTCTGCAGGAGCAGGTTGGTGAATAGTCGCCAAAATAGCGGCTGATAACAGAAAAAACAACGTATTCTTCATACGTGCCCGCCTCAAATCCACGGATTCGCATCCGATCACAATAGTCTGTAGTTTCAAAACCAGCTCTTACGTTACTATCATAGCACATAGGAGGGTAGAAACCAAATCCTGTTCGACCGCAAGGCCATCGGCAGGCTCACGAACCACAGAGAGGCTCTGCCTGCGAAGAAAGCCAAGACGGCGCGGATATCGAATTCTACGGCCATCGCAGGGGATCGGCCGCGTGCATGGGCGACAGGGTGGGAGGGCCAGAGCGAGGCTGCAGGGCCGGTCCTGCTTCAGGATCACGGGCATCCGATTCAGTGCCGGAATATCCGGCTGGTCAAAGACAAGCAGGAACAAGCTGGAGGCCCCGATACGTGCGAATGCTCAGTGAACTCTAATAGCCCGTTGGATGAGGACAAACGCAAGACAGGTCAGACCGTTGCATGGCCCACCGCCTCGTAATAGATGCCCTCAGAGCTGCAAAGCCTCCGCAGACCTTGACGACCTTCAGGATTGGCTTCTAATCCTACGAACTGCAGGCCGAGGCAAATATTCTTGCCGTCTGCCGTCGGCAAAATCTCTCTAACCTGGGCATCGAATGCCAAGACGGCTTCACCGGGCTTCGGCGTAAATTCAAGTCCTATAAGTCGGCCTCTGCCAAGAGATGTTTCTTCTGCAGCGTCGATGGCTACCTGGCCCCCCCCTTCTGAAATGTCCACGAGCCTTCCACGCCAACAGTGTCCCGGGAGCACCCTGTGATAGTCATCTTTGCGGCCGCCGTGCCAGAGGAGCACATCCATGTGCAGCGGTGAGGGAACATTCAAACGGACGTAGTTTCTTCTCTGTAACGGTTTAGAGTTGTCTGAGCTGCGAAGTTCCAACGTGCCCGCGCTAAGCTGCTCGACGGACGGTTTGAGGACAACCTCCGATGTAGCGGCGATGTCGAGTATCCGATCAAAGCCATACGCGGTGAGGATTTGCCTTGTGGCTGCACTGACGTTGCAAAAGACGCAACGACGCCCGCGATCACTCAAGAGACGGCACAATTTCATCAGCTCACAGAGGCTCCGGCAGGTAGGCTCGTCAACGGCCCCGAGATCCACAATGAGGTCGGACTTGGGCCTATCATGAGCCAGCGTGGTGACGGCATGGAGCTCGTCGCTGGTTTGTGGCTCCGCCGGTAGTTTAACGATGAGAATATCGTCAGACCAATCGTGGCCCATTAGCCTGCACTTCCTTTCATAAAAGTAAGAAGTCATGACTGCGGATTTTCATTCGTTGAACGAATATCCAGCGAGCGGTGCTTTTCCGGACTCCGGAAATATATCGGCATTTCATTCTTACCAGTTTAACAACTTGGCGACTTTGTACCCCATTTTTCAGCGCAACATGCGGCCCAATTGGCATTTTTCGGTGGGGCGGGACCTATCTGTGCAATGTCCGGGGCATCTAACCAACCCAGCCCCAACGCCCCGACACGCAACTGCCGGAAGCCAGGTTTATCTGGGAAACCCGCAGCCATAGCCTTGTATCGACGACGGTCGCCTTGAACCAGGGTGGCGGCAGAACCATTTGGCGACAATACTTGATATGGTTGCTTCTCGGGCGCAAATGCAGTAACATGCACCAGTATTAAGGTTAGAACAGGAGGCAGAAGCATGTGCCAAGAAGTATCAAATGGGAGATGTCAAATAATGATGTCTTTCAAGTTAATGTATTTGGTCTTGTGGTGCCTGACAGTTCCTATTTCATTGGCAGATGCCCCCGCCGGACCGGCCGAGCGAGATCCCTACGGGGGCTGGCCCGCCACGCGGACGGCGCGCCGGAACAATCTGCGGTTCGAATCCACCGGCTTCTTCCACGTCTCCGTGCGAGATGGGGTCTGGTGGTTGGTAACCCCCCAAGGCAACGCCTTCCTCTCCAAGGGGGTCAATCACGTAAGCTTCAGCGCCGATCACTCGCCCCAGCTTGGTTACTCCCCGCACCAGCGGGCGGTACAGGGCAAGTATGGTTCGGAGGATGCGTGGGCCGAGGCCGTCGTCAATCGGCTTCGAGGCTGGGGGTTTAATACACTCGGGGCCTGGTCCAGCCCGAGTACCTTCAACCATAACATGCCGTACACCGTCAACCTGAATCTCGCCACTCGTGCGGGCGCGGACTGGCTGAAGGGAGCGGTCGGCGATTTCTTCTCCGAGGACTTTGAGGAGAAAATGGAAAGCACGTGTCAGCAGCTTTGCGGACCGCGATCCAGCGATCCTTGGCTCCTCGGGTATTTTACCGACAATGAGCTGCGCTGGGGAGCCGATTGGCGAGGGAAACTGAGCCTTCTGGAAGAGTATCTTCGTTTGCCGGAAGGCGCCGCGGGAAGGAAGGCGGCACTCGAGTTCCTCGGGCAAAGATACAGCGACGTCGCCGAGCTCAATCGGGCATGGGGAACGAACATCACACGTTGGGATGAATTGGACGGGCGTGAAGAGGCAAGCGGAGATGCGGCCCGAAAGGACCAGGCCGCGTGGCAGGAAGTCGCAGCCAGATGCTACTTCGCAACATGCAAGAAGGCCATTCACAAGGCCGACCCGAACCACCTCATCCTGGGCTGCAGGTTTGCAGGACAAGCGCCGGCCCCGATCCTCCTCGGTTTGAAGGATCATGTCGATGTGGTGAGCTTTAACAACTATGGGCAGGCAGCTCCCGTGGAAACTCTGCAGGACATTCACCGTTTGACGGGACGGCCCATTATGCTGACCGAGTTCAGCTTCAAGGCGATGGACTCCGGCCTTCCGAACACAAAAGGTGCGGGGCGTCCGGTCGCGACGCAGAAGGACCGTGCTGACGGGTTCACACGCTATGTCCACGGGCTCGTCGATCTGCCTTTTATGGTCGGATTCCACTGGTTCGAGCACGCCGATGAGCCGAAAGAGGGACGCTTCGACGGTGAGAACTCGAACTACGGCCTGGTCACGATCGAGGATCGCCCCTGGGACATCCTCGTCCGGAGCATGACAGAGGTCAACGCGGGTCTCGAAGCACGCCACGCAAACTCACCGGCGAGGCACCTGGAATGATGAATTCCGCCCGCCGATGGCATATTACCAGGAACTCAATTGCGGGCAGCACTACTCCTTTTCTTCTTCGACCTAAAAAGGGGCTTATACCGAATCACTCGGCATAGGCCCCGAACTACTGCGAAATACTTCCGTGCCCACACGGCTGTTGTTCAACGATCAAATTAAGGAGCCGTCCTCGGCCGGTATAACCGGATGTCGTCGAAGTACATCTTGCCTGAGCCGCCGGGCGTGGTCATGTTGCCCCGCGTGCCCAGGCCGACGGCGATCCGGTCCACGTTCTTCAGGTTGATGCCCTTGTCGGCAAACGACTGAAGCGGAATCACCCACTCCGTCCAGGTGGTTATCGTGGCAGCGTTTGTGTCACTGTGGACTACTACGGCAGGCTGGCCGGCGCTGTTGGAAACCGCGACATACAGCGGCTCGGCAGCGTTGCTGGCGATGCCGATGTCCTGGTGCGCCCACTGCGCGCTGACTGTGCCGGTCATCCTGACGTTGGAGAACTTGGCCGTACACGTCGCGGCGTTGTTATGGCTGGTCAGCGCCAAGCCCACATAGACATTTGCACTCATTGTGATGTTCTGCGGATTCCACGACATCGTTGTCCACGTGGTTCCATTGCTGGAGTAATAGCCCCTGAAGTTGCCCGCGGCATCGCGCTCTAACTTGACCCAGTATGGCGCCGTGATGGCCGTTTGCTGGGTTGTCACGACCGCGGTGTCGCTCGTGGCGGCTGCGTCAGTAGTTGCTCGCGCCTGGAATCGGCAGCCGTTTGTGGCCGTACCGGCGGCACTGGTGGGCGTGATATAGACCGCCGCGAATTTCGAGCCGGCATCCAGCGTCTCGCGGATCATCACACCGCCCTTGGCCCAGGGGTCCGTGTTCCCAACGCTGAGCACCTGGGCTTCAATCGACCCGACGCCGGTGAGCATCTTGAAGCCATAGTGGAACTCGTCCGCCTGGTTCCAGATATCGACGCCTGTGGCGGTTATCGTATAGGTCCCAACCGGCGCTTCCGTGAAGCTCCCGACCGAGGCCGGAAGACCTCTGAACCACACCGACAATTCGCCAACGCCGTCCTCGGTCCAGTCCCGCGGAGCGGTCAGCTTGAACTCTGCCTCCGAATACTTCGCAAAGCTCTGCTTGTTGTTGTCGTAGGCCAGCGGCATCGACTGCCGGCCGCCGTGAACGATCGTTTCCTCCGTAAATGACGCGGTGTTCTCATCGCCTACTGCCGAGCCCGTGCCATTGCCGGCAAAGTACGGCGGACTGCCCGGCGCGCCGTAGCCCAGCCCATCGTGCCACGAGTACCAGATCTGGTTGGCGCCGGCGTCGTAATCCTCGAAATTATCTATGAGCAGGAAATCACCTGTTGTGAAGCTCCAGAGGTTGCCGACCCACGGACTGGCCGGGTTGATGTTGTTGACCTCATCCACACGCCAGTAGTACGTCGTCGCCCACGCCAATTTGCCCGGAGCGTAGCTCTCATTGCCAAGGGCTTTAGTCCCCTTGTACTCCGGCGAAGCCTTCGTGGCGCTCTTTACGGCCTGCGCGTCTATGCCGAAATAAACCTCGTGCGAGGCGGCGAAATCGCCCGGATTCCAGGTCAAAACGGGGGTCAGCGACGTGCCCGTTGCTCCGTTGCCGGGGTTCGGGCCGCTGGCCTTGATCGGCGGAGACAAGGCCGCCTGCGGAACAAGCTGCTTGGGCGTACGCGGACTCGACCAGCGCAGCTCTGCCACGGCGTCACCGGTGTTTTCATAATACTCCATCTGAAGGCTGTAGGTATTGCCGGCGACAAGGTCAATCGTGCCGCTGTTCTCGGTGGCCGAATGGTCCGTCCAGTTATTCACGAGCTGCTGATTATTCACCCACAGACGCACGCCGTCGTCGCTTCTGGTGTAGAAGGTGTAGGTCTCGGTGAAGCCCGCCTCCACCTCACCGGTCCATCGGGCCGAGAAGGTATCGGCGCCCAGCGTTGCATCGGGCGCGGCAGCGGCCCAGTTAAAGTTGATCTGCGGATCGATGCGGGTCAGGACCAGCGTGTTGAAGTCCATACCCGTGTAGTACTGTCCCTTGACACCGCCGCCGACTTTTGCCGTTGTGAAGCTCCAGACGTTGCCTTTATACGTCTTGGCGGCATCGAATTCATCGACCCGCCAGTAGTACGTCGTCTCCGGCTGAAGAGGACCGGCAGGTTTATAGCTTGGCGTGCCCTGCGGCAGACCCCCGGCGGCATTGTTCACGGTGTCAAAATTGGCGCCGAAGAAAACGTAATGCAACTTTGCACCGAAACCGGCCGTCCAGTTGAGCGTCGCGTCGGCAGGTATGAACTTCGCACCATCCGGCGGGTTGGGATTATGGGCCTTGTTTGACGGAATGGTGAAGTTCCAGACATCACCTCTCCACGGACTGGTCGGATCGGCCTGGTTGACCTCATCGATTCGCCAGTAGTAGGTCGTCCCGGGGACCAGACCATCCGGATACGGGTATCCGGGGAAGCCGGCGACAAAAAACGCCGAAGCCTGATTGCCGCGGAACGTGCCGCCGGTGCCGTCGTTCACATCGTTGAAAACATCGCCGAAATACACGTCGTGCGAGACGGCACGAGTTGCCGGCGACCAGGAAAGGCTCACCCACGTCGCTTCGACCAGAGCACCGTTAGCCGGGCTCGGGTTCGTGGCGGTTGTGCCAAGGGGAGCCAGCACGGCATTTCGATAGTCCGCATCGGTGGGTACGTAGTCAGCACTATCTGTCCACACGAAGACATCCCAGAAGACGGTTTCATCGCCTTGCCTGTGAAAGATGTACATCGTGTTTTCGCCATCCTGAAGTTCTTTGGTATGACCCTCTATATCCCAGCTCTGGGCCCAACCCCAGGCAGGTCCGACATCTATTTCAAAAACTCGGTCATCTGCGTTGTCGAACGGCGCTCCATCACCTCCTGGAAAGGGAGGGCCAGTGGGAATCTGGGGGTCACCCGGGTCTCCCTTCACGAGCATATAGTCCGACGTATTGCCCGGGTCGATCAGTCGTGCCCAGAAATACCAGGTTCCGCCCTTGCCGCCGGCTCTACTGATGCTGAATGTCCAGCGAATCATTCCGCCGGCGCCACCGGCCCGGTTGATTGCCTTGCCGAACGCATCAGCCGCGTCAACGACCGGGTAATACTGATCGGTGTCGGGATTGCGTTCATCGTAGTCCTCGGCTTCAAACCAGACTTGGTGTGCACCTCCAAAGCTGGAGGTTTTGTAGCTCTTCACAGCATAGGCTGGTATTGCCATTAACAACAATGCGACGAACATACCGACTAAGATTGGCTTAGACGATTGGTGAAGCATTTTGTTTTCTCCTTTCATTTTTTCATACTTGTAATCGGTTTTTTGGTCGTTGACCTTTTGCACATAATCGTCCTCCTAAAAAAGACCTATAATATCCACTCTGTTTGTAGTGTTTGTTCATGTTTGCTCGGAGAAATGCCCTATGACTTGAAATAACCTCCTTAAAAGCTGGCCACCAAGCGATCGAGTAAAAATCGACCTATAAACGTACAACTCTTGGTACTTCCACCAATTTTATCTTATACCAAACCACCTATCTTCCGGTCAAGAAAAATTTCCGCATGGGGCGCACCGTGCCATGTTTAACCCTCTGATTACGGTTCCCAAGCGAGAAGCCCTCAAAATGGCCCACTCTTCGTCCGTTAATGCATACAACCGGGCTACAACTGAACGGCTGTTACCTGCCAAGTCAACGAAAGTGTGTATTTCATAAGTTTTGTAGTATCAGTATGTTATGGAAAACGGGAGATTTGTCAATATTTTCAATAACCGTTCTGAGCCGGCCCCCAACGCATAATAGACAGGTGAAGAACCTTCAACCGAAAAGGCACGAGCGGCGACATCTGAAGGCGCCTTGCCGGTCTCGGCGGAGAAGTTCCATGGCGAGTTGGGCCGGGTCACCTTCCGGTCGGTCGATATCCCAGAGAAGATCGCGTGCGACGCCCATCCGGATGCACCGCTCAATTTCCGTGAAGAAGTTACCCATTGCCGTGCAGTACGTGACAGCTTCTCGGTTGACGCGTTCCAAGTCGAGTTCGCCGAGCCCCCATAAATTGCCTTCGCCCATATAAACGTAGCCGAGGTTGTAGCCGGCAGGCAGAAGAATTGCAACGCTGGAACGGCCGGCCATTTCTTTCTTCTAACGGACCAAGAGCCGGCGTGAGGGTCCTCACAACGGAACCTGCAATGGCCCCGCCCGATTCATGGGCAACTGCGCTACTCGAAAAAGGTAGCATCCAGCTAACGGCAGCTATGTAAATAGAACCTCTCAATTTAGGCACGATGTATCATAGTCCAACGGAAAGCACACCGACTTTTGTTGCAGCAACAATTGGCAACCAAGCAAAGAATACGCCAGAAATGGGCAAGAGTTCTAATTGCCCGGTTGAGGTGAAGTTGCGGAGCGAAAGGGACAGCTTGTCACCGGATGACAGAAATAACGGAGAGGGCGGGATTCGAACCCGCGGTACGGGTTTAAGCCCGTACGACGGTTTAGCAAACCGTTGCTCAGAAAATGCAAACCCCGAAAAAACAAACACTTGCGAAACCTCAAAATCGCCGTTGACACCCCAGTGGACACCTGAAAGCCCAAAACAGGGCGAAATTGACACCTCAAACCTACCAGCCGATCTGGCTGAAATCGTAGCCGTTTGGCCGGAACTACCGGAGCATATCAAGGCAGCGATCAAGGCGCTTGTCCAAACGCATATAGGGGAGGGAGCGTAAATGGGTATGAGTACGAAAGAATTGATGCGGCTCATGCACCAGGAACTCTATGAGGAGAAAAGGGACCTGTTCTGTTCGCTTGGCGGCGGAGGACGCTATACGGAGAAGCAGAAACGTTTCGCCTTTGAACTGATAGCCGAACACGGTATGCGAGCAACGGCAAGGATTCTAAGAGTGCCGCGCAGAACTTTGCAGCGGTGGTGCGGGCAGTACGGAATATACGTCAGACGCTGTCCATCGTGGGTTCGTGAATGGGCCATGAGACGGCGGAAAAAACGCAGGTTTTGGTAATACAGACGATAGGGTTGAAACGGCATTTGTCGCCACTTAAAAAAGGGACACGGTAGGGAATGGTAGCTTTTTGTAGCTTATTAGATGGTCACAAAAGGTAACATTTCCGGGAGAAGTGGCACGTAGGGCCAATGTAAGGTTTTGTAAGGTTCGCTTGCCACTGAGCGGACAGCGAATGATAACATTTTGGGGCAGGAATACACAAAGAACGTGCAGACTACGCCGGAAACGTAAAGCCACGCAAGACGCAACTTAGAGAGTCTCAGATAGTGAGAAATAGTAAGAAAAGTGCAGGAATCCTTAATGATTTCGGCATTTTCGGGAAGAAGGAGCAATGGGCAGATGGTACTACAATAAGAAAGCTACTGTCGAGGCGTCTTGCGACTTGACTGTATTTCAATTAAGGTAAGCGTTCACCGGATTCTGAGTAATTGAAGCAAAATCCTGTCTTTGTCC
>CAYWZW010000025.1:0-61607 GCA_964462945.1 uncultured Pirellulales bacterium
AACTCCCCGAGTAGGACTCGAACCTACAACCTAGCGGTTAACAGCCGCTCGCTCTACCGGTTGAGCTATCGGGGAATCCCGGTGGACCCGAACAAGTTAATGCCTTGCCCTGCAAGAACTGTTTTCGTCCGATTCACTGCAGAGCATTATCCAAATTCCGGCAACGTTGTCAAGGGCTTCTTTTTTGGCGGATATGGGGAAAAATCGCCCTGATACTGGATGAGGACCCGGTTGTGTTGTATACTTCCGGCTTTGCCAAACTTAAGTAGGTGGGTCTGGCGTTCGATATAGGAGTGGTTCTTGTGTGTTTTTGGGGTTTTGAGGAAAGGTTAGCAGGATTTTGGGTCGTTCTGCGTCCTATACAAACAGGGGTTCTACTGCCAAACAGATGAAACAACCGAACAAAAGGCCCCTTTGGCGCATCTCATAAGCGTACGGTCTGATAGCTGTTATTACTAAGTCTTGGATTATTACCAATCAAGATGGGTAAAGATATACTCGATGTGGGCGGTTTTACGATACTCCGGCGAATCGGAACCGGCGCTCGGAGCACTATCTATCTGGCCTCCGACGAAGAGAGCGATACGGAAGTTGCTCTCAAACGGGTCATTTTTGAGAAGCCGGAGGACTCAAGGGTTTTCGAGCAGATGGAGACCGAATATAAGGTGGCTCGGCGCGTGGACCACCCCTATGTCCGAAAGTGCTTCGAGCTCAGGAAGATTCGCAGCATGTTCAGAGTCAAAGAAATGCTTCTTTCCATGGAATACTTCGACGGCACGAGCCTCGAAGAGGGCCCCGCATTGAGTTTGGGTGACGTGCTGCTGGTTTTCCGGATGGTCGCAACCGGTCTGAACGCGATGCATCAGCAGGGATTTGTCCACTGTGACATCAAGCCCAACAACATCCTGATCAGCAAGTCCGGCTCGATCAAAATCATAGACCTCGGTCAGAGCTGTAAGATCGGGACGGTCAAAGCGAGAATCCAGGGCACTCCGGATTATATTGCCCCCGAGCAGGTCAAACGCAGGCCGCTCAGCCCGAAGACGGACATCTTCAACCTCGGTGCTACAATGTACTGGGCCCTGACCGGAAAACACGCCCCGACTCTGATACCCAAGAAGAACAAGTTTGGCTTGCCCGTCGCGGTGCCGCGCCGGGCACCTCACGAATTGAAACAACAATTGCCGACGGGAATCTCAAAACTTGTCATGGATTGCATTGAGGACGACCCCACGAACCGGCCGTCCAACATGGTGACGGTCATATCGCGGCTGGACCTGATGGTCCACAGCATATTTGGAGGCAAGATCAAAACGAACAAAAATGCCTCAAACAGTAATTGACTTGCTGAACCAGGGCACGGAAGCCAACAAAGCGGATAAGTTCCGACTCGCTAACTTGATTCATTTGCCCGCCGACGGCAACCTGATTGTAACCGGTGACCTGCACGGACATCGGCGGAATTTTGAAAGAATAGTCGCCTTCGCCGACTTAGCCGGCAATCCTGACAGGCACGTGATTCTCCAGGAGATTATACACGGAGGTCCGGAGGATTCGGAAGGAGGCTGCCTGTCATACAGGCTGTTGTTTGATGTTGTCCGCTATAAAGTGAGCTTCCCAGACCGGGCCCACGTCATCATGGGCAACCACGATACCGCGTTCATTAACAACAGCGAGGTGATGAAAGAGGGCAAAGAAATGAACCGCGCAATGCGTGCGGCCCTGGAGCGGGAATTCCGGCAGGCCGGCGCCGAAGTTGAGCTGGCCATACGACAGTTTCTCTTCTCACAGCCGTTGGCGGTCAGATGTGACAACAGGATATGGTTGTCACATTCGCTGCCGAGCGACCGTTTCGTCGGAAAATTTGATCCGGAGGTTCTGCGCAGGCAACTGAAAGTCAACGACGTGGTCAGGCCGGGTTCGGCTTATCTTCTGACGTGGGGCAGGAAACACGGCCAAGGGCTGCTTGACAAAATGGCCGAGCTATTGGACGTCGATATTTTTATCCTGGGTCACCAGGCGCAAGAGCAGGGATGGAGCCAGGCCGGCAGGAATCTCATAATTCTTGCTTCAAACCACGATCACGGCTGTTTGCTCCCGGTGGACCTGGCAAGGTCTTATACTGTTGAGCGGCTGATCAAATCCATCGTGCCGTTGGCGTCTGTGTCGTGACGTCCAGCTCGACCGGAATACGAGACGCAAGAAACGAGAATGGATTGGTATTACTACATAGCTCTGGCAGCGATTGTCTCCCAATTACTTTTCCTGCTCCAGGCGCATAACAACTACCGGTACGCCCTCCAGAAGTACAAGAGAGCGCGTTCGTGGTATCGCCCGCGAACGGTGCTGATTGTTCCGTGCAAGGGCCTGGATTCTGCGTTTCGTGAAAATGTCACGTCATTCTTCAACCTCGACTATGAGAATTACCTGTTGTGGTTTGTGGTCGCCGAGGAGTCGGACCCCGCCTACGGGCAATTGTGTGAGTTGAAGAATCGGCTTGAAACCCGCTCGAAAGCTCAGGATGTGCACGTGTTCGTTGCGGGCCAGGGGCAATCCTGCAGTCAAAAGATTCATAATCTACTGTACTGCTACCAGAGAATCGGCAGCGATATTGACGTTCTGGCCTTTGCCGATTCGGACATCTGCGTCCACAGCAACTGGCTCAGTCACCTCGTCTATCCTTTGCGAAAGTCCAAGGGCGGTGCCGCCAGCGGTTACCGGTGGTTCATCCCGAAAAGGAATAACTCCGCCAGCCTGGCCCTTTCGGCCCTGAACGCCAAGGTGGCCCAATTGCTGGGCAACACGCGTTTCAATCAGGCCTGGGGCGGGTCTATGGCGATCCGGGTGGATGTTTTCCGCCGGCTCGGACTCGATAAAATCTGGCAGACAGCCTTGAGCGACGATTTATCCCTCAGTTATGCCGTTAAGAAAGCCGGTCTGAAAGTCGCCTTCGTTCCCGCATGCCTGGTGGCTTCACACGAGGCAACGAGCTGGCGGGAACTTTTCGAATTTTGTCGCCGGCAATTCCTGATCACCCGTGTAAGCACCCCGAGAACCTGGTGGTTTGGCTTGTGGAGCAGTTTGTATTCGGTCCTGGGGATATGGGGCGCGGCGGGCCTGGCCATCTACGCTGCGAGGATTCAGGACAAGAACCTGCACCTTTTTGCTGCCGTGCCTGTTGTGTTCTTTGTCAGTCAACTGGCTCGGGCGATTCTGCGCCAGAAAATGGCCCACAGACTGCTCCACGACGAGCATCGAGCAATGAGGGCTGCCTGCGCCGCCGATGTCCTCGCCTTTTGGCTCTGGTCGCTGCTGCTGCTACTTCTTATCGTCTCTTCGGCCTTCGGCAGAACCATCTGCTGGCGGGGAATCCGCTACAAGCTGCTGAGCCCGACTGAAACAATCATAGTGGAAAAAAAGGAAAGTCCTGAGCGGGCCCGGACGCTTCAATCGTCCATGGAAAGGAAATGACGAAAATGCGATATGTCTTTCGCATGGTCCTGCTGATACTCGTCGCCGGCTATTTATCTGCACCTGCTCAAGGAGCCGGGGCGCAGGCCGATTCTTTTTTTGTCGGCAGCAACGGCAATGATTCCTGGTCAGGCCGATTGCCGCAGCCCAATGCGGACCGGACGGATGGTCCCTTCGCCACACTTCACGCCGCCTGCCGAGCAGCCCGAAAGCAGGATGCCGGAGTACCTCGGAAGATCGTGGTTCAGGCGGGGCAGTACTTCTTTGACGAACCGCTGCTGCTGGACGACAAGGATACCGGCCTGACGGTAGAATCGGCGCCCGGCGCGGATGTTTGTCTCTATGGTGGAAGGAAAGTCGCCGGCTGGAAAAAGGACGGCGAGAAGTTTTATTCAGCCGAACTACCCGGCGTAAAGAGCCGAGAGTGGGACTTCCGGGCTTTGGTTGTGAACGGACGCTTCTGCCCGCGCGCTCGGCTGCCCGAGCAGGGCTTCTTCAACCATCTGAACAAATTCGATGTGCCCTGGATGACCAGCACCGGCGGCGGCTGGAAGCGAAAGCCGACGAACGAGGAATTAACCACATTGAAATACCGCCCCGAGGACATCGGTCCCTGGCTGGACGTCAACAATGCGGAAATCACCATCTACCATGAATGGGATGAGTCGCTGGTCGGCCTGGCTGCGATGGATGCCGACTCCAAGACCTTGACCTTTGCGAGTCCGTCAGGTCATCCGCCGGGGGCGTTCGGCGTCAGCAAGTACGTCATCCGGAACGTGCGAGAGGGACTGACTCAGCCGGGGCAGTGGTATCTTGACCGCACCGCCGGCAAGCTGGTGTATTGGCCCCTGCCCGGAGAGGACATGGCTCAGGCCCAGGTCATCGCCCCGACCATCGAATCGATCATTCGCATTCAGGGTACTGAAAAAAGTCGCGCCAGGAATATAACCATTCGCAGCCTCACGCTTTCGGTCACGACCACGCCGCTTGAAGCGGGTGGTTTCGGGGCGGGCAAATTCGATGGGGCGGTCTCCGTAACCTTCGCCGAGAACTGTCGCCTGCTCGGGCTGGAAATCACCAACGTGGGTGGTCAGGGAATCAAGGCTTCGGGTAACGGTCTGAGCATCGAGAGGTGTCACGTTCATCACGCCGGCGCGTGCGGCATCAGATGCCGCGGGACTGAAGCTGTCGTAACCGACAACCACATCCACGACGTGGGTCTGACATATCCCAGCGCTATCGCTCTGCAGGGCGGCGGCAAGGACTGCCAAATCAGCCACAACGAGATCCACGATTGTACCTATACCGCCATCAACTGCGGCGGCGAGCGAAACCGGATCGAGCATAATTTGATCTATCGTGCGATGCAGGAGCTCCACGACGGAGGCGGCATCTATTGCTTCGCTGGCAAAGACCTTGTGCTTCGCGGTAACTTCATCCGGGACATTATCGACACCGGCGGCTATGGGGCCTCGGCCTATTACCTTGACGAAAGGTCTGAAAGCTGCCTCGTCGAAGGCAACCTGTCCGTCGGCATCGTTCGCCCTTCCCACAACCACATGGCCAACCACAATACGATCCGCAACAACGTGTTTGTCACTGGTCAGGAAGCCAGGCTCACCTTCCCCAGATCGTCCGACTATACCTTCGAGAAAAACGTTATCTGTGCCAAAGGCAAGATCGTGTTCGAGAACCCGGATGCGATTACGACCCTTCGGGACAATGTGCTATTCAGCGCGGAAGGCACAGTGGAGTGTCGCAAGCTCGAAAGATACACCCAGGTAGGCGCCAATAAGCTTGAAGCTGGCGGGGAGAATCTGCTGGTTGACCCGCTTCTGGTCGGGTTCGATAAAGGTGCTGTGCGTTTTGCCCCCGATTCACCTGTGTCAAAGCTTGGTATAAAACCAATTGACGTCAGCAGCGCCGGACCACGCCGGGGCACGGATGGTCAGCAGCCGGCTAACTGACCGCCCAGATCGAGCTTCGGCGTCAAATTTTGCGCTTGCTCGTGCGCCATGCCCTCGCTTAAAATGAAAGCGGTCAGTTCATAGACAGACAGTTAATTTGAAGGGAGTCGGATCATGGCGGAAACAAATGAAGCTCCAGAAGCAGCCCAAAAGCCCGAGAGTAAGACCTCTGCCGAGCAAAGTGTCGGTGCTGAGCAGCCGCAAACAGTTCAACAGAGCCCGACCAGCAAAGAAACCAACAGAGACGCCTGCATGTGGGCGATGTTCTGCCATCTGGCGGGACTTGGCGGCTTGTTGCCTGTGGCGCCGGTCCTCGGCGGCGTGATCGCGCCGCTGGTTATCTGGCAGATAAAGAAGGACAATTTCGAATTCGTCGATGAGCAGGGCAAGGAGGCAGTGAACTTCCAGATTTCAGTGCTCATATACGCACTCGTGGCGGGCCTTCTTTGTTTTGCGTGCATCGGCCTTTTCTTGCTGCCGGCGGTGTATATCTTCGACCTGATTTTTCTGCTCATTGCTGCGGTCAAGGCCAACAACGGCGAGCACTATCGCTATCCGTTGACTATCAGATTCATTAAGTAGGGGCCGCCTTAGCGCATCGCAACAGAGCAAAGTCATGGCTGAAACTGGCAAAAGAGCTGGTGATTCCGACGTCGAGCCGTTGGAACAGCCTGTCGGTCCCAATAATGGCAGCGGCATGCAAACGACGTGGGTAACCGGAGAAATCGGTAAGGACGCCCGCATGTGGGCGATGTTCTGCCACTTAGCGGGACTCGCCGGGCTCTCGCCCATCCTGCCTGTCATTGGCAGTGCAGTTGGACCGCTGATCATCTGGCAACTGAAAGCAGATGAATTCCCATTCGTTGAGGAGCAGGGAAGGCGGGCTGTGAACTTCCAGCTATCGATGCTCCTCTATGGGCTCGTCGGCACCTTTGTGTGCCTCGTAACGCGCGTCGGGACCCCGTTGATACCGGTCGTCCTCTGTGTTGTGGGCCTTGTTGACCTGATCTTTGTCCTGATTGCGGCGGTCAAAGCCAACAGAGGCGAACACTACCGCTATCTGCTGGCCATCCGGTTTTTCAAATGAGCAATGGGGTCGCAAGCTGTAGTTCAACATGAAATTCGCCGTCAAACTGTTGATTAGTGTATGCGTTATCAGCCTCTGTGCGGGGATCGGCCGCAAGCTGCCGACATTAGCGGGGCTAATCGCCGTGATGCCTTTGACCGGCCTGATTGTGCTCGTCTGGCTGTACCTGGATAATCCCGGAGATTTTGCTCTGATGACCGCTTATACCAAAGGCGTGTTGTGGGGCATCGTGCCGACCGTGTTGTTTTTCCTCGTGGCTTTCCTATGCTTCCACAAGCACCTGCCGCTGGGGATCGTGCTCTGTGCGGGCTTTGCGGTCTGGCTTGTCGCAGCTTTTGTTCATCAATGGTTGCTTAAGTAGGTCTATTGTTGCCGGCTATTGACGTTCACTGAAGTATCCTGACCACACCGAGATCGCCGTCCACCTGTATTGTCTGGCCGGTCCTGATGATTCTGGTGCCGCCGCCCACGTTGACCACAGCCGGGATGCCGTACTCCCTGGCCACGATACTGCCATGTGATATCACTCCGCCCTCATCCATAACGATTGCGGCGGCCGGCACAAAATACGGGGTCCAGCCGGGATCGGTGAACGGCGCCACGAGAATCTCGCCGGCCAGGAGCTGTTGGTCGCTGTCGGCTCGGAGAATCACCCGCGCCTTGCCAGTGGCTGTGCCCGGGCTGACGCCCAAGCCGCTCAATACCTGCGTCTGCTCATCTTCGGCATCGGGGATGTAATTGTCCGGATCGAATTTTCCAAAGACAACATCGGGCGGCACGACTGAGCTGTTCTTGTTATACTCAGCCCGCCGAGCGGCAACGACCTGGTGGATATCGAAATCCGCTCTGCCGTTTACAACCGGGGCGATTTCTTCCTGTCTTAAAAAGAAGATATCGTCGGCGTTCTCAAGCACACCCTTGTCATTTAGCCTTTTGCCAAGCTCGATGAGCAGCTTGCGCATCACCGTCAGCACTTTTATGACCTCGCTCTTGGCGTTCTCGCGGAAGATGGAACCCTGCTGGGAACGGGCAAGAAGAAGATTGAATATCATCCGCTTTAGCGGGTTCCTGAGCTGCTGGCGACACTGCTGTTCGAGCTGCCGGCGCTGCCTTGCCGCTACGGCGAAGTTCTGAACCGGGTCAATTTTGTCCATCTGAGTGATATGGTTGCGTACGAATTTCAGGATATAATCCGGCGTCTCGATCCAGCGTTTGTTGTATAGCTCTAATTCACCCCGGCAATGGTGACCATGTAGAAGCATGAACCGGTTCCACTCGGCCAGAAACTCTCGGCCTGAACCCGTGTGGGAGAGGTTCTCTTCGATAGCACACCAGTCTTTGTTTGAAAGTATGAGGTCATTCACGTCCGCTTTTGAATGAGCCATCGCGGCCAATCGCCAAATATCCAGACCCGCAGCCGCATCGACCATGCCACCCATACCTGCCAAGAGTTTTCCTGCCCTTGTGGAGCCTTCGGGCAGCCATTTGTCGCATACCATATCGAGAAGCGGAAGCGCCCCTAAGACACTGAACAGGTATAGTATGAGGCCCAGCCGTTCGGTGAGTTTCGTCATAATCTGCTGGCAGCAGGCCGCTATTTGTTCAGTTGTCATGCTTGCCGGGTTCAAGCGGAGCCATTCCTCATTCTCAACCGCCGCCTTTGCAAGAATGCGCCGGCCCTTGTTGGGAGTGTTACCAAGTGCGCCTAAAATAATAAGGGGGATTTTCAAAAAGAATTTGTATCGCTTGAACCTCATGTCCGGCAGATCTTCGTCGCAGGCGTTTTGCAGCCTGTCGATGACTTTCTGTAAGCCTTTGTGACCGCCCGCTAATTTCATGAAGTCGAGACCCTTGGTGCCGGGCAGGTCCCGGAACACGGCGCCCCAGATGTTTGCATTGAAATAAATTCGCCCGGCCACAAGACCGTAAATAGGTGGGTCGCCGCGGTCCATACAAAGCAGGCGGAAGACAGGGTCTATGAAGTCTGCCAACAGCGCATCAATCACCGACAGACTCATGGGCGTCACTACGTCGGGCATGACTTCTTTTGCAGGATTACAGCACCATATCTGGCGGTCTTCCCATGACTTCTCGGGCGGCAAAGCCGTAATGGGCCTGGATTGGAGAAAGAAGATTTTCCTGTGGCGTATCGCCCATTCGATATCCTGTGGACAACCGAACTCGGCCTCGACCTTTTTTGCAAGCTTGGCCAGTTTCCTTATCTGTTTATTTTCGAGACAACAGGCGGACGACCTTTCCTCTGGGAGGGCTTGCTCTCTAACCAGGCCGCTGCCGGCAAGTGTACGCTCAATCTTTTTCTCTGATATTGTGCAGCAGAGTATTTTGAAGCTGCGTTTATCAACGATGAATCTGTCGGGCGTCACTTTGCCGCAGACCAGAGCCTCTCCCAGGCCGAAACAGGCCTCAATTATTCTGCTGCTGCGTCTGCCTGTTACAGGATCGGCGGTGAAAATCACGCCGGAGACATCTGCGGCGATGAACGTTTGGACGATGACGGCCATGCTGATTTTGAGGTGATCGAAGCCGTTCTTTTCTCGATACTCATAGGCGCGCAGCGTCCACAGCGAGGCCCAGCATTTCTTGATTGCTTCAATGCAGCCGGCCAAATCCGCCACACCAAGATAAGTATCATACTGCCCGGCGAAGGAGTGGCCCGGCAGGTCCTCGGCGGTGCCTGACGAACGGACCGCGACGTAATCGGCGGCCAGCGCGCGATAGTGCGTTTCAATTTCACGCCGAACCGCCTCTGCCAGAGGGAGCTTGATGATAGCCACTCGCAAGTCGGCCAGAATGGCCCCTTTGGCTTGCGGGCCGGCTTTCACCAGTTCAGCGACAGCCGCATTCGCGCATGCGACGAGGTTGTTTCGTTCCAAATGCTCTTGCAAAACGGTTGCGGCGACGCAGAATCCGGCAGGAACAGGCAGGCCGATTCGGCGAAGGCGGATAAGGCTCATAGCCTTCGGCCCGATTGCAGTCTCATCGACATGTTGGCTGGCATCCAGTGAAACGACTGTTGTTTGGCTCACGGCAAAGAACTCTTTTACATGACACGTGCGTCTGGCCGGAGGGTGTCCCTCAGAGCGTACGCTTGCAAGGCTATTGTCGGCTCGATATTATAGCGTCAAGTGACAGCTTGAACATGCAAGAAAAACAAGTGCAGGAGCTATTCCATGAAATCAGGAATGAACCGCCGGCAGTTCGTCAAGGTTCTGGGTCTGGGCGCCGCAGCGATCGCGATGCCCGGCTGTACCAGCCCCCGCAAGTCGAACACAGGCAAAGCCGCCTCGAAAAAGCCGAACTTCATCATCATCCTCAGTGATGATCTGGGCTACGGCGACTTGGGCTGCTACGGCCATCCCACCATCCGGACGCCCAACCTGAACCAAATGGCCGCCGAGGGCCAAAAGTGGACGAACTTTTACGTCGGCGCCTCGGTGTGTACGCCAAGCCGGGCGGCGCTGCTCACGGGGAGGCTTCCCATTCGCAGCGGTATGTGCGACGATGAGCGGCGGGTATTGTTCCCTGATTCAGCGGGCGGCCTGCCCGAAGGCGAGGTCACCATCGCCGAAGCGCTCAAAACCAGGGGATACGTCACCGCCTGCGTCGGAAAATGGCATCTCGGGCATCTTCCGCAGTATTTGCCGACCAGCAACGGATTCGACTCCTACTTCGGCATCCCGTACAGCAACGATATGGACAGGGTCGGCGGCGAAGGACGGCAGGCCTTCCTCGAGCCCAAAGTCGAATACTTCAATGTCCCTCTGATGCGAAATGAAGAGATCATAGAACGCCCCGCCGACCAGAACACCATCACAAAGCGCTACACTGAGGAGGCCGTCAAGTTCATCTCGCAGAACAAGAACAAGCCCTTCTTTCTTTATCTGGCGCACAATCTGCCTCACGTCCCGTTGTTTGTCTCAAAGAGCTTCAAAGACAAGAGCCTGCGTGGTTTGTACGGCGACATCGTCGAGGAGATCGATTGGGGCGTCGGACAGATACTCAAGACCCTGCGGCGAGAAGGCCTGGCTGAGAACACGTTTGTTGTTTTCACCTCGGACAACGGACCCTGGCTCACCTTCAATGAGCACGGCGGCTCTGCGGGCCTGCTCCGAGAAGGCAAAGGCTGTACGTTTGAAGGCGGGATGCGCGAGCCATGCATCATGTGGTGGCCCGGAAAAATCAAGCCCGCCGTCGTGAATGATATGGGCGCCACGATGGATTTGTACACGACGATCCTCACACTGGCCGGCGCGGAAGTGCCCACCGACCGGGTCGTTGACGGCCTGGATTTGTCACCCGCGTTGTTCGCAACCGGATCCAGCCCGCGAAACACAATGTTCTACTACCGGGGCACCAAACTGTACGCCGTCCGCAAGGGTCCTTACAAGGCCCACTTCATCACCAAGCCGGCTTATGGGAAGGGCGAAGAAACAATGCACGACCCGCCTCTGCTCTATCATCTCGGCCACGATTCTTCCGAGAAGTATGATATTTCCAGGAACCACCCGGAAATCATCGCGGATATCCGAAAAGAGGTCGCACTGCACTTAGCCAACCTGACCCCTGGCGAAGACCAATTAGCTAAACGTATCAAGAAGGATTAACCTTTTTTCAAGAAAATCAGCAAGATTTGACGAAATCTCCTAAATAGGAGAACCAATTTGTGCTATAATCGTATATAGAAGCAGGCAGGTTGGTAGCTCATTATAACTTAAGTCGTTATCATATTTATTTGTCTTATCATATCCAGAACCCGCCTGCCGAAGTACGGGCTCTTTTTCAGTTTGGCTTGGATTTCTGTGTTGAGGGAAGCTTTGCGCCTGGGGTTTGCGCCATTATGGAAAACAAGAACAGATAGGCAGGTTTGAAACGCTTATCATAATCCAGGTTGTCATCATAATTTGCCCGTTGTTTCATATCTTAGACCTGCCTGAATTGGCTTAGCTGTTGATATTCGGGCCGCCGTGAGGGCCAAGGGCTTCGATTGCGCGGAGCTTATCGACGAAGCCGGTCCGGCTACGGCTCGGCGCTCCGCCGAGACGAGTTCTGTGAAATTGCTTAAACCCGACCGTTTTTGAGCGGAAAAAAAGAACCATGGAGATTCGCGAAGAAACGGCGTTTGGTGCTGTGCGTTATGTTTTGGCAGGGACTTCTCATAGTGCGATCCGGGTAGTTCGTTGCAGTTATTCTTATCGAATAGATTATCAAAATGTGCTCAAGAACGGCCGGTCGGGCGAATCTCCGAAATAGTGAAGGAGAAAAAAAATGAAACGCAAAGGTTTTACATTAGTGGAGTTGCTGGTCGTGATAGCGATCATCGCTCTGTTAATGGGCATTTTGATGCCCGCCCTGGCCAGGGTTAGGCAAATCGCCTTCCGAATGGTCTGCGGGACGAACCTGTCCGGCATCGGCAAGGCCATGCTGATTTACAGCAATGATTACGACGATGAGCTGCCGCGTTCCGGCGGCCGAAACAGCAAGTGGAACACGGTCATACCCGCCTGGAACGCTGCCAATCGGTTTACCGCTTACGGCTTGGCAGCCGATGGCAGCGGCGGCACGGGGAGTATCTCCTCCTGCTTCTACCTCCTGGTCAAGTATGCGGAGGTCACGCCCAAGTCGTTTATCTGCAAAGGCGACGCCGGGACCACGGAATTCAAGCCCAGCGACTACAACGCAGGCAACAAAGAGCTGATTGACCTATGGGATTTCGGCCCGGAGCCAAGAAAGCATTGCAGCTACTCGTACCATCAGCCTTTTGGCTTGTACGCTCTGACCACGGCCAGTGAGCCGGGTCTGGCGGTCGCGGCCGACAGGAATCCGTGGATAGAATCTCCCGCCGGAGATGCCAAGCAGTTTCCGGGCCTCTATTCGCCCACTGGCGGCAGGGAGGCTGTAAAAGGTGGCAATGCCCTCCAGCACCAGGAAGATGGCCAAAACGTGCTGTTCTTAGACAACCACGTGAGCTTTGAGAAGCAGGCGTTCTGCGGCATCAACGATGATAACATCTATACGTTCTGGAACGGCGGAGACATCCGATTGGGTTCGCCGCCCGTACTTGGAAGCGAGCCCAAGGATCGAACGGATTCATTACTCGTACACGACGGCAAAGGCGTAGCACCACCGCCACCAAAGCCGCGGGTATGTTTCCCTGGCGATACCCTGGTGTGGGTCGATGGAGCGCTGGTGCAAATATCCAAGGTTGCCGCCGGACAGACAGTGGCCAAACCGCTCAGTACCCGGACATTAGCCTCCCTGCAAAAAGCGGTATGCTCACATGAAATTGAAGGCATTGATGACCACAATGAATCTGAAGGACCATGGCAATGCTACGACATTATGCTCGAAAGCGGCAATCGCATCAGCGTCGCAGATTCGCACTATTTCCTGCTTGATTCCGGGCGGTGGGCTCTGGTGCAGGAACTGGTGAGCGGCTCGAAATTGGTCTCTTTAGAGGGCCCAATTACCGTCAAGATTGTTGCAAGAAGAGCACTGCCTTGTGTCGGCAAGGTGTACAATTTGAAGGTCAAAAACGCAGAGCAGTATTTGGTTGGCGTAGATGGAGTCATTGTACGTGACTGGTAAACAGCCGCGCCGATGGGACTCCATCGTTCGGTGACCGGATCGCGCCGAGATAGTCCCTGCTTGAGTTGTAGATGGGCGGCCGTGTGCTGCGGAGCGCAAGGCCGCCTGTTTAATTGAGTATTGATCGCCGGAAAATGATAAGCGAAAAGTGTGCCGGAAATAATCGCTCGTCGAGATTTGTCTTAGGTCCGCATTTGTGTTAAACTACGCGCTCTGATTTGTAAGGAATGTAAAATTGAGACAAACACTTGTTTACAAGATACTTAGCAAGCACCTGATTGAAGGCGAGCTCACCGCCGGCGAGCAGATCGGGATTCGGATCGACCAGACGCTGACCCAGGACGCCACGGGAACGACGGCGTTCCTGCTATACGAATCCATGGGATTGAGCCGGGTCAAAACCGATTTGTCGGTCAGTTACATCGATCACAACATGGCCGGTTTCGGGCCGGAGAACCACAACGACCATTTGTATCTGCAAACGGTCGCCGCCAGGTCCGGCGTCTATCATTCCCGGGCCGGCAATGGGATTTGTCATCAAGTCCACTTAGAGCGGTTCGGCAAGCCCGGCGCGACGCTGTTGGGCAGCGATTCTCACACGCCCACCGGCGGCGGAATCGGCATGTTGGCCATCGGGGCGGGCGGGCTGGACGTGGCGGTCGCCATGGCCGGCGGGCCGTTCTACCTGAGATGCCCGAGGGTCTTGGGAGTCAGACTGACCGGCGAATTGAACGAGTGGGTAGCGGCCAAGGACGTGATTCTCAAGCTGCTGGGCGTCCTGACGACCAAAGGAAACGTCGATTGGGTGGTCGAGTATTTCGGCACAGAGGCGGCGAGATTGTCCGTGCCGCAGCGAGCGACGATCACGAATATGGGCGCCGAATTGGGTGTGACGACGAGCATCTTCGCCAGCGATGAGCAAACCAGAGAATTCCTGGCCGCCCAAAAGCGGGAAGAAGACTACCGGCCATTGGCGGCCGATGCGGATGCCGAATACGACCGCGTGATCGAGATAAATCTGGGCGAGCTTGAGCCGATGGCGGCTTGTCCATCTTCGCCGGACAACGTCAAAGCGGTCCGCGAGATTGCCGGCCTCCAGACCCGCCAGGTCGTGATCGGAAGCTGCACGAATTCGAGCTTCGCCGACCTGATGATGGTGGCGGGAGTCCTGAAAGGCCGGCGTATCAACGAGATGGTCGAATTTGCCATCGCCCCGGGCAGCCGGGAAGTCCTGGACATGCTGGCGCAAAACGGGGCGCTGGCGGACATGATTTCAGCAGGTGCAAGGATATTGGAATCGGCCTGCGGGCCGTGCATCGGGCAGGGCCTCTCGCCGGCGGATGGAGTCGTGAGTCTGCGGACCTTCAACCGCAATTTCACAGGGCGAAGCGGGACAAAGGGCGACCAGGTCTATCTGGTCAGTCCGGAGACGGCGGTCGCCTCGGCTCTGGCCGGCCGGATTACCGACCCCCGCGACGTGCCGGAGCTATTCGGACTCCAGTACCCCAAAACAGAACTGCCCGCCGAATTCGTCATCAACGACAACATGATAGACAAACCTCTGAGCGAAAAGAAAGCGGCAGAAATAGAGGTCTTACGCGGACCGACAATTGTGGTGCCGGAGACGCCGAGGCCGCTGCCGCAGAAGCTGACGGGCAAGGTGCTGCTCAAGTGCGGCGATAAAATCACCACCGACCATATCATGCCGGCGGGCACTTTCCTGAAGCTTCGCTCGAATGTCCCCGAATATGCCAAGGTTGCTTTCAATTGCTTCAACCAAAAGGGCAAGCCGACGTTCGCCGAACGGGCGCTCGAGCTGAAGAAAAAAGCCGTAGCCGGTGTCGTCGTCGCCGGCGAAAGCTACGGCCAGGGCTCATCGAGAGAACACGCCGCGCTGTGCCCAATGTATCTCGGCGTGCGGGTCGTGATCGCCAGGAGCATCGAGCGAATCCATAAGGCGAACCTGATCAACTTCTGCATCGTGCCGGTCGAATTTGCCGATCCCGCCGACTACGACAAAATCGAATGTGACGACGAGCTTCAGATAGACGATCTGCTCGGAGCGATAGAGGGCAGCAACAAAGTCAAGATCGTCAAGACGGACGGCTCGTATGAATTCGTCGGCAGGCTGGAGCTGTCCGGCAGAGACAGAGAAATCTTGCTTTCGGCGGGGCTTCTGAACTACACGTGCAGCAAGGCTAAGTAGTGGCAAAGGTACAGAGGAGCAAAGGCACAAAGCATAAAATGACACAAATAAAAACGTATAGGGGCCTGATCGTCTGGCAAAAGTCTATGGCTCTGGTTACGGAAATATACAAAATAACGAAGACATTCCCCAAAGATGAAACATATGGTTTGATCGCTCAGATAAGGCGCTGTGCGATATCAATACCGAGCAATATTGCAGAAGGTTATGGAAGAAACTCAACCAGTGACTACATTCGTTTTCTACATATTGCCACCGGTTCTCTGTACGAATTACAGACCCAGATGGAGATTGCGTTTAAGCTTGAGTATCTGAAGAAAGCGGATTTCGACGAGCTCTATGGGTCGAGCAGAGAAATAGAGCGGATGCTCAGCAGTTTAAGCAGAAAACTAAACAGTAAGCAGGCAAAGTAACTCTGTGCCTTTGTGCCTCTGGTCCTTTGTCCCTGAGCAGTAAAAATGACGCCTGACAAAATAGTGACCATCTTCGGGACGGGCAGGGCGGGGCGGGATGATTCGGCCTATGCGCTGGCCTTGGAGATGGGCAGACTATTGGCTCAGGCCGGTTTTACCATTGCCAACGGCGGATACGGCGGAACGATGTTGGCGGCCGCCAAAGGAGCAGCCGAAGCGGGCGGCGAAGTCATCGGCGTTACATGCTCGGCTTTCAAGTCCAGCAAGGCGAACGAATATATTACCCGCGAAATCGTGACCGGGTCGCTCGATGAACGGCTCGACACCCTGACCGAACTGGGCCGGGCGTACGTCGTGCTGCCGGGCGGCACGGGCACGCTGCTGGAATTGGCGAAGGTCTGGGAGCTGAAAAACAAGGGCTTTCTCAACGCTGACAAACCGGTTATACTTGTGGGCGGATTCTGGAGGCCGCTGGTCGAGCTGGTCTCTAAGGACGACCCTGAGAGCAGCCGATACTTAGAGCTCGCGGACGAGCCGGAACAAGCCGTCGAATTGATTATTGACTATTGAAAAGTAAGGGCTGGCAGTCACCGATATGAGTGAGGTTCCGTTTCTTCTGATTCTGGTGCTTTTTGTAAACGGTGTCCCGGCCGCGTCGAGCGGCGGTGCAGCTTCGGAAACGCCGCTGCTGCGGGATGGTTTCATCTTGGCGGGCGTCGATGGCACATTGATCGGACCCGACAGCAACGATGTGTATCTCTTTGAATTGAGTTCGGATGTGAACGATTACAGATCTGTTGTCAAAGCAGAAACGAGGTTGGAGCTGCTGCCGTCGTCAGCGCTGGAGGAGATGGTCGCAGATGCAAAGATACGTTCGGCGGCGACGTACCGGCTCTGGAACGGCCGGGTGACAAAGTACAAGGGCAGGAACTTCATATTCCCGAATTACTTTCTGCCCCTGAGCAAGCCCAAACAGCCGCGGTCTGAAACATCACAGCAAGGACAGAACAAACCGGCCGATACCACGTCCGAGCCGGGGCGCGAGATCGCCGTCGATGAGCCGAACGACGTGCTGGCCATTCCGCCTGAGATCTTGGAAAAGCTCAGAGCCAGGCGGGAAAAAGGAGCGGGCGGCGGACAGCAGACAGTGGACGCTAATCGAGCCGGCACTGTTGCACAGCAGCCGGCGGCTGACAATGCAAGCGTGCCAAACGTCAGGCGCTATACGCCAAGCGCCGATTCCATTTTCGCAGACAGAACGGCGTTTTTGGTCGAGCAGGGTGACGGCCGGCTCACATTCGTGCCGGACGCGCTTGGCCGGAATATCCAGCGGCTGTCTGTGCGTTTGCTTGCGTGTGAGGCACTGGAGCTGGCCGAGCGGGAACAATCCGCCGAGCCGGAGCCGGTGCGATTCAAAATAGCGGGGATTATGACTAAGTATAAGGGCAACCACTACCTGTTGCTGCAGAGGGCGACACGGGCCTACAATTACGGCAACTTCGGCAGATAAAGGAGGCAATCGTGCCCCACGAACTCGAACAGATTCTCATTTCGTTCTCTCAACCGGGTTTTGACAGGAAGATCACGAAATTTCGCTCGAAGATGACGCTCGCAGCACGGTTCGCTGACTATGGGAGCGAGGATAATCAGCGGGTGGTTGACATTCTTCGCAACATCGCCGATCGTGGAGATCAGGCCCTTGCCGAATACACGGAGAAATTCGACGGCGTCAAGCTGACACCTCAAGAGTTCCGAGTGAGCAAAGACCAATTGGACAAAGCTCACCGAGAGATGAGCCAGAACATACTGGCGTCACTGCGCCAGGCCATTGACAACGTTCGCGCGTACCAGAAAGACATCTTGATCGACAAAGACGCGGCGCCTCGCGGCATAAGATATACGCCAATCCGGAGAGTCGGCGTCTGTGTTCCGGGGGCCTCGGCGCCGCTGCCTTCCACGGTTATCATGACGGCCGTGCCGGCCCAGGTCGCGGGTGTGGAAGAGATTGTCGTGGTTTCGCCGCCAAGACATGAAGGCAGCATCCATCCGGTCATCCTGGCCGTCTGCCGTGAGCTGGGAATCGATGAGGTGTACAGAATTGGCGGCGCCCAGGCCGTGGCGGCTTTGGCCGCCGGGACCGAGACAATCCCCAAAGTTGACAAGATCGTCGGACCGGGCAACAAGTGGGTTCAGGCGGCGAAAAAGATGGTTTCGGGGGATTATGTCGGAATTGATTCGATTGCGGGGCCGAGCGAAGTCCTCATCATCGCAAATGAAGAAGCCAACCCGGCGTGGGTTGCAGCCGACATGCTGAGCCAGGCGGAGCACGCACCCGACAGCAGCGCGATCGTCATAACGGATTCGGAGCCATTTGCCGGCGAGATTCTCAAAAAGCTGCAGAAACTTCTGACGGAATTGCCGAGAGCCAAAGCCGCCAAAGAATCTCTGAAGAACTTCAGTGCCATTGTGGTTGTGGACGATATGAACCGGGCGGTTGAAATGGCGAATGACTTTGCCCCTGAGCACTTGGAGGTTCAGTGTGGGGGCAGGAGCAGAGAAATCGCCGAGAAGATACACAACGCCGGGGCGATTTTCATCGGTTCGTACACGCCGGTGGCGGTCGGGGACTATTGGGCGGGACCCAGCCACACGTTGCCGACCGGCACGCGGGCGAGGTTTGCCAGCGCACTGACCAGCAATGATTTTTTGAAGTCCATAAGTATCGTTGAATACGATCAAGAAATGCTGGCCGCCAGTGCCGACGACATTATTCGCTTGGCGGAGGTCGAAGGGCTCGACGCTCACGCCAAGAGCATAAGAATGCGACAGCAGGACTGAGTCTCACATGGGAGCTTACACACCCCAGTTAAGTTTCTCCTCGTGGCGATGGTAGAACGACCCCAAAAGGTGAGCAGCGATCATTGATAGATAAACACTAACGCTGTACACGATGAAGGACAAAATAGCTGAGCCTTGCGTGTCCGGCGACGTTTCAGCAATAAGAAAACCCGCCAGAGCAAGTATCGCAGTCATCGCACAGTACGGCAGAAACGTACGGAATACTGAGCCAATGAGCAGGATGGGGTTAATGCCTGCGAAAGAGTCGAACATGACAACAGCCAATAGGCCCATTGGGAAAAAGAACACGCCGAAGGCCAGTAAAGCCCAAAAAGCTGTATCAGTCTGTTGGGCATATCCATAGTAAATTGAAGTCGGTGCGGCAAAAACAACGAGACAGCCAATCGTTCTTAACCACTGCCACAGCAAATCTCCGAGGCCCGGAGTATTGGCCAATGTTTCGGGTGCCCGAACGCCACCGGCAGCACTGTCTCGGATGCATTCACAAAAGTACCAATACAGATACAGGGAAAGAAGCAACTTTACAATTATGCCTATAAACGCAAGTGGTACAAGCAATACGAGCGCGGGTGGAAAGTGCCCAGCGAATTCGCCGAGCCACTTCAGTACGATCCTGATTAGAAGCGGTATCACGATAATAATCGCAAGAGTTGTCAAGCCTGCTTTACTACTTGGATAGAGGAATATGTCGAAAATCCATGGCAATTTGCGCTCGGCGACGTGGTCCGGCTCCTTCACTGGCATTTCACCCATACTCGTTTGCAGTTGTTCGAAATGCTGGCCGGATATATTATTCTCTTCGCCCGGTCGAGCCGGGGCGGCAGCTTTCTGTGCCGCCGTTTCTTCTAACGGAACGGGTACATAAGCCTTACAATGGGGACATTCGATAAGCTTTCCTCTTGAGCTTTCCGGCTCCTGGATCTCTCGCTTGCACGTCGAGCATGTAAAACGAATCGTACTTACACTTTTTTCAGGCGATTCTATTCGAGCGGGTACGACGATTCTGTTTTTACATTTCGGGCATTTGGCTTCTTTGCCCTCGTATGTTTTGGGAACGCTGATTTTCTGGCCGCAGTTTTGGCAGCCAAACTCAATAAGGGTCGATTCAGCCGGTACAACGAAGACGCTGCCGCATTCCCGGCACTTACCTCGCTTACCTGCGTGCTCGTCTTGAACACTGATTTTGTGACCACAGTGTTCGCAGCAAAACCGAACCATAAGACCTGCTCCCTCGCGGACGATCCTGTCCTTGCACGTTTTCTCGCGCAGAGAAACTGAAATCGACGATATGGTCTCTCCGACTTTTTCTCTTATCAGTTCTGCGGCTCCGGCAATCTTCCCGGCCGCATGGGACCCTCATGCCCGGCGACGACGCCATGGGGCCGCTCCATCAAATAAGACGCTTTGGAGACGACTTTCTTCAGTCAAGATCCTCCACGACGGCGTTTTTCCGAAAGGCACTCTCTTGCCGGGCTCAGCAAACGCTCAGCTTCTGCCTTATTATTTCACCTGCTCTGGTCAGGGCGTCGTTGATCTTTTCCGGGTTTTTTCCGCCGGCCTGGGCCATTTGAGGCCGGCCGCCGCCGCCGCCGTCAACGATGGGGGCGATTTCTTTGACGATGTCCCCGGCTTTCAGGCCCCTCTTGACTAAATCATCGGTCACCCCTGCCAGAAGGGTTGCGCTGCCGTCGTCCTCGAAGCCCAGCACAATAGCGGCGGATTTCGCCTTCTTCTTGAGCATATCGACGGCCTCGCGAGCCTGCTCGACCGAAGTTTTTGAGACTCGGCCGACGACGACAGAGGTCTCGCCGATTTTCTCACACTCTTCGAGGAGTTGTTTGGCCTCGGCCCGACAATCCGAGCCGGACTGTCGGGCGGCCGCCTTCAGATCCTTGGAGAGCTTTTTATTGTCCTCGATCAACTGGCCGACCCTTGCGACCAGCGATTCGGACGGGACTTTCAGCATCACCGACAGCTCGTCCACAATGTCACTGGCCTTTTCGAGACAGGCGGTGAGCCCCGCGCCGGTCAGTGCCGTTATCCTGCGGACGCCCGCGGAGATGCTCTCTTCTTTGATGATCTTGAATCCGCCGATAGCGCCGAGCCTGTCAATATGTGTGCCGCCGCAAAACTCCAAAGAGATTTTCGATCTTCGATCTTCAATTTTCAATTTTAATTCATCAATCGGCAATCGCAAATCGTCAATCGTCAATCCGATTGCCACGACCCGAACCTCGCTGCCGTACTTTTCGCCGAACAGGGCCATTGCACCGAGTTTTTGCGCCTGTTCTTTTGGCATGACCGTCCAGGTGACCGGCAGGTCGGCGGCGATTTTCTCCCTCACCAGACTCTCAACCTGCTTCAACTGCTGGGCGGTCGGGGCCTTGGGGCAGGTGAAGTCAAACCTCAAGTAATCCGGGCCGACGTAGCTGCCCTGCTGAGCTGCCGACCTGCCTAAGACCTGCTGCAGCGCCCATTGGAGCACGTGCGTGGCGGTGTGGTTTTTCTTCGTGGCTGCCCTGTCTTTGCTGACGGTCGCCCTTACACGATCGCCTACGCTTAACGCCCCTGTGGCGAGCTGGCCGTGGTGGACGATACAGTTGGCGATTTTCGTGGTATTCTGGACGGTGAATTGGGCGCTGTCGGATTCGATAGTGCCGCAGTCGCCGACCTGCCCGCCCGCCTCGGCGTAGAAACATGTTTTATCGAGAACGATCCAAACCTCAGCGCCGGTTTCAATTCTGCCGCTGCTTTTGAAACCCTCATTATCGAAAAAGCCGACCACCGCGGCTTCGCATTGGTCCACGTGGTACTTGTGCAGGTCTTCGGTCTCGGGCAGAGGCACACCCTGGCCGCTGACTTTGTCCGTTATCCACAGCGAACCCTTTGCCGAAGCTACTCTGGCACGCTGGCGCTGTTCTTCCATCAACTCGGAGAATTTTGATGTATCGACCTTAAGGCTGCGCTCTTGTGCCATCAGTTCGGTCAAATCCAGCGGAAATCCGTACGTGTCATAAAGCTGGAACGCATCTTCGCCGCTGATGATCTTGTCCTTTGATTTTTGTGCCCGCTTGGCGGCGGCGTTGAAGATTTCAATCCCTCGGTCCAGCGTCCTGCCGAAGCCGGCCTCTTCCGATTCGATGACCGTTGAGACGAAGCCTGCTCGTTCTGCGATCTCGGCGAACGCATCACCCAGGCAATCCACGACGACCGGCACGAGCTTGTAGATAAACGGCTGGTGCATTCCTAGCTCTCTGCCGAATCTCGAAGCGCGGCGCAGTATTCGGCGAATCACATATCCTCTGCCGTCGTTCGAGGGCGTCGCGCCGTCGGTTATCGCAAAGACAATGGCTCGGATATGGTCGGCGATGACTCTGAACGCATTATCGGTCTTACTGCCCAGCTTGGACGTGTATTTGTGGCCGGTTAGGCCGCTGGTGAAATCGATGATGGGCATGAATAAGTCGGTGTCATAGTTGCTCGCCTTGTTCTGGAGCACCGCGACGATTCTCTCCAGCCCCGCGCCCGTATCGACATATTTGGCGGAAAGCGGCACGAGCTTGCCGCCCGGCAGGCGGTTAAATTGGATGAAAACAAGGTTCCACAGCTCGATGTATCTCGCGCAGCCGCCATTGACGCGGCATTTGTGGCCCGCGACGTTTTTCATGTCGCACCTGTCGGGGCCGAGGTCGATGTGGATCTCGCTGCAGGGCCCGCAGGGCCCCGTCTCGCCCATTTCCCAGAAATTGTCTTTCTTGCCGAACCGAAGGACCCGCTTAGCCGGCAGCGGCGTCACTTTAGGCCATAACCTTGCTGCCTCGTCATCCGGGGGCAGGCCCTCGGTTGGGTCGCCGGCGAAGACCGTCGCCCACAAACAGCCGGGGTCGATGCCCCAGACCTTTGTGAAAAGCTCCCAGGCCCATTCGATGGACTCGGCCTTGAAATAATCGTCGAAGGACCAGTTGCCCAGCATCTCGAAAAACGTGTGGTGGTAAGTGTCCTTGCCCACCTCCTCCAGGTCGTTGTGTTTGCCGCTGACGCGAAGGCATTTCTGACTGTTGGCCACCCGGGGGTACTGGGCGGGGGCCAAGCCGAGGAAGATGTCCTTGAATTGATTCATTCCCGCATTGGCAAAAAGCAGCGTCTCATCCCCGATGGGCACGATGGGTGAGCTGGGGACGAATTGGTGATCTTTGCCCTTGAAAAAGTCAATGAAGTCACTTCTGATTTGCTTTGCGTTTTTCATCTGGGATCTCGTACCTGGTCTTTCACATCTCGCCCGGTGCTCTGTGGGATATGTTTCACGGGTCACACAAGGCCCTTGGCGGCGAGGACCTTGTTTTTTACCTCTTCACACAAATCCTTGTTCTCAATCAGGAATTTCTTGGCGTTTTCTCGACCTTGGCCGAGCCGGATTGTGCCGTAGTTCAGCCAAGCGCCGCTTTTCTCGACGACCTGACCGGCGAGGGCCAAATCCAGCAGGTCACCCTCGTAGCTGATGCCGCTGTCGAACATGATATCGAACTCGCTCTCACGGAAAGGCGGCGCGATTTTGTTCTTCACGACCCTGGCTCTGACCCTGGAGCCGACGGCGCCGGTGGTATCCTTTATGGTTGTCACTCGCCGCAGGTCGATGCGCACCGAGCTGTAAAATTTCAGGGCCTTTCCGCCGGTCGTGGTTTCGGGATTGCCGAACATCACGCCGATTTTCATGCGGATCTGATTGATGAAGACAAGGGCGGTTTTACTCTTGCTGATGATGGCGGTGAGCTTCCGCATCGCCTGACTCATTAATCTTGCATGCAGCCCCATGTGGACGTCGCCCATCTCGCCTTCGATCTCCGCCTTAGGCGTTAGTGCGGCAACGGAATCAATGACGATGACGTCCACGGAATTGGAGCTGATCAGCATCTCGGTGATGTCGAGCGCCTGCTCGCCGGTATCCGGCTGGCTGACCAGCAGGCCGCTGACGTCCACCCCGAGTCTTTTCGCCCAGGTCGTATCCAGCGCGTGTTCGGCGTCGATGAATGCCGCCACGCCGCCGGCACGCTGAGCATTGGCAATGATGTGAAGGGCAAGGGTCGTTTTGCCGGATGACTCCGGCCCGAACAGCTCGGTCACTCTGCCCCGCGGGATGCCCGCACCGCCCAGGGCGATATCCAGCGACAATGCGCCGGTGCCGATTCCTTCAATCTTGGCGTAACAATGCTCATCCATCTGCATGATAGCGCCTTGGCCGTACTGCTTTTCGATCTGGGCGATCACGCGTTGGAGAGCTTCTTCTTTGCCGGTGGTTTTCGATGGTGTCTCAGCCTTCTTTGTCTTTGCCATTTTTGCTTTTCTCCTTTTTTCTATCTCGCTTCAGGCTCTAAGCTTTCTCACTCTATTGTAACCTGTAATTTCCCAGCACGGTATAAATCGGGCCTTTCGGCGTCAGCTCGCTCTGATACACGCAGACCGAATCCGCCGGCGTCGCCCCGAGCTTTAGGTCTTTGTATGGCTGGATCAGTTGCACCAGCGTGGTCCCCGCCTTCGAGCTTCTTACCCGGCACAAGGTCAGGTGGGCGGAGAACTTCCGGGCTTCTCTCGGCCAGCCGGCCAGATCCAGTTGTTGCTCAAGGTCTTCCTGCAATTGTAGCAGCTCGTCGCAATTCTGTCCCGCGCTGACCCACAAGACTCTGGCACTTGCACCGCCGAAATGGCCGACCTCCTCAACGTCCAGCTCGAAACTCTGATGTCTGCCTGCAACGTCGCCGGTTATGTTACAGACATCGACGGCCTGCTCATCTTTGATTTCTCCTAAGAACTTCAGCGTCAAGTGCATCGCTTCGGGCTCCACCCATTTGACGTCCCCTTTTCGGATATCCGCCTTACCTCGCAGCTCATTCTGCAAATTGACCAGGCCTTTTCTAATCTGCTCGCTTATATCTATAGCTATGAAGCACCGCATCCCACTCTCAGCTCACTAAAACCTCGTTACGCTTCGCAACGTTTCCAGTCTTTTGTCGATATCGGCCTTGTCTGTGGATGTTAATCCAGCCAGCGAAAAATCAGCAATCGTGAACGAGGCGACCACCGTGCCGCAGGCGACAGCCGTTTTCAGTGTCTCAAAGCCGGTCCTGCCCCTTTGTGCCAGATAGCCCATAAATCCGCCCGCGAAGCTGTCGCCGGCGCCTGTAGGGTCTTTGACGTCGGATGCCGGATAGGCCGGAAGAATGAACATCTGGCCGTCGGCGCTGCACATAATCGAGCCGGACTCGCCTTTCTTGATGACTACAACAGCCATACCCATGTCCAGAATTTTTTTCGACGCCCTTATCAGGTTATGCTCGGCCGCCAGCAGCCGTGCTTCGTCCTCGTTGATAATCAGGCAATCAATCTTCTTCAGCAGGACCTTCACATCATCCAGGCGGCCCTGAATCCAGCAGTTCATCGTATCGGCGGCCACGAAAACCGGCTCCTCGATTTGCTCGAGCAGCTCAAGCTGAAGGGCCGGCGCCGTATTCGCCAGAAAGACAAATTCGCTGTCCTTGAATACGTCGGGCACCCGCGGCGGCGCTTCGGCCAGGACGTTCAATTCCAGGCGCTCCGTTGTCCTATCGTCCATATTATTGTGATATGCGCCCGTCCAGCGGAAGGTCTTGCTTTGCGGCCGTACTTCCAGGCCCGTCAGGTCAACGTTTCTGCCGGCGAAGACCTGCGCCAGATCGAATGGGCAATCCGAGCCGACAACGCCTACGAACCTTACCGGCGTAAAGAGACTCGCCGCCATGCTGAAATAGACGGATGAGCCGCCGAGACAGTTCTCACTGGCACCAAAAGGCGTCTTAACCGTATCAATTCCAATCGAACCCGTTACCAGCAATGACATATCTGCGCTCGTTCTGTTTAGGATTGTGTTCGCAACTTTCTCAGGGTGTTGTCTATTCTGTTCAGAGTCTTTTCTTTGCCTAACATTCGGACCGAATCAAAGATCGGCAGGCTGATTGTCGTTCCGCAAAGGGCGACGCGCAACGGCTGGGCCACCTTGCCCAGGCCAACCTGTTTTTCCTCAGCCAGGCCGCGAAGCATGTTCTCAATCGCCTGCTCAGTGAGCTCGTCCATCGCGGCAAGCTTATCGCGGACGATGGCCAGAATAGCCAGGCCGTCGTCTTTCAGCAGAACTTTCTTAACGGCTTTGTCATCATATTCAATCGTGCCGTTGTTCGAGAAGAGAAATCTGCTCTTACGCTCAATATCGGCCAGTGTCCGCGCCCCTTCACAGAGTTTTATGATTTTTGAGAGACGCTCATCATCCGCCGAAGCCACCGGTGATTCGACTTCTTTTAAGTAATCCTTGAAGTGCTGTAGGAGTTTCTTTTCTGGAGTCATCTTTATGTGTTCGGTGTTGAAGGCAATGAGCTTCTGGCGGTCGAACAGGCTGTTTGATTTGGTCAGGCGCGACAGGTCGAAGGCTTTGATAAGCTCATCAACCGCCATAATCTCCCGATTGTCGCCGGGATTCCAGCCCAAAAGGGAAAGGAAATTCACCATCGTTTCGGGCAGATAGCCGCTCTTGAAGAAGTCAACGATATTGATCTCCGGCAGAGAAACGCCAAGATACCGGGCCATTGCATCGATGTTGGGCATATCCGGCGTGGCTTTGCCCTTGATAAACGAATCGAGCTGGTCGGCGGTTATATCACCGGCCTCAGCGAGTTTCTCAAGGTCGATATTTTGCGCAGCCTTGATCGCCTTGCGAAGGGCCTCCGGGCGCTCGCGTTTGGAGAGCTTACCGCCGGTATCGCTGACGGTGACGGACATGTGAGCGTATATCGGCAGCGGGACACCTGGAAACAATGCCTCCCACAGGGCCTGCTGGCCCGGCGTGTTGTTGAGGTGTTCCTGGCCGCGAATGACATGCGTGATTCTCATCAGGTGGTCATCGACCACGCAGGCGAAATTATAGGTCGGAAAGCCGTCGTTCTTCTGGATGATGAAGTCACCGATTTCGCTGGCGGCAAATGTGATCTCGCCGCGAACTGCATCCCGCACCACGATAGGGTCCTCCTGCGGGACTGCAAAACGGACGGCAACGGACCGGCCTTCGGCGCGGGCCCTCTGGGCTTTCTGGGCGCTGGGGAAGTCCTTGGGGCGCGAGTACGAGAAGCCCTTCTTCTGGGCCTCAGCCTCCTCCCGAAGCTCGTCGAGCTCTTGCGGAGTATCGAAACAGTAGTAGGCTTTCTTCTCGTCGAGGAGCGTGTCGATGTACCTGTCGTAGATGTGCTTTCGCTGCGATTGCAGGTACGGCCCGCCGGGTCCGCCGACTTCGGGGCCTTCGTCCCACTGGATGCCAAGCCATTTCAGATCGTCCATGACCTGTTGCATGGCGGTTGGTGTATTGCGCTTCTGGTCGGTGTCTTCGATGCGGAGGATGAACGTTCCGCCCGTCCGCCGCGCCCAAAGCCAGTTAAAAAGGGCGGTTCTGGCCCCACCCACGTGCAAATAACCCGTCGGCGACGGTGCAAAACGTGTTACTACCTTCTCCGGCATAACTTATGGTTCCTCGACGCTAAGCGAAATTTGCGAAAAAAGCCACTTTAAGCCGGCAAGCGCCGCTTGTCAAGCGCGATGAAGGATTGCTTTTTGTCGGCGGGAAAGGAAAAACCTTGGCCGGCTTCACCGGTGACAACTCGCGCATCAGTCCCGATAATAAGATGCGGGCCTATAGAAAGCCTCCCCCGGCATTGCATGAGGCCTACCTCATCCTTCGATATTCCTGCTTCGATATTCGACATTCAATCGACAGATCGTGGCTGAGCCATGAGTTTCTGAATAATGAATATCCAATAACGAATATCGAATATCGAAGTAACAGACAAAACAAGCGGACAATTTCTGCTGCCGCCGGCCCAGGACAGCCGAATATATATTCGAGAAGAAGTCTTGGGCTACAGCAGGACAGAATGGTTGTCGCGACAAGGAATAATCCGGTCTCTGATTGTATCGCAATGGTTGTCGTTCTCTTGATGGCGGTTGGCACGGTCTTTGTCTTTTCGGCCGGGGCCAATATCGGTCAGGGGTTTGATCTTCAAAGGTTCTACGACTATCCCGGCTTGCGACAGATTCTTTTTTCCCCGCTGGCGTGCCTAGTCATGTATGTGGTCTCTCGCTGCGATTATCACAGGCTGAGCCTTGCCCACGGCTGGTTAAGAAATCCGACCAGCTATTTGTTGGTCCTGAGCATCGTGCTGCTGGCGATTGTCTTGTCGCAGAGATTTTACCCTGCGCTGCCGGGATTTGTTCCAAAGATAAATCAGCACTACCGCTGGCTGCGAATCCCGGTCGGCCCCATAGCGGTCAGTTTCCAGCCGTCCGAGCTGGCTAAATGGGCGGCCGTTTTCTTTTTAGCCGCCGTGTGTGATAAGTTCGGAGATGACATCAGGTCATACTGGAAAAGGTTTGTCCCGATTTGCTCTGTTGTCGGTGTGGTCATCGCGCTGGTGATTGCAGAAGACTTCGGCACGGCGGCCTTCATAGCCCTGTTGGCCTTCTTGATGTTAGTCATAGCAGGCGCAAAATGGTGGCATGTTCTGACCCCTTTGCCATTTGGCGCGGTCGCCTTTTTCTTCATGCTGATTCGCTCGCCGACCCGAATGAGGCGAATCGCCGCGTTTTTGAGCCCCGATCAGTGGACCGATTCGGCCGCCTATCAGGCGAACCAGTCACTCGTTGCCTTGGGCTCCGGCGGACTGTGGGGCAAAGGATTAGGCCGAGGGATCTGCAAATACGGCCATTTGCCCGAAGATACTACGGATTTTATCTTCGCAATCATCGGTGAGGAACTTGGCTTCGTCGGAAACGCAGCCGTTATTCTGCTGTTTATCGTGCTTATCGGGCTGGGCATCCTGATCGTTATTCGCTGCCGGGACCGGTTCGGCCGGCTCCTGGCCGGCGGGATTGTCCTGGCAATCGCCGTTCAGGCGGCCCTCAACATCGGCGTCGTCACGGTGGTCCTGCCGACAAAAGGCATCCCGCTGCCGTTTGTAAGTGCCGGAGGGACAAGTATGTTGCTGTCGGCAGCCGCCGTCGGCGTGCTGCTGAATATCGCCAGACAATCCGCCGCCGCACCCTCCCCGCGGGAGTATTCATCCACGGACTGAGCGGGACTCGTCTCGGCGAAGGGCCGAGCCGCAGCCGGACTGTATGTCCGCAACGGTCCGTCACTTCAGGCTGTTGAGCAGGGTAATGCCGGAGAGTGATGCCATAAGAATTCCCACTACGGCAAGCCCTGCATCCAGGAGATGCTCCCGATAGGGTCGAATGCTCCTCATGACTGCCACCCCCAGGAAGATGGCGAAAAAGGCGGACAGAAAGACGAAGACAAACCTGCTGGCAAAAGTCAAACCAAGGGACGCTAAGAGTGTGCTCACGAATCCAAGTACAAACGATCCGACGGCCATTTGGCGGGTCTTGCCCGGCGGGGCGGCATGAGGCTGCTTTGAGCCTGGCTGCTTTTCGCTTAATATCCGTTCGACCTCCGCCTTGCCGCGGGTGAATGCCTCTTTCACATCGCCGGCGGCTGAAACCGCGAAGTCGCGGACTTTCGGGGGTACTGCCACTTCGATACGCTCCTGACCGAAGGCGGCTTTCACTTTCCTATCCCTCATCACGACCAATGCCCAGATTCCCATGGGCAGTCCAACAACGGAGCCTGGAGAGAACGGGAATAGAGCCAGGATGCCGCCCACCAGGGCCAGGCGGTGAGACCGCAGTTGCATCAGATTCCAGCCGCCCAAGAGAACAAAGACGGCGTATGCCACAGTGGCGACCACTATAACGACCCTCGCGGCACCAGGCAAAAAATCCAATCTGGCGAGCTGCCCGGAGAAGCCTTTTGCCAGCAGCGAAAAGACCGCTGCTATCACGAGGCCGACGGCGGCCAGGCAGTTGATGCCCCCCGCAACCAGCAAGCCCGCCGCCGGAATCCACACGCGATGCCGAATAGCTTGCGTATCGTCGGCACCCGCCGCATCCCGCGATACCTTGCCCGCCGGTTCTGCCGCCGGGCTTTTGGACGAAATGGTCTCCACGTCAATCTTCACCTCGGAGGCGTGCTGATAACGGCGATCGGGCTCCTTTTCCAGGGTCTTGAGCACGACTTCGTCCAGCCGGACATCAACATGGACCTTTGTGGAGGGCAGCGGAAACCGCCCAAGCGGCAGCTCGCCCGTCAGCATCTCGTAGAATACGACGCCCAGCGAGTAGATGTCCGCCCGATGATCGACCAGGTGCGGGTGCTCGATTTGCTCCGGGGCCATGTAATGCGGCGTGCCCATTCTCTGCCCGGCTCTTGTGAGTGTATAAACGGTCGCCGGCTGGTCCAGCAGCTTGGCCAGGCCGAAATCGGCGATTTTGGTCTGCCCTTTCTTGTTCAGCAAGATGTTCTCGGGCTTGATGTCTCGATGCACGATTCCCTCCTCATGGGCGTATTGCAAGGCCTCACAAATCTGCGGTACGACAGCCAGCGCCTCGGATGGTGAAAGCTGCCCTGCCCGGATCACGTGCCGCAGATCGGTCCCATCCACGAACTCCATGACGAAGTAGTACAGGCCGGCCTCGGTATGCCCAAAATCGTAAACCATGACGATGCCCGGATGGCTCAGCCTGGCCAGGGAGCGTGCCTCGCGCGTGAAACGTTCGGCAAAGGCTTCGGTCTGGCCGACCTGTGGGGGCAGAATTTTCAGAGCAATCAGTCGGTCGAGCTGTTTTTGGCGGGCTTTGTACACGGCCCCCATCCCCCCCTGCCCCAGCAGCTCGAGGATTTCAAGCTGGGGAAACTGCTCGGCCAATACGCTTGGCTCGGGCGCAATGAACCCCCCTGGCGGCGTGATGCTCGCGGGAACATCACTCCGCTGGTCTGATGCGGCGGCGCGGTCCGCCTCGGCGCCGGTGGGCAGGCCCAGCTTCATCAAACATTGCGGACAAAGTCCCTGCGGGGCGTCGGCCGGCAGCGAACTGCCGCACTCGGAACAATGTCTCTCTTCAGCCATAGCGGCATCTCCTTTCAATTTTCCGGTTGCTTCCACGTACTACTTAAGCAAACCAGCCGAAAGGTTACACGCCATTAAGCCTTTTTTCCAGACGATGCCGGATCCGCACCCTCAGCAGGCCAGGGCCGAGAACAGGTGCCGAATCTCCTCGTCAATCTGGTCCTGCGTGGCTACCGTCTGGGCGATCTCATCGCGCAACAGCTCGCGGTAGCGCCGCCGCAGGCGGTGCACGGCAACCTTCACGGCCCCCTCGCTCATCTGGAGTTCGGCTGCCACTTTGTGGTACGCGACGGCGTCTTTCCCCGCGGTAAGGTACGTCTTCAAGCGGTCGAACTGTTGCTGCTTGTTCGAGGCAGCGGCCTCAGCCGCAAGCCGGGCCATCGCCCGATCCAGCACGGTAAGCGCCCAGGACCGCTCGAACAGCTTCTCCGGCGACAATTCGTCGCGGGGTTCGAGGGCGTACTGAGCTTCGGCGCTGCGACTGTCGAGAGAAAGAACGGTGCGGCCTCCTCCGCGTTTCCGGGCGCCGGCCCGGGCGCGCTCGTTGGCTATGAAGTGCTTGAGTGCGGCCAGCAAGAAGGAGCGGAATTTGCCGCGTCCCGGCTCGGCTAAGCGTAGCCCATGCTTCTCCAGCAGGCAGGCAAGAAACGCCTGGGTGTGGTCCTCGGCCTGGTGAGTGTCGTAGCCGTGTCGCCGCAAATACGCGTACAGCGGAAACCAGTACGTCCGGCACAGCGACTCCAGAGCCTGCTGGTAGTGGGCGGATTCAGGCCGGGACGCCGATAAGACGACGCTCCAGTGCGTCGTCGCGAAGCGACCGGCCCCCGATGGAGCCGAATTCTTGGCCGGGTCATCTGACATTTTACTGCAACCTTCTTTTGACAGCGATGGCGGACCTGACGACATCATGATAGATGATTTGCCGAAAAGATGCAATTAGCTCGAAAGGAGCTTTACAGTCAAGCGTGAGGCAAACGACGAGATCCGCCGCACGAGCTGCCGGATGCAAGGATAAATCTTTTGACAATCTACATTGCCGGCGTTAGACTGCGCGCAGCTTGTGCAATTCGTACAAACACGAACATTTTCAAGAAGGGAGTACGAAAATGAGAGCGAAAATCTTGATCAATCTGATCTTGTCAATCGCGTCAATTGCCATGTTCGGCTGCAAAGAAAAGGGGCCGACTTCAGCGCAAGGCCGGGCTGGAGATAAGGAGACCAAGCCGATGAGCGCTCGCAAAGAATCTTTTGGGCAGATGCCCGACGGCACACAAGTGGATTTGTACGCCCTGGCCAATGCCAAGGGTATGAAGGCCGGGATTATCAACTATGGCGCGATCCTGGTCTCACTGGAGGTCCCGGACCGCGACGGGAATCTGGCTGATGTCACCTTGGGCTACGACAGCTTAGACGATTACCTCAAGCGGGGCGGCCTTTTCGGCGCCGTGGTCGGGCGGTATGCGAATCGCATCGGCGGCGCCAAATTCACACTCAACGGCATTGAGTACAAATTGCTGGCGAACAACAAGCCCAACCACATCCACGGCGGCAAGAAAGGATTCGACAAAGTGGTATGGAGGCTTGAGGACATAAGAGCCGAGGGCAACGAGGCCGTGGTGAAATTGAGCTACGTCAGCGAGGACGGCGAAGAAGGTTATCCGGGCAATCTGGCGTGCAGCGTGACATATACGCTGACCAACGACAACGAATTGAAGATCAGCTACGAAGCCGAGACGGACAAAACCACTGTGGTCAACCTGACGAATCACAGCTATTTCAATCTCGCCGGCCATGGGACCGGCGACGTGCTCGGTCATGTCCTCATGCTCAACGCCGACAAGTACACCGTCTTCGACGACGCTTTGATACCCACCGGAGAAATCCGAAGCGTCAAAAATACACCGCTCGATTTTACCTCGCCGACGGCCATCGGCTCGCGGATCGGCGAAGTCGGGGCCGGCTACGACCAAAACTACGTGCTGAACGGCGGCGGGGGCTCATTGGCTCTGTGCGCAAGCGTGTACGAGCCGACCGGCGGACGAGTCATGGAAGTCCACACGACCGAGCCGGGTGTCCAGCTCTATACCGGCAACTGGCTCAGTAGCTCCGTCACGGGCAAGGACGCCAAAGTGTATAACAAACACGGCGGCTTCTGTTTGGAGACCCAGCACTTCCCGGATTCACCGAACAAACCCAACTTCCCCTCCGTCGTTCTCAGTCCGGGGCAAAAGTTCGCCACGGTCACCGTGTTCAAATTCTCCACCCGATGAGCCAGCACGAATGACCCAGATTAGCACTTTCGGTGTCATTCTGAACGGAGCGCAGCGCAGTGAAGAATCTGGGTTTCGTTGGCCAGATTCTTCGGCTTCGCCTCAGACGCCGTCCTGAGCTTGCCGAAGGGATGACAAACGCGAAGGAGTATTTCGGATAGCCTCTAAGTAGATTCTGTCGCCGGGCTTTATTTTGGGTATCTGATTCAGCTTTTCCCGGACGTCCTCTTTTTCCAGTGCGAAGCTGGGCGCGATTTCGAGCAGGCAATCGACGGAGCCGTCCGCTTTTCGAGGGACGGGCGCGCCCGCCGCTTCGAGCCACGCAGCGGCACGAGCAACCATCATCTGTCTTGTCGTTTCGACGCTGTCAGCTCCGGCGGCGTTCTTGGTTGGAGCAAACTCTTCGCTTCTGAGCGTCTCGAGGATGATTGATTTTGCGGCCAGCGGAATGGCATCGAAAACAAAGCTTTCCAGCTTTATGCCGTCAGAGGCCACGAGATTCCCCTGCTCGTCTATGTGCGGGATTTTCTTGACGGCCCTGTGCAGAGGCAAACAAGAATCTTTGGCGTTCAACTTTTCCACGAAGGCGCGGCTGATGATGTGGATGGCGATACTGCCGAGCTGGAAGGCTAAGGAGCCGTCGGGATTCCGGCGCGCGGCCAGCTTGTCGGGCAAATCGCCGTATTCGATGACGGCTATCCTGCCGTCAATCAGGCAGAAGTTGCCGACCTTCTCTTTAGGGCCGGCTTTTATCACCGCCTTTGAGGACATCTGGGCCTCATCGAGAGTGTGCAAACCGATAAAGAGCGGGTCAAAGATATTGACCAGAGGATTATCGACCTGCCAATAGCTCAGGAATTCCACGCCGCGTCTCTTCATGTCTGCCAGAGCGCCGCTTTGGCACAGGGCCTTCAGGCTTCCGCCGTGACCGTCCGGTGAGCAGGCGATGTTGGCTTTGTCGGCCAGCAGGATTTTGCCCTCCAAACTAAAGTTGGGCAGCGTATCCTGCTGAAAGATAAAGACGTCTGCGGCGTCCAGGCCGTAATAGTCGTTTGAGCGAAAAATCTCTATGGTCCGGCTGTGATTCAAAGGGCTGGTCATAATATACCAGGGGCAGACCGTCTGATATTTTTGCGACACGGCCGCAATAGTGTCGGCGAATATCTGAAACAGCGTTTTGTTCTTGACCGGGCTGATGGGAAAGTCCCCTTTCGGCCCGTCGAACCCGAGCCGGGTTCCCTGACCGCCCGCGACGACAAAGGCGGCGACCTTGCCGGCAGATATGGACTTGCCGCCCAGTTCGAGGGCCTCGGAGTATTGACGCTGCTGCCCGGCGCCTGCCGGTTTAGCTCCGTAGAATGGAGGAGGGGAAAAATCTGCACCTATGGGAGCGGAATCGGACTTCGTGACGAAATTTCTCACCCACTGGTCTATTTTCGTGAAGTCCAGACGCTGGATCTGTGCCAGCAGACTGCACCTTTGGCTCGCATCCAACTGTTCCCAAAACGCCAAAAGGTGGCTCTGGCCGTGCCTTTTCAGCAGTTTTTGAACGTTTTCGAGATTCTTCTGAGTACTCATATCTTCAAATCCAGGCTGGAAGCAGGGATTTTAGGCAAATTGGAAGAATTTTTCAAGGGACTTGTGAAAATTGACGAAATTCATTTGACAAGGGATCTGGCTTGTGCTAATATCCGATAATAGATGCAGGTAGGTTTGAAAAGTGCTGTTATCATAATCTAATGCTGTCATCATAATCTGGTCCCGATTTCATATCAAAAACCAACCTGCCGGGGAAAACTTTTCCGCAAGTTTGGATGCGCGCGTTTGAGTTTGGACTGTATGCAGAGGAGTCATGCGTACGGGCGCGGTACACGAGTTCTACTGGAAAAACCGGTTTTACAGGTTTGGACCGACCGTTTTTGAGCAGAAATAACAAGTTGTGGAGATTCGCGGGTGAAGAAATAGTGTTTAGTGCCTCATGTGTGTGGGGCAGTAGGCATTTATCTATTAAAATGTAAGCCGAAGCGTACTTGAAAACGGTCGAGCTTGCGAATCTCAAAAAGAAAAAGGAGAAAAAGATGAAGAAAAAAGGTTTTACATTGGTTGAGCTGTTGGTCGTGATCGCGATCATAGCGCTGCTGATGGGCATCCTGATGCCGGCTCTGGCCAGGGTCAGGCAGATCGCCTTCCGGATGGTCTGCGGGACGAACCTGTCGGGCATCGGCAAGGCCATGCTTATCTACAGCAACGATTACGACGATGAGATGCCGCGTTCCGGCGGCCGCAACAGCACGTGGGCGACGGTCATACCCAGTTGGCTCGCTCCCAATCGGTTTACCGCGTACGGCTTAGCGGCCGATGGCAGTGGCGGCACGGGGACGATCGCGTCCTGTTTCTACCTCCTGGTCAAATACGCGGAGGTCACGCCCAAGTCGTTTATCTGCAAAGGTGATTCCGGGACGACGGAATTCAAGCCCGCCGACGAGGGCGCAGGCGACAGAGAGTTGATCGATCTGTGGGACTTTGGCCCCGAGCCAAGAAAGCATTGCAGCTACGCCTACCACATGCCTTTTGGCCTGTATGCCCTGACCACGGCCAGTGAGCCGGGTCTGGCGGTCGCGGCCGACAGGAACCCGTGGATCGAGTCCCCCGCGGGAGCTGCCAAACTGTTCCCCGGCGTCTTCAATCCGGACGGCGGCAGAGAGGCTGTAAAAGCCGGCAATGCCGTTGCTCACCAGGAAGACGGCCAGAACGTGTTGTTCTTAGACAACCACGTGGGTTTTGAGAAGAACGCATTCTGCGGCATCAACGATGACAACATCTACACCTTCTGGGACGGCGGAGACATCCGAAAGGGTGGCGTGCCCATTGTTGGAGCTACGCCCAAGGATAGAACCGACTCATTCCTGGTTCACGATGGCGCGGTCACCAGCGGCGGTGGCGGCGGCGGCACAACACCCCCACCCAAGGGCAGGACCTGCTTCACTGCTGAGACGCCTGTATGGGTCGGCGGCCAGCTTGTCCAGATCTCAAGCGTGACAGCGGGCCGGCAGCTCAGTGTGACCCCGGGCCTCGAGCAGGTCGAGAACGTCCAGGAGCACCTGGGCACATTCGAATGTCGTGACGTCGTGCTCGAAAGCGGGAATTGCATCAGCGTTGTGGATGCACACTGCTTCATGCTCGATTCCGGACAATGGATCGCGGCACAGAACCTGACCAGCGGCCTGAGATTGAAGACCCTCAGCGGCACCGTCGGCATCAAGAGCGTGACGATGAGAACCACGCCCTATACCGGCAAGGTCTATAATCTGAAGGTCCGAGGCTCAGACCAGTACATGGTCGGCAGCGATGCAGTGATCGTGCGTGATTATTGATGCGGCCCACGAGCGGCGTTCCATCGTCTTTCAAGGATCGCCGTGCGGCGCGTAATGTGGTCGCGTAGGGATTATTTTCGCTTCGGTTGTTTACGAGCGGCCTTATGCTCAAGCGCATAGGGCCGCTTCTTTTGTTCGTTCGCACGCAAGGGGGTACGTTCATCCTGACGGCGATTCTTGCAAGAAACGCCTGCTGTGGCTATGATATGGGCAATGGCGGCAAAATCGCACAAGGATACGAACAAGGATAAGCAGGGCCCGGTTACGGTCAATAAGAAGGCGTATAGAAACTTCGAGCTTGTTGAGAAGTTCGAGGCGGGGCTTGAGCTGTTGGGCACCGAAGTCAAGTCGTTGCGGGCCGGCACCGCCGACCTGGCCGGCTCGTACGCAAGGGTGGACAACGGGCAATGCTGGCTGGTCGGCGCGCAGATAGCCCCGTACGAGCAGGCGGGAAGCCGCCAGCATGAGCCGGCCCGGAAGAGAAAGCTGCTGCTGCACAAGGCCGAGATTCGCAGGATCAGGATCAAGCTCGAACAGCGGGGTTTTACCCTTGTGCCTCTTCACATCTATTTCAACAAGCGAGGGCTGGCAAAAATAGAGCTGGCCCTGGCCCGGGGCAAAAGGCAATACGACAAGAGACGGACAATCAGCGAACGCGACCAGAAACGCGATGTCGATAGAGATATGAAAAGATACCGAAAATAGGGAGCATAAAATTTACGGGGGCCTCTAATCATGGCTGGAGAAGAAAAAAAGCAAGAGAAAAAGATCATCGTCGATGAGGACTGGAAGCAGCAGGCACAACGAGAAAAAGAGATATTGGCCGCACAGGAAGAGGCCGAAAAGAAAAAGGAGCAGGAAGAAGATGAAGGCCGCGGGCCTTTGCCGGAAGGGAATCTTGCCGCCCTGATTAGCATGCTCACCACACAATCGCTGTTCGCTTTGGGCCTGCTGCAGATCAAGGGGCAGGAGAAAAGGCAGCCCGACCTGGAGCTGGCAAAATACAACATCGACATGCTTGAGACGCTCGAGGAAAAAACCAAAGGCAATTTGACCAAGGAGGAAGAAATCGTGCTGGCCAATACTCTTAACGAGCTTCGCATGGGTTATGTAAAGGTTGCAGGATAGACGCAGTTGGCGAACATATTAGACAGGATAATAGCCGATAAGCGAGCCGAAGTATGCTCCCGGCAATCGCAGAAAAGTCTCGACCAGCTCAAAGAGCAGATCCGTGCGTTGCCCCGGTGCCGCAATTTCTACAAAGCCGTGATCAGGCCTAACCCTCGGGGCATAAACGTCATCGCGGAGGTCAAAAAAGCCTCGCCCTCAGCCGGGATCATTCGTAAGGATTTCGATCCTGTGGCAATCGCCCAAACATATCAACGGTGCGGGGCGGACGCCATCAGTGTGCTCACCGACGAGAAATATTTTCAGGGCAGACTGGAATATATCAATCAGATACGCCAAGTGGTGGATTTGCCCGTCTTGCGAAAGGATTTCATCATCGACCTCTGGCAAGTTTATGAATCGCGAGCCGCCGGCGCCGATGCGATATTGTTGATTGCAGAGGCCCTGAAGCCGGGCGAGCTGATGGACTTGATGATCGCCGCAGCCGAGTTGACGCTCACCGTTCTCCTGGAAGTCCATCAGGCCGATACGCTGCTGGCGGTCCGCAGTCTGATTGGCTTTCCCCAGAAGGGATACAGCGTTCTGGGAATCAACAACCGCGACCTGACGACGATGCAGGTTGATTTGAATACGACAGGCCGATTGGCGGGGCTGCTCGATAACAGAGACGAGCTGGTCGCCGAAAGCGGAATCAAGACCCGCGCCGACGTCGAGAAGCTCAAGTCCGCCGGCGTGCGAGGGGTTCTCATCGGACAAATCCTATGCGAAGCTCCTGCCATCGAAGAAAAATTCACCGAGCTGTTCGGCAATTAATATATGCTTAATAGAATCTTGAAGATTTGAAAAAGGTCAACGAGCATGAATACAATCCTTTACATAATTTTGGGTTTTGTCACCGGCATTTTCAGCGGGATATTCGGTCTTGGGGGCGGCATAATTGTAATTCCCGCTCTGGTCTTTCTCTTCGGGCTAACGCAGCATCGGGCACAGGGGACAACGCTGGCGATGATGGTGCCGCCGATAGGTCTTTTGGCCGCCTGGACTTATTATAAAGATGGATTTGTGGATTTGAAAATCGCGGTTTTTTTATGCCTTGGCTTTTTCTTCGGAGGTCTGCTGGGAGCAAAATTCGTTGTGGGTCTTTCCGATCCCGTTTTGCGAAAAATCTTCGGTGTTGTATTGCTCCTAATCTCCGTAGAAATGATATTTACAAAATAGCCACGGAAAAACCACGCCTAAGCTTCGCTTGAGCGTGCCACTCAGGGGACTCACTATCTGGTATCGAGAACTTGACTCGAGATACGAGCGGCGAGTCACAATGTCTGCTGTGACTGCTGTATCTTGGCCCAGGGGTCGCGTAACGTGGCTGTCCGATTGAAGAGGAGCTTGCCTTTGGAGCTGTCGGGATCGACACAGAAATAGCCGAGCCTCTCGAATTGGAATCGGTCGAGCGGCTTTGCCTCGGCCAGAGACGGCTCCACCCGGCATGATGTCAGGACCTCCAGCGAGCTGGCGTTCAGATTGGATTTAAAATCCATACCTTCGGCCACTTCATCCGGATCCTCCTTTGTGAACAGATGATCGTACAGGCGAACTTCAGCTTCGAGTGCGTGCCCGGCGGAGAGCCAATGCAGAGTGGACTTGACCTTTCGCCCGTCGGGAGCGTCGCCGCCCCGCGTAGCAGGGTCATACGTGCAGTGCAGCTTGACCACCTCGCCGTCCGCATTCTTTATCACATTCGTGCAGGTGACAAAATACGCATAGCGCAGCCGGACCTCTCGCCCGGGGGCCAGGCGGAAGAATTTCTTCGGCGGCTCTTCCATGAAATCTTCCTGTTCGATGTATAACTCGCGCGAGAAGGGAACTTTCCGCGTGCCGGCGCCTGGGTCTTCGGGATTGTTGATCGCGTCGAGCTCTTCAACCCGGCCTTGTGGATAGTTGTCGATGACCACCTTAAGGGGCCGAAGCACCGCCATCACGCGCGGGGAGGTCTTGTTCAAATCCTCCCGGAGGCAGTGCTCCAGCAGAGCGATGTCCACGGTACTGTTGAACTTGTTGACGCCGATGTGCTTGCAGAATTCTCGAATCGCCTGGGGCGAATAGCCGCGTCTGCGCAGCCCGGATATCGTCGGCATTCGCGGGTCGTTCCAGCCGCCGACGAGGCCCTCCTGCACCAATAGCAGGAGCCTTCGCTTGCTCATCACCGTGTAGGTCAGGTTCAGCCGGGCAAATTCAATCTGCTGTGGATGGTGTATCTTTTTGCCCCACGGAGCCGAGCCGTCATCGGTACGGCCTTCGTTGACCGCATCGATGAACCAGTCGTAGAGCGGGCGGTGATTCTCGAATTCCAGTGTGCAAATCGAGTGTGTGACAGTCTCGATGGAATCCTCAAATCCGTGCGCCCAGTCGTACATCGGATAGATGCACCACTTATCACCCGTACGGTGATGGGATGAGTGCAGGATGCGGTACATCACCGGGTCGCGCATGTTAACGTTGGCATGTGACATGTCAATCTTCGCCCGAAGCGTACAAGAACCGTCGGGAAATTCGCCCGCCTTCATTCGCTCGAACAGATCCAGGTTCTCTTCGACCGAGCGGCTGCGAAAGGGGCTGTCTTTGCCCGGCTCGGTCAGCGTGCCGCGATACACTCGCGTCTGCTCGGCCGTCAGGTCGCAGACGTAGGCCTTGCCTTTCTTAATCAGTTCAACGGCCCATTGGTACATCTGGTCGAAATAGTCCGACCCGTAATGGAGGTGCTCGCCCCAGTCCCAGCCTAACCAGCGGACGTCCTCAATGATGGAGTTGACGTATTCCTGCTCTTCTTTCTCCGGGTTGGTGTCGTCGAATCGCAGATGGCACCGGCCGCCGAACTCGGCCGCGATGCCGAAATTCAGACAGACGCTCTTGGCGTGCCCAATATGCAGATACCCGTTGGGCTCCGGCGGAAAGCGCGTCACGACTCGCCCGCCCCATTTATTCGTCTTCAGATCTTCAGCGACAATCGCCCGAATAAAATCGAGGCTTCTTGGTTCTGTTTGAGCGCTGTCTTGTTTGTCATCATATGTCATATTATTCTAACCATCTGCTCTCAACGCTGTTGTTTGTTCAAGAAGGCATCTACATCATCTCGTCACGCGACATGAATCAACTCCTGCTCAATGGCCCTACGGACCTGCGGCCGAAGCGCTTTGTCGGTGACCAGATCAACCTCTCTTCCCAATAATTCTTCCAGATAAAACTTCAGGTCCACGAACAGGAAGTATAGTGGATTTGGCGCGGTTATCAAGAGAACATCCTGGTTGCTGCCCTCATCCGGCATTGGGTTTAGCCGGCCTGAAACAGACAAACGAGGTCAGGATCAGGACGACTCCGCAGACAAAGAGCATCCATCTTCGCCGGGGCTCACTGGCCCGGCTGAGCCACTTCGGCATCGCCCCGGCGGCGGATGGGCTCGGATCCTCCATCAAGGCCCTGCGAGCGGCGGCCAGTTGTTCGGCTGTCGCTCTCGGGTAAACGGTGTTTGCATCCCGATGTTCGGCGTCCGGACCAAGGGTGGCCGGGACCAGGCGCCTAAAAAGGTTCGGGTCTTCTTTCAGCTTCTCCAGCAGCATGTCGTAGTCCGCGTTCAGAGATTCGAGCCGATTCAGAGATTCCCGTGTTTCTCGCAGAAGCTCCTGGTTCTGATAATACTGCACCAAATCGTCACAGAGGATGGAACTGCTCAGCGAGGCCGCACCAATACTGAAGAACAGGGCAAAAAAAAACGCCCGGATAACGTTTCGCCTTCGCATAGTCCAGAGTAGAAATCGTGTTTTGGATTTCGATCTTGGTCTCTCGATCTTCGGCAAGCGTAGGCCGGCGAACATCAGGCATCGAGATACGCCATTCCTGCCAGAGATTAGCGACTTTCTGCAGGCAAGTCAAGATATGGACAGACTATATGGGGTACCCACTTAGTGCGGTTCATTCGGCGGGGCGCCCTGGGGCTTGGGTTTTTTTTCAATGCCTACGATGGGGTCCTGTGCCCGCCACGGATGCTCATAGGGTCCCATCTGCTCAAGCGGAATTGTCTCGAAAAGCATCTGCCGGAGCTGTGAATCATCGCCAACAAACCTGCCTTCCAGTGCTGTTTCCAGCTCAGCGGACCGGCTGGAGACGGCGTTGAGGGCCGTTTGTTGCACTCCGCCATCGCGCAGGAGAACACTTTCACAATGGGCGAAGAGATTACGGCTGATGATATTCACGTCCGCGTCCTCCGCGAGCCTGGCCAGCTCGGGATAGCGGCTCGAATAGGGAGGTTGGCCTGCTTGTTGAAGGAATCGCTCAATGGATTCAAGCCAGCGTTTCCGGCCCCAGCGGCTGAAGCTGATTCCTGCACGACAATCCAGGAAGAGATTGCCGTCCACGATGTTCTCCTTGCCGCCGTGGATCTGGACGCCGCCGAACATGACGGCGCCGCACCGTTCGAAGATGTTTCCGTGGATTGTTACACCCGAGATCATATCGTCCAGCCGGATACCCGCCGCACCATTGTCGGTACCGCCTCGAATGTCACTCCAGCGGTTCCAGCGGACCACGACTCCGCGATACAGCGGATTACCCCACATATCGAGCCCGCCCTGATCATCTGATTCCTGAACGACGTTACGAATCACGTTCAGCTCGATGAGATGATCGTTGCCTTCGATGCGCATCGCCGAGGAAGGTACTTTCTCAAACAGATTGTGGGCGATGCGGTTGCCGCAGCCGTCGAGGTGAACCGCTGGGGTGTAGGTCCGCTTGAGCCGAGAGATGTCTGAGACGGTGCAGTTCTCGACAACGTGATGGCCGGGCGTCAGCGTCTGGCGGTCCCCGCCGGCCACGCGCGCCCCGCCGCAGCCAAGGGTGTTCATCGTGCACCCGAAGATGCCGTGGTTCTGTCCGCCCTCGATGACAATCGCATCGCCGCCGAGCTGGCGTACCGTACAACCGGCCGCTAAGCAGTTGGCTCCGCCGCGGATATGAATGCCGTCCCCGCGTCCCTCCTGCAACGTGAGGCCAAGCAGCATTACGTGCTCGACGTCAGTCAGTACGACGAAAGGCTGGTCGAACACGCTCAGAACCGTCTCCGCCCTTGGCGGCTCGATCCCCTCTGACGAAAGCCAATAGACCATCCCGGCTTGGCGGTCGAGATACCACTCGCCGGGGCAGTCCAGCTCGCGGAACACGTTCACGGCATAATAGCGCTGGTCCTGACGGTAACCATAATTGGAGTAAGGCGGAGATAGCGTAAAAGTCCGGGCCTCAGCGTCAATCGAAGCTACTTTTTGATACTCTTCAAACCAGTCCCAGAACCAGTAGCCATAAAGGCGGACATCTGGCTCGTCAAGCCAGCGGCTCGGCCGGTCGTCGAGGTAACGGAATTTCCCGTCTCTGCATCCGGTGATCGTATTCCAGACTTTGAAGGTTTCCTTGCCGAGGATTTCGCCAGTCTTGACAAAGCCTTCATTCGGCCAGCGAGCGAGCGTTTGCGGCTGACCGTTCACGAACAGCTCCGGCCGGCGACGCAGACCCGTCGCGTCGCCCCAATTCGTCACGCCCAGCGCCTTCAAGTCAGCTTCCAGAACGCGGTCGCGAACCGACGGATCAAGCTTGTCTCGAAGCTTGGCGTCCGAGATCGGTTTCCACGCTGTGACTCGTACCCCGCCGCGGAGGATGGGCACCTGGCCGGACTTAGCCTGATAGATGACCGGCGCCTCGGCGGTTCCCGAGTCCTGCGATGTCAGGCTGAGAGTCCGCTGAACGGGATATGCTCCTCCATCGATCACGATTTTCGCGCCGCCCTTGGGCAACATTCCGCCGTGAGATTTCTTCAAGCTCCGTATGGCGTCGCGCGCCCTTTCAAGGGTGCTAAACGGTTTGTCTTGCGAACCTTCGGCGGCGTCGCTTCCAGCGGGCGCCACATGGAACACCGCAGCCAGTTCGGGCAGCACCGGCAGTTGGACTCGGCAGGCGGCAGGGTCACGCCCGCGCAACCCCTGCCCGCCGTACGTCTGGCGGGCCAGCTCCAGACGTTTTGCCTCCAAGATGCGGCGGCACGCCGTGTCACGGTGGAATTGCGGCAATTCAGCATTACCGGCCAAACGCTGCCATATCGCGGCTGCGGCAGCGAAGTCCTCACGGGCCAGCGCCACTTCCGCCAGAGCAAGCATGGCCAGGCCGCGAATGAACGCTGGGGCTGATGTACTCTGAGCGACCGCCTCAAACTCTTCGGAAGCTGCGTCCAGCCGTCCCTCAGCGAAAGCCTTGGCTGCCGCGTCTAATGCCGGCCAGGAAGAAGCGGGCAGACCCTGGGGTGCTTTGGCTGCCGACATGGCGCAGGCGATTGCAAGGACCGTCACAATACGCAACATCAGCCTGTTCCTCAATCACCTACACGTCACAGGCCTTCACCGCCTGCACAAGCGACTCCATTGGATCGCGCGTGGGGCTGTACTCATGGGCGACATAGCCCTGGTAGCCGGCCTCGACAATGGCCCGCATGACAGCGGGATAATAAATCTCCTGGTTCTCATCGAGCTCATGACGGCCCGGCACGCCGGCGGTATGAAAGTGGCCGATGTGCTCAATGTTCTTGCGAATCGTGGCAATGAGATCGCCCTCCATAATCTGCATGTGGTAGATGTCGTACAACATCTTGAAGCGTGGCGAATTCACGCGCCGGCACAGCTCGAAGCCCCACGCGGATTTGTCGCACATGTAGCCGGGATGGTTGACCTTGCTGTTGAGAAGCTCCATGCAGATGGTCACACTGTTGTCCTCGGCAATCTTGACCGCTTCCTTCAGGATGGCATGGCAATTATCCATGCCCTCCTCGTCGCTGATCCCCTGGCGATCGCCGGCCATACAGATCACGTTGGGCCATTTGTACTCTGCCGCCGCCTTGATGTTTGTCTTGAAATCGTCGAGGAACTTGGCGTGCAGCGATTTATCGTTGAGGCCCTTCGGGATGGAGCCGGCGCCCGGCACCATCGTCGCGACCAGACCATGTTTCTTGAGCGTGGGCCAGTCATTGGGGCCTACCAGGTCCCTGCCCACCAGCCCCATCTCGACCAGGAGCGACGCCGTCTGCTCGGCGTCCAGGCCAGCCTTTCGCAGGCAGCCGCCGCATATAGACTGCTTGATGCGCCCATTCTTCACGACTCTCTTGGTCTGACCCCACGCGGCTTGGGGCAGTCCCACCAGCACTGACGAGGCACCGACCACCGCCGCCGCCGTCGTCAGAACGTCGCGGCGCGTAATGGAGCCCAAATCCAAACACTTATGAATGCGCTTCATTTCACGTCCCTTTCTGTAATTTGAGTTTTTTCGAAACCCTCTAACGTTTCCGGGTGGTATGCTATCACTTGGGCCCTTGGGAGTCAACAAACGTTCGGACCCAAACCGACCGGCCTCGGTGGCAACCGCATTTTCGCCCAGCCCCCTGACCTGAATCACGATGGACTAATCGATGCGATATCCATCGACTGGACTTGTGGTATAATCAGCAGCCGTGGAAATGATTAAGGAGAAATGGTTAAGGAGGTCCATAATGGATAGATTCATGTGCAGAACAGTATCCGGCGTCATAGTTGCGATGGTTTACGTGTTCCCGGCCGTTGGAGCCACGACGATCGAAAGAGCGAAGGTCGTTCCCTTACCCGTCCGCGTCGAAGACCGTGCCGGTTCTTTTGTTATCGCGCCATCCACGCAGGTCATTACCCAGGACGCGGCTTCCATCGAGGCATCGAAACTCATAGAGGCGTTAGAGCCGGCGATGGGATATCGACTGAAGCTGGCCCGCCACGCGGATGGCGGGCTGGTCGAGCGTCCGCCGAACGTAGAAAACAGCATACGGCTGGGAATCGAATCGTCACTGAAAGATCCACTCGGGGAAGAAGGGTACGAGCTTGAGGTCACAGGCCACTTTATCGTAATTCGCGCCGCCGAGCGGGCCGGATTGTTCTACGGCATCCAGACACTCCGGCAGTTGATGCCGCCGCCCATTTTCAACAAGGAGAGGGTCGAGGGAATTAAGTGGTCCGTGCCTTGTGTGCGCATCATCGACTATCCCCGATTCAAATGGCGCGGGCTGCTGATTGACCCGGCCCGGCATTTCATCCCCAGGCAGGACATCGAGCGATTCATCGACACGATGGCTTTGCACAAATTCAACCGCCTGCAGATACACCTGACCGACGACCAGGGCTGGCGAATCGAAATCAAAAAGTATCCGCAACTGACGCAGATCGGCGCGTGGATGGATTTTAGCGCCATGGGCCAAGACGGCAAGAGAACCAGCGGCCAACGCCCGGGCGGGTTCTACACCCAGGACGACATCCGTCATCTGGTCCGCTACGCAGCGGAGCGTTACGTTACCATCGTGCCCGAAATCGAGATGCCCGCCCACACGGGCGCGGCGATTGTGTCTTACCCTCAGATCGGCCTGCATCCTGCGAAGCTAAACGCCCTCCCGCCGGAGCAGCGCTGGACCGCCAACGAGAGGGTTCTGGCGCCACGTCCGCAGACCGTTGCCTTCATGCAGGACGTGCTGACGGAAGTCATGGAGATGTTTCCAAGCAGACACATTCACATTGGGGGCGACGAAGCGAACACCGAGCATTGGAAGCAGAGCGAGGAGATGCAGGCGTTGAAGTTGCGGCTGGCCCGCCACGCGGACGGCGGGCTGGGCCTGAAGGATGAGGCCGAGCTGCATAGCTGGTTCATCAAGCAGGTGGATGAATTCCTGACACGTCATGGCCGGCGCCTGGTCGGGTGGGACGAGATTCTTCAGGGTGGCCTGGCGCCGGGGGCGGTGGTGATGAGCTGGCGGGGGCAAGACGGCGGCATCACAGCCGCCCAGGCCGGACACGATGTGATCATGGCCCCGACCTCGCATACATACTTCGACTACTACCAGGGCCCTGAGAAGACCGAGCCGCGGGCCATCGGCGGTTACATCCCACTCCAAAAGGCTTACACGTTCGAGCCTGTTCCCGAAGCGCTCACCAAAGAGCAAGCCGATCACGTGCTGGGCGGACAAGGCCAACTATGGGGGGAGTATATGGCCGACGAGAAGCACCGCGAATATATGACTTACCCGCGGGCCGCCGCGCTGAGTGAGGTGCTCTGGTCGCCGCGGGAGACTCGCAACTACGAGGCGTTTCTGATCCGCCTAGCCGAACATCTCAAGCGCCTTGAGGCGGCAGGGGTGAACTACCGTTCGCTGGATAAGGAACCTCGCGCGGCGCCAACCAGTAACTCCTGAATCCAGCCGGTGAAGAGATCCGCCGCCGGTGGGCACGCGGCGGGAGTCTGCAAGAAAGGCAGCGGCGCTTCTTGTACGACAAACATCGAAGCGTTATAAGAATGTCAATCATTGCGACTTGTGTCTGAGGCCGGATGCGGACAAGAGCCTGCTGTTGGTTTCTTACGGCTTGGACGAAGAATCTGTGCTCTTCGGGTTGATATGCGCCTTCTGGGGCGTCGGGGGCCAAGCGCGAGTGGTTGCGAGCATTGGAAAGGAAAGAACATGAAACGTTCAGAATCAGCACAAACAGCGAAGATATCCAGGCGCGACTTTCTGCACGCGGCCGGCAGCGCTGCGGCGGGCATTTCGTTAAGCTCCGGACAGTCACTTGGCGCCGCTGCCCCCGCCCGGAGTACGAACCTGCTGAAAGGATCTACCACGGTGCGTGGGGCTTTTATCTATCCTCCAACCGAATCTCTGAGGGAGGCCGGCTATTACAGTTGGCCGGGATCCGGCTTTGATGCCGAAGAGCGCCAAAAGCAGTACATGGAAAGGATCAAGAAAATCGAGCAGGACTTGGAGATGCGTATCTCGATGAACGAAACGCCGCTCGATGACGCCGAGAGCGTGACGCGGTTTATCGGCGAGGTTAAACAGTCAAAGCCCGACGGCTTGCTGCTGGTCCTCTTCAAGAAGGGGCATTGGGGGCATGTAACGCGCATCGTCGAGGAAACGAAAATTCCCACGGTCGTGCTTGCCACATTGGGAATCCTGCTGGTGGAGCATATTAATCAGCTCCACCGAAAGCCCGGCGTTTATCTGATCAATTCGCTGGACAATCTGGACGCCGTCCAAGAGGGCATGAAGATGATCAGGACGGGACGCCGGATGAGAGACAGCCTGATTGCCAGCATAGGAGGCTCAGAGGTCCAAGAGACGACAGTGCCCCATCTTGGAACTCGGGTGCGGACCGTGCCGCACGCGGTCTTCTACGAGGAATTCAGGCGCACCGAAACTACAGAGGCCGTGAAGAAACTCGCTGATGCCTATCTGAAAAATGCCAAAGAGGTGATCCAGCCGACGAACGCTGATATTCTCGATGCCGCGAGGGCGTATTTTGTCCTCAAGCGAATCGTTGAAACGGAAAAAGCCGATGCCGTGATGATGGATTGCCTGCCGGGCCTCAGCAAGCCGCACAAGCATTGTCCGCCGTGCATGGGCGTTATGAGCTTGAGGGATGAAGGGATTCCCGCCGGCTGCCAGGCGGATCTGAACGCTACGCTGACCCTGATGCTCGTGCAGCAGCTCTTCGACCGGCCGGGGTTCCAGCAGAATGCCTCGATGGACACGCAGAAGAATCACTATTTCGGCGCCCATTGCACCTGCCCCTTGAAGCTGAGCGGCGCCGCCGGCCCTTCCGAGCCGTACATCTTGATGAGTCACGCCGAAGCGGGCTGGGGCTGTGTCCCCCGCGTTCTCTGGCGCGCCGGACAAGATGTCACACTGACGCAGTACCTATCAGGGCCAACGCCCCGGATGTACGTTTATAGCGGAACCGTTGTGGGCTGCCCGCCGATTCCGCCGACCGGAGGCTGTCGCACGAACGTGGAGATGACGATCAACGAGGTGGACGACGTGTGCGACGTCAAGGGGATGCACCAGGTTATCTTCTACGGGAGCAGCGCCAGGGCGCTACGGACGTTCTGCCGGTTATACGGCATTGAGGTCGTAACTTAGCGGCACGACGTGGGCGAAAGTATCTCAAGACCCACCATCGTAATGTCATCGACTTCTGAGGGATCGAGCTGCTGATTCTGGGCAAGCGCGTTAAGTGAATCCATCATCTCACGAATCGGCAAATCTTTGATCTTGCAGAATCCTTCGCCGAAATTAAAGCCTCCCTGGTCATCGAACCTGCCGATGAAAGGTTCGCCTCCGTCGGAATAGAGCAGCAGTTTGTCGCCGGGCTGGAGCTGCACGGTCCGCTGAACGTATTCGGCCTGCTCGAAAATCCCCAGCAGGGAGCCCCGCACTTCAAGCCGTTCAGGCGGCTGCCCTTGCCGGATCACGATCGGATACGGATGCCCGGCGCGCGCGTACGTAAGCTGGAGCGTTTTCGTATTCAGCAGACAATAGCAGCACGTGGCAAACTGATAGCCCGACAGCTTCTGTGCGGCCATCCGCACGTTGAGATTCTTCACGACCTCGGCCGGAGAGAACACACGATAATTGTTCCCGACGGTCTCTCGCATGACCAGAGCCTGCTTCAGAAAGATCGTCAACAGAGCGGCGGGCATCCCATGACCGACGACGTCGGCGACGTAGAAGCCGATATGTTGTTCATCAATCCGCACAACGTCGTAGATGTCGCCGGAGACCCATTCGGCGGGCAGGAAAATGGTAGCCCACTGCACCTGGTCGCTGTTAGGCAATCGGGTAGGCAGGAAGTCCTGCTGGACAAGACCGGCTAAGCGAAGCTGTTCCGTCAGGTTATCTGCTAACGCCTTTGTCATGCTAAGCTGCTCCGCCAGTTTATTCCTGCAAATTGTCTGCACCTGCCGGGGTGGAATCGCGGGCTTGACCGCCATGCCCGAACTGCCTTTGCGGTATGCAAGATTGACACTCATTCTTGTCCAAAGCTCATTGATGGAGACCGCCTGCATTGTGGCGTCCATAGAGAAGCTGGTGCTGGACGGTGATAGCGAGAAACTCCTGACGGGCACGGTCGTCCGGCCTGTAAGCAGAATCACGCCGATATGTTCTTTCTCGAGTGACTCAATGATTCGGACCAATTGCTGCTGAGAGGCCGTCAAGTCTTTTGCATCGATTACAGCGGTCCCTATCAAATCAAGTCTGTCGCGTACCTCGGAAAACCGGTTGATCGGAAGAATATGGTAAGAAAGCTTCCGCAGCTTCAATAGCCGCCTTATCTCGGCCGGCATGGAGCCCTGATCGGTCAGGTACAGAACGTCCGTGAAACGCCCCGATACCTCGATGGCACTAAATGGTTCTGCGTTTTCCATCCCGTTTGCTTTCTTTTGCCGTCTTATAGGACCTGGAATAAACATCGGGCCCCAACGCGGGCATAACTTAATTTCGGCTTGTCAGGGGCGGCACTTTTCATTTTTCTTGCCTTTTTCCGTTCTTTCAGGAGCGGCGATCTAACGTCGCCCATTAGGATCAGGCTTCGGTCTGCGGAGGAAAATGTGCCTGGGGATGGGCGGCATAGTAACACGATGGACGAGAAAGGGATGGGCGATAGACGACTCGTCCCACGTCCCTCGTTCTTGGTCAGCCGGCGAAGATGGCCGAGCCGATGCGAAGAATCGTCGCTCCCTCTTCGACGGCGATCTCGTAGTCCGAGCTCATGCCCATGCTCAGCTCGGTAAACCGCGGGCCGACAACCTTCTCGCCTCGCATTTCGATGAATAGCTCTCTTGCCCGAACGAAACAGGACCGGACAATATCTTTATTATGGGTCAGAGGCGCCATGGTCATCAGGCCGACGAGTTGTACGTTCGGAAGGGTCTCTATCTGCTCGGCCAGATGCGTGGCCGCCCCTACGGGGACGCCGTACTTCTGGGGTTCGTCGGACGTATTGACCTGCAAAAGAATTCTTGGGTTCAGATTGAGCTTTGCCGCGGCGGTGTTGATCTCCTCGGCCAGCCGAAGCGTGTCCACCGAATGTATAAGCACGGCAATCGGTAACACCTGACGGACCTTGTTGCGCTGCAAATGGCCGATCATGTGCCACCGGATCTTCTTCAGCAGAGCCGGGTCACCGTCGGGGCCCTGCAGGAACTCTTCAACCTGAGCGGAGACCTTTTTCAGTTGCTGGACACGATTCTCTCCCAGGTCGGTGACGCCCAGACTGATGACCTGCTGGACATCTTCGAGGGTAGCGGACTTGGTGACAACGACAAGCTTGACCTCACTGGGTTCCCGGCCGGCACGTGCACAGGAAGAGTCGATGGTGTCCTTAATACGCTTCAGTTTCTCGGAAATCTTTGCCATAAGACAATTGTCAGAGATTCAGAATCGAGACCTCGATCCACCCTATACAAGGAATACGCTCAACATATCAGTCCGTTGGATTTTTTGCCAGCACAAAAACGATCCACAGACAAATTTTGGCGGTTTTCCCTGTCTCAGCAAGCGGATTGCCCGTTGGACAGGAACTTCCCGGGTGCCTCGCGCACGTCTGGGCATTCGCAACGCACTAAGTATTTGAGCCGAATGGTTTTGTGATTTCCGTCCGGATAACACGATGTTCGCAAAAAAAACGGAAAAAAGCGATTTTGAGCTTGCATTTTTGGGCCGCACCGGGTATACTAATGTAGTTGAGGCGCATGGGGTGGGGATGAGCCCCTTGCCATTGACAGGATTTTCCGGAGGTGTTGGTTGCGTCCGCAGCTCTTTATGGTTTGGACAGTGAATTGATACCCCTTTTAGGGGTAGATAGACCTCGGCGAGGCAGTGTGGTCCACCGGTCTCCCCCCCAGCCGGTCCCACCACCTCGCCCTTTTTTTGCGCTTCTCTTAGGGTGACGCGGCGGCGGTGATCTGCTTCAGGGTGGCAGTGAGATGGTTACTCCCCGCGGATTTGAACGATCACCTTTCGGCTGCGCGGGCCGTCGAACTCACAGAAAAAAACACCCTGCCACGTGCCAAGCTGCAGAGTCCCGTCCTTAAGTGGAATTTGCTCGCTGCAGCCGAGCATGGAACTCTTGCAGTGGGCATCGGAATTGCCCTCGGAATGTCGATAACCCGAACGATGCTGGGGCAGTAATTGCTCCAATGTCAAAAGAATATCATGTGGAACGGATGGGTCGGCGTTTTCGTTGATGGTAATCGCCGCCGTCGTGTGGGGACAAAAAACAATTGCGTCACCGTCTGTTATGCCGGACGCGCTGACCATAGACTGAACCCGGCTCGTGATATCAATCATCTGACAGCGTGATTTTGTGCTTACGCTAAACTGTTGTTGAATGATTTTCATTGCCGATCAGTCTGTATCATAGCAAAAGCGCTGCCATGGTGAAATAACATAACAACGTAAAAACGTCTGTCAAGGCAAGTGTAATCGGACCGGCGGCAATCTTAGGATCGAGCCGAAGCGCATGCAGCAAAGCCGGAACGCTCAAACCAAACAGGCACGCCGTGCATAGCGACAGCACGATACCCGAGCCAATCGCAACGGCAACCAACCCGCTTCCGCGCCATATCCACGCAATCAGCCCGACGATGGTCCCGCACGCGGTCCCCAGTAACATCGCCGTCAGTATCTCGCGTCGTAGTGCCTTGGCATACCAGCGCAAGCTCGGCCGTGACGTTCGCAGGACTTGAAGAGTGACCGTCATTGACTGAACGCTGACGCTCTCGCCCAATCCGAGCACCAGTGTCAGGAAAAAGGCCAATGCCAAGGCCTGAGCCAAAGTCGCTTCGTAGGCGCTGGCGAGCAACGCGCACAACGTACCGCTGGCAATAGTCGCTAGCAGCCAGGGAAACCGAAAGTGGAATGCCTTGAGCGGCGAAGCACCCCGCACCTGCTCGATGCGAAGCCCGATGGATTCGAAAATCGTTTCGGACTGCTGACGCTCGGCGATGTCGAAAACCTCCTCAGTGAACAAGCTGACGTCCACAATGCCTACCATACGCTGCTGCTCGTCAACAACCGGGAATGCCAGAAACCTGTACATCACGAAGAATTCACAAGCTTCGAGCACCGTGACGGTGTGGGGGATGGAAACGACCCTGCTAATCATCACCTGCGAAATGGGTTTTTCCAGCTCCGCTGTAAGCAGACGCCGGGTCGGCACGACACCCACTAATCGCTCAGCCTCATCGAGCACATAGAAATAGATGACCCGCTCTCCCACAGCCACCAGCCGTATCGCCGTAAGGGCATCCTGAACGGTCATATCGTGCCGCAGCGACGGATAATCCTTGCGGACGTGTTTTAAGATCGGATCATCCAGATGGATGGTGCACAACTCAGGAACCAAGCCTGCTTCCTTAAATATATAAAACTACGAAGATTACGTCCCATTCCTACATGGAATTCTTGTCATCCTTTGAGCCGGAAAACGACCCGAATTTCTCACATCTGTTCGACTACGTCGATGCCTAAAAGGTCATGGAGGCCGTGCTTGATCGTTTTGGCGGTCAGGTCGCACAGCAGCAGTCTGGTGGGCCTTTTGTCCGGTCCGGCCGCCAGAACGGGACAGTTGGTATAAAACGCGCTGAACTTCTGCGAAAGCTCGTACAGATACGCCGTCAGATAATTGGGCCTGTAATCGGCCGCGGCGGCCTGGATCGCCTCGCCGTAGCGAATCAGGTGCTTGGCCAAGTCTAATTCAGCTTGCTCGGTCAGGCTCAGAGCTTTCACGCCGGCCAGCTCCGCTTCAATATCCACGTCTTTGCTCTGGGCCTTTCGCTCGATCGACTTTATCCGGGCGTAAGCATATTGCATGTACGGGGCCGTGTTTCCGTCCATGGCTAACATCTTATCGAAGCTGAAGACGTAATCGCTCGTGCGATTATTGGAGTAATCCGCGTATTTGACCGCGCCGATGCCGACGGCCTTGGCGATCTTGTCTTTTTCCTCGGGCGAAAGTCCCGGATTCTTCTCTTCGACGACCGCCATCGCGCGCTCCACCGCCTCGTCGAGCAGCTCTTTTAACTTCACATTCTCACCTGACCGCGTCTTTAATGGTGCACCATCCTCGCCTAAAACACTCCCGAACATGACGTGGACAAATTCTGTCTTCTGTGTTCTGTCTTCTGTATTCTGTCTTATATCCCACCCGGCCATTTCCGCCACTTTGAAGAGCATCTGGAAGTGCTGAATCTGCCGGGCATCGGTGACATAAATAATGGCGTCCGCCTGCAGCTCGTTGACCCGATACCGCAGCGCCGCCAGGTCCGTCGTCGCATAAAGATACGCCCCATCGGACTTTTGAATAATAAACGGTAACGGCTCATCCTCCTTGTTCTTAAACCCCGGCGGAAAAACACAAACAGCATCCTCTGATTTTTCTGCTATTTTGCGTTTCAGCAATTCCTCGACAACGTCTTTTAGCATATCCTTATAGAAACTCTCACCCCGCACATCCTCCATGCTTAACTCAACACCCAGTTGATCGTATATCTGTTGGCATGCTTGTAACGTGATTTCTCGAGCTTTCCGCCAAGAACTAAGGCAGCCTGGCTGTCCATGCTGCAATCCAAATAAAATCCCTCTCATATCTTTTTCAAATGTAGGATGGCCCGTTGCAAGAGCCTGATTAGATTTGATGTACAGTGACTCCAATTGAGAGAGAGACAGTTTAAGCCTCTTTATAGCCTCGATCTCCCAAGCTTGTATGTCATGTGCAATAAGATATTCGAGGTCCGGATTTAAACTGTTGGTAATGTTATCACATTCAGTTACGATGGCTCTTACCACCATCGCCATCTGAACGCCCCAGTCGCCGATGTGGTTTTGGCGGATGACTTTGTGGCCCTGACATTCGAGGGTTCGGCAGATACAATCGCCGATGATGGTGCTTCGCAGATGGCCGACGTGCATCTGCTTGGCAATGTTCGGGCTGGAAAAATCAACGACAATCGTTTTCGGCTCGGCCGCTTTTTCTATCCCAATGCCGGCGGGGTCCTTGCTGATTTCGAGCAATTCGCCGGTCACGAACTCGGCCCTGAGCCGCAAATTGATAAATCCGGGTCCGGCCACCTCAGGCGGCTCGCAGATGTCGCCAAGGTCCAGATTCTTCACGACTTCCTCGGCTAACTTGCGCGGGTTGGTCTTGATCTGCTTGGCCAGCGCCATGACGCCGTTGACCTGGTAATCGCCAAACCTGGCATCCGTCGCCGGCCGGACAATAGCCGCACAATCCGGGCGCCCCGTGGCCGCAACCATCGCCGCAGAGATCCTTTGCTCAAGAGTATCAAGAACCGGTTTCATTCTTTAGCCGCAGAGAACATATTCAATTCATTTTCAGCCACAGAGGGCACAGAGAACACAGAGAATTTATCATAGCTGCTTCCTCAATAGCTCCAGGCAATCACAGGGATATATCAGAGTGTCGTAACGCTCTTTATGTCCGTCCGAATCCGCTCTTCTGCCGGACCGGATGGTATGCAGGATGTCCGCTATTTCTTTATCCATCATGCCAAATGCCGTGCCATAGACCTGACAGCTTGGAGGTATTACTCCATGCAGCCCGAGGACTTCCATGTTTTCCGGTGCATACCCAAAACCAAGAAAGAGTATTTGTTCAGCTTGGCTAAGAACGTCTTGAGCCTCTGTCAACTGCTGGTTTTGTTTCTCTTCATATATTGTTCTGATATTTTGCGACGCACTGTACAGAAGTGACTCGCTAATTGGAGGCCGGTAATCAACACCCTCATTGGAATCCTGCCACTTCAGCGGCGTAATTTGCCCGTAGATATGCAGAATCTTCAGACTTTTCAGGCACTCAACGACCTGGGCTTCCGGAACCTGGGTGAAGGAGTTACGAAGGCTTTCATATAGGAAGTACTCCAGAGACCGGTCATAATTGAACGTAATGAATGTGACTTTGCCCTCGGAAAAATCTGGGAGGTCATCCTTGCCGACTAACCCTGCCGTAAGGCGGTCAAATAAATATGAATACCAATCTCCTCCCTGGAAATCCTTCCTCTGCAAATACCGCTCCAATGTGGTCTCATCCCGCCGGTGTTTGTATGCCTCCTGCACCCATTCGGCCCGTTCTCGAAACTGACTTCGCTCTTCGGCACTGAAAATCTCAAAGGCTATAATGTACTTTCCGATCGGTGCAAGATTTGGATTCCTTGCCATGAAAAGGTCTATCGACTTTGTGCTTGAGTTCTCGAATTTTTTTCTGAAGTTACCGAGTTCTCTTTCTTGCCGGGGGCCTTGCACTGATTCGCTCATCCTTGGCTTGTTCGTGGACAAACATATGTACTCTCGAAGATGCGATCCCGACGGGTAACCATAAGGACAACTTGCGCCGGCACCTAAGATAAAAACTGTCTTTTTATCTAACATTCTCTGTGTTCTCTGTGCCCTCTGTGGCTAATACATCTTCTTCGTCTCGGTGGCTGTATTTTTTCAATCATCAATAGTCAATTTTTCTGCGTCTCCCCAGAGAAATTCCAGGTTGTAGTAATCGCGGTACTGTTCATCAAAGAGATGGATCACGACGTCGATGAAATCCAGCAGGATCCATCGCCCCTGTTCGTAGCCGGCCCTGCCGAAACGCTGCATGTCTGCCTCTCTGGCGGCGTCACTGATCTCGTCGGCGACGGCACGCATCTGCCTGCCGCTGGTGCCGGTGGCGATGACAAAATAGTCGGTCGCCGGCGAGATGCCCCTCAAGTCCAGAACCACGATTTCGCTGCAATGGCGCTCGGCGGCGACTTTGGCCGCCGCCAGTGCAAAAGCCTTTGCCTTCCGGTTTTGTCTCTTCCTCAAATCCTATATCCTCGTTTCAAATAAAAAGGGGCGGCCGATTCAGCCACCCCGTATAGATACATGTATTGAATGACTGTGTCAAGCGGCTGTCCGGCGTGCACTCGCGGCGGACCGGCTCATTTGCCCATTCCAAGCCAATTGGAGACGACCGGCCCGAATTTGACGATCACGCCCGAAAAGACCACGCTGACCATACACATCAGCTTAATCAGGATGTTCATGCTCGGCCCGGATGTATCCTTGAACGGGTCGCCGACCGTGTCTCCGACCACCGCTGCCTTATGAGCGGGCGAGCCTTTGCCGCCGTGCGCGCCTCTTTCGATATACTTCTTGGCGTTGTCCCACGTGCCGCCGGCGTTATTGAGGGTCACCGCCAGCGCAAAGCCGCACGACATAGCCCCCGCCAGAAGCCCCATCACGCCTTCCACGCCTAACAGCAGCCCCGTCGCCACCGGCGCGATAATCGCCATCAAAGACGGCAGTATCATCTCGCGCTGAGCGCCGGCGGTCGAGATGGCCACGCACTCTGCGTAACTGGGCTTTTCCGTGCCCTTCATAATGCCCGGTCTTTCCCGGAATTGCCGCCGGACCTCGTTGACCATTTTGCCCGCGGCGCGCCCGACCGCTTTCATTGCCATTGCCGCAAACACGAACGCCATCATGCACCCGATGAAGAGGCCGCCCAGCAGCTTGGGGTTCATGATCGTCAGGTGATAAGCGTTGACAAACTCCATAATATCGGCGGTCCTGGCATTGATTGCGTCGGCGACGCCGTCTTTGCCGGAGAAGGCCACCTGCCCGACTCGGAAGATGCCGTCGGCACTTTCATTTGCCAGTCTGGAAATCCAGATCCGCACCTCCTCGATGTAGGCAGCCAGAAGCGCCAGCGCCGTCAAAGCCGCCGAGCCGATGGCAAAGCCCTTGCCCGTAGCCGCAGTCGTGTTACCGAGCGAATCGAGTGCATCGGTTCTTTGGCGGACCTCGGGGGCCAGGTGGCTCATTTCGGCATTGCCGCCGGCGTTATCGGCAATCGGGCCGTAGGCGTCGGTTGCCAGCGTGATGCCGAGCGTGGCCAGCATCCCGACCGCCGAAAAGCCGATGCCGTAAAGCCCCATCACCATATTCGTAAACCCCCCGGCGGAACCGTACGCACACAGAATTGCCACCACAATCGTTATTACGGGCAAGCACGAGGAATACATCCCCGTGGCAAATCCGTCGATAATTGTCGTCGCCGCCCCCATCGGGGCCTGGTCGGCGACCCCGCGAGTGGGCGAATAGGTATCGGACGTATAGTATTCGGTAAACAGGCCGATGAGAACACCTCCAATCAGACCCGATACGACGGCACCGAAAACGCCCCAGCTTATCCAGCCGGCCAGAACAAGCCCGATGACGGCCACCAGGATCAGCGCCGGGCTGCTCAAGGTTCCTAGCCGCAGGGCGCGCAGGAGATTCCGCTGGGAGGCGTCTTCCTTGCAGCGGACAAAGAAGATGCCCAGGATCGAAAGAAGCGTGCCTATCCCGGCGACAATCATCGGCGAAAGCACGGCCTTCAGCGGGTCCATTCCGTATTGTGACAGAACGCGCATCGGCAGCGCTGCGCCGAGCGCCGCTGTTGCCAGGATTGAGCCGCAGTAGCTTTCATAGAGGTCTGCACCCATACCGGCCACGTCGCCGACGTTATCGCCGACGTTGTCAGCGATGACGGCGGGGTTGCGCGGGTCGTCCTCGGGAATGCCGGCCTCGACTTTGCCGACCAGGTCCGCCCCGACGTCCGCCGACTTGGTAAATATGCCGCCGCCGACGCGGGCAAACAGAGCCTGCGTCGAAGCACCCATTCCGAAGGTCAGCATCGTGGTGGTCATCTCGGCCAGCTTCGTGTCGGGATTCATGCCCGCGTGCACCAGCGCCACGCCGAAGAGTCTAAGACCATCGGCCATGTGCTCGGCCGTATAGACTAATTTGTCCAAAATCAGGTACCACAGCGAAATATCCAGCAGACCAAAGCCAACCACGACCAGTCCCATCACAGAGCCGGAGCGGAACGCAACCTGCAAAGCTCGATTGAGACTGACCGTCGCGCCCTGTGCCGTTCTGCTCGATGCGTTGGTTGCGGTTTTCATTCCCAGAAAACCACACAGGCCGCTAAAGAACCCGCCCGTAAGAAAAGCCACCGGCACAAACGGATTCTGAATGCCGAAGTACGCCAAGGCGCCGAAAATAAGGCTCAGCACCACAAATATCAACGCCACCACGCTGTACTGCCTGAAAAGGTATGCATAAGCGCCTTCACGAACGTACGAAGCTATCTTTTCCATCGTTTCGTTGCCTTTGGGCGCCTGTGTCATCTGCTTGTAGAATATGTAGGCAAAGACCAGTGCCGCAATCGAAGACAACGGTGCAATCCACCAGCCCAACGGGGTGCCCGTCCGGCCTGCTTGGGAGCTTTCCGCCGCCATGGCCGCCGAACTGAAGGCAAAAACGGGCGCTGACAGTGCAACGATACTCCTTATGGTTTTCACTTCTTTCGCTCCTTTTGAATTTAGATACAGTTCCCGCCCGAACGACAGATATGAGAATCCGTGCAGTTTAACGAAGGAGAGTTGTTCTTCAACTGGTTTTCTCTCATGTTTGAGAATCCCGGCGCAAATGCTCCTTGGCTCGAGGAGGTCAAGTCCGCACAGCGCCTTTGCCGTGCAGAACGGAGGCTACTCAGTGATTCAGATAAATGATGATGCCGGCTAAGATTAGGATGCAGGCCACGCAAACGCTGATAGCCGCGATAAATATCCACATGAAACGTTTGCTCTGCTTGGACATGATGTATTTGAGGTATCTGTCGCTGGCCGCAAACGTCTTGCTCATTTGGATGATGCCGTCGGTCTGGCCGATGGTGCTCTCGTTGAGCTTGCACAGAGTCTCGTTGAAATTGTTGAAGCTCTCGGTCATTTGGACATCGATATCGGCCGCGGCGGCGAGCTGATGGTCGATATTCACCAGGGCATCGGTCTGTTTGGCGGTTTCGGTCGGGATTTTTTCAACGGCGTCGATGAACCGCTCGTTCTTGGCCGCGGCCCCTTTGAGCTGATCGAGAAGCTGCTCGGTGATCCGTTTTTGGCTCTCCACAACAGCCGGAAAGCTCTCGAGCAGGCCAGGCAGTCGTTCAATCCGGCCCATCAAATCCTCGTGCTGGCTCGCCTGGCGGCTCAAATGCTCGTTGATTCCCTGCAACTGCTCGACGAGCTTATCAAAGCCCTGCTGGAGCCTTTCGAGCGACTCTTGTCTGTCGGCGGGCGGGACGGCTCTGACGACCCCTGCTTCCGCAGGGGCAAGCTTGCCCCCGTGAAAACGGGGGCTATCGCCGCCAGCATTGCCGGTCGCGTCGGCAAGCGGCTCGGCGGTCCCCGGCAAGGCCGACGCAGAGTCCTCGTCAGGGTCCAGGCTGATCAGGCCGTCATCATTGAGCTGGGGCTGACCAGATGGGTCTGTGAACACCTTATGGTCCCGCAGCCACCTCATTGCGTCAGCCCAAAACTCTTTCACAGTCATCTCTAAACTCCTGACTCGTCTCGGCAAAGGCTCGAGCTGTAGCCGGACCGAACTTTCTGCAACATGCCCTCAAGCATATTTAAGGGTCTTTCCGCGCCAAGTTCAAGTTATTTTTGGCATAATTACCGGGACAAATCTGCGAGATCGGACCCGGCCCGAACGTCCCATACGAAATCGTGCAGAAAATCAGGCCAGCAAGCTCCGCCGGGGCAAAGGATAGACTTCGCGCTGAGTCGCGCCGGCGTCATGTTGAAATCAGAGGCCCGACTTGTTGCCGCACCGTTTGCCAACAGGCCCCGCCGATTGGAAGAGCCAAGATACTTTTACTTCAACAGACCGTTCCTCATCTATGTCAAGAAACGCGGGCCTGAGTCTTCGCTGTTCTTCGTGATGCGGGTGGACAACGCCGAGTTGATGAAGGCGTTCTGAGCTTACGGCTGCTCTTGCGCTCTGTGACGTGTGTGTGGCACGGTTGTCATTGCTGTCATTGCGAGGAGCGTAGCGACGAAGCAATCTCAACCGCAACGACGGCCTTTCTTGAACGCTACAGGAAAGATTGCCACGGCTCTTCGGGCCTCACAATGACACTTCGTAAAGTACTCACCGAGCCATGGGAGTTCTCCAGACCTGCCTTGGAAAAAACCGCTCTTTCAAACGATGGATTCTTCGCGTTCACTATTCCCATTCGAGCAGAAATCGGCTATAAGAGCAGCCAAATGAAATTAGTGACATATTCAAAAGATAAATCCGTTTCATGCGGGCTCCTCACCGACAAGGGCATAGTCGATATTCCATCGGCCTGGGACGGTCCGAATCGCCCAAGCAGCGTCAAAGAAATCCTGGAAAAGCGTCCGGTGTGCCTTGCCAAACTTGCTGGACTGGCCGAATCAGCCGAGGAGGTAATACCTCTCGATTCGGTGAAACTGCTTGCCCCGATTCCCCGGCCGGGCAAGGTGCTCGCCCTTGCGGGAAACTACGCCGAGCATATCAAGGAGGCTGGCTTGAAGCTCGGTCTGTCGGATTCGCCGCGCGTCACGACGGTGCCCAGGCCGTTTCTCATGCCGGCGACCGCGGTCATCGGACCGGGTGACCAGATTCCCTGGCCGGCCTATAGCCAAACCATCGATTACGAGCTTGAGCTGGCGGTCGTCATCGGCCAGAAGGCCAAGGCTGTAACGCCCCGCCAGGCCCCGCAAATAATCGCCGGCTACACCATCGCCAACGACGTCTCGGCCCGCACCGTGACATTCGCAAAGAGCAGGGCCAAGCGGCCGTGGGACGAATTCTACGATTGGCTCAACGGCAAATGGGCCGACGGCTTCTGCCCGATGGGGCCGTACCTGCTGACCGCCGACGAGATTGAAGATGTTCAGAATCTCGATATGAGACTAACCGTCAACGGCGAAGTCCGCCAGAAGGCAAATACCTCGCAGATGATTCATCCGGTCGCGGATATTGTTTCGTTCTTAAGCCACCTTATGACGCTCGAGCCGGGTGACGTCATCGCCACCGGCACGCCCTCCGGCGTCGGCATGGCCACCGGCAACTTCCTCAAAGGCGGCGACCGCATCGAAGCGACCATCGAGAGCTTAGGCACCCTCATCAACGCCCTCGGCCCAAGGCCGAAAAAATTCTACGAGCCTTTGAAATGATGTAGGCACAAGACCCGATAGCAAGGACCCAAGGCCAAGAACGACTATCAGTCCCAGCGGACTGAAACACGTTGCTGCGATTGCTAATTCGAGACGCCTTTGTTTGCAAGTGGGTTCGCGGAAAGGCCGTAAAGGCTGATTATGCTCACTTTGCGATACTCTCTGAATGCTTGCTAAATGGGTCCCCCCAAAATAGGGATAACAGGGTAGATCATATCCCCTTAGCAACAATTCATCTTTGGTCGCAT
>CAYWZW010000026.1:0-61415 GCA_964462945.1 uncultured Pirellulales bacterium
ACCGTTGCCTCTGAATATATCGGCTATCCAAGGGTTATTCGGATAGGTTCTAAGCCTGCTCTTTCATACGCAGATGCCCTTTCCCAATATGCATCTGCCATCAGAGCTAGCGCTTTCGGTAACATGGGATCAACCTTCTTGTCCACCAGGATTTTCTGAAAGACCGCCTCGGCGCCCTTCTCGTCGCCCCGGCGCATCATGATCTGGCCCAGCCTGGCCTTGGCTGGTACGACAATCTCATGTTCGGGATGCTGATCGACGATATATTGGTAAAGCTTGAGTTTCTCATCATCCCGCGCTTGTCCCAGCCGATCAGCAATATAGGAGGCGATGGCGGCAATATCCTTGTCCGTGGCGAACTGAGTGAGCAGCGTCTGAATACCCGCTTCAATCTGAGGCTCATCATTGAGCCCGATGCTGCACAGGATCGCGTTGCGTTGCGACTGAATGGCCTCGGGGCTGGCCGGGAACTGCGTCACAACGCGCTGATGAACCTGGCGGGCATTCTGGAGGTTGCCCTTTTTGCGGTAGTACTCCCCGACATCCGCCAATGCCTCGGGCAGCCGGGCATGGCCAGCGAAGCCCGTTACCAGCTTTTGCAGAGCGGCCTGCACGGCCTGATCGTTCCCGGCGTCAATACCGCACAGAGCAATGTCTCGGCCAGACCAGAGTGCTTCGAGACTGTTGGGATGCTTGTCCACCACATACTGATGCAGAGTGGACGCTTCGTCCAGGTTGCCCTTGCGGTAGTACTCCACTGCAATGTTCCGCACAATCTCCGCCATGTACTTGCTCCCGGCATACTTGGCCAGGAGCTTCTGCACGCCGGCATTGGCCGCGGCTTGGTCACCCAACTCGATGTTGCACAGGATAATACCCCGCTGGGAGAACACGGCGCGATCCTTGTTGGGCCAGTTATCTACGACGTACTGATAGACATTCCGTGCCTTGGCGTTTTGATTGAGCTTGCGATAAGCCCAGGCGATCTGGCCGAAGGCTTCAACTGCACGCTCATCGTCAGCGTGTTGGGCAATGATGCTCTGGAGCGTGGAATCCACGCCCTGGTCATTGTTTAGATGAACGTCGGCAACGGCAATAGCCATCTTGAGCCACACCGCCTGCGGATGTTTTGGCTGGGCCGCGAGGATCTTCTGATACACCTGCCTCGCCTGGAGCGTTTTGTCGAGTTGCTTCGCCTGCTCGATTGTTTCGTGAATAGAGTGCGGCAGCCGCTCATGGCCGGGGTGCTTCGCCAGCAATTGCTGGACTGCGAGTTGAGCCTGCGGCTGTCGGTCCATGGCCAGATAAACGCAGGGCAGCTTCCTGCGAGCGTTGAAGGCCAGTTCGAGCTCATCGGGCTTATTGGGGTCGGCCTTATTGAGGACGTCCTGATAGATTTGCTCGGTCTTGGCGTATTGGCCGGCCTTGTAGAGCCCCTCCGCTTCTCTGAGGTCTGCAGCGGCATCGGCAAACGCGACCTGCGCTGCCGTCAAGACAAGCAGAAAGAGCCCAACGGCCTTGAACATTGGTTTCTCCCTCATAGTGTGAACCTCCAAAATTTGTGGAACCTGACTGCCGTTCGCTTTTTCTTTTGCGGAACACCGCCCGCGTCTCTTGACTGGCCAATGTTTGGAACTAACATAGCAGCAAGAGCCTTGGGAAAAGTCGGTTCTATCAATTCGCACTAAATCCCCGCGCCTTCACACGCGCAATTCCTCGCTTCGCAATGGTCTTCAGTCGCAAAAATAGTCAGCGCCGTATGCCTTGTCAAGAGAAAAATAAATATTTTTCCGTCAAAAGTAACAGACATATGGCGCTCCGAGTGAAAATTTTTCAAAAAGGGTGAACAGAAGCAGGAAGAGTGAAGCGTATCTCGTGTTCTGAAAATGACTTAGGGTGAATCGGTGAATTGGAAGAAAGGGGTATCAGATCATCAGGAGATCGGGTAGTCGATACCGGGCAAACAGGGAATCAGGGTGAAGGGTGATCAGGCCAACAGGCAATCAGCAGCCAGGAACGATGGACGATGGACGAACGACGAAGGACGCGGGGCTACCCGGCTTCGGCCCGGGGTGAGGAGGTGATGGGGGAGGTTGCCGCGGGCCTTTGGGCCTCGCAATGACCACTTTCAGCAGATTCCTCGGTTACACTCGGAATGACGCCGAGAAGTATGATGAAAGAACAGCAAGAACGGCTATCCGGGGCGTTGACGCCTTAGACAGTTTCGGGTATTGTACGCAGCAGGTCAAGATCAGGACAGAACCGCATAAGATAATGAACATGGAGAATTTGAAAATGGAAAGACGAGAGTTTTTGACGGCAGCGAGTCTTGCGGGGATAGCGGGAGCGAGCTCTTTGGCGGCGGCTGCGAGCGGCGACGAGGGTAAGCAGGAATACTATGAGTTCAGGGAATATCGCCTGCACGTGGGCTCGAAGAAGAACCTGGTGGGCGATTTCCTGCGTGACGTGGGAATACCGGCGATGAACCGCATAGGAATCGGGCCGGTCGGTGTTTTCAACGCGGTGTATGGGCCGAATAGCCCGACGCTTTACGTGCTTCTGGTGCACAAGTCTTTCGAGACGGTCGTAAAGTCGTCTTCCCTTCTGATGGCAGATGATGAGTACCGCAAGGCCGGCACGGCGTTCGTCGATGCCCCCTTGTCCGAGCCGGCATACGTCCGCGTGGAGAGTTCTCTGCTGCTCGCCTTTAAGGACATGCCGAAACTGCATGTTCCGGAAAAGAAGCCCCGGATTTTCGAGCTTCGCACGTACGAGAGCCACAGCATCAAAGCGGCCAAGAAGAAGATCGAGATGTTCAACGAGGGCGGCGAGATAGCGGTTTTCCTCAAGACGGGTTTGGAGCCGGTGTTCTTCGGGGAAACCTTGATAGGGCCGAAGATGCCGAATCTGACCTACATGCTGGTTTTTGAGAATCTGGCGGACCGCGATAAGAAATGGGACGTATTCCGTGTTGATCCGGGCTGGAAGAAACTCAGCGGCGATCCGGCTTACAAGGACACCGTCTCAAATGTTACCGACATCATCCTTCAGCCGGCGCCGTACTCGCAGATATAGCCGGGCATTTGGCCCAACCTTGCTGGGCCGGCGGAAGGTGAACGGGATGGTCATGCGGCCCCGTCAATCCGATGGGGCGGGTTTCGCTCCGAGGATGTGGAGCGTTCCTTCGATAACCGGCAAGGTTTTCGTTGTTATCTTCGGGTCGTAGAGATTGCCGGCGACGTCCATTCGGACGACCCCCTGGCCGAGGCCCTCGGTCAAGGATTGCCAGATTGAAGGAGCGGCCGTGGCGAGGCGCCGGCCCCGTGCAATGAGGGTCAGATCGACGTTCTGCGTTTGCAGGTCCATTTGGCCGGACCCATAGAAGGCAACGCTTCGGCCGGATAAATCGAGCTTTTTAACGAGCAGGCTGTTGTGTTTGATATACGAGTCCACAAACATCTGGTCAAAGGCGTAGTCTTGCGGCTCTGTCAGTTTGAGCACGTTCAGGAGTTTTGCCAGGGGCGAGAGTTTGCCGACCTGCATATCGCTTATGATGAGCTTACATGTGCCAATGCGCGAAGCACTATCGCCGACTCGGGCATACATGCTGAAGGAGCCGTTCATTCTTCCGCTGGTGTGGCCGTTTTCAGGCATCTCCTGGAGTTCTGTACCCGAAAGGAATCGTTTGAGGTCAACATTGTCAAAACCTGTTTGCAGCACGTATTCTCCTGCTTTGTCAGTCGGCTGCGTGAACGCCAATTCCCCTCTTAACTTTCCGCCATACCAGTCGGCGGTCAAGTCCTGGGTGGACCAATCGCGTGAGTTAGGATCGTAGAAGATATTAGCCTTTAAGCCCGTAAACGATTTGCCCCGGATCGTTAGCGTGCCGCCGTCGAGAGCAGCCCGGCAATTGGTAAAGCCTTCGCCGGTCTTGTACATGCCTTCCGTCTTCACTATCATGTCCAGCTCGATTTTGGAGCCGGACGTCTGGAAACCACAGTTTCTTATTGCGATGGTGCCGGCGAAATCGATTGACTTTTGGCCGTCATCAGTCCGGAAGATGCGGATATTCTCGAATTTCAGATCAAATGGGCCGGAGGGCGAGAAGTTTTCGTACAGAGGCTGAACGTTCTGAGGCAGAGCTTGGGCGAACTGTTCGTCGAAACGAATGTTATTGGCGTCGAGACTAAGGGTGGCGCTGCTGAACGCTTCTTGCGTGAGAGTAACCTCGCCGTTCAGTTTTATGGCGGCTTTGTTTGGTTCTATCGGCCCGCTATCGCCTAAGGTCGCAGCGACATTCTGAAGTGCAATGCTATCAGGGCTTATCACCAACGTGCCGGTGATATCTTTCAGCAGATAGCACAGCTTGGGGATGATGGCGCTGTTTCCCAGACACTCTAAAGCGATGCTGTAATCGGGAGGCTTTGTGAGGCTCTCTTTGTTTAGGTCAGCGATGAGATTTACTTTGCCCTCAGGTTTCAGATCGGAGGCGATTTTCTTCAATGAGTTGGGCAGCAGACTGAGCAGATCGTCGTTCAGCTGGGCCTGCCTGAGCTTTAACGCGAGGCGATACAGGAACTGGCCGTGTTCGCTGTCCGGCTGGATTTGGCCTGTTAGAGAAATCAATCCGTTATCGTACCGGCCGGAAAAGTCCTTGACGATTATCAAATCAGGCGTGAAGACGGCCTTTGCCGTTATGTCCGAGACGGGAAAAGGAAGCTGGCCGGACTTCAAAGCCGCTTCCTTGAAAGACAGATCGGCTGTGAAGCTTGAGTGCCCGGCTTCTTGTGTCGAGACCTTTAGCCATCCGTCGGCCAGACCCGCCGGACCAAATCGTCTGTATAAGTTCTTTTGCCTCTGAGGCAATGCCGCTTCAAGGGTAGAGTCCAGCGGAATGTTGTTTACCATTATTGAAATATCATATATCGGTCTGTTTGTGCTTTCGGTTGTGATTTCGCCGTTCACGGTGATCTTTTGCTTATCTACCTGCGAAACAACATCTGAGAAGACTACTTTGTTACCCTCGAAGGAGAGCCTTCCACTGAGGTTTTTTAATGGATAAGGAAAATGCTGGTACACAGCGTCTGCCCCGCGAAGCTCGACCGCCAATTTCTCTTGCGTGTCTGTTTGCGATGTCCGGCTGAACTGGTAGTCTATCGCCGCCAAGCCCGTTGGAGAAAAGGCACACCAGAATTCCTGCTGCCTTGTGCTCAGCGCCTCATACAAGTCCGTGTCCAGCGGCATGCCGTCACTCCTGATCCGGATGTCGTATGTCCCACCCGGGCCAAAGTCTCTGGACCAGCCGTCAAAGAAAAGCTCGGCATCACCGTGCTTGCCGCTCAGACTATTCAGCGTTACGCCGCGTTCAGTAAAGTCTATCCGACCGGCCAGATGCTCTATCGGGTACTGAAACGCACGGTGGCAGAAGGCCACATCCTTGCAGTAAACGCTGCCGGCCAATGTGCTTTCGCTTAACTGGTTCAGATTGCCCGACGCCTCAAGGTCAATATCCACCCGTCCTCGAGGCCGGTACCGATCGAAGAATCTCTGCAGGGCGGCAAATGGGCTGGACGTCTTCAAAGAAGCGAGCTTTGCCAACGTTAGTCTCTCCAGCGCAGGGCTTCGCCCGGAGTGTAAATCCCTTATCTTCAGCGTCAGTGAGAAAGCGTCGCTCTGGTCATACGTTAGCTCAGCGGCCAGGACGTCTATTATCCACGCCATCTCAAACTCGGCGATGTCGATCGACGAAATGCCGCCTGCGAGTGTAACGTGGCCCGGCTTCCAATATCCCGTCAGGCGGCTCTGCCCAAAACCGGAGGCCATTGTGGCTGTTGCGACCTCGAAGCTGTAGCCTTTTTCCGTTTTTTCGTCGAATTCGAATCGTGCGTTCAGCGGAACGCAGAGAGCGACGTTTGTCCGGCCTTTGGATACCTTGCTATATTGCAGCGTCCCGGCTCGCAGGTGAATGCTCGGCATTCCGCCGGAACCGCCCGCGAGAGGCCTGATCTTGAGTGCAGACAAATTCCATTGCCCCGTATCCAGGTCGTACCGGGCGTTGAAGTCAAAATCATTGACGTCTATAACTTTGAGTCTGGGCCGCAGCAATAGTAAGCTGCTCAGGCTGAAACGCGCGTACACGTTTTGCGCCGTGAGTATTGTTTCGTCGTCGCTCTGCTGCTGGTACGGGCTGATCACGAGGTTCTTTATATAGACCGAACCATTCGCGTGGAAGTCAACGGATTCGGTCCTGATCTTTGTGTTGGTCAGCCCGGCAATCTGCCGCATGGCGATGTAGCATAGGGCCCGGCCGGCGGCGATGTAGAAAACCCACGACAGAACGGCCAAGATCAGGTACGTCAGGAGCCGGCGAAAGACCGTCTTAAGTTTCAGGTTTTGAATGTCAGATCGGGCCATGAAAAAACGCAGATCGCCTTGAGTTTCTCGTTTCGATAGCCTCAACAGTCGATCACTTGCTCCAACTTACTTTAATCGCCTTGTCGGCGATATCTCGCCGGCAATAGGCGCCCTCGAACTTTATTTTGTCCACCGCTTGATAGGCCCTTGCTTTTGCATCAGCGATGGTCTTTCCCAGTGCCGTGACACCCAGGACTCTGCCGCCGTTGGTCACGATATCCCCATCCTGTTCCTTGGTGCCGGCATGGAATACAGTCACATCTTCAAGCTGCTGTGCTTCTTTGAGGCCGGTTATCTTCTTGCCCTTTTGATAATCGCCCGGATACCCTCCTGATGCCATCACGACACAGACCGCCGGCCGGGGGTCCCATCTGAGGGTCACCTGATCCAGCGTGCCATCGCAGACGGCAAGTAGCACTTCCAGCAAATCGCTTTTGAATCGCATGAGAATTGGCTGTGTTTCAGGGTCGCCGAAGCGGACGTTGAATTCCAGCACTCTCGGTCCGCCCGCCGTAAGCATCAGCCCTGCGTACAGGATACCCTTGTACGGCGTATCGTTGCGATTCATGCCATCGACCAAAGGCACAAGAATCTCTCGCACAATCTGATTCATCAGATCTTCGGTGACTACGGGCGCGGGGCTGTAGGCGCCCATGCCGCCCGTGTTCGGCCCGGTATCATCATCGCCGATGCGCTTGTGGTCCTGTGATGATTCCATGACATAGATATTTCGCCCGTCCACAAAGGCCAGGATTGACGCTTCTTGGCCGAGCAGCTTGTCTTCGACGATGATTCTATCGCCCGCCGGGCCAAATATCCTGTCACGCATTATTCTTTCAGCCGCCAGGATGCCGTCTGCGGGGTCGTCGCAGACAAAAACGCCTTTGCCTTGCGCAAGCCCCGCCGCCTTGATCACGACCGGCTCGTCTCTGCTGGCGATGTATGCCTTGGCATCGCTGAACCTGTCGAAGGTTCTGCCCTCGGCCGTCGAGATGCTGCTGGAGCGCATCAACTGTTTGGCAAACGCTTTGTCCGCCTCGAGTTGTGCGGCTGCGGCGCTCGGGCCGAACGCCTTTATGCCCGCCGCTTCGAACGCATCGACCAGGCCCGCTGCAAGCGGGTCTTCCGGACCGACCACGACAAGCCCCACGTCGTTTTGGCGTGCGAACTCCAGGAGCTTCTCCATATCAGCAGCGCCGATGGGAACATTCTGCCCGCATTGTGCTGTGCCGGGATTGCCGGGAGCGGTGTAGAGTTTGCTCAGGTCCTTCGATTGGGCCAGCTTCCAGGCGATTGCATGCTCTCGCCCGCCGCCGCCGACTAACAATACATTCATCTGTCACCTCGAATCGGTTTCGATCTTTCATTCCCGCGCAGGCGGGCGTCCGTAGGTCAGGCAATAATCTACCGGAACGTGCGGTTTTTCTCAAGTGTTTTTGGTGCCGGGGGGCCGGGTCGGCGGGAAAGCAGGATAGCTGCAAAAGATAACGAGTCGCCTGAGCCGGGCCGTCAAGATGTTCAGGAATTGATTTTGTACTCTGAGTTTTGCCTTTAACAATGACGGCAGGAGTTTATAATAGACGGGCCTTCAAATTGTAAGCGCGGCACGAGGCTTTAAGGGGATTCGAGATGGACAAGAAATGTGCCATTATCCTGACAGTCGGTGCTTTGTTCGCCCTGCTGGTTTTTGCCGGCTGTGCGGAGCCTGTCGTCTATCCGGAGATAGTCAGTCCGCCTGAGCCGGTGAGAGCCGTGGTTCCGGCCCAATACCACATTATCGGCTCAACCGTCCAGCGTTGGCCGATTCTGTGTCTTGTGCTCGGGCGGGGCCCGGATGTAACCTTCGTCCTGGCCAGCATTCACGGCAATGAATCTGCCGGAACCCCCCTTGTCCGTCACCTGGCACAACATCTCCGGCAGAATCCGCAGCTATTGGCCGGACGGACGGTCGTGCTCCTTCCCGTGGCCAATCCGGACGGCGCGGCCCACAACAGCCGCTACAACGCCCACGGCGTGGACTTGAACCGTAACTTCGAGGCGGCCAACCGGGTCGCCGACAAGGAGGGCGGACCATCCGCCCTTTCCGAGCCGGAGGCCCGCGTCATTCACGAGCTCATCCGGCAGCACAGCCCTAACCGCATTGTCAGTGTTCATCAGCCGCTGGCCTGCATCGACTACGACGGTCCCGGCCTGAACATAGCCAATCGTATGGCTCAATATTGCGATCTGCCGGTGAAAAAGCTGGGTGCGAGGCCCGGCTCGCTCGGTTCATACGCGGGTGTTACGCTGGGGATCCCGATAATAACGCTGGAAATGCTGCCGACCGACTCGCAGTCCGGTCCGCAGACCCTCTGGAACCGATATGGAAAAGCACTCATAGCGGCTATAGTCTATCCCAACACCGTCGAGCAAAAATACAGCCAGTCGCAGATGGATTTGTCTGCCCAAAGATGATGTCTCCCCTCTGATGCAGGACGTCACACATCAATTTTCCGGTGGAACTTGGGCGATTTGCAGCTAAAATGGTGCGCGTAGATGGGCATCTTCAAAATAAACAACGAGTTTGAGCCCGCGGGAGACCAGCCTGAAGCCATCGACCGGCTCGTGGAAGAATTGCGCGCGGGCAAAAAGTTCCAAACGCTGATGGGCGTGACCGGCAGCGGCAAGACGTTCACGATGGCCAATGTCATCGCTCAGAACAGTTTGCCGACGCTTGTGATCTCCCATAACAAAACGTTGGCCGCTCAGCTCTACGAGGAATTCAAGGAGCTTTTCCCGGAAAACGCCGTCGAGTATTTCGTCAGCTATTACGATTACTACCAGCCGGAGGCATACATCCCCCAGCGGGACATCTACATCGAAAAAGATGCCTCGAAAAACGCCGACCTCGACCGGCTTCGCCTTTCGACCACGACCAGCCTTTCAACCAGAGACGACTGTATCATCGTCGCATCCGTCTCGTGCATTTTCGGGCTTGGCTCGCCGGAGGATTATAAGGCCAGCGTTGTGGCCATTCGCGTCGGCGAGCGTTGTGATAGGAACAGCCTGCTCGGCAGGTTAGCTGACATACAGTATTCCAGAAATGACGTGGACTTCCAGAGAGGTACGTTCAGGGTCCGCGGCGACGTTGTCGAGCTGCATCCTTCTTATGAATCCTTTGCCATTCGCATCGAATTCTTCGGCGATGAAATAGAACACATAAGCTACATCAATCCGGTAACCGCCGAGACGCTCGCTACAGAAGAGCAGGTCTTCATATATCCTGCTCAGCATTATGTTATGGCGGGCGACAGAATCGGTTCGGCCGTCGAAAGCATAAGAGCCGAGCTGCAGCAACGCCTGGCCGAGCTGCGGGGCGAAGGTAAGCTGCTGGAAGCCCAGCGTCTTGCGGCGCGCACGATGTACGATATCGAAATGATGCAGGAGGTCGGTTATTGCAGCGGGATTGAGAATTATGCCCGGCACTTGGCCGGCCTGCCCCCCGGGGCAAGACCTTATACGCTGATTGATTATTTTCCTCGGGATTTCCTTCTGTTTATCGATGAATCTCACGCCACCATTCCGCAGTTAAAAGCCATGTGGGCCGGCGATAGACACCGGAAAGAAGTCCTGGTTGAGCACGGCTTTCGATTGCCGAGTGCGCTGGATAACAGGCCGCTGCGCTTCGAGGAATTCCAGGAAAGCTGGTCGAGGGTCGTCTTCGTCTCTGCCACACCCGCACCGTTTGAACTGGAGAAATGCAATCATGAGGTGGTCGAGCAAGTCATCAGGCCGACCGGCCTTCTGGACCCGGAGATCTTCGTCTATCCGGCCGGCAATCAGATTCCCCATCTGCTGGGCCAGATCGAAAAGCGGGTTGCAGTCAAAGAGCGGGTGCTCGTCACAACCTTGACCAAACGGATGGCTGAGGACCTTTCAGGCTACATTACAAAGAAGGGTTTCAAGTGCCGTTATCTCCACAGCGAAATTGACACCCTCGAAAGAATTGAGATCCTGCGGGACTTGCGCCATGGCGATTTCGACGTGCTGGTGGGTGTGAATCTGCTTCGGGAGGGCCTGGATTTGCCCGAAGTCTCGGCCGTCGCAATCCTCGATGCGGACAAGGAGGGGTTCCTGAGAAGTCAGACTTCGCTGGTCCAAACAATCGGCAGGACCGCGCGAAATGTCAATGCCACCGTCTTTTTGTACGCCGATAAGGTTACCGAGTCGATGCAAAAAGCTATTGACGAAACAGACAGGCGCCGTAAAATTCAACTGCAATATAACAAGGAACACAATATTACACCCGAAACGATAAAGAAGGAAATCCGTTCGGGGCTGACCCAGCAGATTAAGGCAAGGCAGACGGCTCGTGAGGCCGTGCGTTTCGGGGCCGATGAGTATGAAAAGGTCGAGCTGGCTTCTCAGATCGAGACGGAAATGCTTGAGGCGGCCCAGAGCCTGGACTTTGAGCGGGCCGCCTTCCTGCGGGACCAGTTGCGGGAGTTGAAAGAGCTGCCCGAGCTCGTTCTGGTTGATTCGAAAAGAAAGAAAAGCGACTTCCTGGCCACGAAGAAGCTCAAAAGGCAAAAGAGAAAGAGTCCTTCATCATGAAGCTAAGAATAAAACAGAAAGAGAAGACATGAAAAAACTCGATATTGCGAAAGTACGGCCTCTTATTCAAATGGCTATTGAAGAAGACCTTGGACGGGGTGACATCACAAGCGAGCTTCTGTTCGATGATCATACCGTTGCCGGGGCAACTATCGTTTCGCGTGAAGAGATCATCGTGTGCGGAATGGGTGTGGCCAGAGAGATTCTCAAGTGCTACGACGAGCGGCTTAAGCTAAAAGTGCGCATCGACGACGGCCAATCCGCCCACGTTGGCAGCAAGCTCGGCACGGTCGAAGGGCCTTTGCGCCCTATGCTCAGCGCCGAGCGGGTGATGCTCAACTTTCTGCAAAGGCTCAGCGGGATCGCCACGACGACGCGAAAATACGTCAATGCGATTCAGGGTACAAAAGCAAGAATCTACGACACCCGCAAGACAATGCCCGGCTGGCGAATCCTTGAAAAGTACGCCGTCCGCTGCGGCGGCGGGTACAATCACCGGCTCGGGCTGTACGACGGCATCCTGATTAAAGACAATCATCTGGCTCAGTTAGGCAGAGACTTCCAGGCGAAACTGCGAAAAATAGTCCGCGAGGCCGGAAAGCTGAAAGGAGCCAAATTCGTCGCGGTGGAGGTGGACCACGTCGATGACCAGCTTAACTACGTCCTGGAGATTCCGGGCATCGACATTGTGCTGCTGGACAACATGGGCCAATGGCAGTTGAAACACGCCGTCGAAATGCGGGACAAAATGTGCGGCAAAGGAAAGAAGCCGTTGCTGGAAGCATCGGGCAATATAACTCTAAGCAGTGTTTCGGCCATCGCCCAGTGCGGCATCGACAGAATCGCCGTGGGTGCAATCACTCATTCGGCCAAAGCTGTCGATATCGGACTCGATAGGTAACTTATGGCCTGCTCAGGAACCGACCGGCTGGATCCCGACGAAATAAAAGCGAATCTGAGGACCAAACGCATCGGCGGAAAAATCCTCGTGTACCGCAGCACGTCAAGCACGAACGACGTCGCCGCCGAATATGCAAAGAACAAAGAAAACGACGGCCTGGTCATCTTTGCCGAAGAGCAGACCGCCGGCAGAGGCAGGGCCGGCAGCAAGTGGCACGGCGGCCGGGCACAGGGCATTCTTTGTTCAATTGTTCTTACGGAGAACATAGTGCACCGCCATCTACTGTCGCTTGCCTGTGCCGTGGCGGTTGTTGAGGCCGTCGGCAGGCCGGGTAAGAGCCATGCAAAAATCAAATGGCCAAACGACATACTGTTAAACGGCAAGAAAGTCGCCGGTATTTTGCTCGAATCCAAAACAAATCATGACAACAGCTCCTGTATCGTTGGCGTCGGCATAAACTGCCACCAGAAGCCGGACTCCTTCCCCGGGGAATTGCGACCAATCGCAACGAGCATTGACATCGAGAGTCGCTCCATCGTCGATCGCATCTCGCTGGCCAAAAGACTCCTGACCTCCATGGACCACTGGCTCGAAGCGGCGCAAAAGAGCAGCGAGAAGGTGATCGAGAAATGGTGCAAGCTGAGCATCCAGTTGGGTCATAGAACAGCACTCATTTTCAACGGCACGAGGTTTACCGGCCACTGCATCGGAATCGACCCTGAAAAGGGCCTGATCCTCCGGTTAGACACCGGCGGCGTCAGAATGTTCGACGCCGCTCATACAACCATCGTACCGGCAGAGGATAGCGGATCTCAACGCTCACACGTTGTTTACTTGTAATGATGCACAGGAAGAATGGACACGTTTACAGCACAAATCAGGAGAATTGATCGATGAAGAAAAAAGATTTTCTGAGCCGGCGGGATTTTCTGTTCGGAGGGGCAGCGGCTCTTAGCGCCGTCGCGGCGTATCCGTCCCTCGTTCCATCGACGGTTTTTGGCGCGACCGCGCCCAGCAGCCGCATCACTCTCGGCATGATAGGCATGGGCCTGATGATGGGCGGGCACTTCAGGGGCATGCTCAATCGCAGCGATGTGCAGGTGCTGGCCGTATGCGACGTGGACAAGGGCAAACGCGAGAACGCCAAGAGAACGGCCGAAAAGACCTACGCGGACAAGGCCGCCGGCGGAGCGTACCGGGGATGTGAGGCTTACCTGGAGTATGAGCAACTCTGTGCGCGGCCCGACGTTGACGCGGTCTTCGTTGTGACCCCCGATCATTGGCATGCGATCTGCTCTTTGGCCGCCATCAGGGCGGCCAAAGACGTTTATTGCCAGAAGCCTATGACGCTGACCATTCGGGAAGGGCGGCTGATGAGCGACGCGTGCAAGCAGTACGGCACGATTTTCCAGGTCGGCTCACAGCAGCGGTCCGAGAGGGCTTTCCGAAAAGCCTGCGAAATCGTTCGCAACGGATGGATCGGCAAGGTTCACACCATCTATACCGGTTTGGGTGAGTTTGCCCCGCCGGCCACTCTGCCCGAGCAGCCGATACCCGAGGGATTCGACTATGACCGCTGGCTGGGTCCCACGCCCTGGTATCCCTATAACCAGGAACGGGTCAAAGGCGACTATGGCGGCGGCTGGCGGCGGTTCTGGGAGTACGGCTCCCGAAAGAACGGCGACTGGGGCGCCCATCATTTCGACATCATTCAGTGGGCGCTTGGAATGGATAATTCCGGGCCGGTCAAGTTCGTCCCCAAGGGCTGGAACGGCACGGAGTATCAGACGCACTACTACGCCGATGGAACCACTGTCCTGCGGGACCACGATACATGGGGCGGACACATGATTCAGTTTATCGGCACCGACGGTGAAGTGATGGTCAGCCGGGGAGATCGCCTCGACACCAAACCGGTCGAGCTGGCGAGCGCCCCGCTGCTGCCGAGCGAGATTCACCTGTACGAATCAAGAGATCATGAGAGCAATTGGCTTGACTGCATCCGGACACGCAGCAAACCGATCTGTGATGTGGAAATCGGCCACCGTACGGCGACCATTTGTCACCTCAGCGGTATCGCCGAGCGCCTGGGCCGGCCGATCCAATGGGACCCGGTCGAGGAAAAAATCCTGGACGATCCCGCCGCTGATCGCTGGTACGACCGCCCGCGACGCGCACCGTACTTCATATAATGACAGTGCCGATGATGCATCCGTTTTCGCTACGGACGATAGATGTTAATTGAAAGGGGAACAAAAATGAGCAGTAAGCTCTCAACAATAACGAGTCTCGTGGTGGTGGTATTTGTCTTTCTTGCAGCGGCCCAGAACGCATGCGCGCAAAGCGCCGAAGAGCTGCTGAATCAGCTTTGCGGCAGGGCGGAAGCCCTGAATCGCAATGCCGAACAGATGGCTCAGGCTTATCAAGCGGCGATTGACTACCTGCTGCCTTTGATGTCGGCCGATGACGTCGGCTCTCGCTACAACCATCAAATCACCTTGCAGAACATGGGGTCGTACGCCGCGCGTCCTGATGCGGACGCCGAACGCGAGGCGCTGGCACGCGTCCTGTGCCGGACAATCGAAACCGCCGAGATGCCGGCCACCGTCCGCAACTGGCTCGTCTTGCAGCTCGAGCGAATCGGCAAGGATGAGTCGGTGAAAACTCTGACCAATCTGCTCTCAAGCCAAGACAAAGAGCTGCGCGACTACGCCCGGCGAGCGCTGGAGAAGAACCCTTCGAGTGCCGCCATGCGCAGCCTCGAACAGGGGTTGAAAGAGGCCAGAGAGCCGGCCTGGAAGATTGCGCTGCTCCATTCACTCGGCCAGCGTCCCGAATTGGAGGTGATCAGTGCGCTGGGTCCGGCACTGCAGGACAAAGACCCGCAAGTAGTCGCCGCAGCGGTTTCGGCGCTGGCTGAAGCCAGGTGCCCGCAGAATGCAGGAGTATTGACCGATTTCCTGAAAAAGGCTTCCGGCCCCAACCAGATCAAGGCGGCCCGGGGCCTTGTGGATATTGCCGGCAGACTCGTCAAGCAGCAGAAATTCGATCAGGCCATGAGCATCTACGTTGACCTCAATAACTGGGCTGTCGAGCAGGAGAAGCGGCGTGAAAAGGGTGAAGACACCTTTTATATTCGTGCGGCGGCTCTCAACGGCATGGCGATGTGCGACGGCCAGCGTGCAGCGCAGGTTGTCGCCTCGGCCATGCAAAGCGAGAACCCGAAGGTCCGGTCGATTGCTGTCCAGGCTGCGCGCAACGCGCCGACCAAGGATGCCACACGGGCTCTGACTGAAATGCTTTCCAAACTGGACCCTTACTTCCAGAAGCAGGTTCTTGGCCTGATTGCCGAGCGGGGCGACCTTTCCTCAGTCAAACCTGTCAAAGCGGTTCTGAAAAGTGAAGATGAGTCTGTGCGGCTGGCCGCCATCGATGCGTTGACGCAAATCGGCGGCGACGAGGCGGCTGAAGCCGTGCTACAGATCGCAATCGGCGGCGAAGGCGCTGCCAAGAAGGCGGCTTACGACGGTTTGTCTGTCATGGTGGGGCCCGGCGTTGAGCAGATGATCAAGACTCGGGCTGCGTCGGGTGACGTGAATACGCGCATCGTGGCCATCGGCCTTCTGGGTGAACGCCGGACACCGGGGGCTGTCGAAAGCCTGCTCGGCTATGCTGGCGATGATGATGGACAGATCAGTGCCGCCGCCTTTAAGGCCCTTGCTGCCGTGGCGGACTCAAGCGACATACAGACCCTGGCCGGCCTGTTGGCCAAAACAAAGAGCAGTGAGGCCCGCCAAAACGCCGTTGCCACGCTCAGGTCCGTTCTGGCCAAAGCTCAGGACAAGGACGCTGCGGCACGGAGCATTATCGACCAGATGGGAACATCCGGTACGGAGGTCAAGCTGGCTCTGCTGACTACTCTCAATGCTTTGGGCGGGGCGACGGCTCTCAAAACGGTCGCGCAAGCCGCTCAATCCTCCGATGAGGCACTGCGAGAGGCGGGCATCCGCACCCTGAGCGACTGGCCCGATTATGAGGCCGCCCAAATCCTGCTTGGCATTGCTTCGGGACCGCAAACCAGTCTGACTCACCATGTCCTGGCGATCCGAGGCGCCATACGTCTGATCAAGGCCGGCACGACGGCCCCGCTTGACGACCGAACGGAGCTTTGTTTCCATGCCTTTGACCACGCGCGCCGTGACGAGGAGAAAAAGCAAGCCATTTCAGCGATGGGCTCGGTGCCTGACAAGAGAGTGGCCGCGCGGCTCCTGGACCTTGCCAAGGACGAGAACATGAAGGCCGAAGCCGGCCTTGCCGCCGTCGAGCTGGCGGGCAACATGGCCATGACCGACAGGCAAGCCGCCGGAGACTTAGCTCAGAAAATCCGCGACTTGAACATATCGGACGAGATTAACCGCCGTGCTGATGGAGTCATGAAGGGCAGGAGAAGGCGGTAGCGGGTTCGCGTCCGGCCGGAGAGCGTTGTCTGTTTCGTCCGAGAGAGTGTGACGGCTACGCACATAAGCTTTGACTGTACGCAGCAAAGGGAAAGGATGTGAAAAATGTCAAGAGAAGGCGGCATGAGGTGCTCGATTGCAATTAGCGTGGGAATGGCCGTGTGCTTGTCTGCCGGTGCCCTTGCGAAAGCGGGAGACAGCGGCGGCGCGGAGGAATCCAGAGATTATCTTCAAGCTGGCGCCGACGATGTCCAGGCTTGGCGTGAAATGAAGTTTGGCCTGTTCATTCACTGGGGGCCGGTCAGCTTAAAAGGCACCGAGATTGGCTGGTCGCGCGGGGGAGAGCGGCGCGGCAGACGCGATGCCGGGACCGGTGAGATACCCGTCGAGGTTTACGACGGCCTCTACAAGCAGTTCAACCCGGTTCAATTCAATGCCGAGCAGTGGGTCCGGATCGCCAAAGACGCCGGCATGAAGTACCTGGTCTTCACGTCGAAGCATCACGACGGCTTTTCGATGTTCGACAGCAAGCTGACCGACTACAAGATAACGAACTCGCCGTTCAGACGCGACGTCGTCAAGGAGCTGGCGGACGCCTGCCACAAGGCCGGATTGAAGCTCGGCTTCTATTACTCCCCCGTCGATTGGTATCACCCTGACTACCGTACTGAGAATCACGCTCGCTACATCGAGTTTCTTCACGGCCAGCTTCGTGAGATTTGCTCCAACTACGGCAAAATCGACATCGTGTGGTTCGACGGCCTCGGCGGGACGGCACAAGACTGGGACTCGGAGAATCTCGTCAAGATGATTCGGCAGCTTCAGCCTCACGTGATCATCAACAATCGTGCCGGCCTGCCCGCCGACCATGATACGCCGGAGCAGAGAATCGGCAGATTCCAGAACGACCGTCCCTGGGAGACCTGCATGACAATCTGCCGGCAGTGGGCGTGGAAGCCGGATGACCAGATGAAATCGCTCAAGGAATGTATCCAGACGCTGGTGAAGGTCGTCGGCGGGGACGGCAACTTTTTGTTCAACGTCGGCCCTATGCCGGATGGCCGAATCGAGCCGCGACAGGTCCAGCGACTGAGAGAAATGGGCGCCTGGCTTAAAGAATACGGCCAGAGCATTTATGCCACTCGCGGCGGGCCGTTCATGCCGGGCCCCTGGGGCGCCAGCACATGCAAAGGCAGCACCATCTACATCCACGTTCTGAATTGGCCCGACGAGCACTTGACGCTGCCTCCTATCTCAAAGAAGATTGTCACGAGCTCCGTTCTGACCGGCGGCGCCGCCACCGTCAAGCAGAGCAGCGAGGCCGTCGAGATTACTGTCTCCAAGGGCGACCGGCTGGAGCTTGACACCATCATCAAGCTGGAGCTGGACGGCCCAGCCGGCGAGATTGCCCCCGTGGTTCAGCTTTTATCACCCGGGAGATAATGACGCGAAGGAGTCCAGATCATGGCAGAGCGTTTTGACGTTGTAGTAATAGGTAGCGGCCCCGGCGGCTACGCGGCGGCGATCAAGTGTGCCCAGAGAGGCGCGTCAGTGGCCGTCATCGAAAAAGACTTGATTGGCGGGACCTGTCTGAATTGTGGATGTATTCCGTCCAAGACGCTTCTGGCCTCGGCCCACACCCTGCTGATGACACGGCACGCAGCGACGATGGGTGTTGACGTGGCATCTGCGACGCCGAACTGGCCCAAAATCCAGGCCAGAAGAGACGCGGTGGTGACCGGCTTTCGCAAGGGCCTGACGGGGTTGATCCAGAGTCATAAGGCAAAAATAATCCAGGGCCGAGGCGTTGTCACTGCACCAAATCGAATCAAAGTTGAATCACAAACGGGCCCGACGGAGATTGAGGCGGGCAAGATAATCCTGGCGACCGGTTCGCAGCCGATTCAGCTTCCAACGGTCCCGTTTGACGGCCGGACCGTCATCAGCAGCAAGGAGGCCCTGCTCCTGGAGCAAATACCACAGTCGATGGTCATCGTCGGCGGGGGAGTCATCGGCTGTGAAATGGCCTGCGTCTATGCTGCAATGGGGACGAAGGTGACAATCGTCGAAGCCCTCGCGCGGTTGATACCGATGGAGGATGAATGGGTGGGGCGGCTCATGGAACGCGAATTCAAGAAGCTTGGCATTGATTCTCTGACCAGCCGGAAAGTAACCTCGGTGGATAAGACCGGCAGCCCGGCAAAAGTGGTTCTGGAGAGCGGCCAGACGATTGATGCCCAGAAGGTGCTCGTTTCGGTTGGCCGCAGGCCGGTTGTCGATAAGGAAACCATCGAGGCCCTGAATTTGCAGATGAAAGGCTCTGCGATTGCGGTCAACGACAGGCTGGAAACCGGTGTCCCCGGCGTCTATGCCATCGGCGACGCGGTGGGGACGACCTATTTGGCCCATGGCGCCTTTGCCGAAGCGGAGGTGGCCGCGGTTAACGCCATGGGCGGCGACGAGAAGATGGGCGATTATTCCCTGATACCGCGCGCCGTCTATACCTTCCCTGAAATTGCATCGGTGGGCAAGACCGAACAGGCCTGCAATTCCGAAGGTCTCGAGATAACTGTCGGAAAGTCATTCTTCAAAGCCAACGGGCGAAGCGCAGCCCATAACGAAACCGTCGGCGAAATACGGGCCGTAAGGGATAATTCAACCAACAGGATTATCGGCGTTACAATGGTCGGCGACACCGTGACTGAGCTGGCCGGCGCAGCCAGGGCACTCATAGGCAGCACGGAAAAGGTCGCCGAGATAAGCTTCCCGCATCCGACATTTTCAGAGGTGCTCAAGGAGGCCGCCGAAGATGCCTTCGGCCTGAGCCTGCATAATCCGCCAAAGGCATAGGCGAGGGCCGCCAGTATAGACTTGCGACGTTGTTGTACTCTGGTCTATCCTGGGTGATAGGTTCTTCATTTCCACGTTTTCCCCATTTTTTCTGTAAGTTCTTGCTCTGTCGGCAGTCTAATATGGTAGCCATGGCCGAGATGATTGATGATGAGCTTCTGGTCGAACAATTCAGCCGGGGCGACGAATCTGCTTTTGACAGGATTGTCGAGCAGCACTCGGCGGAGGTCGCGGCGTTGGCGAACCGGCTGCTCGGCTGGCCCGGCGACGTCGAAGACGTGACGCAGGACATTTTTCTGGCGGCATTTCTCGGCCTCAAGAAGTTCCGCTGTGATTGTAAGCTGAAAACGTGGCTCTTTACCATAACGATAAACAAATGCTGCAGCTATAGGCACAAGCGGAAGTTACGACAGTTGCAGACCATCCCCATCCCGACAGAAGGCGCCGGGATGAGGCTGCCACCCGCCGCAAAGCACAAGAGCCTGATGGACGAAGAAGACTTCAATCGCGTCCGTCGTGCTGTGGCGGCACTGCCGGCCAAATATCGCGAGCCGGTCGTGCTGACGTATTTGCAGGGCCTTGCAACGGATGAAACCAGCAAGGTGCTCGGCATATCCAAAAACGCCCTGCATGTTCGGCTCAACCGGGCCAGAGAACGTCTGAAAAAGGACCTAACTGAATTGTGGGAGCGATAGCTCATGACAGAAGACGAGATCCGAAAGCTGCTCCAGGAAGCCGACAGAACGGCAGGGCCGCCGGTCGAGGTGCACGTGAACCTCGCGGCTGTGCGTCGCCGCGCCAATCGCAGACGATTCATAAGCTCGGCTGCCCCCGTCGCCGTAGCGGCTGTGCTCATGGTTGCTGTTGGCCTCTGGGGCCTTGCAATAAGAACGCCCCGGACGATACAGGAGCAAGAAAAAGTTGCCTTGCTTGAGGCCCAGGTCAAACAGCTCCAGGCAAGGACCGATGCGGTACTGAAGCTGATACAGCAAGTGCTTGAAGAAGAACAAAGGCAGCAGCGGCTCGATGAGCTTGAAGCTCAGCTTGCGAACATCCGCGACCCCCTCGAAGAGCTTGAGAAACAGGTTGACAAGACGGCGTTTATTCTCGTCTATCAGGCCGACCGCCTGTACAAGGAGTTGAACCAGACGGATTCGGCCGTCGAGAATTACAATCGCATTATCGATCTGTTCCCCAAGAATCGATGGGCCAGCGTCGCCCGGGAGCGATTGAAAGAAATCGAGAATCAAAAGTCTGACAGGACGGATTTGAAAGGAGATATAAAATGGAAGCCGCAAAACGCCTCATCATCGTGTTAATCCTGGTCCTTCTGGCATCAAACCCGGCTTGGCCGCAGGAAAAACCGGCGGCCGGTTCGGGCAGCCGTATGGCCAGTTGTGTGGTTAGGGTGACGTCCGACCCCGCCGTCTTGCCGCTGAGCTTTCAGACGGTCCGTGAGCTTCTGCACAGCTCCGGCGTTTTTGGAAAGGCCGCCCGCGACGTGCTGGGACTTCCACAGGAGGAATCTCTTGGCCTTTTCGATATCGAGCCGTTGTCGGGGGAATTCATCGGCTCCCCGACATCGCAGCCGTCTATGGGACCGGCAATCCCTGAAGGATTCGGATATGAGCAACCACCGATAGATCAGGCGATGGATATCGTTACGAGCTCCAACACGAATCCACCGCCATTGCCGGGCTCTGTCCCGCCCGAGCCGTTATCCCCTCGGATTAGGGGAACTCGCAGGGCAACTCCCGTTCCCTCTTTGGCCCCTTTTGCAGAGCGTACATTTGTGTTCTTGCTGAAGGTTGACTTCAGGCAGGTGGACGCGGGGGGCACGGGACGAGCCGTGAGGCCGGTCGCCGAGGAGTTTATGAATGCCCTTATCACCAACCTCTGCAACGCCCTGACTAATGCTTTTGACGAGCACGCGGGCCGTCTCAGGGGCCAACTCCAATTGGCGGAGGAAGAGGCCGCCCGGGCTGAAGGCGACTTGCGTCAGAAACAGGACCAGCTTCGTGAAATCTCCGGCTCGTATGTTATGGACCGTGACAGTATTCTCGGCGAGATAAACAACCTGCGCAACGAGATCCAACAGATTGAGATGAAGCAGGCCTCCGACCAGGTTACCGTCGATACGACGTCCAAGCGAATCGCCGAGTTGCAGGCTGCTATGCAGTTCGAAATGCAGAAGGACCCGATCACCAACGAATTAGAGCGACTGCTTGCGATACAGGTCGAGAATCTTCACAATGTGGAGAAACTTTCTGCGAGCGGGCGCACTTCTGCCACTGAGCTTGCAGATGCCCAGGAGAAAATGGCCCGTTCCAGAATCGAACTGGCCCAGCGGCGCGAGCAACTCAGTAAATCCAAAGGCGGCAACCAGATTGAGTCTCTCAACAACGCACTGACCAACCTCTCAATGGGGGTAGCTCAATACAGGGCGCAGCTTGCCGGCTATCAGCAGCAGCTTGCCCATGCCGAGGCGCTGCTGGGCAAAGCCGACGAGTACGAGCTGCTCTCGCTCAAGGCCGACGTCGCCAGGCAGAGTCTCCAGGAGACCATTGTATGGCGTGACAGGATGAGCCGGCGGATACGCCTCATTCAGCCGCCAGAAGTCTCGGTTATCGGCGGAAACTGATACAGCAGAGCAATTGAATTTGTGGGTAAATGGGAGAAGGGTGGCAGCCTCAAAGCCAAAGACTTTGGGGACGGTAAATGTCTATTGTGACAGTTCCTTAAACTCGTCCAGTGTCAGTCCGGCTTGGCGTATAATAGCCCTTAAAGTCCCTTTTGCAATTTCTTTATGATCCGGCACGGTCAATCTACGATGCGGCGTATGTCTTTGCCTGAGAATAATGTGGCTCCCTGTCTGGTGGTCTATGGAATAGCCGATCTTACCCAGTATCTTACATAGCTGTCTTCCCGATATCGCGGGCAGTTTGCTCAAATTGTCACCTCAATAATCTCTTCGTTAATCGAAGGAGGAATAGGTTCGTTGTGTTTCTCAAGGCTCTCTAAGTATCCCTTGATCGCATCCTGAATATTGCTCAAAGCCTCCTTCCGACTTTTACCCTGAGAAACACAACCGGGTAAAGAGGGACATTCCGCAACATAAATCCCGTCCTCATCTTGCTCAATCAGAATTCTATACCGCATAGTTTGCAACCTCTTATCTGACAAAAACTACTTCTTAATGTTTAAAGTGCCGCTTGCCGGTAAACACCATTGCGATCTTGTGCTTGTCCGCGGCAGCGATGACCTCGTCATCCTTTTTCGAGCCGCCCGGCTGGACGATGCACGCCACGCCTGCTTCGGCGGCATTTTCGACGTTGTCCGGGAAGGGGAAGAACGCATCCGAGGCCATGGCGCAACCTTTGGCCTCGTCGCCGGCGTGCTTGAATGCGATCAGGCCGGACTCCACGCGATTCATTTGCCCGGCCCCTACGCCCAGGACCCTCCTGTTCTTGACCAGCACGATGGTATTGCTCTTGGTATGCTTGGCGACGAGCCAGGCGATTCTCAGGTCCTCAAGCTGGTCCTTCTTGGGCTTGGCCTTGGTCGGGTACGTCAGTGCATCCGGCTCCCAGCCCGCCAGGTCCCGCTTTTGCAGCAGTATTCCGCCCACAACACAGCGGACGTCATATTCGCCGCAGTCGATTTTGGCCCTGTCGATCGGTCCGGTCTCAAGGAGCCGGACTCTGCTGCCCCAGCTCTTGAGGGTTCTGATTATCTCAACGGCATCCTTATCGAATTCGGGCGCGATGATGACCTCAGCGAAGAACCCGCCGGCACCGAGCGCCTTGCCGAATCGGCTGTATGATTCCATGATCGTTTGCGCCAGTTCGACGTTCACTTTTCTGTTCAAAGCGACGATACCGCCGAACGCGCTGACGACGTCACCCTCGTAGGCCTTTCGGTATGCCACGCAAATATCGTCATCGATGGCGCATCCGCACGGATTAAGGTGCTTGACGACCACCGCCGCCGGCTCGGCAAACTCCTTGACCAGCTCGAATGCCGCATTCGTATCCAGCAGATTATTGAAGCTGATCTCTACATCGCTCTGCAACAGAGTACCGCTGCTGACGGACGTTTCGCCGCTGGCCGGCAGCTTGTAGAATGCGCCGGTTTGATGGGGGTTCTCCCCGTAGCGCAGCGCGGCCTCTTTCTTAATCGCGATCGAAACTCTCTCCGGGTACTCGACGCCTGCTCTTTTGTTCAGGTATCGTGCTATCGCTGCATCATACGATGCCGTCAGGCCAAAGGCAACGCGGGCCAAATCGCTTCGCAGCTCTTCGCTCACCGCGCCGTCGTTTTTCTGCATCTCTTCGATGACCTTGTCGTACTGGTCCGGCTGTGTAACGACCGTTACGAACCTGTGATTCTTCGCTGCGGAGCGGAGCATGCTTGGCCCGCCGATATCAATGTTCTCAATGGCTTCAGCGAGCGTACAATTGGGCTTGGCAATCGTTTGCTCAAAGGGATAAAGATTCACACAGACCAAATCGATCGGCTGAATATCGTGCTTTTTCATCGCGGCGGCGTGCTCGCTCTTGTCGCGAAGTGCCAGCAGCCCGCCGTGTATCTTCGGATGAAGCGTTTTGACCCTCCCGTCCATCATCTCCGGAAAGCCCGTCACCGATTCGATTCCAACCACGCTCACTCCTGCATCGCCCAGCGCCTTGGCGGTCCCGCCCGTGCTGATGATCTTGACCCCCATCTTGCCGAGCTTCCGGGCAAAATCGACAACGCCGCTCTTATCTGAAACGCTTATCAATGCGGTCTTGATTTTCACTTCCATCTGTGCTTTCTCTCCTTCTGATTGACCCGATGCAATTGATTCCCAATCGTTTTTTATTCAGCCGGCTGTAAACAGGCCATCCGGCCGCGTTTGTCGGCCACATAGATCTTATCGTCCACGCTGTTGGCCGCGTACTTCGAGACCCCGGCCAAGTTGACGGAATACAGCTTCCTGGCTTTGGCATTGTCCATCGCCACTAACGCTGGGGCGTCCGTAATGACGTAGGCCCTGCCCTTGGCCTCGGCCAACAAGTCAACACCGCCCGGCACCGACCACAAGAGCAAACCGGTCTGCTTGTCTATCGCCATAATGCCCTTGCCGCGAACGTGCTGATAGACGAATCTTTGCGTCACGCGAGGCGCCTCTTCAAGCATTCCGGCCGCCTGATATTTCCAGACAAGCCGCCTTTTCTCGGGCGGGCTGACTATGTCAACCCTGTAAACGTTCGTATCTTTACTGGCGAAGAACAGTGACATCCAATCTCTAATCACGGGCCCGGCGATGGCATCGGAAGCATCGAACTGCCAGAGACGACTGGGCTTGTTCGGTGCAATGCAGATCACGTTGCCTGCACCGGTGGCAAAAATGACGGAATTGTCATCGGCAAGGATCGACGTAATCACGGACTCATTGTCGGCGGCAACCTCGAACATTTGAACCTTGTCGGCTGCGAGCAGAACGTGCAAGCGGTTGTCAACACCGGCCAGATAGAAATACGAACTGTTGCGGGCGGCCGGACACGTCATGCCCTGTCCAAAGTCCACGGCCTTGTGCTCGGTTCCGGAATCAGCGTCGATCTGAACCAGGCTGCTGCCGTTTACATATACAAGCTCATCGCCCCAGAGCTTCATCCCTTCCATCAGTAGCCCTGCCGGCGCCACCGTCTTGCCGAACACTATTTTGCCGTCTTCCTTGCTCAGCGAAAGGACGTAATTGCGATTAGAGATCGCATAGATGCGATTCCCGAGTAAGAGCAGCCGCTCCAAACTCTCCGTTCTTTTTATGGGTAGCTCGTTCTCCCACAATATTTTCAAACCGGCGTGCTTGAGCAGCTCAGGCGAAACAAGCTGCGGCGAACTTTTTCCCGCGGCGAAACCGCCCTGCAAGACGCACAAGGCGGCCAGTCCGATGAACGAAGCAAATCTGCATCTCGACAATCTTAGCATTTTCCTGACTCCTCACCAAAAAAGATGGCTTTTCGTCACCACATTCTATCGTTTCTGCGAAATCGCATGTTCGCGGAGGTGCAAGCGGGTTCCAACGCCTATTGCTGAGGTACGCCGCTTCACGATAGCTCAACATAGTTAGTCAAATCGACATTGTGCTCCTGTTCGAATTTCCGCATCTGCTCGATGCGGCCGATGTCGTCTTTTATTCGATTGGCCAGCTTGAATATGTACGGCTTACCCTCTAAGCGGTTTTGCAGGTCGTCGAGCATGGGCACCCACGTCCCGCCGTACAACTGGGCTTTCAGAATGACCAGCATACGGTGCTCGTCGCTGAGGCCGGCAACAAAATCGCTCACCACTTTGCTGACACTTGTTTCGAGGCCGTTCTGACCATTCTTGCTCGGCTCATCCATCTGCCAAAACCTCGCCCCGCTGGAAATCCGGTTTTCATCATGTCGTCCCGTCGGCGATTTTCTGACGGGGGTCGTTTGAACCGAATACTACCGGCCGTTACCGGAAATTGCAACAAATTTTCGCAAATTCCTGTATTTGGTGGGGGATTCGCCATCCTTCATCGTCATTCGCGGACAAAGTGCGGCTCTGTTGCGTTGCTCCTCCGATAGGTTTAGGGCTCCTGCAGAGGTTCATCACCCGCATCCGGGCCTCAGAAGCTCAAGTACTTGCTTGCTTTTTCGAGCCTGACTTCGGCCTTTCCCACGTCTTCCATAGACGTGACGCGCCTTTGCTTTCGCTGCTCCAAAATCTTCTGTATGGTTACCGGTCCGAGCCCCGGCACTCTCAGAAGCGAGAGCTTTGACGCCCGATTTATGTCCACAGGGTAGAACTCAGGGTGTTTCTGCGCCCACACTTGCTTCGGATCGACGGCCAAGGACAGGTTCCCATTATTCTCAAAGGCAATGTCCGATTCCGCGAAGCCGTATTTGCGAAGCAGAAAGTCCACCTGGTACAGCCGATGCTCTCGCATAAGAACATCGCTTGCCCTTTCCGGCTCGGCCCGCTCACCGGCTATTGACCCCTCGCCCAATCCGCGCTGGTAAGCGCTGAAATACACTCTGTGCATTTTCAATCGCTCGTACAGCCCGTACATGTACTTGACGATTTCCGCGTCCCGTTCACCGGCGGCCCCGACGATAAACTGCGTGGTCTGCTTGACCTTCTCGTACCTTGATCCGCGTCCGGTGAGCCTGCTAATCAGCTTGATGGGCTCGATGATGTCCCGGATATACCTTTTCTTCTGCGACAGCTTCGCCAAGTTTTTTTCGCCCGGGGTCTCGATATTGAGCGACACGGCACTGGCTAACGACACCGCCTCTTCCACCGCCGCATCGCTGGCGCCGGGAATAATCTTCAAATGGATGTAGCCTTTGAACCGATGCTTTCTCCGCAGTAATCTGGCCACTCCATTGAGCCTGTCCATGGTCGCATCGGGCGAGCCTAAAACGCCCGAGCTGAGAAACAGCCCGAAGACTCTTCGCTGATTGTAATAGTCCAGGAAGACCTTTGCCGTCTCCTCCGGTTTCAGGCTGCACCGGCGAATGTCCATCTGCTCTCTGAGCGGGCAGTACTTGCAGTCGTTTGTGCACGCGTTCGACAGCAGCGTCTTAAACAATATGCTCTTTCCCCCGTTCGGGAGTGTCACGGGATATACCCATTTGCCGTCGCCGCTGCGCCGGCGGTGCTCATCCCTGGACGTGCTGCATGCGCAGGCCAGGTCATACTGCGAATCAGCGCTGAGTATCTCCAGTTTTTCCTGCGTATCCGGACTGGATAGGATGCCGACCATCGTTTCTTACCTTCGGCGCCTCGCCGCTCTTTATCCCGGTTGCACCGCGACCGGCGTCTGGTCCTTGATCACGCTTGTGGCGGCCTGGATCACGCCGGCTATGTCCGCCAGATTCGTGGGGATAATCATCGAGTTGTTGGTCTGGGCGAGCTTTCCGAATTCGTTCAGGTACTGCTCTGCAATCCGCAGATTGACCGCGTTGATGCCGCCTCTTTCGTTGATCGCCTTGGCGATCTCCCGGATGCCGTTGGCCGTGGCCTGGGCCACTTTCAAAATCTCCACGGCCCGGCCCTCGGCCTCGTTTATCCGTTTCTGTTTTTCGCCTTCCGAGCGGGCGATCATTTCCTGCCTGTCACCCTCGGCGCGGTTGATCTTGGCCTGCCTGTCGCCTTCGGATTCGGCAATCGTCGCCCGCTTCTCCCGCTCGGCCCGCATCTGCTTTTCCATGGCATCTTTGATGCTCTGTGGCGGCATGATGTTCTTGACCTCATAGCGTGTCACCTTTACGCCCCACGGCTCCGATGCCTTGTCCACGGCGTCAACAATCGCGCTGTTGATCGTCTCCCTTTCCTCAAACGTCTTGTCCAGCTCGAGCTTGCCCATGACGCTCCTCATCGTCGTCTGAGCTAATTGGGCCGAAGCGAACTGGTAGTTGTTAATTCCGTAGGAGGCTTTCTTGGGATCGACAACCTGCATGTACAGGATGCCGTCCACTTCGACGGCGATATTGTCCTTCGTGATGCACTGCTGCGGCGTAACGTCGATTGCCTGCTCTTTCAAGGTGTGCTTGTACGAGACCCTGTCCAGAAACGGGAACAGGACGTGAAAGCCTGCTTCGAGTGTCGTCGAGTACTTTCCAAGCCGCTCGATAATGAACGCCTGTTTCTGAGGGACGATCCTGATGGTCTTGAGAAAGATAATCAGCGAGAACAAAAGGATTCCGGCAAGAATGATTGTCAACGTAACCCCACTTGGTAATGCTGCCAGCATGGCTATCTCCTTTCCTCTTGAAACGGTTACTGCGTGATTTCGAACTTCACCAATTATCGTCCGAGCATGGCTATACGCTTCGGTCTTCTCATCATCAGGTAGATCAGTGCGCCGATCCAACTGGCCGCTGCAATGACCACCACCCAAACGATTCTCTCGTTGCCTTCGGCAGGCTCGTTCTTGATGCAGTCTATCAGCGTCCAGATCCACAGAACGAACATGCCGACCACAACGACAAACAACATGAGTATCAACAGAATTTCCAACATGCTTGGTGCTCCTAAAGGGCCTTGACCTTGAACGTTATATTGTCCTTGCCGACGATTTCAACGATGGTTCCCTCGGCAATCTCCTGGTCCGCCTGGGCTTCCCAGTGGCTGCCGTGGAATTCCACCTTACCGCCTGACTTCGGCACGATTTTTTCCTTCACGACCGCCTGCTGGCCGACAAAGTCTTCGAGGTCGTGCCTGAGGTCCTGTTTCGCTCCCGCGTGCCCGAGAAACACAGCTTTGACCCACTTTCTCAAGAGCAGAAGCGACAGAACCGAGGCGGCGATGAAAATGATCAACTGAGTGTTAATTCCGATATCGGTCATCAGACAGACAATCGCAACGACCCACGCGCCGACGCCGAAAAAGCCGATAATCAGCCCCGGCAGGCTCAGTTCCAGCACCAGCAGAAAAAGCCCGACCAGGAACCAGACCACTTCGGGCCTTAGAAAATCTCTAATCGTGTCCATCGAATCTCCTTTCGCAAAGACCAGGACAAAGTGTAATTGCCGAGATCGGAATTCACTCGACCACCACCGCCGTGCCGTAAACCATTATCTCCGCCGCCCTTGGCACAACCTCTGTCGTCGAGAACCTCACCCCGACGATTGCATTGGCGCCGAGCTTTCGCGCCTCTTCGATCATCCGGTCGATCGACTGCTCGCGCGACTCGGCCATCATCTTAGTATAGTCTGTTATCTCACCTCCGACAACATTGCGAAGGCCGGCCATGATGTCCCTGCCGGCGTGACGCCCCCGGATGGTATTACCCCGGACAAGCCCCAGGTGCTTTACGACCTTCTTGCCGCAAATCGTATCTGTAGTAGATAAAAGCATCGCCTTATCTCCTTACATCCTTATACCTGTCTCTCTTCCAGAAATAAATCCGCTCTCGAAGCACGGACACAAACAGGATGACCAGCCCTGCGAGGAGCGCCAGCAGGCCCAGCTTGAAAACCAGCTCAATCTCGGGGTCTCTAATAATCTCTTCGATGGCTCTGAAACCGCCGTAGATGGTCAGCAGGATAGCAGCAACCGAAAATAGAATCCACCCCACACCTCGCTCAATTCGGTTATAGACACCGCCCCAGTAGTCCTGCCATATCCGATCCTCGGGCTCAGCCAACGTTACCTCGTCGGTTATCGCTTTGAGTCTCTTGAACTCTTCAAGCTCGCCGGCACATTCGGGACACCCGGCCAGATGCTCTTCGAAGCGATGTCTCTGCTCGTCGCTCAGCTCATCGTCCAGGTAACCCATCATCAGGTCTTTGTAATCATGACATGTCATTGATACAACCTCCTTTTCCTGTGCCTAATAATTCTTCAAGTCTCTTGCGGGCATAGTACAACCTGCTGGTCACAGTGCCCTTATTGCAGAAAAGGGCCTCTGCGATCTGGTCGTATGACATGTTCTGAAAATGTCGCAATATGATCACTTCACGATGCTTATCGTCCAGCTTGCCGATGGCCTGCCAGACCTTGTCTTTCATTTCGTTTCTTCCGGCTACGACCTCGGGGCAGAAGCAATCTTCCGTCGCCGCCACTTCCGGGCGGCCCTCCGCGTCGAGCGAGCCGGCCTGCCTATACCGCCTTTTTCTCAAATGGCTCACGCATAGATTCTTCAGTATCTGATAGAACCAGGGGAAGAACCTCCGGCCGGGCTTGACGTGTTTGATATTCCGATATGCTCGAACAAAGGCCTCTTGTGACAGGTCCATCGCATCTTCGCGATTGCCCACAAGGCCCAACGCAATAAAATATGCGTCCTGCATGTACCTATTCACGAAAACCTCGAATGCCTCTGCTGAGCCCCGGCGGCAACGCCGCATCGCTATCGTTTCTTCCTGGCACTCGCTCAACACGCTCTCAGGCTCCGAAAAGCAGACTCTTTCGATTCAAACGCAGGTTCTTCACTTTGTTCTCGCAATAATATACATCTGGAAGAGCGAATTTCTTCAAACTATTTTGTATTTGTCGGTAATTCAAAAACCGGCGGCCGGCAGCCAATTAAGAAAGGCCCATACTGAGTCCATCGGCATAGGCCCGGCATTGCGGCAAAGCTGTTGTTCAACCTGTCACCCCAGGTCCTCTAATCATGGACCTGCCAGTCTCGGAAAGGCCGAATCGCCGTATGATGGCGAATTGCCATTTCGGCCAGACCCGCTCGTCCAGCCACTGATCCGCCAGGATTGCAAAGTCCTTGAAGCTAATCACGGCGTCCTCATGCACGTCATACGCCGGGTGCGGCAGCAGCTTTCCCAGCTCTTCTCATTTATACCAGATTAACAGCCCATTGGTTGAGGGAAATCCGGGAATGACCGGCACACGTCGCTCGGACAATGTCTGCCGCACAGCGCATATTCAGCACCTCGCGTTCGTTCTCCCCAGTTCGACTTACTCTTGGGAAGGTGTGGATGTCTTTTCCTCGGGACGGGCAAGCCGCTGGATGAGCACTTCGCGGATGGACAGTTCTGCCGATTTGGAAGTGGGGGACTTTGCGACGTATAACCCGATCTTGCCCTTTGCGGGTCCGGCTGTTCGGACCGCTCCGATTTCGTCGCCGTTGAGCCAGACCTGGACTTTGTTGCCTTCGACCTTGACCGAGATTGTGTTCCAGCTTTCCCGGTCCACGAGGTCTTCTCGGACGTTCATCAGGGCCAGCCCCTTGTCCGGCATCCAGACGCTCCCGGTGAAGGCCGTCTTGGAATCGCATATCTCGATCCGCGGGCCTCGCTGTGAGCCCTCGCCTCGCAGCCAGATGCCGGCGTGAATGGGCCACGTTGCCCGGAACGTGACCGCCAGCAGATAGTCCTCGTAGGTAGTCTCGGTCCAAAGCGTGCCGCCTTCGTCGCCTGTGGCCGGGGTCGCGCGTATCCGGCCGGCCTCAACGGTCCAGGCTGCGGAGCCCGAAGGTTGCCAGCCGGCCAGGTCCCGCCCGTTGAAGGCGGCCAGCCACTCAGCGGGCTGCCCGTCCCCAGATTGCGTGTTGATGGGCTTGGTAATGTTGTGAGTGCCGTGGCAGTCCGTGCAGACCGAATCCTTCGTCACGGCCCGTCCGTTCGGGCAAATTCGCCCCGTCCATTTCTGGAAAAAGGCCTCCACCGCCGCAGGGTCCTTATGATCCTGGCGCCCAAAGACTTCGCGTTCCCCGCCGGGCTTGTGACACGTCGAGCACATTTTCTCGACCTCGGACCGGCCGAACAGAAGGTCCGGCTTGGTCATCAGCATTTCATCGTGCATGTGCTCGACCGACGCCCCGTGACAGGCATCGCAGGTGACCCCCACGTCGAGGTGGTCCGTCGTAAGCTCCTCGGTCTTCATGCCGGGATGGCAAACGTAACACTTGCTGTTCCCACTTGGCTTCTCGGCCTGAGATTGGCCTGCGCGACCAGTCGCCCGGGTTCCGGCGAAAGCGGCAAAAAGAACCGCCCCCGTCATAAGGCACGAACCAATTCGAGTTTTTGAGCGCACCTTTCTCTCCTTCTATATTTGGCCGATTCAAGTGATTCGATGCCCGACCGAGCAGCAAGAAAGAGAAATTCTGTATTCTGTTTTCTGTGTTCTGTATTCTGCCTTAAACGACTTCCCAGTCGCGCAGCCACGCATAATCCGGGGGCAGATTCGCCCACTGCCGGTCGGTGATTTCCATCAGCCACTGCTTGTCCGCCGGCGCCATGGCAAACTGACGCGTATAGGAAGCACGTGCGGCGTTCTCGACCTCATAGACCGTTGACAAGCCCGGCACGGTGGCCGTAATGGACGGGTTGGCCAGAATACACTGGAGCGTCAGCCGGGCCAGATCGTTTTCCGTCTTGCTGCCCACGCCCATGACCGGGAAACTGACTTTGCCGGAGCTCTCCACGAAAAGACTGCCGCCGAAGTAGGGCTTGATGGTGACGATCCCCACGTTTTTCTCTTTGACGACCTCGAAGATGCTTTGTGTCTGGTCGGAGCCGTGGCCCGGGTTCTCCTCCTGGACGTTGTCTGTTGTTGGCGGCTTGTCTTTGGCTTTGGTCTTTGCGCTGCAGGGGAAGATGATCATCTCGAATTCAGGGTATTTGCCCAAGACGTGCTCGAACCAGGGCCGGCAGTGAGACGACATGCCGAGATGTCTTACTTTGCCTTCCTTGTGGAGCTTCTGGAAAGTCTCGATAAGGGACTCCACTTCGGCGTCCGTGTTGAGCTGGTCCGTCCCGAGCTGCCCTGACATTTTGGCCTGGGGACGCCAGATGTCGAGGTAGTCGGTCTTGAGCAGGCGCAGGCACGTCTCGACGTTGAAGGTCTGGTCCTTGACGTTGCAGCGGTCGGACCCGCGAGGGCCGAGGTTGTGGATGTCGGCGCCGACGTGCATTTTTTCCCGGCGACCCTTAATCGCCTCGCCATAGCACAGGCACTCAGCCGCAGTAGTGATGTCCAGGTAGTTGATGCCCGAATCGATGCAGGCGCTGACGACCTCGGTGCGGTTCTTGGCGACGTCCTCGGGCACCTCTTCGTTGGCGAAGCTGTCCCAGTATCGGCCTGCGTTGCGGTTCTTCCAGTGCCCGCCCAGACTGACCTCGGAAACCATCAGGTTCGTTTTGCCTAATTTGCGGTACTGCATCTTCGGGTGGAAATTGAGGATTTTCGCTTCACCGGCGGAGCCGGTTGCGGCTTGTCCCTGACCGGCAAGCGCCCCGGCAATCGTTCCCGCCGCGGCCAAAGATGTATTCCGCATAAAATCTCTTCGTGAAAGGTCGTTCTTCTTCATCGGTTTTCTCCTTTTCAATTCGAGATGGTTTTGGTGCTACTGCTCAAAATCAAAACGGCATTTGCCATCGAGCGCCCTTTAGGTTCTGTAAGTCGCAATCCGACTCAAGAGTATCATTACGCAGTGGCGCTAAAATGTCAACTCTTTTTTCTGTCGTGTTCTTCCCGTGTCGCGCCGATGCAGGCGGAATGTCCTGGCGCCTCGCTGCGGAGAATCGGCTTGTGGGCGCAAGAGGGCTCTGCTATACTCTTGCTCGGCAGAAGATAAGGATAGACACGTATGAGCAAATCCAGAGGGTTCCTGTCGATTGCGATTCCGAGCGGAACAGTCTTTCTCTCAAGTTTCTGTATCATGGTGCTGGAGTTAGTGGCGGCCCGCCTGATTGCCAGGCACCTGGGATCATCTTTGTACACGTGGACGGCGGTCATCGGAGTCGTTCTGGCGGGCATCACGATAGGCAACTATATAGGCGGGCGTATTGCGGACAGATTCCCCGCGAGAAAAACGCTCGCTGTACTTTTTGTGCTTTCTTCCGTTGCGTGCGTTGTCACGGTGATTCTGAACAATCTGGTTGGCCAGTGGCTTTGGTTGTGGCGGTTCGGCTGGCCCGTCCTCGTGTTCAGTCACGTGTCTGTAGTATTTCTGATTCCGTCCACACTGCTGGGGACGATCAGTCCGGTCGTGGCAAAGATGGCTCTTGCCCGGAGGCTGCCGACGGGCCGAACAGTGGGGGACATATATGCCTGGGGCGCCGCCGGAAGTATTGCAGGGACTTTTGCGACCGGGTACTATCTCATTCCGGCGATGGGGACAGCCGCCATTATCTGGATGGTGGCAGGGGTCTTGCTGGTGTTGGCCGTTCTCTATTGGGCCAGACTCTGGGTCGTATATTTGTGGGCGGCGATCTTTGTTGCCCTGATGACCCTGGGTCTGGCGTCTGCCGGTTGGGCCGCGGGCAGCGGCGCTGCTCTTGCCCTGAGAGAGAAGCTCGATCCACAAATTATCTACGAAGATGAGAGCCCGTATTGCTACATCGCTGTAAGGCGCGTCTCCGAAAGTCCGGATCGACGTGCTTTCATGCAGGACAAGCTTGTGCACAGCGACATCGAAATGGACAACGTGCTCGATCTGAAATATTCCTACGAGCGGATTCACGCCGCAGCTACGCATTTGTTAAGCCGGGGCATGGACAAGCTCTCGGTTCTGGTCATCGGAGGGGGAGGCTACGTCTTTCCCCGATATGTCGAGCAGGTCTGGCCCGGCAGCCGCATCGATGTCGTCGAAATTGATCCGGGCGTCACCGAGGCGGCGATGCGGGCCTTCGGCCTCCAAAGGAATACGCCCATTAACGCGTTTACGATGGATGCACGCGCGTACGTCAGTCAAGTGCTGGAGGCAAGCCGGGCGGCCGGGGAAAAGACGCTGTACGATTTCATATACGAGGATGCTTTGAACGATTATTCGATACCGTATCAGCTCACGACGAAAGAATTTAACGACAAGATAGCCCGCATACTGACCGACCAGGGCGTTTACATGGTCGAGCTGATAGACGTTTATGACAGCGGCCTGTTTGTCGGCGCATTCGTCAATACCCTTGAAAAGACATTTCCTTACGTTCATGTGGTCACTGAAAATGGACCTCGATCAGGACGCAATACTTTTGTGATCATTGCCTGCCGACGAGCAATTGACCTCGAAAAGCTCCGCCTGCAAAAACCGGCGGAGAGCTTGGATTTGTGGATATTGAGCGATTCTGACATTGAGATATTGAAAGAAAAGGCGCACGGACTTGTGTTGACGGACGACCATGCCCCTGTTGAGAATCTGCTCGCCCCCGTCGTGCTCAAGGATGCTATGGATTTGCTGGCCGGCAAATACCGTACGCAGGCAGAGGAGTTGATCAGGCAGGGACGATTGGATGAAAGCATCTCCAGGTACAGAGCCATGATTGAGGTGGACCCGGCATCGTCGATGGAGGCATATAACAAGATCGGAATGATTCGGGCGGACCAGGGCAGGCTTCAGGAAGCGGTTGAGGCTTTCCAGAGTGCTCTTGAGTACAACCGGGGAGCCGAAACAAAGCAGAGTTTGTCAAATCTCTATTACAATATGGGCATCGTATCGCAAAGATTAGGCAACAAAGAGCAAGCTCTGGGGCATTTGACCAAGGCGATTGAGGGGTATCGAGAAGATTTAGTCAAGAACCCGGATTCGGCCAGGATAGCCGGCAGGCTCGGCAATGCCCTGGCGGCCATCGGGAATTTTGCCCAGGCCGCCACATATTTTCAGCAAGCGGTGAATCTGGATCCCTACGATGCGAAAAACCATTCCATGCTCGCGCAGGCACTGGTTATTCAAAAGCGCCGGGATGAAGCTGTTGCGGGCCTCAAGAAAGCGATTGCCTTCATGTCGCGAGCAGGCAACGACGGGGCGGCAGCGGAATTGCAAAAGTATCTTCAATCTATTGAATCCAGGAGATCCGATCAGTGAAGAACGGGCTGCTTGGGTTCTTCGGGAGCCTTTTGAAAAAGCACACCTTCGTGGGGGGCGTCATTGGGATCGACGATCAGCCTGTGATTGTGATATTTCTTCGTATCGGCAACGTACTCGGGAAAGCTGAACCGTTCCGCCCACCACGACCGGCCGTCTCCTGAAATCGAACCGACGAAAATGTCCCGTGTCTTGCCTCGGAGTACACTCTTACCGAGCTCGACGCGAAAGCGCTCTATCGTGATCTCGACAATCAGCTCGCGCTGCTCGTGCGAGTACTGAACCACCCATGGACCCGGCTCAAACACTCCTTTGCCGCCCAATTGCATCGGCACGGTGGTGACCTGCCCCGGTTTCATTGTGACCCTGCCGAGACTGATCACCGCCGACGAAATTCTCCCATCCGGCTCAAAGACAATTTCCCAGCCGCCGGTATCTGCTGTCCACTTTCCAACGAGAAAACCGGGGAATTGTCCGTCACCGTCAATGATGACTTCGACGCCACTGTTTTTCCACGCGGGACTTTGACAGCCGTGGAGCAGAGAAGTGAACAGGCTGCACACCAGCAACAGTGCTAATCGTCTCATGAGTCGATCCTAATGTGCCGGTCGATCTTCGACGGCGCCTCAGTTATTAGCTGGACTCTTACCATAAGCAAAGAACCGATGGATTCTAAGGACCCTGGGCGCAAGCCGCAAGGCAAAAAAAGAGGCGCGTCAGGAAACGCGCCTCTTTGCTAATTGATTTTTTTTGGCCTTAACCAAGGCGGATGTCTTATTTGCGGCGCAGGAACAGGCCGCCAAGCCCAAGCAGCAAAACGGTCATCGGCTCAGGAACAACGGTCAAGAGCACTGAAGCGACCGGGATAGTGAACTCGGGATCGAGGAAGAGCGAGACCCTGGCAGTACTACCCACGGCCCCGGTGAAACCGATGGTAAACTGCGGCCCCACACCAATGGCGGGAACGCCTCCCGGACTCATCCCGACGGTGAGCTCATAACCCGTGCCCCAGCCGGCCTCTGAATACGGTGAAGCGGCGCCTATATTACCGGCCGCATCAAGTGTGACGGCGGTGGTCAGCACGCCGCCCGAGCCGTCTTCAACGACAATATAGCCGAGCCAACTGGAAGTGTCCTCACCGACAACGGTAATGGTGGCGTTTTCCTGAACCTCAAAGCTGTCGCCGACCTGGCCATCGACTTGGATGAACACGGCGTTTGCCGCCGATGCCAGTCCAAGTACCAAAATCAACACGAACAATCTTCTCATCATCTTCTCCTTTCATTTCGTCTGAACAGCACTGTCCATCCGAAACAACTGAGTCTGTCTTTCTTCAAACCCGCCGGTCATCGCCTTTGCGTCGAGTCCGCTACGGACAATCCGGCGCCGGCTTATCGGCGGCTTGCCAGTTGGCAATCAGGATGTCCAGGTCGTTGGTCGAAACGCGAAACCCGCTCTTACCCTGTGAGAGATGGTCGAAGTCGGCACAAATCAAAAGAACGCCGCCGACTTTCTGGCCGTCAATCTGTTCAAGAGTCTTGTTCCAGGATGCAATCAGGATGTCCAGATCATTGGTAGATACCCAGAATTTCTGCTTGCCCTGAGAGGTGCCGTCCGCGTCGCCATGGCACTGTCTTGCATTCAGGCTGGCGATCCAGCAGTCGGGTTTGCCCACGGCTTGCCATTGGTCCGGCTGCGGCCCTGTATAACCGCTGGCAGCACCGCCGACCGGAACATTCGTTGCGCCGGCTAAATCCACGGTGGCTTCGGAAGCGTTCTCCAGCACCACGTTGCCGCGGGTTGCATTCGTGGCAACAGTCACTTTGCAGGGTCCGCTGAGGGTGATCACGCAGAGTCTGCCCTGCAGAGGGGGGGCCTTGGTGTCATAAAGCGAACCCATCTCGATGGTGATCCCGCTTGTGCCGAGTCCACCCAGCGCGCCGGGATCATTGGCATCTGCCACGGGTGTATAGCCCTGTTTGGCCCAATCACTGACCTCGCCGGTCACCGCGTCAACGGTAATGTACCGGCTGAAGTTGGCCGGGAAGATACCATATCCGTTGTTGTTATCCCCAACCGCGAAGTCGCTGATGGCTTCAATCGTGCCGGCATCAACTGTGATGTCCAGAGCAAACGCCCTGACCAGCTCGGTCCCTGAGTAGCCAATGGCTGCTTTTCCGTCGCCCAGATCCGTCACGGTGATAGCCACGGTTGCCAGGGCAGGAGTGGCCAGCACAGCCACCACTAAAGAGAAAATGATTGCTCTCATAACACAACTCCTTCCTTTTCCTTTTCTTCTTCTTCTTCGCAGAACTGTGCGCTCTGCACTGTCTTGGTTAATTGTATCCTAACACAAGTCTCGATTCACTTCAAGAAAAAAATGCAGAAAACCGCAAAAAAGGGTGAAGCCGGAGGGACGCACCCGGAAATTCCTCTCGTCTGCTGCGTCGGCGGAAACATGCGCTCAGAATCGCCGGGCCGAGCAGTTCATTCGAAGCAGACCCGGTATGTCCACACGGATCAAAGCGCAAGGATACAAGAAAGCAAAAAAGCCCAAGATTTAGGGTATGAGTAGCCGATTTAAGGCATGGAAAGACCACCGAGCGTATGTCCGGTCCGGTAAAGTAAACCCAAAGGGGTTTTCCGAGAAATATACCCCCAATTCTCATTTTGGGAGTTTTCTTGTGGGCACCGGCTTGGCGGGCTTGACTGAGTGATTTTGGCGTTCGTCATGATGACCAATGGCCTCGGTTGGGCATCTTGCTGTCAGAGCGGTTTTTCTCCCTTTTTTGGGGTTCGGGTATGCAATTTTGACGGCGCTGTGTTAATGTTATCGTTATGTATGACTTCCTGAAGGGACGACTGGTCGCTGTACGACTTTGCCTGCTGGCTGCCGTGCTGATTCTGATCGGCATCGGGATAGCCACTATTTACTCTGTCGGCCACCCTGCCGATCCCAGCCCGGCCGCCCAAGCGGAGGATTTGAGCGGCTACTGGAAGAAGCAGATCATGTTCAGCGTAGTCGGGATTGCGGGCTTCATGGCGGTCAATTCGGTCAATTACAGACGCTTTGGGCAGTTGAGCTACTGGATCTTTGCCGTTGTGCTCGCGCTGCTGGCGGCGCTGCTTGTAAGCAAGTATGTGGTTGAGCTGCCTTTCGCGAGGCCCAGGGCCGGGACGTATCGTTGGCTTTGGCTGACGGTGGGCGGGCATACGCTGCCCGCGGTTCAACCTTCGGAGTTCTGCAAGCTGGCGTATGTTATGGCTCTGGCGTGGTATCTGAGATATCGCAGCAACTACCGGAACTTCAAGGCCCTTATCGGGCCTTTTGCCCTGGCGCTTTTGCCGATGGTTCTGATCCTGCCCGAACCCAACCTTGGAACTGTGCTGCTCATGATGCCGATTCTGTTCACCATGCTGTTTGTCGCCGGGGCCAAGGTCAAGCACCTTCTGATTATTGTTCTTATGGTGCTTCTGGTCAGTCCGATGCTCTGGTCCAAGATGAGGCCCTACCAGCGAATCAGGATCAGCAGTCTGTTTCTGCAGAGCGGCTGGATTCGCGAGAAAGCCGAGCAACATTCATGGCTGGGCCATATTCTTGTGGGCACGCAATTCAGCGAGAGTAAATGGAAGAACGACTGGGGATTGCATCTGATCCGCTCGAAATACGCCGTGGCGTCGGGGGGGGCCACGGGGTACGGCTTTCGGCGCGGGCCTTTTGTCAAGTACGGCTTTCTCATGGAAAGACACAATGATTTCATCTTCGCCGTCATCGCACAGCAATGGGGTTTTATGGGCTGTCTGGCCGTGATCGGGCTTTACGTTATCATTGTCGGCTGCGGGCTGGAAATAGCCGCGAACAATACCGACCCATTCGGCAAATTGCTTGCCGTTGGTATTGTCGCCGTGCTTGCCGTCGAGGTCATCATCAATGTGAGTATGACCATGGGGCTGATGCCGATCACGGGCCTGACTTTGCCGCTGGTCAGCTATGGGGGCTCGAGCCTTGTGGCGAGCATGATTTCCGTGGGCCTGCTGAACAACATCGGGCGGTGCAGACCGTTCAGCGTGGCCCCAAAGCGCAACCTTTAACCCGCCGGCTTCGGTCTGCAAATCGGGCGGCAAGGTGTGAGAAATGATAAGAGGTTTTAGAAAAATTGCCTTTCTTACGATGATCAGCAGGATACTCGGCATGTTGCGGGATATGGCCTTCGCCCATTTCTTTGGCGCCGACTGGCTGATGACCGCCTGGACGATGGGATTCAAAGTGCCGAATCTGGCTCGAAGGCTTTTTGGCGAAGGGGCGGCATCCGCATCTCTCATCCCCGTGTATAGCCAGGAGCTTCATAACGACCCAAAGCGGGCGGGACGGTTAGCGAACACCGTGGTGACTGTTGTGTTCGCCATACTCGCCGCGGTAGTCCTCATCGGTGAGGGGCTGATCCTGGGCTATTACGGTTTTTTTGAAACCAGAACCGGCCCTCGGCTCGGACTGCTCTTGTGCGCCATCATGCTGCCCTACATGGTATCTGTTTGTATATGCGCAATCCAGGGCGGCGTCCTGAACGTGCACGGACATTTCGCCATCCCTGCGGCGGCGCCCATCGTGTTGAATGTGTTCATTGTTGGGAGCATCTTGTTTGCAGCAAGGGTTTTGAAGATTGGGCCGGAACGGCAGGTTTTCTGGGTTGCCGCTGCGGTCCTGATCTCAGGACTTGTCCAGATTGCAATTCAGATTCCGTCTTTGCGAGCCAGCGGAGTCCCAATAAGGCCCGCGTGGGATATTCGTTCTGAGGCGTTTAAGAAAGTCATTGTTCTGATGGGGCCTATGATATTGGGTCTGGCGGTGACGCAGTTGAACACGCTTGCCGACGACGTCATAGCGCTTTGCTTCATGGACAAGGGGGGTTATCCGTTGAGCTACGGGGCGCCTTCCCATTTGTACTATGCCCAGCGGCTTTACCAATTCCCTTTGGGCGTGCTGGGCATCTCGCTGGCGACGGCGATCTTTCCGGTGATGAGCTCGGATGCCGCCAAAAAGGACTTTGATGCGCTGACCAGGACGATCGCCCGCGGAACCAAGGCTGCCCTGTTCGTTGCAATTCCGGCGACCGCAGGGATCTTCCTGGTTGCCAGGCCGCTGGTTGCAGCCCTGTTTGAGCACGGCAGCTTCGAAAGTGCGGATACATCGACCGTTGCGCGGACGCTGTCCTTTTACGCCGTGGGCTTGTGCGGCTATTTCCTCCAGCAGGTGACGACGCGGGCATTTTATTCGATACAGGATTCAAAGACCCCTGCCAAGAGTGCCGTCGTCGCCGTCATCGCCAATGTTGTTTTGAATCTGACTCTTATCTGGTTCTTAGGCACAGCGGGCTTGGCCGCCGCCACAGCAGCGTGCTCGTACTTGCAGGTCATAGTTCTTGTCACGGTGCTCCGCAGGAGAATCGGCCGTTCCATCTGGGATGGACTACCGGAGACTGTGACCAAGACACTGGCCGCCACCGCCCTTATGGTGCTGGCCGGGATAACAATCATGATTCTGATGAGGAATCTGCCGGCGGGCAGATTCTCGGACGTCCTGAGGCTGGCCGTGGTCGTCCCGTCGGCGGCGGCGGTGTATGTGCTGGCCGCAAAGCTGCTGCGTATCGAGATGCTTTCCCTGCTTACGAGCGGCAAGCCCCATTAGGGCCGGATTGACAGGTCGGGCCGGGACAGCGTTGGTCATGGCAAAAACCGTGTTAATTAACTAAAAACATCGTTTTCGGACAAATGACCCTTGACATGTAAGGGTTTAAGTGATATAAACTCAGGTACACAAGCTTACCGTTCTTCTTATTAACTGTAAGGCCGAAAAGGACAAGTGCCTAAGACGTGTAAATCCAAAATACGCTTTTTCGCACCTTCACGGGAGAAGTAGATGCACAAGGGAACGCTTTTTGGGGTCGTTTTGGCAGTCCTTTTCTGTTCTTTATCGGTCTGGGCTCAAGGATCGACAGCGGGAGGTGCCAGGACGCCGGCGGCGAATCCGAGCCGGTCCGAACTGAGCCGTTCGGCAGGCTCCCCGCTTGAAGTGGACCAGTTGTCCTCGTCTTCCGTCAGCCAGACGTTTTATGAAATCGCTCATGAGCTGGCCTATTCCAACGAAGCCGGGGGACCCGAGGTCGAGCAGGCGATTGCATTCTTAACCGCCGCGATGAAACTCGACAGGGACGCCAAGGCTGTGCGGCCGCTGCTGATCGAGTATGCCTGCCGGGGGCCGCAACGCGATTATTCAAGCCTGGTGTATGATTTGCTCGTTGACTATGTGGATGAGCTCGCTGACCTGGAGGTGGCGGGAAAGGCGGTTGCGTATTTGCTTGGGCGGGTAAACTCCCGCGAGGAGCGGGAGAGGCTCCTTGAGCAAATGATCGGTACTCTGGGCAGCAAGAACACTATCCTGGGTTCCGAGCTGGCGGCACAACTGGGCTTGCTGAAAGCTGAGAAGGCGGATATGGAGGCCGCGAAGTTTTACCTTCTGCAGGCCTATAAGAACAATCGGTACAATAAGGCGGCCTTTGCCAAGCTGCTTGAGATCGCGCCGCAAGAGATTAGCCCGGCGGCATACCTTGAACGCTTGAGATTGGCATTGCGTGAGAATCCATCGGACATGGAAGCGGCCCTTGTCTTTGCACAATATGCCGAACAGCTCCAGCTCTACGAAACCGCTGCGGCCGCGTATGAATATTGTGTCGAGCTGTTTGGTTATCTTTACCCGTCCCAGGCCCTTCCCGCCCGCATCTATCTGCCCTGGGCGATCAGCAGCTACAATACCCGGCAAGGTCAAGCCAAGTGCCTGCAAATCGCCCAGCGTGTCCGGCAGCAGGGTGCGTTTGACCTGCGGCTGGAAGCTATTGCGGGCAAAGCGGCAGTCAAAATCGGGGACCTCGAGCTGGCCACCCGGACGTTTCAGGCCGCTGAAGAGAAAACCCAGCAGCTCCTTATGCTCGCAGGTATGAAGGGCAGCTCCATCGACCCCAAGACCTCGGGCGGCAGCTATTCAGAGCAGGTCTATACCGAGCAGCTTGCATGGCTCTATTGTTTTGCCCTGCCCATTCCGGATAGAGCGTTGGGCTGGGCCAACAAAGCCTATAAGGCTGAGCCCAATTCGCCGGTGACCGCCGCTATTTTGTCATACGCGCTTGTGATGAATAAAGAGATCGAATTGGCCAAGCCCCTTGTCAACAATTACCAGCGCAATCAGATCGCGGAATTAACGCTGGCTCGGATTCAACTAACAGAAGGGCAAACCGATTCGGCCGTTGAGACATTGAACTCTGCAATTGCCAGGGACCCCGGGTCTTTCGAGGCCGAAGGCGCCAAGGAAATTCTGGCTCAGCAAGGCAGGAAATATGCCCCGCCGGTCGATCCTGAAGCCGTCTTAGCTTCATTGAAGAGCGTTCTTGGCCAGGGGCTGGTTCCGGCGTTTACGGCGCCCGAGCAGGCGCTCTCGGCCCAGCTCGATCTTCGGGGTAATAAATTCCCCTACGGCACCGAATTCAGCGGCTTAGTCACGATAACCAATAACTCTTCCGAGCCGCTGGTGATCAGTGATAATGGCCTGTTTAAGGGCAACATTAGAATCGACGCCGAGGTCAGCGGCGATCTCAGTGTGAGGGTGCCGAACCTGGTGTTTAGCAGGACCCGGACGGCCTTCCTTGTCGAACCTGGCCGCAGTGTCCTGATTCCGGTGCGGCTCATTACCGGGGAGCTTAGAAGAACGCTTCTTGCGCATCCGCAGGCGACTTTGGCCGTAGAATTCACTCTCTATCTCGACCCGGTCGTCACGAGTGAGGGCAAGATAGCCAACCGGCTCACGCGCATAAGGCCGAGCCGGGTGCGCGTGGAACGTCCCGGCATCGAGCTGACCGGCAAGTATGTCAGACAGCAGTTCAACTCGATCGCGCAAGACAACCTCGATCAGAAGATCAAGACCGGGCAGCTTTTCACCGGCCTGTTGATGGAGCAGTATGCCATGTCCAACGGCAAGCCGCTCTACAGGCTCATGTACGACGATTGGATGATGCCTTTGCTGAGGTCTGCCCTCTTACATGAGGCGGGACTACTGCGTAAACCCGCCGAAAATGAGTGGGTCGTCAAGGTGCAAACAATGGCGCAGATGCTTTCTTTGCCGCTCGATCATCCGCTGATCAGTGCCGTGGCGGAGAATCTGGATCACACCCAATGGCCGGTCCGCATGATGGCGATATATCTGCTGGCTAAGAATCAGCAGGCCGAGTTCGCCAAGGTCCTGGAATGGACCGTGAAAAACGATCCGAGCCAGTCTGTTCGTGATATGGCCGCTGCCTTGAGTAAGTTTTGAGTTTCTTGCAGCGCCCGGCGAAATTTATGCAAAAAATGGGTTGTAATCTCGTTATAATGCTGTAACATTCCGTACTCTATTGGTGATTGCAGCTTTGCAGATAGGAATGATGGTTTTTTTTGTCGAAAGGGTTGTGTCGATGCCTGCAAAAGTAGATGTAGCAAAATGCACCGGTTGCGAAACCTGCGTATCAGAGTGTCCAAGTGAAGCGATAAGCATGGCTGACGGCAAAGCCAAGGTCGATAGCGATACCTGTATCGACTGCGGCGTGTGCGTGGACGCCTGTCCGGAGGAAGCAATCAGCATGGAGTAATTCAGGTGGGCCCCATCGTCTAGGTAGGTCCAGGACACCGGGTTTTCAACCCGGCAACAGGGGTTCGAATCCCCTTGGGGCTATTTTTTGCAGCAGCAAAAAATAGAGCAGTGGAACAGGTGAGGAGGTGAACAGGTGAGAAAGGCAAGCCCTTGAAGAGTCTGCTGGCGCTTGCGAATGACTATTCTGTTCCACTGCGGTCAACTGTTCTACTGTTCACCTGCTCGAAAAGGAGGTTTCAAAAATGTCCTTCATGTTTGAGAATTTTGGGGCTATTCGGTAAAGGCAAAATCGAGATACCACTTGGCCGATTTCCTCTGCTTGCCGTCCCGGTCTTTGTACGTTGCTCTGTAAACTCTCATTTTTCAAGCCTCACTTTCTGAGTCTTGGTCTTCCTTATGGGTGTCGATCCAGGGGTGCCGGAGCGGTTCCTCCCAGTCCGGTGCCATAGCTGGTTTGCGCGTCTCTGGAGCACATCGCTCCAATAGCAGCCTATACTTGCACCAGACCTTATCAACAATTTCAAGCGCCCTATCTAAGTCGCTGAACGTTGGCATTTTTACATTGTCACGGTTCTCGTCCCAATGGGCTATCCACTTGTCCGTGAAAACCTTGATGAGGTGAGTCCGTTCACCGAGTTCTCGCATGTCCGCGTCAAGCCTTCCAGGGTCCACCCGTTGCTCGCCTGCCTTTGCAAACTTGTCGAAAGTCTCATCAGCTATTCCCATTTGCTTTGAGATACCATCATGCCATTGTCCAACGAAATACTCGCGTGTTATGACGTCAGGATTCTTCTTAATCTGCGATATAAGGCGATACAAGGAGACAGATTCTTTCTTATCCACGATCTTACGAATGCTGGTCGTAACCTTTGCGACGTAGTTGTCGGCAATCCAATTATGTAGTATGTGGGGCGACTGAATCTTCTTGTTCGATTCGACTATTTCCTGAAGCCTCCAGAAGAAGTCACGTCCTGTCAATAACCAGCCCAACTCGTCCCCAATTTCATCGAGCCAGTCTCTCCATTTTTGTCGAAGTTGGTCTTTATCTTTTTCATTCATTTATCACCCACCCTTTCCGGTTGCGATGTTTCTTCTACCCTCAACTCACTCTTGGCTTCGATACTACGTCTAAGACCTCTAAGTCCCGTCCACAGAATGAGCGTCGCGAACGTAAAGGTAAGTGCACCGCACAAGAATACAACCAAAAATAGTTCGTGGCCTTCTGGCAGCCGTCCCCCTGAAATGAAGACTCCAAGAGTCAGAAATAAAACGGCTACTCCGGTAATTAGCCAAATATGGTAGACTCTTTGGACAATCTTTAGGTTTCTTCTCACTATGCCAAATATGTATATTGCAAAGAGAACCAAACTGGAAAGAATACCCAACGTCCCAGGCAGGTCCGAGGGCCACTGATAAACAGACTTCCAGAGATGCACTAAATTGAAGATGCCAAGACACGTAAGAAGCACAGCGCCCCAAAGTCCTATTCTCATCAGCGTTCTGCCTCTCATCGTACCACGTGTTTTCTTGACGTCACCTGCCTTCTTACTTCTAAAAGTACAAATGAATGCAGCCGTTATGATGCTGATGACAAATACCCCTATGAAGAAATTCAGAAAGACGTCTGTACTCTTTACCACAGTGTATGGGTATTCTCTGTCGTACCAAATCTGTTGAAGAAAAAGAAGTGCCACAACGGCTATTACGCCGCACCACAGCGAAATGAGTTGCTTCTTGTTCATGTCCCTCACCTGCCTTTCAGTTTAACCACCAAGTCAAAACAACACTAATGCAAGCTGCTATTGCAGCTACCATTGCCCAGAAACATGACCTCTTTGCCAAACCACAACTTTGCTTTGCCAATTCACTGGACTCTTTGGCAGAAACACAGGCATTCAGCATCATATTCGTTTGCAGGTAGGTATGTATTCCACTTGCTATATTGAATGCCTTGTTTTGCATACTGTTTGAAAGCATGTGAGGTAGATTCAGACCCATGGACTTTTGCAATTCGTACAGTGAGTTAACTTGTTTTTGAAAATTTGGTTCGTCTTTGGTTTGAATTGCCTTGAGCTTCTTGAAAATTTCTGCCATTTCTTCACTTGTCATAATATCCATAATTTCACCTGCCCTTTTTCTTCTTTTTCAACTCGTACCCGAAGTACTCAAGGAGTTGTCCGACGGTCTCGGCCTTCAATGACCCGTTCTGCACGACGACCCGGTGCAACTGCGCCTCTGAAAGCCCGTTGTCCTGGGCTATGCGGTAGCGGCTCAGGCCACACGTTTCTATCTCTCGGCGAATTATTTTCATCACGTCCATGCCGCCATTATAGCGCCTGCTTCGCGCCCGTCAAGTACATTCTTTTCAACTCTTTTCTCCCACCTGCCTGCTTCAGGCCGGAATTAAAGGTGTCCGCTACGAATGGCACTGACATAAGCGCAACATCTTTAGTAGCGGAATCAAAGGTGTCAGGTACTTTTTGAAGGTTGCCGGACAGCACCCGGTCCGTCTGAAGCCGGATTTATCTTCTTCGGACGGAATTGAAATGGCTTGTGTCTTCGGGGCGGGGATGGTATGCTATTGAAGTATGAACAAAGACCCTTTCACGAGTAATAACCGAGGATTCACACTCATCGAGCTTCTGGTGGTCATCGCCGTCGTTGCCATTCTCATGGCGATCCTGCTGCCAGCGCTGCAGCGGGTCCGCTCGCAGGCGAGGGCCGGAGTCTGTCAGGCGAACCTGCACCAGTGGGGCCTGCTGTTCAACACCCTCGCTCAGAACAACGAGGGCCAGCTCCGCGACCGGGATTCCTGGGACCGCTGCCGGACCCAGCAGTTCGCCTATTACCTCGACAACTTCGACTTCGAGGAGTTCTGTCCGATGGCCGCACGCAGAACCACCTCCACCGGGGCCGGCGGCACGTTTCTGGCCTGGTACTGCCCCAAGCATCCCTACCGCACGGGCAGCTACGGCCTCAACGCCTACACCCCGGCCTACGACGGCGGCGAGCGACTGGGTCAGGCGCCGCGTGTCAAGGCGCGGTGGACGAGCATCTATCAGAAGGGCGGCGATAACGCCCCGGTCATGCTGGACAGCGCCCTGTGGGCCGGGGACCCCATGCCCACCGACAGCCCCCCGCAGACCGAGGCGCAGGCCGCCACGGGCCCGACGATGGGCAGCAACAGCATTCGGCCCTTCTGCATTCCCCGTCACGGGGGCTTCGTCAACAGCCTCTTCATGGACTGGTCGATCCGTAAGGTGGGTATCAAGGAGCTTTGGACCCTCGAATGGTACCCCGGCTTCGACACGCACGGTCCCTGGACCCGCGCCGGCAGCATCGACGGCGTCGACTGGCCTGCGTGGATGCGAAGGTTCAAGGATTAGCCGCCCGCGAGGGGAAGTTCCACCATTCACAGAGATTCTTCATCGCGGGCAAAGGACATATGACATATTAGGGGCGACATATTAGGATATTAGGAACCGCCATTCGGGACACCTTACTTATTTCTTTCCTTCCCTGCTTGTCTTTCGTATCTCGCGTGGAGCTAATATCGCGAAGGGCACCGAGAGCCACGAAGAACAGAAATGGTGCGAAAGAAAGCGGACATGAAATTGTGCAGGTGACAGCTATCTATCGCGCCATACGTCCACCGTCATTTTTTCGGCTCTGACGTATTCAGCGTGCCAGTCCACAAACAGGGCATTGCACCCTTCCCTGTGCCGGTCACGAGCGATTCGCCGCCCCTTGGTTACATGAGTCAGCTTCCTGGGTGGATTATGACTTTTGTAGGTTCCTCTTCCTTCTCCTGGTCCGCCAGGCGCATTTGATTGCGTATTTTCGTCAGAAGCTCATCTGCGTCAAAAGGTTTGGCAATATAGACGTTCGCACCGGCTTCATAGCCTTCGATCCGTTCCGAGGTCATTGCCTTGGCAGAGACCATAATAATCCTTGTATGCCGAAGGGCCGGGTTGGCTCGGATCTGCTGACATACCTCGTACCCGTCCATGTTGGGCAGCATGATGTCCAGCAGAATGATGTCCGGCCGAAAATCAAGTGCAACCTTCAGAGCTTCCTCGCCTGTTGTGACGGCCTTGAGATTGTATTCGTCATCCAATACTTCTTTAATAATTTCCAGATTGAGCTCACTGTCATCGACGGCCAACAATCTTCTTTTTGTTTGCATGATTCTGCTCCTGATTTACATCTCAGGCCCCATCAAATCACAGCATTCGGGGCGGTGAGACCTATATTGCCCCTTATAAGTAATTATGCCCATGCAATACCACTGCCAGGTAGCAGCAACAAATTCTCTTTATACTTCTGACTTAACTTGCACTATCAACCAATACCTCTTGCTGCTCATTAGCTTCAAGAGACAACGGAATCTCAAATGATACGTTTGCACCTATATCAGGATTGTTTTCAGCCCAGATGCGGCCTTTGTGAGCGGCTATAATCTCTCGACAAATCGACAATCCTAATCCAGTACCACCAGCACTGGTATTGTTTTTGCTTGACTGAACAAACTTGTCGAAAACATTTTCCAATTCGTTTTCAGGAATACCTGTGCCTTGGTCTCGGACTGAAACCACTATCGAACCGGCTTTCTTGAACGAGATAACGTCGATCGTTCCACCTGCTGGCGAAAATTTAATGGCATTGTTCAATAAGTTGCGGAGTACTTGTTTTATCTTATCGGCCTCGAGCATAATTTCTTCGTTGGATTCGAGATGTTCGCACCGAATAGTCTGATTGCGTTGTAATGCCAGCACGCTGTTCTCTTCCCTCACACTGTCAATCAGTGAATTAAGGTTTGCCGGCCTAAACCTAAACTCGATCTTCCCAGATTCCAGCTTGGCCAAATCAAGCAGGTCATTCAATAACATCAGCAATGCCTCTCCGCTCTGCCGAATCTTCTGGAAATAGTTGAGTAACTTATCAGGACTGGCGGTGGCGTGTTTTTTTATACCGAAAGAGGCAAAACTGAGGATGCCATGCATCGGAGTACGCAGTTCATGCGATACATTGCTTAAAAAAGTGCTCTTTGAATTGTTGGCGGCTTCAGCCATCTTTTTAGCTTCCTGCAACTCAATTGTACGTTCTTTCAACCTATCCCGAGCGTAAAGTGCTATGGCTAACGCAACGATCATAGGCACGGTGATAAATCTTTCGATCGCCCAAGTTTCTCCCGTGGTCATTTCAGCAATTGTCTTGCCCAATTCTAAAACTTTTACCAGAACAACAGCCTGCAAGGTAATAATGCCAACCGCAACAAAGTCTTTAAATGAAGTTGTTCTTATCCAGTTTTTATATATAGAAATGGTTTTACCGTTCATCTTCAGTACCTTCTTTCTGACCAAGTACAACAACACAACCACACATCCAGACAATTTCAGAAAAGCCGTCGATCCCCAGCATGGCTGCTCGCGGTTATTCTTCTTGCCATCGCTTCACGATGAAGCGTACACCCTGGTCTTCGACAGTGACCATTTTCCGGCACGCTATCATAGTGGTAGTTGCCGCTGGCCTTAAACTCAAAACTATTGGCGACGACTGCGCTATAGACATCGCCGTTGGCATGAAGAACGACATCCGCTTTGCCATTCTGCGCTTCTTTGTTCAGACCGTGCCAAACATTCTGTTGACAACGTCCAGAAAGAGCGACGTATCGGACGTGGCTACATAAGTTAACTCTTCTGAAGCCGTATCTTAGCCCCGCGTTGCCTATATCGGTCAGCAAGGGAAAGGATATAAGAAAGTCAGCAAATGGAGGGCAAAAAATACGTATTACTACGTAGTCGGCCGTCGATTAGGACATTCTCCTTTTCCGTTTCTTGGGCGGTCTGCCTCTTGGGTTGAGGGTGCTTTGGAATAAGAGGGAGTCCGGGAGCTTGAAACCGCAATTTGCGACCTCAAACACAGGGCGCGGAGGCAGGCGTTACAAGCCCTATGTCTTCACTGAGCACGGAGCAATCGTGGCCGCAGGCGTGCTGAGCTCTGAGCGGACGATTCAGGCCCGTATTTACGTGGTCAGGACCTTTCTGCTGGAAGCCCTTGAGGCGAAAAACGCGGATGCCAGGGCGGCAAATTGTGTGGGCGGCAGTTATCTATCGCGCCACATATCCATGGTCATGTCTTCGGCCCTGACGTATTCGGAGTGCCAGTCCACAAACAAGGCGTTGCAGCCTTTCGCGTGGCGCTGACGAGCAACGCGCCGTCCGTCGTTGATATCGTGGCTTTCCGAGTCCGGCAGATGCGTACGAATAAAAATATCACAGCGTATGATTTCCCGGCTGGTTTCGCTTTCAATGATAGGGCGCCAATCGCCATCCTCGTTGTCCGCCATATAAACTGTCTGTGCCGGTCTCCTGAATACCGAAAGTTTGGTGGGCCTTCCAATACTGGTTCCCTGGTTGTCGGTGCGGCTTGAAAACGTCCAGTCGTTGAGCACGTAACAGACCGTCTGTCTGGAATTGGGAACGCCGTACAAGCCAAAACCAATCGTCGGGAAGCTTTTGCAGCGGTAAATCTTGACGCTTTTGTAATCGCCTTTGTTGTGCCTTTGGCCCACGTAAGGCAGAAACTGCATGAACCAGATGGGATTGCTGCCCGTGGAGCCGCGAGGGATGTACCACTCATTGTCCTGGGCGTAGAGCGAGGCCGCTACGCCGATCTGTCGAAGATTACTCAGACACGTTGTGCCTTGTGCCTGTTTCTTGACCCTTTGCAAGGCCGGCATCAATATCCCCATCAGCAGCGCAATGATGGCGATAACCACCAGCAGCTCGATCAACGTAAACCCGCCACTCGCCCGCCATCCGCGTGGCGGGTAAATGCGGCGGGTAAAGCCTCTGTCGTGCCGGACCATAAGCCATCCTTCCTCGTATGATACTGCAACACTATCATTCTACGCCTTGCGGCCGGAACGTCAAGAGGAATTTGATTCTGCAGGAGCCGGCGCGGCTGCGGCTCACATTCCCATGCCGGAAACAACTGCCTCAAAGACCATGGTATCGCCTACGACCCCCTGCACGCTTGTTGTAACGTGCGTTGTGTCTCTCCTTCGCTTGTATTTGGTGATGTGGCCGAGCAGATATAATCTCTGACCGGGCTCGACGATAGAGCGGAACTTCGCCGCCTCGATACCGGCAAAGCCGATGAATCCCTGCTCGTTATAAACCTGCTTGAGAAAGAAGCTCGAAAGCTGGGCGCCCGCCTCGACCATTATCACGCCGGGCATCAGCGGCCGGCCCGGAATGTGGCCGCGAATCCAGAATTCCCTCTCCGTTACGTCCTTATAGCCCAGAATTTGAGATTTCTCCTTGTCGTACCAGAGGATGCCATCGAGCTGCTGCATCTCAAATCGCTGGGGATTTGCCCGGCAAATCGCCTCTTTGTCAAAGACAGGCGGTGCTTCGAGGTCTATCTGCGATAAATCAAACAACAAGGGAGGCGGCATTGCTCACTCCAAAAGAAAGACTCCGCACTCGCGCACTGCGTGGTGTTTCACAACTTTTGTACAAATACCCAACACACGTGGCCTCCGCGCCCAGCACGCCACGTGCTACGGGACTCAACAAGCACTTGCAGATAACTGCAACCGTCTAATCGGTTGATCTGATCTCAAGAATGCGGCTGCGAACAATCTGGGCCGCCTGCTTGATTTTCTGCATTTGCTTGCGAACTCGTGTCCCTGCTGCTTTGTTGCCGCCTTCAGCTTTGTTGATGTCGGCTTCAGTTTCAGCCACCATCACTTTTAGAGCTTCATATTCTTGCATCAAAATAATCTCCACTTTGCGACCTTCAGAATAGTAAGAGCAGACCAAAAATCACCACGAACTTAACGGGCTGAACCTGCTTTGTCAAAAAAAAATGCCATTTTCTTAAAAAAAATCAACATTTTTTTCCTGCCAGTTTGTTGGTCAGTTCGGCAATTCGCCGGCCGCGGCGAGTGCACTGCCGCTCAACCCGCTCATCCGGTTTGCCAATGGAAACAGGCCCATAGTGGTCGCCCTTGGGGTCGCCCTGAACGATACAGCCGGCTATGAGCATGGCTTCAATTATGCCCATGATTGTGGTTTCATTTCCACCGCCGATATTGGCCGCGCTGGTAAATGCCGCCCCCACTTTGCCGTCGAGTTTGCCATGGAAGCTGACCGTGTCGTCGAACATCTGCTTGATGGGGCCGGCCATCTGGCCATAGTACGTGGGTGAACCCACCACGATCGCATCGTAATCGAGCAAGTCTTCGGCCTTGACATCACTGACGGACTTGCACTCGGTCGGCAGCCCGGCCTCATTCATAGCCTGGGCGATTGTTTCTGCCATTTTTTTCGTATTTCCGCTTCTCGAATGATATATGACTATTCCCTTGGCCATTGCTGATCCCTTACTTTGTCTTTTTTGTCTCTCTAACGAGTTTTGTAGAACGCCGGAGGTAGTACGGTCTTCTCAGCGGCGCAGATACTCGAGCTTGTCCGGCAGGGGGATATTGTTGCCGAAGTTGTCCTCGCCATACCCGGACTCGGCCAGCAGCTTGATGTCGGCCAGAACGCGCTTGTCGCCGATAAACTTTGCGGTCAAGCTGGCTTCCACATCGATCTTACCCATCGCCAGCAGCCCGGTCATCACGTCAACGACCCTCTCCAGCACGGTTGCCTGCTGGCCGGCAGGCACTTGCGGCAATTGCAGAGGCTGCTCGTACAGGATGAGCCTGCTGCGTCCGGCCAGCGTCAGCACGATGCGCCGGATCACGGCCTCCATGTCCTCGCTGCGACCGTTCTCTTTCTGCACAAGGCCCAGCCGGACCACCTCGGCGGCCAGCCACCGTCTTTTCTGCGCGTTGATCTTTTCGTTGGCTCGGAAAAGGTCCAGCGGCGAGCCGGCATCGTAAAGCTCGTCGTCCAGCGCCATCTGAACTTTGCTTCCATAGTGCCGGACGAGCTTGGCAATCAGCGTGGACGGGCGCACGTGAAAACCGCGATACGGAGGCACGGGAACCTCAATCTGGCCGACTTCAGCATAGCGTTTAAGCATCGTTCGGCACAGATTCTCCGTACAGTCGATGTAAAGACTTATGTGAGTGATCGAGTACTTCATCAGGACGTCCAGAAGTGCTTTGCCCTCGACCAGGGGCGGCAGCCGGTCCGGCGAATCGCATGGCCGCTTGTTCACGTGGCGCTCATAGTGATGAACGAACAATGTAGCCGTCCTGAGCAGGTGAAACACAACACTTATGTGCCCGCGCAGGACAGGCAGGTCCGTGTCGAGCTCTTCGGCTTCGGTGCCCGAGACGTATGTGTCGTACAGCGACTGAAGGGTGTGGAACCGCAGCTCGAGACTTCGCAACTGTGTTTCGCTGACCGCGTCCTGAACGTATGATGCGTATTGTGCGGGTCTGGCCCGGCTGGCGGCACGGACATCTTTGCTTTCGGCAGCTAAGTTCAGGAAGGCGGTGGTCAATAGAGTAACTGTCTCTGCGACCGTTTCAATCCTGTGCGTTATGCAGCCGCGGGGCAGTTGACCGGGGGGAAGCGCTTCGCTGTATGATTTCTCACGCGGCGTTTCCGGCGGAATGCACAGGCCAAGCTGCTGGGCCTTGGCCATCATTAGGTTTGCTGCTCGCCGCAGCACATCGGCCGTGAATGCAAGCGTCTCGTCCGTGGCCTGGACAAAATCCTGCTCAATCGGCAAGAGGCGGTAAGCCGGCAAAGAGTATCGAATGTGGAGTATCTCATAGCTGGCGTCGGAAAAATGCTTCATCGCCGCCGTCAGCGACCGGAAGCCGCACCATTGGCAGTTGTTGCGCGCTCCGCACGCGTCGAGAAGCTCCTCGATCTGCGTCGATTGCGACAGCAGCTCGCCCATCATGGGACGTATCATGATTTCGCCGCCCGATTGGCATTGGGACAGATGCTTTACAAGACCCAATAACGTCCGGGCGCGTTTTGCGATTAGCGTGCGAAAAACTTCGTCGGGCACAGGTGTCGAAGCCATAATTATTGCTGCGAGTTCTTCTTCTGAAGGGGGGTGATTTCCGGCTCGCCGAAACCTTTGGGTATCTTGAACTCGAAAGCCGTTTTGTCCACGCCTTTGTTCACCTTCGGCTTGAGGAATTTTATCTCTTGAATGTCCCCAAACGGAGGTTCCGGCTCGGTTTTGACGGCGACCACTCTTGCCGGCAGTCCTGATTTCTCATCAATCCAAAAATCTATTGAAACATAGTCATCTTTATAAATCGAATTCGGCTTAACTTTCAAATGCACTTGAATGAAATCTTCCGGCTTGCCCTTTTCGGGCTCGACCAGGGTTACCTCAAACTCTTTCTTCAGGTCCTCTGTTTTGGAAAAGCCGAGCATCGGCAGATTTCTGCTCGCCAGGTCGAAGATGTCTGCCGACGTGTTCGGGTCGTTCGGCTCGGCCAACTGGTAGTACTTTACTTCTTCGATTTGATAGTCCAGATGCACGAGCCATATCCCTTTGAGCTGTTGGCCCGGGTGGGGCAGCCTGGCGCCGTCAAGCACGATGTATTGTTCGACGTACTTTTGTTCTTTTTCATCTTCCTGTTTGCGTGTATTGAAATTGACCCGCATCGCGGCTGTCCCGCCGGACCGGGCGTAGTACAAAACGCCTTTGTTCAGCGATTCTGATTGGAGCAGCGGCTGAGTGAACTTGTATTCAATCTCGGCCTCGTAGCTCTTGAGCTCAGAGGTCGTCTTGTTCAATCGTTCCAGGACTGCATCGACCGGCTCAACGGCTGCCTTTTCCTGCGGGGGCGCCTGCGGATCTTCCGTACACCCGGAGGCCCAGCAGACGCGTGCCGCCCACGACAGCACGAAGATTACCTTGATTATCGTCTTGTGGCTCATTGGTCTGTCTTTTCCTCATTCTCTATGTGCGACACTCTGTTTTTGTTTGCGATAATTTCGATGATTTGGCTTATATTCTCGATGCAAAAGTCCGCGTGTTTGGCAAACTCGGCGGCCCGGCTGTGATTGGCCAGAAGCACCGCGACCGCCCCGGCGGCCTTTGCACAGAGCAGATCAAACAAATAATCCCCCGCCAGCAGGGTCTCCTGGGGCGCCACGCCGAATTGCCGGCACAACTGCAAAACGCCGAACGCATCGGGTTTTACAGGCCCCTCGTCCCGGCCGACAACGGCGTCGAACTCCAAGTTGTGTTTGCGAGCGATGGCGAAGGCGTTGCTGGCCTTGTTGCGGGTCAGAATCCCGACGCGGATTCCTTCCGCTCGCAGCGCCCAGAGCGTTTCTTTGGCGCCGGGATTGAGCTGGGAGGCCGTTACCGCTTCCTGCTCGTGCCGATGGAGTATGTCCTCCGCGTGCCGGCGCTGTTGCGGCGTCATTTTTTCCAGGGACTCCAAAATCGGCCCCGAGTCTTTGGCTAATCCGATTTCTTCCCGGATGGCATCGAAGTCGAAATAGGGCTGCGTTATGGTCCCGTCCAGGTCAAGTATCACTGCTCTTATTGCCATAATGTTCGATTCGTACCTCTCGATGCTCGCTTCCGGCTCCTCGATGATCGGGGCGCGACGAGCATCCAGAATCAAGGGCTGCTCTTGCCGGAACGTCGAATAATCTTGTCACTACTATGAGGTATTTGTGGTTCGCTCTTTAGATTTCTTGCGCAGCAGCTCGATGAGATGTCGCCCGGCCTGGCTTAGGATTTTGCCTTTCCGGACAACTATTCCGGTTGGCCTGACAAATTTTTCGTTCGAGAAGCTGACTGCTTTTATGGTGCCACCGTTCACTTCCTGGAGTATGGCGCTCTGGGGCAGTATGCTTATCCCCGAGTTCAATTCTACCGCGCGTTTTACCGTTTCAATATTATCAAATTCCATAACCGGCCGAATAACGACATTATAACGTTCCAGAATACTGTCTGTCCACGCCCGCGTGGGAACATCCTTCTCAAAGGCGATGAATCGTTCGAATTGCAGCCTGTGGATATCGACCTTTGATTCGTAGGCCAGCGGATGTGCGGGGCTGCACGCCACAACCAGCAGCTCATCCTCGAAGTCGTACACATCGAGTCTTTTGTCTCTCTTGGGAACAGCGACCAGACCGATGTCCACGTCACCAGACAAAACCAATTCGTAAATCCTGGCGGCGCTCAGATACTCAATGTGGACATGAACATCGGGATAACTGGCCATGAATCTCTTGACGTAGTCGGGCAGCGTATGCATGCCGATGCTGAAAATCGCCGCCACGTTGATCCTGCTCGTGGACGATCGTCGCAGGGCGTTTAGCTCATGCTTGGCCTGCTCATATCGGTCAAGCATGTCTCTTGACGCTTCGTAGAGCAACTGGCCCGCTTTTGTAAGCTCGATGGGTCTTTTCTTTCGACTGACGAGCTGGCACTTGTGCACAAGCTCGAGCTGGGCAAGCTGTTGCGAGACGGCAGACTGACTCAGGAGGTGCTTCTCAGCGGTTCTTGAGAAGCTTCGCAACTCGGCCAGATCGCAGAATACCCTTAGCATTTCCAGGTGCATTATAAGCTTCCCTAATAAAACCTATTACCATTTAAGTCTTGTGCTGCAACAAACAGCCATTTATCCTAATGATCTTGGACAGTCTGCCATGTAAAGGGCAGCAATGTGATTCTGTTATTAGCTTAACTTATTGTAACCGACGGCGACAACACAAATTTCTATTTTTTGGAGATTAGTTTAATGGCAGCAAACACCGTTATCCAAAGCGTTTACGGAGAGGTTCTGAAACGCAATCCCGGCGAGGTAGAATTCCATCAGGCTGTAAAAGAGGTTCTTGATTCTTTAGAGCCCGTGCTGGGAAAGCATCCGGAGTATGTTGACATGAAGATACTCGACCGGATTGTGGAGCCGGAAAGGCAGATCATGTTCCGGGTGCCGTGGCAGGACGATAAGGGCAATGTTCGCGTGAACCGTGGATTTCGGTTCGAGTTCAACAGTGCACTTGGCCCATACAAAGGAGGCCTCAGATTCCATCCTTCTGTGAATGCGAGTATCTTGAAATTCCTTGGCTTTGAGCAGGTATTCAAGAATTCTCTTACTACCTTGCCTATGGGTGGAGGCAAAGGTGGGTCCGACTTTGACCCCAAGGGCAAGAGCGATAATGAAGTTATGCGTTTCTGCCAGAGTTTCATGACGGAGCTGTTCCGCCATATCGGTCCGGATACGGACGTGCCCGCAGGCGACATTGGCGTCGGCGGCCGTGAAATCGGCTTCCTGTTTGGCCAATACAAGCGTCTTGCCAATGAGTTCACCGGCGTCCTCACGGGCAAAGCGCTCAACTGGGGCGGCTCGCTGATTCGTCCTGAGGCGACCGGGTACGGCTGCGTCTATTTCGCCGAGGAGATGCTCAAGACCCGCGGCGAGAGCTTCGAGGGTAAAGTCTGCACCGTCTCCGGTTCCGGAAACGTCGCCCAATACACGGTGGAGAAGCTCAACCAGCTTGGCGCCAAGTCCGTCAGTCTCTCTGACTCCAACGGGACGGTTTATGATCCGGACGGGATTGATGCCGAGAAACTCGCTTTTGTGCTGGATCTGAAGAACGTGCGGCGCGGGCGCATCAAAGAATACGCCGATAAGTACGGCGCGAAGTATCTTGAGGGCAAGCGCCCCTGGGGGATTAAGTGCGATTGTGCCTTCCCCAGTGCAACACAGAACGAGGTGACTGCCGAGGATGCAAAAACACTGCTCAAGAACGGGTGCACGCTCGTCGCCGAAGGCGCCAACATGCCAAGCACGCCCGATGCTATTGACCAGTACCTTGACAAGAAGATACTCTACGGCCCGGCCAAGGCCGCGAACGCCGGCGGGGTAGCTACCTCCGGGCTTGAGATGTCCCAGAACTCCATGCGGATGTCGTGGACGCAAGAGGAAGTTGACGAGCGGCTGCACAACATCATGATCGCGATCCATAAGCAATGCTATGAAGCGGCCGAAGAATACGGTCAGCCCGGCAATCTCGTGGCGGGCGCCAACATCGCCGGTTTCGTGAAGGTCGCGGACGCCATGCTCGACCAGGGGCTCGTGTGATTTCAGTCGCGCCGGACGGCAAGTCCGGCGCCCTGTGACGGGCCGAGCATATTCAACCTGTTGGGTTCGGGCGGATATATCTATTCGCCGCCCCCTTCCTGTACAAAATAGGGCAAAACCTGTTTGTCTGCTGGGTTTTGCCCTTGTACAATAACACAATGTGACCACGAAGGTTTTATTGCCCGGGCCAAAACCGGGCTGCGCCAGGAACGTTAATGAGGTTGACCATGGCCGGGTGGGCAAGCACAGGAATTGGCAGTCTGGACGCGGTACTGACCGGTCTTGAGAAGGGTGATAACGTCGTCTGGCAGGTGGACAGCATCGAGGATTTCTCCGCCTTTGTCGGTCCCTACGTCAAGCGGGCGAGCGAGCAGTCGCGCCGGATCGTTTATGTGCGGTTTGCCGATCATGAGCCTTTGGTGAAACCCGACGCCGGCGCGAGAATTTACGATCTGGACGCGAGCACGGGTTTTGAAGCGTTTGCGACACAGGTTCATGCGATCATCGGCCGCGAAGGCAAAGAAGCCTACTACGTTTTCGACTGTCTTTCGTACCTGCTCGACGCCTGGGCGACGGACCTGATGATCGGCAATTTCTTCATGGTGACCTGCCCTTACCTGTTCGAGCTTGACACCATCGCCTATTTCGCGCTGTTGCGCGACCGCCACTCGTTCAAGACGATCGCTCGCATCCGGGAGACCACACAGCTTCTGCTCGACCTCTACAACGTCGAGGGCAAACACTGCCTGCACCCGCTGAAGGTCTGGAAGCGCTATTCACCGACGATGTTCCTTCCGCACCTGCAGCAGAATGGTGAGTTTGTGCCCATCACCAGCAGCGTCGATGCCACCAAACTACTCGCTTACATCTCCGAGCGGGGGCTCAAACCCGCCGAGAGAGCGCTGGACTACTGGGACAGGCTGTTTCTGGAGGCCAGGCAACTGTCGGAAGCGCCGGATGCTTCAGAACAGACCAGGAAGGAAACGGTGGATCGGCTGTGCAGGATCATGATCGGCCGGGATAAGAGAATGTTGGAATTGGCCAAGACGCATTTCACGCTTGGAGATTTGGGTGCCATCAAGAGCAGGCTGATCGGCACGGGTTTCATCGGGGGCAAAGCGGTGGGAATGCTCCTTGCCAACAAGATTGTCTCAAGAGACGAGTTTAATCTGAACGAGCACCTTGAGCCGCACGACTCATTCTATGTGGGCTCGGATGTGTTCTACACCTATCTTGTCGAGAATGGCTGCTGGAAGCTGCGGGTGGAGCAGAAGACCAAAGAAGGATACTTCAAGGCGGCGGCCGAGCTGAGGGAGAGACTTCATAAAGGCAAATTCCCGGACCAGATACGCGAGCAGTTTCAGGAGATGCTCGAGTATTTTGGGCAGTCGCCCATTATCGTGCGGTCCAGCAGTCTGCTGGAAGATGCCTTCGGCAACGCCTTTGCCGGCAAGTACGAAAGTCTTTTCTGCGTCAATCAGGGCAGCCCCGAGCAGCGGTACGCGAACTTTGAAGAAGCGGTGCGAAGGGTCTATGCCAGCACAATGAATGAGAATGCGCTGACGTATCGGCTGCAGCGCGGGCTGGACCAACAGGATGAGCAGATGGCCTTGTTAGTGCAGCGGGTCTCGGGCTCCTATCGAAACAGCTACTTCTTTCCGGATCTGGCCGGGGTGGGGATGTCGCACAACACGTTCGTGTGGAAGCCGGACCTCGACCCGAAGGCGGGCTTGCTCAGACTGGTGTTCGGGCTCGGCACCAGAGCCGTCAATCGCGTCGAGGACGATTACCCCAGAATCATTGCGCTCGACCAGCCTCTTGTCAGGCCGATCTCCGGAATGGACGACGTCCGAAAGTACTCGCAGCATCGCGTGGACCTGCTTGATACCAAAGCGAATGCGTTGGCAACGATCTCTTTCCAGCAGCTCCTGGCCGAAAAGCCGGATCTCAAGCTGGACCTGGTCGCTGTTCGGGATCACCAGTTGGCAAGACAGGCCAGGCAGCAGGGCGCGGGTAACATAGAATATTGGCTGCTCACGTTCGAAAAGCTTCTGGCTGAAACGTCCTTCACCCAGATTATGCGGGACATACTCAGGATTTTGGAAAGCCACTATCAACATCCGGTTGACATCGAGTTTACGGTGAACTTCACGCAGGACAGCAAGCTCGTTGTCAACCTGCTGCAATGTCGGCCTCTGCAAACCAGAGGCCGGCAGGGGCGCGTCGAGGTACCGGCGCAACCTGATCCGGAAAAGGTCCTGTTCAAGTGCGAAGGTCACTTCATGGGCGGCAGCGTTTGTCAGGACATAAGAAGGATAATCTACGTGGAGCCGCGCGCCTATATAGATTTGCCGATTTCCGGAAAATACGACGTCGCCAGGCTGGTCGGCGAGCTGAACAGGCGTATAGCCGGCAAAGACGCCGAGCCGACGATTCTCCTGGGGCCGGGGCGATGGGGGACAACGACGCCCAGCCTGGGAATCCCCGTCGGGTTTCACGAAATCAACAATGTCACCGTGCTTGCGGAAATAGCCTACGAGGGCGGCAATTTGATGCCGGAACTGTCCTTTGGAACGCACTTCTTCCAGGATTTGGTTGAGGGAGACATTTTCTATGTCGCCCTCTTTCCGGACAAACCCGGCACCCTCTTCAACAAAGCCAGGCTCGACGAGATGACTAACGTGCTGCCGGATGTCTTGCCCGAAAGCGCCAAGTATGCCAACGTGGTCAAGCTCTTCCGGCTGGATGCTCAGAAATTGCGGATCATCAGCGACGTGACCTCCCAAAGAGCCGTCTGCCTTTTTAGCTGAGGCGGACTATTAGAACCCATCCGAATAACGGTCTGCTACCGTCTGTCATGCTGAACCCTTCGACTTCGCTCAGAGCCTGCCCTGAGTATATCGAAGGGGTAAACTCCGTGAAACATCTGGCCTTGGTTTCCATCACGTTTCAGGAACCGTCTTTCTTTATTCTCTCCTGTGCAATGGTTAGGCCGTAAATCGAGGACCTTGGGTAGATGGCTGTGCATGCGACCTGCCCTAATACTGTAGAGGTAGCCCAAAAGTGGTACGCCTGGCTCCGTACCCCATCCTGGCGGCGGCCAACGTCCTGAAAAAACAGCTCGATTTCATGGACTCTTCACTTTTTCAGGAAATTAGGGATAACAGGGTAGATCATATCCCCTTAGCAACAATTCATCTTTGGTCGCA
>CAYWZW010000027.1:0-61206 GCA_964462945.1 uncultured Pirellulales bacterium
CGATCAGCTCGACGCCGTCAAAGCCCATCTCCCCGATGATGTCGAGGGCCGGCTCAGGGTCGGCGGCGGGCGTCAGATTGTGAAAGCACCAGCTCAGGCAACCCACTTTGGGGTTGCCCTGTGCTCGTGACAGTGGTTCGGCTGCTGTTGCCGGCAGTGATAGTCCAGAGGCCGCCAGTGCGGAAGTCTGGAGAAACTGACGGCGGTTCAAATCAAGTGGAGTTCTCATAGGTTCACCTCTTTCTGTTTTGTGGCCTCGCGAGCGAGGAACCAGGGTGTGGCCGACAGGCCACCCCAACCGGAGGGGTTGTGGTTTGCGACGAAGATTTTTCGGAGCGTCTGGTCGTATGGCACCAGCGCCGTCCAGAGCACGCCGGGGGAATTTTTCCATCGCGGATCCGGCCGGCCGCCGTCGATCCGCTGGAACTTGGCGCCGCTCACCTGTTGGTTCCACATAAAGTCACGGTTTGTGGCAACCAGACGCTGGATGTCTTCCTGTGTGAAGACCAGCCCGTGCTCGAAGGCAGCGACAATGGCCTCGACATCGATCTGGTAGTAGCCGCCGTTCGGATGGACGCCGACCCAGTGCTTGGGTGAGCCGTCGGGCTTGAAATCCCACGGCCCGGCGGGCTCCCAGTAGTTCCAGACGGCGTATTTTCCGTCCTCGCGCGTCTTCAGGCGCGATTTCATCAGCCGGAACCATTTCTCTGCCCGCTCGCGGTAGATGGGCTTGGTCGTCACGTCGTACATCGCCAGGAGCCAACGGGCGATGTGGTTTTCCTTGTTGTCGGGATTGGAGAACCCATCGGTGTTGCGCCGCGCGTAGCCCTCGGTCCAGTTGCCGGTTTTCGGGTCGATGCCGAACAAGGGCACCACCCAGAGCCCGCCGTTGGCGACCTCGCGCCAGCAGCCGCGCGAATCCCACTTCTTGAAGACCTGCTCAGCCAGTTTGAGATATGCCTGCGCCTGCGGGCCGAACTTGTCCTTGAGTGCAGGGGTCCTGAGGATCTCATCCGCCGTCAGGATGATGGGGCGCAGCCCCATCGCCTCGCCCAGCAGGCTGTCCGTGTAGAAGCCTTCCTCCCCCTGGCCGCCCGTCCCACTCTTGGGCCAGCCGACAAAACCGTCCGGCTCCTCGACGCCGCGATTGATCCAGGAGTCCGCCCAATCCACCAACAGAGCGACCCACTTGGCGTCCCCCGTGGCCCGATAGCCATGATAGAAGCCGTTGAGGAATGGGCTCATCAGCCACCCAATCTCTTCGCTCATCTCTTTGTCGCAATAACGTGAGCGTGCCCTGCCCAGAATATTCTTCTCCCACCGGGCGAGCCAATCCTGGGTCAGGGCGGCATTTGAAGCACCAAAGACATCACCACCCATCGACGGCAACGCGGCCGCCACGACAAGGTCTTTGAGAAATTCACGGCGATTCAAGGCTTCACTTCTCCTCCAGATGATACTGGGATTGGACTTGCACGGTTGTTGTCAGAGGCTTGTCATTTACCGTGCCGCCGAGTTCACCCGCGGCGTTGAGACGCACCTGCCATCGGCCCGCAATGTTGATCGCTGCAGGCGCCGCAAACGTGACGTCGGCCGGCTGACGAACCTGCTCATCAACGATCTCGAAAACATGCAGGAAAAGGGAGCGGTTCCCTGCGCTCGGGTCGCCGACTTCGATCCGCCAGGGACAGACCGGCGGCCTGCGTCGGCCCTCCGTCGCATGGTTGTACTGCGCGGTCGGCTCCAGCGGGTGGCCCCATGCTTCCTTTCCGGGACCGCCTCGCGTTACGATCTGCGCCTCGCGGGGCAGCACGGTGTGAAGAAACATCCGCGAGCGGCCGTGCGATAACACGTTTCTGTCACCATCGGCTTCGGGCAGACTGAGCCATGTGAGAGAACCGTCCTGGTGCTGCGGTTCGCTGGGGATGTGGAGGAAGAAGTGGCGGGCGAAACCGGGGCCAGCCGCTTCGACACGATCAAAGACAACAAAGAACTCCCGTTCGCCCCGCAGGTACAGGAACTGACGGGTCACCTCGCGGGCTTTCTTGTCGCTGTAGCCTTTTGTAACGTCTGCGGCGGCGTAAGTGTAATCCGGGTTGTGCTCGAAGGCCGTGATGTGCCCCCGTTCACGCGGCAGGCCACCGCTTTCATAGACGTGTCGCAGGAGGCCGCCGTCGTTCTCATTGGTCCTGTCCCGCCGAAACTTCTCATTCGGATCGAAGATCGTGACAATGTTGTAAATGAGCGAACCGCCCGCATAGTAGTCGCGGTCGTTGTGACCCTGTCCGCCCTGGCGCGAGACCAGCGAGCCTCGCTTGCAGATCAGGAAATGGCCCTCGTCATCTCTCGCGTGGCCGGCGAACTGCGGCCCGCAGCCGAAAAACGCCCAGGTCGCATTCGGATCGTTCCACGCACTACGCATATAGACGTGCCCCGCGCCGCCAAACAGATAGCCCAGCGGAAGTTCATCCGGCGGCGTTGCCTGGATCGAAGGGTCGTAACACGCCACTCGCTGCCAACGTTCACGAAGCCATTGCCGCCCGCGGTCACAGAACCATTGAGAAAGCCCATCGCGGAGCATCGGCGCAGCGCGGGCAAACGCGGCCGGCCGGGAGCCGTCGCCGTCGTCAATCCAGGCCGTACGTTCGTTATGCGGCATCATCGTATAGGCCACCCATCGCGGCGACTCCACCGGATACCCCCAGGGCTCCAACTGCTTGAATAAGTCTATGCCTGTCGCGGTGCGCCACGCATGGAAGGCATACGGAATGACAGTGACCGGCCCATAAGCGCCATGGCCGTACGATTCCGACCAGACGCCGCCCATCCTGTTGAAAGCCGGCACACATTCCGCCGGCACCCGCTGATCCCAGGAGTCCAGGAACGTCTTTGCATCCGCCTCGGATTTCGTGCCTCCGCCGTAAATGGCCAGTGCGATGAGTAGTTTCTGCGTGAGGGAATCACGGCTGTTCATAACGCTCAGATGAATGGGACCCCAGGTCTGGTTATATTCCCAGTGGCCCCACTTGAGCAGGATTTGAGGCTCGTCCGTGAAGAACCGCAGCCAGATGCCAAGGGCGTCACCGAATCGCACGCGCTGTGCGGCGGTCAACGCATCGTAAACCCAATCATAAGCGATAGCGTGGTAACCGAAGTGGCTTGCCTCGCGGTTCGAGATGAGACTGCCGTCGCCCCATTGTCTGATAATGACGTCGGCGTATGGCCGGGCGTCGCGTCCCCTTTGGCGTTCTACAAGGTAGGTGATGCCGCAGTTCATCAGGTCGTCAGGAATCGACCACCGATTTGAAATAGACTGGATGCCGCCCCGTTGCACGGCATTATCCGCGCGCTGTTTGACCACCTCGTAGTCATCAGCGAGGGGGCCATCACACCGCCGGGCCAGTTCTCGTACGTCCTCTATGAATAGCCGCGGATGACTTGTCTTGACTTGATATGCGGCTCGGCCAAAGGAGACGCTGAAAGGTGCGATAATGATAAGCACCGCTGACGATATGACACAGAATGGCTGGGCCATATTGGATATTGCCCCTTTCACAAACACACCGCCCTGGATTTGTCGGACACGAGCTTGCCCGCCACGCGGATGGCGGGCTTGCAGAACATCATACCGCGTTCTGGGCGGCAGTGCAAACATTCTGTCGCCCAGACCGCTGCTCAGGAGGCATCGAAATTGTTCCGAATTCGGCGCGCATAGAAAAGGCTGTAGGATGCCGGTGCTCATCCTACAGCCTCGAGCGACTTGCTGTATCAACTACTACTTGCGCCCAATCAACTGGATATCGTCGAGATTCCAGCCGGAATACGGATAAGCTCTTTCTGTAAGGACTTGGTAACTCCATCGCAGATATACTTGCGGCTGATCATCTGCCCAGGAACCGATGCCACATTCCCAACGGGACCACGCATTATCCGCAATATCTTCCCGTTCCGGATTATGCAGCACAAGAAGCCAGGTCCTCCCGTCAAGCGACATTTCAAGAGAATTCTTGACATAGTCCGACCAGTCGGTATTGAGCCAGCTCCAGAACCTCAGATGAACGGACCTGTAACCACGCAGGTCAAAGGGGCCTGCAACAAGGCAGTAGGGTCCCCCAATTCGTGCATCGTAGTCGCCGTTTAGATTGACTCCGAACACATTTTGACCTGTATGACCAGTAGTGGGATCGGGATTGCCATGTTCTGTACCTCCCCGTCCTCTCGGCACCCCGAACTCCCATTGTCCGTTCATTGTCCAGGCGGGATTACTGTCGAGCGGAAAGTCAAAGAGGACCTCTTCAAATACGGCCTTCAGCGTGTAGGGGCCATCCACAGTCACCGATATCTTGGATCCGGTCGTGTCCTGGTACTCGGTCACGGTCTTGTTGGCATCGACTGCGGAACCTTCCCACCTGACAAACTCATAGTTGGGGTCGGCCACGGCTGTAACCGGCACGACTTCTCCACAGGAATACTCCTGAAATCCCGCATTCGGGTCCACAATCGATCCCCGACCGATTACAGAGATCGTCAGGGCACAGGACGTACATGGTTCCGCGGCAAACCACCAGGTAGGCCCCTCGATATCCCCGCTTGGAGTATGAGCAACCACTCTCCAAGAGCAGACCTGCTCCTGTTCGACCGCGGGCATGGGCAGATATGGGTCTGGAATATTCTCGGCCACCTTCTCCAGCGGCATACATGGACCATTGGCAAAGTACACATCGTAACCCGTGGCTCCCTCGACCGGCCACCAGCTCAGAGTATCCCAATCGCACAAGCTGACCGAGTTCCCGTCGGGAGGCAGCGCGTGGTAAGGATAAAGGGCGTAGGGGTTCTTCGGCGGCATCACCGAAACCGACAAACCGTATTCGCCGGTATTGGGGGTGTACTCACGACCACTATACCAAGTAGCATCCGCGTCGGAGGCAACGACCGTATAGATGCCCGTCATTTTCAGTCGGTAGTCTTCTATCGCGGCCCGTGAATAATTCCACCCTGAATCGGCAACCCGAACACCGTTGGGGTCATAAAGCCGCACCCTGGGTTCCAAACCCGCCGAAGCGGACAGGTCGACCATCTCGATCACAACGCCCTGGCCCGGTTGGCCAAAGAAGGCATACGCATCCAGATCCCCGCCTGGTGTTATGGTCCCGCTTACTGCCCGACCGACGGTTATGTCTCCACCGTCCCGATCCTGAAGGCAGGTTGTGGTACCGCCGGTCACGACCAAAGACAGTCCGTAATCACCGGTATCGGGGACCACCTCACCGCCACTATACCAAGTAGCAGTCGCGTCGGAGGCAACGACCGTATAGATTCCCGTCTTTGTCAATGGGCAGTTGTCTATTACGGCGCGTGAATAATCCCACCCCGAATCAGCAATCCGTGCACCATTCGGGTCGTAAAGCTGCACTCGGGGTTCAAGACCTGCATAAGCGGAACTGCTCGGTGGAACGGAATTGTCGGCCATCTCGATCACGACGCCTTGGCCGGCCTCGGCCCAGAAGTAGTAGGAGTGCGTCTCACCGCCGAATTCTATCGTGGCGAACTTGGTCTCGCCTGAGACAATGCACTCGCTGGCCACACTCGGAGACAGACCAGGAAAAATGAATGTGAGCAATACAGCAACAGCAAGAATTGATTTGGTTGTGGACGTTTTCATTTTTTTACCCTTTCATTTGAAGACCTCTTTACTGACTAACTAATGTGAGTTGAGACATCGGATATCCGTTAGCGTCCTGCTTACCTGCTATACGACTCTGAGAGCTGCTCTCTGCCCTTATCTACACCGCTGGACTCAGAATCCTGCGCGCACTTGGAGATTCTTTTGCAGATTACACGGGCGGGAGGAGCAACAAGTGAAGATCAGAAAGCTTTCAAGGAGCCGTTTCGCAAAGGCATGAAACGGTTTAGCGGCTTTCGTAGGCGCCGAGGTCCACAACGCCGTTAAGAATCCGCGGTTTTCCTTCTATGTCGAATGGAATCGGCTCGTTGACGTCGCCATCCTTATCGAGGTCGGCCGTATCGACGCCAAGGGCAGAGTTGTCTCCACGGTCCCGGCAGGGAGAGGCCAGACCGAGCCGCACATTGTCGTCGAGCGTACCTATTTTGCCATCAGGACCATTAGGATCGACAAACAACGGGTCTAATGCGAAATTTCCGGTTCCGCCGAGCTTGCCCGTCCAGCCTTGGATGCAGCAATTATTGATTACAGGGGACCCGCGACAGATTTGTTCCGCCTCGTCCGTTTTGTTTCCATTTGTGTTATTCCATAGAATACAATTAGTTAACACCGGGCTGCAGTTCGGCTCATTGTATAATCCGCACCCGTGAATACGTGATCTATTGCCGACAATTGTACAGTTAGAGAGTAAAGGATTATTCCCGTAGTCAACTTGCTGAATGAAGTAAATACCCCCACCCCAATCGGTTGCTGAGTTGTTGTTGAAGAGACAGTTGCTCAATCTGGGGCTACTTTCACCAATGAAAATCCCACCACCCCTGCCCGCGGTGTTTTCAAGGAACCTACAGTTGGTTATTATCGGCCTACTTTCCGGAAAATTGATAGACAACCCTCCACCTTCAGCTGGTCCAAAGTTTCTTGTGAATGTACAGTCAATGAACATTGAGCTGTCTTGGACAAGATTTACCGCGCCTGCGCCTCCATCGGCTGAGTTTTTTATGAACGTACAGCCAGTCACAATACCTTTGCTGTGATGACTGGATATTCCACCTCCCTGCCCCGCTCTATTGCCTACGAAAACACAGTTCTCCATGGTCGGCCTACCCACGTAACTGAACATTCCACCTCCTTGTTGAAGTGCCGAATTGCACCTGAAAGTGCACCTAATCAAGGTCGGACTACAATACTCGCCCCAAAATCCGCCGCCATGATGGTTGCTGTTTTCACCACGTTTAGGGCCGGGGCCGTTAGCATTGCCACCCGTGATAATGAAACCATCCAGCATCGTGCTGGGGTCGGTGCTCCTTGCGGAAACAACGTGGTAGCTATTGTCATCACAATTGGCGAAATTAAGTCCATCATCGCCCTTGAGGTCACCGCTGAGAATGGTTTCGTTTCGATTGGGGTCACGCTGGTCGATGCCGGTTTCCGTTCCGGCAAACCCGCCGAAAAGCCTGACACCATTTTTCAAACGGAAGCTCGCCTCGCGTGCGCCTGTCCCCCGGTCCGGCGTGTAAGTACCGGCGGCTACCCATATCTCCGTGTTCGGCTGCGCCAGCTTCAGAGCATCCTGTAAGTCATTGAACGCAGTACCCCAACTGTTGCCGTCGTAGGGAGGCTGGGCATCCGCCTTGACGTATATTCTCTTTACTTGTTCCAAACCGGGGCTATACAAACCAACCTGCCAGGGTTCGTTCACCCAGCCGAATCGGCTCTTGAAATCCGCCGGCGTCAGTGTCTCCTGGCCTCGCTCGGTCGAAACGACATAGAGCACATGCTCCGCAATCCCCGGCGGGCCTCGATAATCACCTTCTCGATTGATGGCTATGCCGGGCCCGGCGGAACCCCATAAAGGGAGCAGCACAACGTGTTCCTGAAAGTCATTCTTAGCATCCCAGGCGCGGGCTGTGCCGTCGGCCCCGCCACAGATTAGTATGCGGCCATCCGGAGACCATGCCAAGGAGTTTAGCGACGCGCAGTTGGCTGCGAACGAGCGCATGGGTCGGCTGGATTTTGGGTCCCAAATCCTGATTTTGCCCGAAGAATCCCCAGAGGCCAGGAGCGTGCCGTCCGGAGACCATACAACCGCAGTGAACTTGGATTCTCTGGCTTCAACATCGTTTGGCTCGCCTCTCAGAAGAGTGGACGTCCAACTACCTCCGGCATCCCACAGGCGAATCGTTCCGTCATAGCCGCCGGAGGCGAGGATTTTGGCGTTAGGCGATGGCGCTAAGCAGGTGATCGGGCCTGTGGACCCCTGAAGGCTTTTCGTCCGCGCACCGGAGCGTGGCTCCCAGATTTCGATCTTCCCATCTTCCCCGGCAGTAATCAGGCTCTGGTCCTCCGCTGTCCAAGCAAGCGCATTTACGCTGCCGACGTGAGCATCGAGCGTGACGAACGGTGTATTAGAGTCCGACTTGACATCCCACATAAGGGCTCTGCCGTCAATCGTTCCCGCAGCCAAGAGCGTACCATCGGGTGACCAGCAGACGGAAGCGATCCTTTGACTATTACCGGAGAGGACACGCAATACCTGGCCGGACTGTGAATCCAGGATCTCAAGAGCTTCCCGGCGGTTATCTGGCCTTGCGATGACGCTATCACCGGGACCCCAGGCGACAGTGCTGACACAGGGTGGAAAACTGCCGATGATACCATCCGCCTCGAACTTGCGAAGAGGCTGCCATCTATGAGCGTCCCAAAGACAAATCGTTCCCAATCCGGCGCTTGTAGCCAGAACCTTGCCGTCGGACGAAAAACACACCGAATGAACCGGACCACACCAGGCCGGTATCTTGGTATGCCGCAGTTGCCTGGATTTGGGGTTCAAAACACGTATCGCGCCATCACGATCTCCGAAGGCCAGCATAGTTCGATCAGGAGATAGCGCCATGGCGGTAGCCGTTCGTAGTAGCGGTTGCCGTACGTCCGGCAAGTCAACTCCCCAGAGTTTGATGGTTTCATCTGCCGCACGAGCTGGTGTATCAGCCGACCACGAAAAGCGGCCGGCCCCGCGCCCGTCTGCGAACCCGGACAGACCAACAGTGCCATTAGGGTCCATAAAAATCTTCATCAGTTGCCCTGATTCTGCGTTCCAGGTCCGGACTGTCCCGTCGTTGCCCGCTGACATTAGCTGGCTGCCATCCGGACTGTAAGCAAGCTTGGTAACAGGGCCGTGGTGTCCGTATGCCTCGAGCGTCCATGATGCTACCCCTCCCGGAAGAGAAGGTTTTCTGACCAGCGCGGTTGGCGCCAGGGCCGCGCCCGGCTGGAGATCGACTCGCCTGACTACTACAGGAAGCTCGCTCTGGCCTAACTTGTGGTTAAGCCGGCTAATCTCATCCTGGGCGGAGACGTACTCATCGCGCATGATCCGCAAGGCGGCACGGGCCTCCTGTTCGTCCTTGCTCAGGGCCTTCAGTTCGAGCTCGTGCCATGTGAGCTGAGCGGACTTCAGCTTGATTTCCCAATCCTTCGATTCAGTTATAGCTCGCTCCGATACTATTTTGGTGTAGGCCACAAGGATGGTTCCCAACAAGATCAGAGACACCGCCAAGCCTGCTGCAACCTGCACCCGGTACTTAAGTGCCTTCTTGCGAAGGAAATACAGGGTGGTGTGTGCTTGGGCATCCAGAGGCTCGCCATTAAGATAGTTGTTGATATCCTTGCCTAATGCACCGGCTGAGGAGTAGCGATCATCCGGGTTTTGGGCAAGGGCCGCAAGCAAAATAGCCTCCAGTTCACTGTCTATTGACTTGTCAACCTCACGTGGACGCCTTATTCTGCCTTCTGTAATCCGGTGTAACACATCAAACATTGATCCGGACAGGTCGTGAGGAGATTGTCCGGTCAGAAGCTCATACAGAATCACCCCCAGGCTAAAAACATCGGTGCGGGTATCGAGCTGGCTGTGATGACCGGCCGCCTGTTCCGGCGACATGTAGGCGGGAGTACCGGCAATCTGGCCTTCCACTGAGATGGCAAGAGCATCCTCTTCCTCCAGTAAGCCTTTAGCCAGTCCAAAGTCCAGCACGTGGGGCTGACCGTCCGGACTTACCAGGATGTTCGACGGCTTGAGATCACGATGTATCACAGCTCGCTGATGAGCAAACAAGACGGCCTGGCAGACGGTCCGCATAAGGGCCAGAATCCGGTCCCGCGACAGCGACTTGCCCCTGACGTACTGGTCCAAAGGCATACCGTCAATTAGCTCCATGGCATAGTAATACATTCCCTGATGCAGACCGCTGTCATAGATGCGGGCAATGTTGGGATGATCCAGCCTCGCGGTCAGCTCCACCTCACGCTGAAAAAGGGCTTGGGCCTTCGGGGAATCGATCCTGTGAGAGACCGCAAGCTTCAGGGCCACCTGCCGTCGCGTGCTTAGCTGCTCTGCACGCCAGACCATGCCCATGCCTCCTTTGCCCAGAGGCTCGATGATCTTGTATCCTTTGACATCAGGACGCCCATCCATCTGATCGGCACGAAGATCCGGAGCGCCCACGGAAAGAGGCGGAAGGCGTTGCTCGTCCTGGGCCAATTTCGATGCAGTCTCTCCGATGGGATGGGGGGCTATGGGTGGTTCTCCTTCGAACATGCGGACTTCAAACTTGCCGAGTGTCTCTGATTGGCCTATGGCTACACGCACTTCGCCAGTGGAGCCTATACGAACCCTGCATCCCTTGCGGGCTTTCTCTTCATCCACCCGACGGCGAGTCAGCAGGCTTCCACCTTTCCAGACTTCTAGGTAGGCCATAGTAATACGCAAAAAGCAATGTAGCAGCAGCGTTTCAAGTTCTCTGCAATCCGCAGCCGTTCAATCCTTGCTGCCATAACGTTTATCATAAAAGGCTCTCATGTGCCCTCTTGAACAGGCCGACCATATCCGGCGTTAACCAGGGGATGTTGAGCAGTTGAGAAAAATGCTCATTGAGCTGCTTGTACGAGAACGTCGTGATTTTGTCGTCCCGCAAAAGGGACTCCTCGTGAAACAACAAGGCATTGGCGATGGCCGCATAGTAGATGGCAGTGGCTACTTCGCGTTCCAGCTCGGATGAGCAGGACTGGGCCCTCTCCTTGTACTGGTCTTTGATCTGCCAAACAACTGAAGGATCGGTATCAGGATCGAGGAGCAGGTCTCCAACCGAACAGCCCATGAGGGGTCTAAACTGCTCCAGCACAAAGCTGAGGGTCTCCGGGAGCATACGGGTCGCTGTCGGATCCAACAGCAGAGGCTCGGCAAGCCGATCTCGCAGGAGTTCCGCCTTCTTCTGCTCTTCAGTCGGCCCATCCTGACCTGCGGGGGTATCATCGCCCACTTCCCAGAGCCTCGCCAATTTCTCACGGCTCAAACCAAAGGTCGTAGGTTCGTTTTCCATTGCGTCCTCGTAACTGTATCCTTCAACAGGCTTTAGTATGTGCCTGTCCTTATCATCATTCACCGAAAAACCTAAAAGCCTGCGCCGCCTCCAGATAGAAAACCGAATATCTCCTTGAACTCCGCCTCTGCTTCAGAATCGGACCGCACCAGGTTTCTCAGACGCCGTTTCAGCACGCTTCGAAACCGGCGTTTGACCGTAACGAGCATATTTGCCGCCTGTACCTCGCTCGCCACACCGCATCGTTCACAGATCTGTTTCATGGATAGATCCTGTGCATTCTGCAGGGCCGGGGCCAGGACTTTCAACTGAAATACTTCCCAGTGCTTTAGCGTGGCCGGGCAGCGGTATTGCTCTGCGACCTCACCAAGAACCTGATCCAGCAGGTCTGCAATCCAAGCATGATAAAACGCTTGTTCCGGCGTGGCTACCGACCCGGGCAGATCAACGCCTGCGAGCTGAAGCGACGAGAAGCTGAGAATCTCACTTGCCGGAGCCCTTTTCTTGCGTTTCTTGTCCCGCTCTACATTACTGATGAAGCGTTTCAGTGCCGTAAGCAGAAGCTGCCTGAAACGGCCCATCTTTCTGTCTGCCGCCCGGAGCAGCTTGGTCCCAAGGAAACACTCGCAGAAGAAATCCTGGGTCAGGTCTTTGGCCTCCTCATTTCCATAGCCTCGTTTGCGAAGATAGCAATAGACAGGCTTCCAGTACCCTTCAACGAGACTCTCGGTTGCCAGCCGACGGCGGGTCTGGTCCTGTGTCCTGACGTTGAGAATCAGGGACCAATGGGTAGATGGAAATCGGCTACTCATCCCCCCCATGCTTGTTCTGTGCCAACCATTCATGACGCAACACTACCAATCAGGTTCAGCTTTTTCCTTCCGCATTTCGCCAGACTATGTGCCCCCGAGCGAACCAGCCGAGGTGAATCCACAGAGAGGCCCGAGAGCGCCACGGGTTCCATCATATCGCATTCGACGTCACTTGGCAAGGATTGTACCCCGCCGATAATCGAGAAGATGAAGGCTATTGAAGCCATTGAGGGCAAGTTGAACGGGGTAAGAACCACACACGCAGCCACCTCACGATCCCTCCAAAACCCCATAGAGAGTCACATTTTCGGCGATCCGCCCTCGTGGGCTGTCATGTAGCTTGCATCGGCGAGTGCGGGTGTGTTATAATCATGGCAGAAAAGCACACCGAAGAATATCGTTGTCTCTCTTTGAAAAAAAGGGCAACGTCATGCGTAAACGAAACGGCTTTACGTTAATAGAGCTATTGGTGGTGATCGCCGTCATCGCCATTCTCATGGCTTTGCTGCTGCCTGCCTTGAGCCGCGCTAAAGAGCAAGGTAAGCGGGCCGTGTGCCTGAACAATTCCAAGACACTCGTATTGGGATGGATGCTGTACTGCGAGGACTTCTCCGGCGATATGCCGAAGGCCCAGGCCTCGCCGGAAGAAGGCTGGATCCTGAAGCCGCCCGGCACCAAGCCGGTTGATGCACCAAAGCAGACCCAGATAGAGGCTCTTAAGGCAGGAGTCCTGTTCAAGTATGTCCAGAATGTGAAGGTGTACCGCTGTCCTGTGGCCAAGAGCTATGAGATGCGTACCTATAGCTGCTCCCATGCCATGAACGGCCTAAGCTTTGACGGCGGCCCTGTGCTCAAGAACATGTACAAGATCGAGCATCCGGCTCTGCGCATCGTTTTTATAGACGACTTTGGTGAAGACTGGGACGCGGCCTGGGCGGTTCCCTGGAGCAGGCCCGCCTGGTGGAACCCGATTCCCGCACGGCACGGTGCAGGCACGGTCGCGGCCTTTGGCGACGGCCGCTCGGAATGGTGGGCCTGGAAGGACCCGCGCACCATCGAGCTGATGACAAAATGGGAATGGGGGGCCAGGGGTGATAATCTCGGCATCGTGCAGGAGGAAAATCCCGACCTGGTTCGCGTGCAGAAGGCTATCTGGGGCGGCTTGGGCTATTAGCCCCGGCTCGCTTGCTGACAAGAACCGTTATCCGCTGCTTTTGGAACGATATGCCCAGCCGGAGGCCATGTAGTTGATATCCAACGTCTGACCATCGGGCGGATATTCAATGCCGTACGTTGCGACCCCTTCACGAATCAGCTTGTCCACCCGCTCAATCGTGAAGCGGTCCCGCCATTTGCGCACTTCCGAATGGCCGTCGCAGAACCCCAAAACGCTGCTGTCGCCGTGATTGACCGCCATCGGCCCCCACCAGCCCCATCGGGCCGTTCCTGTGTACTCGGGGGCCCCCATTACAAAATGATGGCTGGAATTCCAATTTCGCGTTTCCGCGCTCTCGACAAACACATAACGGGTCGCCGGCGAAGTAATCTCCCCGAACGTTCTGATCTGCAACCTGTATTGTGAGCTGCTCGGGCTCAGGGCCCCGTATAAACACATAGGAACTCCGTAAGAGACAAGAACCCTGGTTCCGTCGTACATGCTCTTGCGAACATTATCGGCAGGACAGTGATATGTGGCCGGCTCTTTGACATACGGGTACAGACGGCCCTCCTGGATTCCCCGGATCTCGTCCTGGTCCGTCACGGGCGGATTTGTTTGGGTATTGCTAAGCAGGTTCCCATTTATGTCGCGAGGCACCCCGATCCACCCGACATAATTCCCGCTCGGTTCTACCCCATTGTCTTCGGAGCTCATGATGCGGCCGTCATTATCCCCCATGTACATATACCAGCCGAGGGCGAGGTTCTTGGTATTGCTCAGGCAGACGGTTGTGGCGGCCTTCTTCTTGACCGCGTTCAACGCCGGCAGGATAATGGCCATCAGCAGCGCAATGATCGCGATCACCACCAAAAGCTCTATCAGTGTAAAGCCTTTTCGCTTGGACATGCCGGATCTCCTTGTCCTTTAGAGAATGTGTTTCCCAGTCAACGTTTCATTTGCATCTGGTTCGTTCTAACTCTGGCGTTGCCTTCTATATCATAACACAAGTGACCGCACTGACGCAAATCATAACTGTCGCATACGGACATTTCGGCCCGTTTCGAAGCCAGAACCCCTCGAAAACCAATATCAGAGCCCCATGGCCCATCGCAATGTAGCCGCCAGTGCCCTCGAGCCCGCTGCCCTCAAACCACAAATGCTTGTGGAGGCGATTGCGTCCAGTCAGGAATCACAGTATCATTACTTCAAGCAGACTCCGGGCGGCTGCCGGCTTTGAGCATGGGAGAAATGTCGGTGCATCAGAAGTTTGGACTTTGTGACTGTAAGGAAGAAACAATGTTGGGCAAAGAATCGGCGTTGAGGTCGCACATGATTGTTTCGGCAGCGATTGTTCTATTGTGCTCGGCGTGTGCCACGGCGCAAGCGGCTCCATTTGAATGTTTTGCGGTGAGCGATTTGGTGAGGGTCTTCGAGGACGGTTACGACTGTCCTGAGCCCGGCAAGACCATAGAGATATTTGGCATCAGGAACGAGTGTATTTCCGCCCAATGCGTCATCAAAGCCAATCAAGACATAGGACACGTTACTGTCTCATTGAGTCCCCTGGTGCACGTCAAGCAATCTGCTGCATTGGCCTCCGACGCCGTGACGTGGAATTTTGTGGGTTCTATTGCGATCTCTGAGAATACGCCCAAATACAAAAAAACCGACTTGATTCGTTCCGCCCCGGCGCGGTTTCCTGATTATCTGGCCGAAGACAATGCGATCTCTCTGGCGAAGGGCCAATTCAGGGCCGTCTTTTTGACGGCGCGAATTCCACACAACGCTCAAGAGGGTGACTATGAGGCCAGCGTGACCGTCAAGACGGACCAGAGCAGTGAATCGCTGCCTCTGCACCTGACTGTTTATCCGCTGACGCTGCCTGATGACCGGCATCTGATGGTCACCGAATGGTACACGACAAGCAAGTTCAAGAGGTTTCACGACATTGATCCATCAGATTCCCAGAGATTTTACGCTATGCTCGGCCTGTACGCACAGAACATGGCTGAGCATAGACAGAACGTCTTTCGGGTAAGTCCGGATCTGATTGTCAGCACGCGGGATGATGCGGACAAGCTGAGATTCGATTTCTCGGCGTTCGACAAATGGGCCGAGGTTTTCTGGAATACAGGCCGGATGGACGCGCTCGAGACGGGCTTTGTTGCCAGATTCGGCGAGGGCGGCTGGGCCAGCAATGAGGTTGTGCTCCGGGATTTCCCCGTTCAGGAGCAATCGACCAATCGCAGGGTCACGGTGGCGGGCGAGAAGTTCCTGCCTCAGTTTCTACCCTCACTTGAGGATCATCTGAGGGAAAAAGGCTGGCTTGAGAAGACGATATTCCATATTGCCGATGAGCCGTCGAATCATAATATAATGAGCTGGAGAGAGGCTTCGCAATACGTACACCGTCACGCCCCGGCGCTGCGAAGAATCGACGCCATAGAGACAACCTACTGCTTCGACCGGCTGGAGGTCTGGGTCCCTAAATTGGATCACCTCGCTACCTGGTACGACACTTACCGCAGGGCCCAGAACCAGGGCTATGAATTATGGTTCTACACCGTCGGCATATTCCAGAAAGGCTCCCATCCAAACAAGACCGCTGACGTGCCTCTGATAGAATCCCGCCTGCTCCATTGGCTGAACTATCGTTTTGGACTCAAGGGCTACTTACATTGGGGATTCAATCAATGGACGGATGATCCTTTTGAAGCACCCGGAAGGCACAATGGCGACGGCTGGCACGTCTATCCCAAGAAAGATGGACTCCTGTGCTCTCTTCGCTGGGAGCAGATGCGAAACGGACTTCAGGATTATGAATACCTTTGGATGCTCGAGGACAAGATAGCGAAGATGAAAGCCGGACTCGGTGACCGATTGTCGATAATCGACCCGTCTCGCAGAGGCGTGGAAATAGCGTCACAAGTCGTCAAGACCATGAGCACGTACAGCATAGATCCGCATGTGTTGTACGCTGCAAAGAAGCAGATCATTGACGAGCTGCTGGATCTGGACAGGGTCCCCAGACTGATAATCCAGACGAATCCCCTCGAGCACGAAATGGTGGAAAATGACTGCGCTATAGAACTGTACGGATGGGCAGAGCCCGGTACCAGGGTCGCTGTCAACGGCAGAGCGCTTGCCGTCGCAGAGGACGGTTTGTTCATGGAGAGCGTGGGCCTGTCGCGTGACCATACGATCGTCGTGGAGGCTGAACACCAGAAAGGCAAGAAGGCGGTCGTTCGCTCTTTTGAGATCTCATACTGACTAAGCATGTTTGGATTCAAGAAAAGGCGGCGAAAATGGCTCGCGGCCCGGCCGTTTCCTGACCAGTGGCTGGCGGTTATCAGCAATAATGTGCCGTTTTACACGCTGCTGCCGCCGGAGGACCAGAAAGAATTACAGCGTCACATCCTGATTTTTGTCCGCGAGAAGCGTTTCGAGGGCTGCGGGGGATTGCAGATCACCGACGAGATAAGGGTCACGATAGCCGCCCAGGCCTGCATCCTTCTCTTGCACCGCCAGACCGACTATTACCCCGGTCTTCCCTCAATACTTGTCTATCCGCAGTCATACGTGGCCCATGACGCTGAACACCTCGTTGGCGGCGTCCTCGTCGAGGGTGAAGACGTCCGGCTGGGCGAGTCCTGGCATCGCGGATCGGTCGTCCTCTCGTGGGATGACGTCCGTCGCCGTGCCGCCGACGTTCACGACGGCCACAACGTCGTCCTGCACGAGTTTGCCCACCAGCTTGACAGCTCCGGCGCCAGGGGCGACAGCACGCCGGTCCTTCAAAGCCGTTCCAGCTTCATCGCCTGGGCCCGCATTCTGCAGAGAGACTACCAGAAGCTGCAGCATGCAGTCAGCCGCAATAGCCCCACGCTTTTGGACGAATACGGCGCTGTGAATCCGGCTGAGTTCTTCGCCGTTGCCACCGAATGTTTCTTCGAGACGCCGAAGGAGCTGCACCGGCTTCATCCGCAGTTGTACGAAGAGTTGAAACGCTTCTATCAGCAGGACCCAGCCCGGTTGTAGAGAAGAGCCTGCCGGCGTAAACTCCGTTGAGAAGTCAACAACAGGACAAGGGAGCCGGCTACCAGGGCAGTTCTCTTAGCTTTGTTCCCTTCGACACGAAATAGACCGGACGTTCCGTCAGCAATACGCTGTCGGGCTTCAATTCATTGCCCTGCAAGTCCACGGCCCGCCATGCTTTTCCAGCCAGCGATATCTCCCTTGTCGCCGTGTCTTCCTTCGCCCAGGCGACGATGACCGTTTGCCCATCGGTTTCGAACCCGTAGGCTTTTATCATCTCAGGGCCCTCGAGCCGACCAAGAGACCTGATCGGGGGCACGAGCAGATTGGCCATCGCCGACTGGGTCGCTGTCATCTTCCGAGGCGCCCCGGCCCACTCGAAGAAGATTCCGGAAAGGCTCTCATTGTTCAGGCTGCCGGGGGTGCCGCTATGGTAGATGATCTTCTCGGCGCCATAGGCCAGCAGCAAGGTGTTGAACTTGACCTGCCATTCGGCGGCTTCTATTTCAGACTCGGCCGGCTTGAGCCACGTGCTGTCGAAAGGCTCAAAGGGCATGTCATCGTCGGCGTAGTACGCGCCTTCCGTGAACCAGATGGGTTTGTCTGCTCCGGCAGACCGCATTTTTTCGCGTAACTGCTGCAAGGGTTCCTCGTAGGCATCGGGGGTCGTCAGACCCGGATAGACATGCAGGTTGAGCGCATCGACCCATCGCAAGCCGTCGGCTTCGATAAACTCTTGCGTATAGGTGGTCGGGCCGCCGGCAATGCCTCCGATCACCAAAGCGTCAGCATCAGTTTCCTTCACAGCCTGATAGGCGGCACGCAACAGCCGCACATAGTCTTTGGCCTGATAGCCTCTTGCCCGAGGCAGAGCGTATGACGTGAAAACAGGTTCGTTGAGAATCTCCCATACCCGCAGCCGCCTTTGATAGTGCTGGACCGTGCTGCGTACGTAGCCGGCAAACTCCCCAAGGTCCCGCGGCATGGATGCAATGCGCTCCATGCCGGCAGGATAGTCTTCCGTCGTTTTGACCTCCGGGCCGGCGGTGGAAGACCAGTTGCTGGAAGGAAAAGGCAGCAGCGGAAGAACGTTGAGACCTCGTTCCAAAACGCGGTCGATTTGGTCGTCACACTGTGCGAACCTGAACGTTCCTTTTTCCGGCTCCACATCGTGCCATTTCAGCGACCAGTCACGCAACCAGCAAAGGCCGATCTGTTTGCTCAGATCCAATAAGTGGACCCAGGGGTAAGCATGGTTCATTCCGAACAGGCTGTCTGATTTGCCATAAGGCTCGATAATGGCGAAGCGCATCGGCTGAGTGAGCGCGACTTGGGCGTCATCAGCACTCAGGTGCAAGCGGTAGAAGCCCTTGCGACGTACTCCGGAGCGAACGGGGACTTTCACAGCGTGGCCCGGCGGAACGTCCCTGGTTATAGCCGCTTTATGAACGGTCGTATCGTCGAAGTCCGTCGTATGCACGTTCAGCGTAACAGACCTGGTGACCTCGCTGGTGTTGAAAACTGTCGCCGACATCTGCGGCTCATCGCCGTACGGGAAAATGCCCCCCAGTTGATTCGCCTCTAATCCGACCTCCACGGCCGCCCGCACGGAGTAAGGCGTCGCCTCCGCGCCTTTTTCCAACTGCACCGCGTCAATCCATACGGTCCCGGTCTCCCGATGGGATGCTTCCAGGTCCAAACCCAGGGCGACGAAAATCTGGCCGGCCTGCGGCCGGAATGTGAACGTGTACCGCTTCCATTCGGTCGTAAGCTCAAACTCCCGGCGCAAACTCCGTTGGAACGCCTGGTTTACACAGAGCACCCCGATCAGTCCGTCGCGATCGGCCCTCATGTAGGCCGACAGCGTGTAGGCCGTTCCAGATTCCGCCGCGATCCAGCCTCTGTTAGCTAACAATGGGGCCTTCACCGGCACACGGTACAGCGGAAAATAATCGAAATAGAAAACGGGCAGCATCTCGGGTGTCAGGGCTATCTTGAAACTCGAGGCATGAAACTTTCCGCTGCCGGCATCGACCGCGCCGACGGGCAGATTCAAGTTACCTCCCCAGCCGGGCAAATCGGCAATGCTTCCCCAGCCGCTTGTCCCACACTCGAAACTGCTGTTCGGCAGAAGATTCACACCAGTAGTGGGCGGGACCGTCTCCGTGAACCTTTTGGCCGGCGGTTCGGACGGCTCTATGCAGACGTTGTCCAGCCAGAAGCTCCCCGTCGAAGTGTACCAGAACTGAAGGCGGGTGTGCTCCGAGACGGTTTCCGTCGCTCGGAAGACAAACTCAAAATCCTTCCATGTAGAAGACACCCTGAAGGATTCCTGCAACCCGCAGTTGGTCCAGGACTTCGTGTTCGAGATGGCCATATAGACTGCACGCCCAGGGATACCTTGCTGTTTGGCGGCAAAAGAGATTCTATACCACCTGCCCTCGTCCAGCCGGACAGTGCCAATCTGACACAGCATAACATGGCTCGCCGGAGACAGACTGCTGAAGTGAGTGCAGGTCAGCTTCTGGCTGAACCGGCCCTCGCGATCTGCATCCCGTATCCAGGTGACAGTCACTCCTTCATCCCCGGCATATTGCCACGCATCGGACATTCCGTCCCCATCAGCGTCTTCTTCGAAGCCGCCGTTTCTGACGATATTCGCCTCTTGGGCTGCGACAACTGATCCGGCCAGACCGATCATCAAAAAAACCAAAAAACGACTTTTCATTCTTACTCCCATTTCTACAGAACACCGCATCGATTGAAACTAACCGTTCTTAATCTGTCTTCAACCAAGCGCCTTGGCCACAGAATAGCACGCCCGTGTACTCAAATCCACATGTCTTTTTCTGCCTTGAGGGCAAGCCCGCCATCCGCGTGGCGGGCAAGCTCCTGACCTCAGATTGAAAATTCGGCATGATCGCGGAACCTGTCAAGTCCGGCGTCGCCTCAACATGGCTGTGCTGCACAAGGAAGACTTGCCGGCGGTGGACCCAAAATTCTGCTTGACGTCGGCGTAGCGGATTTGGTATAAATGAAGCCGGTGAGGCGCATGCCCGTATCGGGAGGCGGTCGTGAATTCACGGTGTTCCGCAAGGTGCGGAGCGGCCCAGAGGCGGCGGCACGATGCCAGCGGCACCCCTTGGATTCAGGCGTGTACCTATCAATCGACGGTTCACGTTGGGTTTTTCGAGAAAGGAGGTGGTATCAAGCCCTGAAAGGGTGCCCCAGGCAGATGGCTATAGAATGTGGTAAGGGGAGAAATTGTTGTTGGTTATCTTCAACTCAACTTATTTGAAGGAGGACTATCATGTGTAGAAAATTGATTTGTCTAATTTCTCTTATCTCGGTGCTGAGCCTGACAAACACTGCCTCGGCGGAGCTTGTGGCACAGTGGAAGCTCGACGACGGCGCCGGCACGACCGCGATGGACGCATCGGGCAACGGCAACAACGGAACACTGGAAAACGGCCCGACGGTTGTGGACGGAAAATTTGGACAAGCGCTCGCATTTGCAAACAGTCGCGTCGCAATCCCCGCCTCTGATACGTTAACCGCCGGCCTGTTTCAGGGATCATTTACGCTGTCTGCCTGGATTAACCCGAAGCGAACGGGCAACACGTGGCAGCAGATTTTTCGGGCGATGATAGCGACTAACACCTCAAATGACACGCTGTTCATTAACAACGATGGGAGGCTTTCATGGCGTGGTCGCGTGGGCGCAGCTTGGGCGGGAGGTATGTGTGAGACAGCCGCAGGTGTTGTTCCCGCCGACCAATGGACGCACGCCGCAGTGACAGGGGATGGGACGAACTTTCGTATCTACGTCAACGGGGCCCTCTCACGGGAATCCGCCTTCCAGAAAACGGACGGCTCGAACACGATGTATTACATTGGAGGTGATCCTCCCACTACCGGTGAGTCCTATACAGGTATCGTCGACGACATGCGCATCTACAATCACGTGCTGAGCCAGGATGACATCAGGTCGAGCATGGAAAACCAGGGCGGCGCCGTTGTCAAAGCCTACGGTCCCAGTCCGGCGCACGGTGCTGTGCACTCGGATACGTGGGTAACGCTGAGCTGGAAACCGGGGGATCTTGCTGTTTCTCACGATGTGTATTTGGGAGACAGTTTTGCGGATGTGAACGCGGGTACCGGCGGTACGTTCCGGGGCAACCAGACCGGCACGTTTTACGTCGCCGGCTTCCCTGGTTTTGCCTATCCGGATGGCCTGGTTCCCGGCACGACTTACTACTGGCGAATCGATGAAGTCAACGCCGCCGAGCCGAACAGCCCATGGAAAGGTGAAATTTGGAGGTTCTCGGTTCCACCGAAGAAGGCCTATAATCCGCAGCCGGCCGACGGCGCAAAATTCCTGGACCCGGCAGCAACCACTCTGAGTTGGACGCCGGGTTTCGGAGCCAAGCTGCATACGGTGTACTTCGGCAGTGATTTTGACACCGTGAGCAACGCCGCCGGTGGGGTACCCCAGGGAACGGCAAGCTATACTCCCAAAGGCCCGCTTGCCGCGGGGACAACGTACTATTGGCGGGTTGATGAATTCGACGGCTCGGCGACACACAAGGGTGATGTCTGGAGCTTTTCCACGGCTAAGATTGGCGGAGGCATCAAAGGGCAGTACTATAAAGGCATGAACTTCGAGTCCCTTGTCCTGACCCGGATCGATCCGCAGATTAACTTCAACTGGGCTGCCACCGCACCCGATCCCGTGGTGGGCGTTGACAGTTTCTCGGTTCGATGGACCGGTGAGGTGGAGGCAGGCTTTACGGAGACCTATACCTTTTACGGCAGGGCCGACGACGGCGTACGCCTGTGGGTGGACGGCCAGCAGCTTGTGAATGCCTGGATCGACCAGGGCGCGACCGAGTACAGCGGGAAAGTTGACCTTGTAGCCGGCAATACGTACAGTGTTCAGATGGAAATGTATGAGAACGGCGGCGACGCCGTGGCTGAGCTTCGCTGGTCAAGCCCCTCGACGCCCAAGCAGCTCATTCCTCAGGCGGCCTTGTCGCCTCCGGTCAAAGCCAACGCCCCGAAACCGGGCAACGGTGCAACAGGCGTTTCACTCACGCCGGTTCTGACCTGGAATCCGGGCGATTTCGCCGCTTCGCACGAAGTCTATTTCGGGACAGTTGCCGACGCCGTCAGGAACGCCACCAAGGCTTCGCCCGAATACAAGGGCAGCAAGGCGCTGGGCGCTGAAAGCTATAGTCCGGGCAAGCTGGCTTGGTTCACGACGTATTATTGGCGCGTGGATGAAGTCAATAACGTCAACCCCAACAGTCCGTGGGTCGGCAACCTCTGGAGCTTTACAACCGGCGATTTCCTGCTTGTGGATGATTTCGAGTCCTACGACGCCGGCGATAATCAGATTTGGTACTCGTGGCACGATGGGCTCGGCTATGGCGCGCCGGGTGCTCCGCCGTACTTTGCCGGCAACGGCACGGGTTCTGCCGTAGGCGACGAGAACACCGCTTCCTTCACCGAAGAAACCATCGTTCACGGCGGCCGTCAGTCGATGCCGATCAACTACGACAACAACAAACAAGGCTTTGCCAAGTATTCCGAGGCAGAACTGACGTTGACGTCCCCGCGCGACTGGACCGAGGAAGGCGTCGGCGAATTGTCGCTGTGGTTTAGAGGCCGTGCGGCTTCGGTCGGCAGCTTCACCGAAGCACCGGCCGGGACCTACACGATGACCGCTACAGGTGCGGATATCTGGAATCAGGCCGACCAGTTCCACTTTGCTTCTAAGATGCTCACCGGCGTCGGTGCGATTGAAGCCCAGGTGCTCAGTGTGGATAACACGGACCCGTGGGCGAAGGCCGGCGTGATGATTCGTGAGACGCTGGATGCCGGCTCGAAGTTCGCGGCGGTCTATATCACCCCCGGCAACGGATGCCGATTCCAGGCGCGGGTGGGCACGGGCGTTGCCGCGACGAGCGACACATCCGTCGTGACGACCCAGCAGACGGCTATCAAGGCGCCGTACTGGGTCAAGTTGGAGCGTGATGTTGCCGGCAACTTCAGAGGCTACTATTCCGCCAACGGGACCAGTTGGACGGCGATGTCGTGGAATCCGCAGAGCATCACGATGGGCTCGAATGCGTATGTCGGCTTGGCCTTGACCAGCCACACCAACAGCGCGACGTGCACGGCCAAGTTCTCGAACGTCAGGACGACCGGCACGGTCAGCGCCCAGTGGGCGAACCAGGATATCGGGATTGTGAGCAATGCGCCCGAGCCGCTGTACGTGGCGGTTTCCAACAGCGCCGGCCAGCCGGCGGTGGTGGTCCACAGTGACACCAACGCCGCTACGATCACCACCTGGACCGAGTGGGTGATTCCGCTTCAGTCGTTTGCCGACAAGGGCATCAACCTGACGAACGTGGACCGGATCGCCGTCGGCCTGGGCACGCGAGGCAACATGACGACCCCCGGCGGCTCAGGCAAGATGTACATCGACGACATCCGCCTGTATCGGGCGCGAACGCCGTAAGAGCGAACGCGACTTCCGCGTGAAATGACATCAGGAGTAGTATCAGTTCGGGGCCTACACCCTTCGATTCGGTGTAGGCCCTGTTTTTCTTGGGCAATGCTAAGGATTCAGCCTGTAACCCTGTTGTTGCGCGATACCATCCGGAAAACCCGTGGGCTTATTCGGCGTGGGCTGCGATTTGAATGTCCCGCTCCACCTGGTCCTGATACTGCTGCCAGGAGAACACGGCGTTATCATCGCGGTCGGTTCTGGAAAGTTGTACGGCGGGTATCGGGCGATAGTGCCGGCTTGTTACGGCCGCAACCTCTGCCCAGTGCTCGGCGGCTTTTTTCAGAAGCGAAACAGCTTCCCGTCGCTTTTCGGTGGCTTTGGTTTTTCGGAAAGTCTCCAGGGCCACGCCGGCGCGCAGTTTATCCGCAAAATAGAGGCTCAGGTGGGCCCACGCGCGTACATCGGCGATTTCACAATCGAGCGTGGGCTGGTCGTGTGCGCCTTTCGTCGCCAATTCCTTTACCAGCTCGATGGCCCGGCCGCCGTCTTTCTCCAGGTCCTCGGCCAGCTCCAAAGGGGTCAAGAGCGATTCTTCAATCTCCGCATTCCTGACCACCGCCTCGACATAATCGGTGATCGACAGATAAGCCGGGTCGAGTGTCTTATGCTGGATCAGCTCGTCGATGGAAATGAAAGGCGAGACCTTGTCGTTGAATCCGGTCTGTGCCGGGGCAAGAAAGCCTTCGCAATAGAGCGTATAATCCCAGGTGGCGGAATGGAACGAGGCGAGCCTCAGCGGCATCCGGCCGGCCAGGGCATACGCCTCCAGAAGCTTTTCGCCGGTTCCGCGGCCGTAGCGGCGGTCGAACTCGGCCGCAAAAACCTTGTCCGGCGTGTTCGGATCGTAGAGCAGCCGGCCCCACAGCTTGTAGAAGAGCCATTGCTTTTCAAAGGCATATTGCCACGTCACGTGGTCATCCGGCTTGTGGGCGTATTCCTTCGCGGGGATGTACCCCTCGGAGCCGACGAAATACCCGCCCACGTAAGGCCTGCCGTTGAGTGCAATGTGCTCGCGTATGAAATCAGGCTGTCCCCAGCGCAGGACGAAGAAATCCTCGTTTCGAATCATCCACGCGATTCGATAATTCTTCGGCGCCGGATTCCAGAATCGCTCGTCGATTTGTCCGGACGAGTAATCGTGGGTGATGGCCAGTCTGGGCGTCGAATGACCGTGCGACCAGTTGAATTTAACCTCCACCCACACCGGGTCGGGGAAATCCGCTTCGTCGATGACCCGCCGCATCTCGACGGGCGAGCCGGCCAGCACCGAGCGGTGGATGAACTTGGCCGGACGCTTCGCCTGTTTCATGCCTCTGACAAAAGTATCCTGAATCCAGTCCTCCCGTTCCTTCGGCGTCATGTTATTCATCCAGTCCGCTAACGTCACGCCGAGACCCGTAAGGTCGTCGTATTCGTCTATGACCTGGGTTACACATTGCCGCGTGTACTGGCGGACAATGTCAGACTTGTCGTTTTTCTCCTTGACGCCGTGCGCTTTGGCAAATTCGGGCGAGACAACAATATTCCAGTTTACGACGTAGGTTTCGATCCCGCGCTCCTTCGCCATTGAAAAGAGCCGGCGCCAGAATCGCTGCCATTGGGCCAGCTCCCTGTCGGAAAAGGGGCACGCCTCGGGGAAACCGGCCGGCCGAATCATGTACGTGAACGGGTGAAGATTCCACAGCGATAGGACATTGAAGCGGTTCTCAGCCATCATGTCCAGGAAACGCCGCCAGAAATTCAGGTCGCGGCAGGTCTGCGTGTGCAGGTTCATGGCCGGGTTTTCGTTGGGCCGGTACGATGACCAGGGCAGATTGAACTTGATTGCACGAAACGCAAAACGCGGGTTGGAAAGTTTCCCCTCAACATTTTTTAAGCCGTTCTTAATCTGGATTTGCTCGGCCAAATCAAGCACGCCATACATAGCACCGGTCTGGTCGCGAGCAATGACACAAAGGACAGCCTTGCCCGCCACGCGGATGGCGGGCTTGTCCTGCGAGCGTTGTCTGACAATCTGAAAACCATCCTGTTTTATCAGGGGACTGATTGGAGATTCGTGGGCCGCATCCGGCAGGAAAACTGCCTCCGTCTCATCCGCCACGATAAGAATGTCTCTGTCGCCGAGGTCGGCGAGGTCGCAAACCACAGGCGTCTGGCCTGCCTGGCGCAGGGCCTGTTCCAGCCTGGAAACAGCAAAGCTGAGCTGGGGGGAATCTGTTCGATATGCGACGGAAACATCCGCCTCAATCGGGACCGCCGTCACAAACCATACTACGGTAACGAGTAGGACTTTGCCGCCTAATGCCAAAGGGCCTTTCATATATCACCTCGCTTCTATCCATCGGTCACCATGAGGGAAACCTCTAATCCAGGACAAGTAATCGAGCCACATTACTGCCCGGCTCAGTATGCCAAATCTGCGGGGCAAACTCAAACAATTATGTCGATGCAAAACTGTTGTTTTGCTTTCCATAAGAGCTTCGGGTAAAATCGCAAAGAGTACTGAAGCGGCAATGCCGGAGAATTGAGAAAATGAATCGACGAGAATTCTTAGGAACGATGGCCGCGGTCGTTGCCGGCGGGGCAACCTCTGCGCGATCGACATTAGCAACCGAATCACCCAGGCATGAAGAGTTAAACAAACCGATCCTGCCAAGCCGGGTGTTGGGTAAGACCGGCGTCAGAATCAGTGCTTTGATTCTGGGCGGAGTCGCGGCCATGAAAGAGGCACCGACCGCCAAATTCCACCCTGCGGAATTAGCCAACGCCGCTCTTGACGCGGGAATCACCTACTTCGACACGGCCCCATCTTACGCCAACGGGCAGTCCGAGGAAAACTACGGCCAAGTGCTCTCGACCCGGCGAAAGGAAGTATTCCTTGCGACGAAAACAGGAAATCGCTCCTACGACGGCGCGATGCGGGAAGTCGAGGCCAGCCTAAAACGTCTGCGCACCGACCGGGTGGACCTGCTCCAGATACACGGCGTCACAGAGAAAGAGGACTTCTCAAAATGGGACACCGCCGATGGGGTGCTCAAGGCCCTGGATAAGCTGCGCGACGAGAAGGTGACCCGGTTCATCGGCGTAACGGGGCACGAAAGTGCCGAAGCGATGCGCCGCGCCATTGAATTGTTCGACTTCGATACGATCCTGACGACGTTCAATCCTACCGCGAGGCGTCTTGCATTCCAGCAGCGCGTCCTGCCGCTGGCCCGCGAAAAGCAGATGGGAATTCTGGCCATGAAGGTCATGGGCGGTGGGCTCGGCTCACTGGCCGTCGGCAACCCCATCAAGAACGACGACGTTTGGTACCACGACGCAGCGCCGCGCCAGGCGCAGGCACAGATGCTGATTCGTTATGCCCTCGGATTGCCAATTTCGGCGGCGGTGGTCGGCATGGGTTCGCTCGAACATCTGAAGGTCAACATCGCCGCCGTCCGGGACGCCCGGCCGCTGAACGAGCAAGAGCGAAAACGTCTTGAGAAACAGATGGCATAAAAGGCGGTCCTTACTTGTGCCTGCTTCTTTACAGTCATGATATCAGGAGAATGGTCATGTCGGATTCTTTGAAAAACGCAAGGGCAAAGGTTTGGCAGAGTGCCCGTCGCAGCATGGGACGGCGCGAATTTCTCGGTTCGGCGCTGGGCGCTGCTGTAGTCACCCAAGTTGGCGCAGCGGTCGAAAAAACAAGTCCACAGACTTACAAAGAGGACCTGGAAACGCCCGTTGTCGCCCGGCACCAGGTTGTCGTCGCAGGGGGGGGACCCAGCGGTGTGATCGCCGCCGCCGCCGCTGTTAGAAGCGGGGCCGATACGCTGTTGATTGAGCGGTACGCCTTCCTCGGCGGCAACGGGACGGCGGGATTGATGACGTGCTACAACGGTTTTCGCAACCAGCGGCAGCCGGAAGCGCTGCAAACCGTCAAGGGAATTCCCGCAGAGTATATCGCCGAGATTGTTCGATTGGGCGGCATCGCCGACGAGGATTCCTATCCGAAAGCCAAACACGACGTAGCCGGCGGTGATCTGCCCTACTGCATCGGGTTTGATCCCGAGGCGGCCAAGGTGGCGTCGCTGAACCTGATTCGCAAGGAAGGGGTCAAGCTGCGTCTTCACAGTTGGGTCGCAGCGCCGATGCTCGACGGTTCCCGCGTCACGGGGATCATCGTGGAGTCCAAATCCGGCCGGCAGGCCATCGCGGCGGATGTCGTCATCGACGCCACTGGTGACGGCGACATCGCAGCGCGGGCCGGGGCACCGTTTATGAGCCCCGCCGAGCAAGGCGACCGCATGGGTATGAGCCTGATGTACCGTCTGGGCGGGCTGCCCGCCAGCATGGAAGGCTCTTACGGTGGAATTCGGATTGGTGACCGGGTCGTCAAGTGGGGTCCCGGCTTCGGCGGAGACGGACTGGACGTTGAGAACCTGACGCGCGCCGAGGTCGAATCACGGCTGAAGCTCTGGGAACAGGTCCAGGAAATGAGACAGAAACCGGGCATGGAATCGCTCTACCTGATGCAGTCGGCCACGGGCATAGGTGTCCGCGAGACACGCCGCATCCTTGGCGAATATGTTGTCACCGAGCAGGACGCGATCAAAGGCACGCACTTCCCCGATGTTATCGCCATCAGCTCGAATCCGATGCCCGGCTATCACGGCAAGCGCTTCTTCTTCGAGCACGAGGGCTTTGAAATCCCCTACCGCTCGCTGGTTCCCAGGAAAATCGAAGGGCTTGTACTGACCGGACGCTGCATCTCGTGCGAGCAGGCGCCCTTCCAGTCGGCCCGCTCGATGGCCCCTGCGATGGCCATAGGACATGCTTCAGGCTGCGCCGCGGCCCTGTCGGCCAAAGGCCAGATACCCCCGCGAAAGCTGGACGTCAAAGCGCTGCAGAAGCTGCTGCGGAGCCAAAACGCGGAGCTGCGAGCGTAAAGACAACACACGAGACACAAAAGACGAGGGACGACAGACGAGATATTTATCGTCCATCGTCCCTTCGTCCATCGTCCATCGGTGCCGCGTGCTGCCTTCCGGCAAAGGCCACACGTCAAGTGCCTCAGTCCAGCAGGCCCATCAGAACCAGTTGGGCTTCCTGACGCGGGTTGATCGTTTTTCGCAATTCCTGTTGCGATGCGACGAGGTCTTGTTTGGTCTTTTCTTTGGCTGCGCGTAGTGCGGCCAGATCCTTTTTAATCTGGTCCGGTGTTGCCGCGGTGTTATCCAGCGTGGTACGAAGCTGCTGCGAGGCTTTCTCCACCGCTGTCACTTCCGTGCCTTGCCCGGCACCCGGCTGGTCGCCTTGAGGACCTCTCCGTCCGCCGAACATACCGCCGCGGCCGGTCCCGGATACCTGGCGGTTGAGCTGATCAATTTTCATCACGCGAGGTCCGAGCGTCTTCCACTCTGCATCGGTTGCGCCGAGCTGTTCCTTCATCCGCTGCTCCATCATCTGTCGCATCTGCGCCGGGTCGAACCGCTGTCCACCGGGGCCGCCTGCCTGTCCCCCGGGCGCACCCGGTTGTCCGCCTCGCTGGCCTGCAGGCGCCCCCGCCTGGGCTTGTCGATCACCTCTCTGGCCGGCCGGCCGGTCCTGCCCCAGGGCTACGCTCAACACCAGTGCGACCACAAGGCACGCCGCGACGCCGAGCATGATTCTTTGCTTAAACATAGTAAATCTCCTTTTCAAAAAAAATGTTGTTAAAACAGTCTTTGGTTCTTCCAACCAAATCCCCATTTAGACCATGCCGCCGGAACGATCCGGTACCTGTTATTCTATCTGTCTAAGCGGGAAAGACGTGCAGGGACGTTTTTTATTGCAGTCCGATGGTCGGAAGGTCGCGATTTCTCGAAATGCTGTGACTCGTTATTTGGGCTGCCAGATTTCTTCGGTCATTTTTTCGGCCTGGACCCAATCGGAGCCGCCGTCCATGAAGGCCGCGTTGCAGCCGTCCCGGTGGCGGGCGCGGGCCACTCGCCGCTCTCTATCGGCGGCGGTTGGCAGGTGCTGTGACCTCCAAACGTCGAACTCGGCCCTGCCGTTCAATCCCCCTTTGTCTTTGATCACCGGACGCCACGCCCCATCCTCGTTGTCGGCCAGAAAGATCTTCGAGGAGGGCCGGCGAAAATCGCTGACCGGGCTGAAGCCGATGTATTCCGTGACGCCGTCTTTCCAGGAGTTGATGACGTAGTCGAGCGTCTGCTCTTTGTTGGGATACACGGGGCAGTTGTACACGCCCATCTCGCGATAGTCCTTGTCTTCGTCCCCCTGACCGCCGATGTAGGGCATGAACTTGACAATCCAAATACCACCATTCCGGGGAAATTTGCCTGCGTTATCCTCGGTATACAGGGTGAACGCCAGGCCGATTTGCTTGAGATTGTTGCGACACGTGACGCCCTTGGCCTGGTCCCGGGCCCTGCGAAGACTCGGCATCAGGATCGCCAGCAGCAGCGCAATGATGGCAATGACCACCAGCAATTCAATCAATGTAAATGCCCTTCTGCCCGACGTAAGCATACGGCCCGGCACGGCTCCAACGGCTTCAAAGGGGATCGCAATCATTTCTGCGAATCGAGTGCAACAGGCTCTCCGCCCGGCGCCGACAGACCGCGACGGTGCAAAAGAGACCCTTCGAGTCTGTACAGAGCAACCAGTGCCTTCAGATAGTTGGCAACCGCCTGTATCTCGGCAATCTGACTGGCGACAAAGTCCCTCTGGGCCTGACCGACAAGCAGCGACGTGGACTTGCCGACGCGGAATTTTTCCGTCTCAGCGCGGAGCTTCTCCTCCTGGAAATTGCGCGTCGCGGCGGTCGCGGAGATTTGCTCCCGCGCCCGGGTCACCTCGATATAGGCGGAGCGCACGTCCACCTGCACGAACCCAGAGATGTTCTCAAGGGCCTCGCGAAGCTGCTGTCTGCCTGCAACGGCGCGGGTGTACTGGGCCCGTTCGCTTCGGTTTAGAGGCGCCCCCTGGAAAACCAGACCCCAGGCCACATCATAACTTTTCCCGTCCATCTCGTCCAAGGCCTGGCTAAACGTGTTCGCGTAGCCCGTCTTGCCGAAGGTGATAAACATATCCATTTTTGGAAGCAGCCCGTTCTTGGTTCGGATCACCTCGAGATCACCGCGCTGTATCTGAAGCCTGGCTTGATTCAGGTCCGGACGCATCCGCAGTGCCACTCGAACGTGCTGTTCGACATCGTCAAGCTCGACGTCGGGCGGCGACGTATCGTATTGGAGAACGACGTCTCTGTTCCAGTCGATGCCCTGCGAGGGATTCAGAAGCCGAAGCAGGTCCAATCGCTCCTTTGCCAAGGAGCTTCGGACGTTTATGAGGTTCTCCCGCCGCAGAGCAACCTCCGCCTGAGCGGCCGCAAGCTCCGTCTCGGCAAGGTCTCCTATCTTAATTCGCTCTTCGGTCTCCGTCATCTGTTTCTCAGCGAGGTTCAGCGAGTTGGTGTAGATTTCGATCTGCCTTTCGGCCAGCGCGTAATCCCAGAACTTCGACTCGACCTGTTCGAGAAGGATCTCCATAAAGCCGCGAAGCTCGTACTGGGATATGAGCGTGTCGAGTCTGGCCTCGTTCACGCGCGCCAGATTGGCCCGGACGTCCAGCCCTCGCAGAAGGGCCTGGGTCACGGTCAGCCCAAGACGATTAGCGGTGAACGTGTCGCTGTACAGCGATGAATCGGTGTAGCTCGAGCTGGCCTCAAGGTCGAGGGCCGTGCCGGTGGGAAACAGCTTGGCCAGAGGAATCGAGCCGGTAATGGTGTCCACCGTGGAGCTTTCGATGCCGGGCCCGGCCCGCGAGAGTCTGTCGGCGACCGTCCTTCTGTTCGATACTTCCGGGCTCAGAAGCGGGTCGAAAACGGCAAGCTCCTCCTGCTCGAACGTCTGCTGGATCTGCGGATTCATTCGTTCGACGATGAGCGACTGGTTGTTCTCCATGGCCAGCAGGATCGCCTCCTGGATTCCGATTTTCAGAGGGCCTTGGGGCACCGCAACAGCGTTGGCATCGGCGGCCTTATTGGGGCGAGACTCTTGCCGGTCCTCCAGCAGATCAGCCTTGGCCCCGGGCCGGACGTCATCGCGGTGAGTCTGCGGGTCCGGCGCCGCACACGAGGACAGAAGCAAGGCATGAAGAATCAACGCAGCGCTGCAAAGTATGGTAACGGCTATTCTGAAAGACATAGGCATCTTGTCGGTGTTACTCAACGTGCAGTAGTTCCGGCGTCCGTTTTACCGGCGGGCGCCGCTGCCGGCCTGAGGCCCTCGAAAATCGAATACACCACCGGGACAAACACAAGCGTAATCAGCGTTGAGCTGAACAGGCCCCCTATGACGGTCCTGGCCAAGGGCGCCTGCGCCTCACCGCCTTCGCCGAGCCCAAGGGCGAGCGGGATCAGGCCGATGATGGTCGTCAGGGTTGTCATCAAGATAGGCCGAAGGCGCCTTCGGCCCGCCTCCTCTATGGCCTCCCGAATGGGCATGCCGTCCCTGCGACGGAGCAGGTTCGTATGGTCCACAATAAGAATCGCATTATTGACGACGACTCCCTCCAGCAAAATGCACCCGATGGCAGACTGCACATTGAACGTCGTCCGCGTCAAGAAAAGCATCAGAATTACCCCAATCGCGGCCAGCGGCACCGAAAACATCACAACGAAGGGGTCCCGCAACGATTCATACTGGCAGGCCATGACCATATAGACCAGCACGAGCGCCAAAACGCAGCTCAGCAGAAGCTCCCGAAATGACTTCTGCTGCTCTTCATAATCGCCGCCGAAGGCAATAGTGAAATCGTGTGGTATGGGAATTTCCCGAAAACGTTCGCGCAGGTCCGAGAGAATGGAGCCCATATCCCTTCCGCTTATCTCGGCCGAGATGTTGATAACGCGCTCCTGGTCTTTTCGCTCGATCAACGAGGGGCCCTTTCGAGGTCCGACGGTTACGACGTTCCTGAGCACGACCGGCTCCCCGTCGGAGTTGGTTGTCGTTAGGTCAAGGATGTCTCGCAGGTCCATTTGCTCGGCGTCCCGAAGCTTAACAAGAATTGCATATTCGTCGCCGCCCTGCCGATAGTACCCGGCTCTCGTGCCGGACAGAATAGTCTGAAGCACATTGGCTATATTTGAAACGGTCAGGTTCATATCGGCGGCTTTCTGGCGATCTATGAGGACAAGCTCTTCGGGACTGCCCGACTCCCGGCTCACTCGAGCATCGGTAATCCCTTCCACCGATTCGACAATTTCTTTGACCTGGGCGGCCAGGTTATCCGCCATTTGAAGGTCGTGACCCCGGACTTCAACCTGAACCTTGTCCGCCCCCGATGTGCCCATACGAAGGACCGACAATCCTTGGCCGGCGCGGGTGCGGACAATCATCCCCGGTAATTTGCTCAGCTTACCGCGGAGATCGGCGGCAATCTGCTCGCTCGACCTGGTGCGCTGGGACTGAGGCTTCAGCGAGATGCGGACGTCGCCGGTATGGCCGCCCGATCCGTGCCATCGGGAGCCGCCGACACTCGTCACCGTGCTCTTTATTTCGGGCACGGACTCGTTGACGATTTTCTCGATGACCTTGAATTTCTCATCCAGCAGATTCAGCCTGGTGCCAACCTGCATTTCGGCCTCGACCCGGACCTCGCCCTCATCGGTCGCGGGCATGAATTCGGTCCCCACGAGCCGGATGAGGAAGAGGCTGCCGACGAGAAGCACGACGGTAATGCCGAGGACGAGGTACCGATGGTCCAACGCCGTGTGGAGGAGCTCCCGGTAGCGTTCTTCCATCCCCCGGGACACTCTGAGGAAGAACATGACCGCCCTCTCCGCCGGTTTCCGGGAGCGCGGGCCGGCCGGCTTGGCCAGGCGGATGAGCCGGCTGGAGAGCATCGGGATCAAGGTCAGGGCGACGAACAGCCCGCACAGGTTGGCGAAACTGACGACGTAGGCCAGTTGCTTGAACATGATTCCCGACATGCCCCGGATGAAAATCATCGGCAGGAAGACGACGCAGGTCGTCAGGGCGCCGGCGACGATGGGCGCGGCCACCTCGTTCGTCCCGGCGATGGCTGCTTCGAGGGGCGGGTCACCGCCCTCCTGCATGCGATAGATGTTTTCGAGGACAACGATGGAGCTATCGACGCACATGCCGATCCCAAGGGCCAGGCCGCCAAGTGTCATGATGTTGAGGGTAGAACCACCAAAGTACAAAAAGGCGAAGGTCGCAATGATCGACACCGGGATGGCTGTGGCGACGACGATGGTGCTGCGGAAATTGCGGAGAAACAGAAACAGCACGAGGACGGCCAGTAGCCCTCCATAGATCGCGGAACTACCGACATTGGCGATGGAACGTCGGATATAATCGGATGTGTCGATAATGGGTATGATCTTTATCTGCGGTATGTCGCGGTTGATGCGCTCCAGCTCCGCGAGCGCCGCCCGTGCGACCTCGACGGTGTTCTTGCCGGACTGCTTGTTGATGGAGAGCCACATTCCCGGCACGCCATCGACCCGGACAATCCTCGTAATCTTAGTCCATGAATCTTCCACGACGGCAATTTCTCTCAATTGGATCGGGGCGCCGTGTCTGACGGCTATCACGGTATCCTGCAGTTGTTTGAGGTCGGTGTATTCGCCCGGCGTTCTAATGGTGATTTCGAAATTGCCTTTTTCGATTGTTCCGGCGGGAATGTTCACGTTTCCCTCACGCACGCGCGAAATAATGGCCTCGAGCGGTATCGCCAGTGCGTTGATCTTGGCCGGGTCGAGACTCACGTGTATCTCGCGCTCGAGCCCTCCCCGGATAGTGACAGCCGCCACGCCGGGAACACGCTCAAGCCGATACTGCACCTGGTCTTCAATAATCTGCCGGGTCTGGACGGGGTCCAGGTTGCTGGAGGCTCCGAGAATCAATATCGGGAAGCTGGCGAGGTCGTATTTTCGAAGTGTGGGCCGCTCTGCATCTTCAGGCAAATAATCGGTAATGCGATCCAGGCGGTCGCGGATATCGTTCGCCGCGGCGTCCAGGTCCGTTCCCCAGGCGAAAGTCACCCGAACTGTGCCCTGGCCCTCGGTGGAAACGGAGGTCACCTCTTCAACTCCGGGCACGGCGCTGATGGCCTGTTCGATCGGCCGGGTGATGAGCTCTTCGATTTCCTCGGGGCCGGCGTTTTCGTACGTACAGGAAACGCTGAGAGTCGGGTACGAGATGTCAGGCATCAGGTCGATGGGAAGCCGAAGCAGTGAGATCGTGCCGAGAAGCACGACGATCAATACCACCATGATCGTGAAAATGGGGCGGTGGATGGCGAAGTGCGAGATTCTCATCGCGAACCTCCGGACCCGGCGTTCGTGGGGGGTGCCTTCGAGCCGGCATTCGCGCCTCCGGGCGCCTCGCTTTCGGACATCGTAATGTCGGAGCCGTCTTCGAGAAGATGATTGCCCATTGTAACCGCGAGCCCTGAAATCTCCGGCTCAATGATTTCGACCAGCTCGCCGCTGAATATTCCGGTCATCACCGGAACAAAACGAGCTTTGAGGTTTTGCAGGTCGGCGATGAAAATCCCATCTTTATCATTTCTTCTGACCAGCGCCGGCAGAGGAATCAGCGTGGCATTTTCGTGCCGGGCGAACTCGACCCTGGTCCTGACAAACATTCCCGGCTTGAGCACAAGGTCGGGATTCGGCACTTCCACTTCCACTCTCGCCTGCCGGCTGCTTTCTTTCAGCAGCGGCGCTATTCGGGTGATGCCGCCGGCAAAGGTTCTGCCGGGATAGGCGTCCGTGGTGACAACGGCCTGCTGACCTATCGTCACTTTCGGGTAGTCCCTCTCAATGACATAGACCACGGCCGTCAGCGGATTGTTTTGGAGAATCGAGACGATGGGCTGATTCACCTGCAGAAGGGCTCCTTCGTCCATGAATCTTTCACCGACGACTCGGGTTGGATCTCCTTCTTCCCAGAAGGCCTGGACTTTCGTATAGGAAAGCCGGACATCCGCCGTCTTCAACGCCGCTTCTTTCTGGGCCACCTGGGCCAGCGAGACCTTGTATCGTGTCTGGCAGGCATTGAAGGCGGCCTCCGAGACATCGAGCTGCGAAGCCGAGGCGATCTGTTTTTCACGAAGGGCCTTGGCCCTTTCATATTCCCTCTTGGCGATGTCCAGGTCGCTCTGGCAGTTTGCGGCGTTGGCTTTGGCAACCTGCAATTCGGCCCGGGCCTGCTCGACCTCCTGAGCGAACTCCTCATCGTCCAGGACGGCAATGGCCTGGTTGCGCTCAACCGTATCGCCGATGTCCACGAGCAATTCCCGCAGCCAGCCCGCGACCTTTGGGGCAACAGCGAACTGAGACTTCGGCTCCAGAGAGCCAGTAAAGACCCCGACATCGTAGATAGGACCCCTCAGGATCGGTTTGGTCTCAACCGCCACGGATACTGCGGCAACGCCCGGCCTGGTGGCAGCCTCCGAGCCGGTAACCCGCTGGTATAGCTGCCAGCCTCCCAGCGCGGCAACCGCCAGGGCCAGCAGCACTAACAAGAGCTTTTTCATTCGTCTTTCCCGAAACTGACAGCTTCCCTGTCATTCTGAGCGCAGCGAAGAACCTCACCATTCGAAGGCCAGATCCTTCGGCTCCGCCTCAGGATGACACGCCAACATTATACCAAAGTGCCCGGCGCAGTCCAACTCCGTCTCAGCAATTCCTTGGAACAAGACGCTCATCTTAAACATTTATTTCAAATAGCCAGCGGAATTCTGCCCAATCAGCGTTGCCGAATGGGGGGTTTGGCCGGCTCGTAATGCTGATTCATCTGGTTTATTTCCGTCTGGCGCTCAATTTCACTGTGAGCGCCGACACGGTGTAACGAATTCAACATCGGCAGGCCCCCTAAGCGGAACCTCGCAAAAAATCGGTCGGCGCGATACATTTTGACTTGCACCTTGGGTGCGGCCGCCGTAGAATGGGGCTCGGTACGGAAACACGGACTACAGTAAGGAGTGCACCATGAAGAAGCTTTGGGGTGCCGTTCTGGCCCGCCTTACGGCTGGCGGGCTGGTTTTTCTGATTGCGTGTCACGGTGTCAGCGCCCAGAGCAAAGACCCGAATGAGCCAAAACCTGCCCGACAGCCGGCAGGCGGGGACCCAAACGAGCTGCTGCGAACAAAATGGGACGCCGTCATCTCCGTCTTACGGAACAAAGACATCGATCAGAAAGAGAAAGCCAAGAGAATCGACAAGATCGTCACCCCGATCTTCGATTTCCCGCTGATGGCCAAGCTTGCATTGGGCCGAACGCACTGGCCAAAACTGACCCCGCCACAGCAAGAGAAATTCACCAAACTGTTTGTTGAACGGCTCAAGACCTCGTATCGGGAGAAAGTCTCGCTCTACACGGACGAAAAGGTCCAGCTCAAGCCGGCGGTAACGAAGGACAAGACGATCTGCTACATCCCGATGGAGCTGTTATCCAAGAACAAGAAGGTCAACATCGTGCACAAGCTTCGCAATGTGGACAAACAGTGGAAGGTCTATGACGTGGAAATTCAGGGGGTCAGCATCCTCTTGACGTACCGGTCACAATTCGACGATATCCTTCAAAAGGGCACCGTTGATGACCTTCTTGCCCGGCTGGAGGAACCCCCTGCCCCGTGAGATGGCGGCCTTGGGCCTCTCTCACGGGGTCAGACCCGTACCATGGAGAAACGCTGCTCATTGGCGCCATTGTTTTTTGACCGAGTGGTCCTGCAACATCCCAAGACGGTCGTTCTGTGCGTGCTGGCGGCGGTCGTCTTTCTGGCCTTCAGGGCCGGAGGATTCCGTCTGGACGCCTCCGCCGAGACGCTGGTGCTGGAGCATGACGAAGACCTGCAGTATGCGCGTCTGATCAGCTCCCGCTACGGACAACACGACTTCCTGGTCCTGACATACACTCCGAGAAGCGATCTATTCTCGCAAGAGTCGTTGGCCACTTTGGCCCGGCTGCGAAATGATCTGGCGTCCATGGAAGACGTCGCGTCTGTGCTGTCCATTTTGGACGTCCCCCTGCTGGAGAATCCGCCGGTGTCGCTCAAAGAGCTTACGGCCGATCTGCCGACGCTCGAGTCGCCCCAGATCGACCGGGATCGGGCCAGGACGGAGCTTCGTGACAGTCCTTTTTCGCGAGACCTGCTGCTCAGCCCCGATCTGAAGACCACAGCCCTGTTGATTAATCTGCCGAACGACGATGCGTATCGCGATTTGGCGGAACGCCGCGACGAGTTGCGGCAAAAGAAAGCCTCCGGTTCGCTGACCCCTACGGAGCGCGCCGAGCTCAAACACCTGGACACTCAGGTCCGAGAACGCAGGGATGAAGTCAGACGCCGGTCCCATCAGAATATCATGGCCATTCGGGCGATCATGGACAAATATCGCCCAGACGCCGAGATGTTTCTCGGGGGCGTCAGCATGATCGCCGACGACATGATCACCTTCATAAGGAATGACTTGAAGGTGTTCGGCGCCGGCGTTCTGCTTTTTCTGATTCTTATGCTGGGAATTATCTTCAGACAGATACGCTGGATACTCCTGCCGATGCTCTGCTGTGCGGTCTCGGCCGCGTGCATGATCGGTGTGCTGGGATGGCTCGGCTGGGAAGTGACGGTCATATCCTCGAATTTCGTTTCCTTACAGCTTATCATGACCATGTCCCTCGTTATCCACCTGATTGTCCGGTATCGCGAGCTCTGTGTCGAGGGTCCGCAAGAGCCTAATCGCCGGCTGATTCTGGAGACCGTGCAGTCGAAGCTGGCGCCGTCCGTATATGCTTTCCTGACCACGATTGTTGGTTTTGCGTCTTTGGCGTTTTGCGACATCCTGCCGGTTATTATGTTCGGTAAGATGATGATTGTCGGTTTGTCCGTATCCCTGATAACGACCTTTCTGATTTTTCCAGCCGTGCTGATGCTGCTGCCAAAGAGACCTGCGCCTCGCAGACGAGCGTGGAGTTTTCCAATAACGCCCGCTGCTGGAAGATTTATCGAAACCCACGGGCCGCTCGCTTTGGCCGTGGGTGCCTTTGTGCTTGCTCTGAGCATCATCGGTATGTCAAGACTTCAGGTGGAGAACTGCTTCATCGATTACTTCAAGGAGAACACCGAGATACACCAGGGTATGAAGGTCATCGACGAACAGCTTGGCGGTACTACTCCTTTGGATGTCATCGTGGAGTTTGAGGAGTCTGCGGCCCCGGCGGACGAACCTTGGCCGCCGGCAGGCGAGCCTGAGCCGACGGCGGCGGAAAATGACGCCGTGTTCGACGAATTCGATGAACTCGACAAAGCCGCAAAGCACGAAAAGTACTGGTTCACCGCCGAGAAAATGAACCGCATCAAGGCCATACACCGTTACCTGGACAGCCTGCCCGAAACCGGCAAGGTGTTGTCGTTGGCCACCATCATGAGCATCGCGGAGAGGCTCAACAACGGCAAGCCTTTGGACGGCCTCGAGCTGGCCCTGCTGTACAGTGAAGCCCCGGAAGAAATCAAGACGTTGCTGATCAAGCCCTTTGTCAGCGTGGAGCATAATCAGGCCCGTTTTTGGGCTCGAATCAGAGATTCCGATAAGACGCTCAGACGCAACGAGCTGCTGAAGAGAATTGAGGCGGAGCTGCCGGGGCTGCTGGGGCTGGACAAGGAACGCGTTCATCTGGGCGGCCTTCTGGTCCTCTACAACAACATGCTGCAAAGCCTTTTCGGGTCGCAGATACTGACGTTGGGTATCACTGTGCTGGTGCTTATGGGCACGTATTTAGTGGAGTTTAGATCGTTGAAGATAGCCGTGATCGCTATAATTCCGAACGCACTTCCCATTGCAATTGTGCTGGGCGTGATGGGCTGGCTGAACATTCCGCTGGACATTATGACCATCACCATCGCTGCTATCGGCCTGGGGATCTCGGATGATTTCACGATCCACTACATCCACCGGTTCAAAGATGAGTTTCAGAAAGACCGCAAGTACATACCGGCTATGCACCGTTCTCACACAAGCATAGGCTATGCGATGTTCTATACATCAATAACGATTATTCTTGGTTTTTCCATCCTGGCTCTGTCTAATTTCATTCCTACTGTTTATTTTGGCCTGTTGACCTGCTTGGCCATGGCTATCGCGATTCTTGACGCCCTCACGCTCTTGCCGGAGCTGCTGATAGTGGTTAAACCCTTTGGTAAGGAGGCCTGAGAGTTTGGAATGAGCACGTTCAGAGAAAGACAGGCAGGGTCGGCCCCAGCCCGCCATTTCAGAACCGCATGGGCTGTTGCCCTTTTGGCCGTCGCCTCGGCTGGCTGCGCGGTCTCTCAGAGGTCTGCGTCTTCGGCTTCTCTGGCTGAGCCTTCAGCCACTCGGCAACAAGCGTCCGACGCCTCGACCGATTCAGCACCGGCTGCCGACAGCGATTTTGACTTGCTTGAAAAGGAGCTTGAGGACCGCTTCGTCAAGGTGGCGGACCCATTAGGGCCGTGGAACCGCGTCATGTTCCAGGTGAATGACACGCTCTACTTCTGGGTGGTCAAGCCAGTCGCCCAGATGTACAAAGGCGTGACCCCGGAACCCGCTCGACTGGGAATCCGCAATTTCTTCGACAATCTGGGGGCACCCGCCCATTACGTCAACTGCCTGCTCCAGGGCAAGACTTCCGCCGCCGACACCGAGCTGCGCCGATTCGCGATCAACACCACGGCAGGTGTTCTCGGTTTCGGCGACCCGGCACTGGATCAGTTCGGTCTAAAACCCGTAGAAGAAGACCTGGGCCAAACCCTGGCGGGATATGGCCTGGGCGATGGCTTCTATATCGTCTGGCCGTTCTTGGGCCCTTCCACCGTACGGGACTCGGTCGGAATGCTGGGCGACCAATTCTTGAATCCGCTATGGTATGTGGAATCGACCGAGGTCTCGATCGGCATATCCGCGGTGAAGTACACTAACGCCGCCTCGTTCCAGATCGGCCGCTATGAGGTCTTCAAGGCCGCCGCCGTGGACCCCTATATCGCGATGCGCGAGTCCTACATTCTATACCGCGACAAGCAAATCCGAGAGTAGAGCGGCGAAAAAGGCGGCTAACGCGCAGGTATTATAAGTTGCAGGCTCTGTTCTACAATGGTAGGGTATGGCCGGATGAATTCTGATAATGGAGATAAACGAACATGGACATCGTGGTAACGGTCAAAGAAATCAGAGGCCACTGCCCAACATATCGCGTAGGCGATTCCTTCACCCTTAAAGCCGGCTATCAGCTCGTCAGTGACGTTCCCGTGTGCATGCACGGCCTAGCGGCTTTAATGCCCTTCTATAACGCCCTGTGCGTTTCCGAACCCGCCCAGTGGGGATTAGACGGCAAGAAAGACAAATCCAAGGCCTACATTCAATGCCCCGACCCCTTCGACTGCACAGACGGCGGCACCGTCATCTTCGAAATCTCCAAACAGTAAGCCCCCTGCTTTTCGCTGCAAGCTGCGCTCCGGTCCGCTCCCGACCGGCTGCAAGATTCAGCAAAGATTCACGAAGTGACTGTGGCCAACGGATCAGGACATTTCCTGCATTCTTGCACTTGACGGCAACAGCTATCGTCTGCTATGCTGCGTACCAGTGAAATTGGGAAAAGGCCGTTCATTACGCCATACGTAGGGACAGGGGCCGAGACAAAAAGCCCCTGCCCGTGGCTTTTCAGGAGGAAGGAGCGAGCAGGGGCTAAGCAAAATGCTGACGCAAATTTTTCGGGCCTCTAAAATCCCTTTCGCGCGGTTCTCGATCGGGAAGCCGTGTCATGCCAAGCCCGGCCTACTCCGTACCTGATGTATGGCCTGCGACCGACATCGCGTTCATTCGAAGCTCGGCAGTTGTGCCGGCGACGAGAGTGCCAAACTGAATGTTTCCGCCGCCATCGCCGGAACCGGTGGGAACCGAGCCGCCGTAGTTGAGTGTATTGCCGAAGGCACGGTTGTTCGCGTAGAAGTGTCCAGACGTCTGGAAGTAAATGCCGACGTTACAGGCGGTCGTCAAATTCTCCTCGATGGCGTTGTGCGTGCCCCTCACGAAGATGCCAGCATCCTGAGTCCATCGGACTGTGTTCTCTTTAACCAATATACCATCTGCGTTGGCGTAAATTCCGTGAAAGTTGCCGCTGATCGTGTTGCGGGTCACGGTGCACCCATAAAATGCATTGATGCCAACGCCTGAGTTACCAGCAATCGTATTTTCACTGATCATACACCCGCCATCAGTGACAATACCACTTGAAGAATTTGCGTTGACCACATTGCAGGTGACCGTGGCTTCATAGCCACACCGAATACCGCCCCACCAATCACCCTCGGCAAGGCAGTTCAGCGAAGCGGTGCAACTGGTGATCAGGTGACCGCCGCCTGCGAGGAGAATACCATTGCCCCCATTTGACACCACGCGAACACCGGTGACTCTGTGCCCTTTGGCATCATTCTGATTCTCTTCATAAACCCCGTTATTTCCAAAGCCGGTTATCGTGCCATTGCGTATCTCAACATTCCTGCGTCCATTCATGTGAATCCCGTTGCTTGTTCCTGAAGTGGCGCTGGGGCCGATGAGGCTGTAACCGGCCAGGTCAATCGTCACGTTGTCGGCATTGACTTCAATTGCGTTTGTGTATCGATCTGTATGGGTCAGATTTTGGGTGAAGTAGTAAGAGCCGGGCTGGTTGATTGTGTAGGGCAGACTCGGTATTGGCTGAGCCTCTGCCAGTATTGGCGGCTCCGGCGGCATGCCCACATCTGAGTCGCCTGCCATGCAGAACGCCAAGAAAGTCAGGATACTTCCCAATGCCAACACACTCACAACAAGTTTTCTGTTTCGTTTCTTCGTTTCCATTTCTCTTCTCCTTTATCTTGAGTTGATGATACTTTGCGGTGCACACGGTGCGCACCGACAGCACCTTGCTAAGTCCCCCGTGTTTGGCTGATAAAGCAGAGATATCCACCACCGCGGGTCTCCGACATGCCTGCCAAAGCTGGGCACATTGTACCTTTTTTGAGCTCGGTGTCAAGCAATTTCCAGGGGACGGGCTTGGATTCTCTTGAAAAACTTGTTTCTCAGAGCCGAAAAGAGACATTCCGGGACAATTTCGGCTTGCCCGTGACTCAAAATGCTCAATCTGTGCTTGACGGGTATGGTCGCAACGTGGTATTCTATGTGTCAGTCGGGCCTCGCAAAAAACCGCTCAGCACACTATTACGCAAGAGTGATGATGGAGGACTGGGGGCTATGAACGTAACAAACCGCATCGGTATCGCCTATCCCAAAGTTTGGCGGTCTGCCGGAACAAAAGGCCACAAGACAAGCTGGCGTGTTGGCACTGCAATCGTACTGCCGATCTTATTTTTTCTGAGCAGCGCAAACGCCTTCGCGCATCTAACGGCAAGGGGCTATGAGCGTTCAGAGATGGTGCAGAAAGCTGAGGTCATCTGTACAGCCACTGTCGTGGCCACCCAATGCCAGTGGAAGAACGACCACCGGGGCAGACACATCTACACCAATGTGGAGCTTCTCGTCGGGCAAAAGATTAAGGGTAACTTACCGGGTAACCGCGTCAATTTGGAGGTGGTTGGTGGAATGGTGGGTGACATAACAGAGTCCGCCAGCAATAGCCCGGTTTTTGTCACAGGAGAGCGAACGCTGCTCTTTCTTGAGGGCGAACCCCTGCGCGTGGCCGGAGGGATCATGGGTAAGATACCTGTCGTTGACGACCACGTTTTCTGGTGTGGCCGCAAGGTCTCGTTGGAAGTACTCTCCACTTCGCTTGCTCTGGGCATCACAGAAATCCCGGTCGAACTTGGTGAAGATGCGCCTTCCGGTGAGAAGTACACAAGACCAACGATCACCAGTATCGTTCCAGATATAGGCTCGGCGGGTACGGGCACCCGGGTGACCATAAGTGGAACCGGTTTCGGAGAAAGCGAGGATTACGGGAAGGTTGAGTTTTTCTACAAGGCGGGAGAGCCTCGTATAGAGGTTTCGGCCATCTCGTCATGGTCAGATACGCAGATTATCTGCACGGTGCCGATCGATATCATAAACAGGTATGCTGCCAGTGCCAGTAGTGGGCCGGTAACCATCACTACATGGACAGGAACCAGTAACGGCTATCCTTTCAGGGTAACCTTTGGCTACGACGATCAATACTGGTGGGGTGAAAATCCGGTAGCGTCTTATTATATCAATGAAAACACTTCTGACTGTACCGGCGAAGGAACAGCGGTCCAGGCTGCCGCCGAGACATGGAACAGCACAGGCGCGAGCTTCCGGTTTCACTATGCCGGTTCTCACACAAACACTACAGCAGGCAGAAACGGCAAGAGTGAGATCATGTGGGGTACGACAGATCCTAGGGCCCTGGCTGTGACTCATAATAGGTGGATACGAAAACTCTATGATCTTAATGGTTTCCCAGTGGGAGACCAAATAGTCGAGTGTGATATGGTGTTCAATGATCATCTGGAGTTCCCCTGGAGCACAAACCCGTCCCCGTTTGAGGTTGATGTCCAGTCGATAGCCCTTCATGAATTCGGGCACTTCCTCTCCTTACGTGACCTGTACGGAGACATTGGAGACAGTGAGTACGATTTAGACAAGGTGATGTACGGTAAAGGGGGGGCACTTAAAAGGGACTTGCATCGCGACGACATGAGCGGAATCCACTGGATTTACCCGCCAGCCAGTCCGCCTGCGGCGCCCGACTCCGTCGCGTATCCCTCCAGCGACGATGACGGCGTTTACACCGTTAGTTGGCCCGCCTGCAGCACAGCCAGTTCTTATCAACTCGAGCGTTCAACCAATGGCGAGGATTGGGTGCGGGTGTATTCTGGCCCCCACACCTACTTTGAAGAGACGGTGGATGATGGCAACTATTGGTATCGAGTCGCCGCTTCCAACGTAACGGGGGACAGCGATTGGCAGACCGGCGGATGGAGTTGCTTAGTTCAATTCTCGATCTGGGAGGGCAGCGGTGAGCCGAATGATCCTTTCTTGATAAGTACCGCTGAACAACTCGATAGAATCGGCACTCATTCCAGATGGTGGAGCAGACACTTCAAGCTCACAGCGGATATTGACCTCTCAGGATATGACGGACAGCAAGGGCGACCGGCGTTCCATATCATCGCAGCGGAAGACGAATCAGAATCTTGGACGGGTATATTTGATGGCAACGATCACATCATCTCCAATCTTACGTACATATCGAGCAGGCCGGGTCATGCGGGGCTTTTGGGATGCATGGCCGATCCCAATGCAGAAGTCAAGCATCTGGGGCTCGTTGGTTCTCGCGTTGGGCGTGTTGAGGCAGAACAGAATGACCGAGACCGAGTAGGCTCGCTCGTAGGATTCTTACAGGAAGGTACCGTCACCGCGTGCTCTGCCGACGGTGCCAGTATCGAGGGAAAGATCCGTGTCGGCGGGCTGGTCGGAGAGAATGTAAACGGAAAGATCGTCAATTGTTATGCAAACGCCCGTGTTTCTGGAATAGATGATGTCGGCGGACTTGTGGGATACAATGGCGGCCTTGTGTACGCTTGTTCCTGTACGGGGACCATCTTGGGTAGCGGATGGGGGATTGGGGGGGTGGCTGGATCTAATAATGAAGGTGGCATAGTAGCCCAGTGCTACAGCCGCGCTGCTGTCAGTGGAATTGAGAGAGTCGGTGGTGAGAGAGTCGGTGGGCTGGTGGGGGACAACAACGGCGGAACAGTGACTCAATGCTACAGCACCGGGGCAGTCGGCGGCCGTCGGGGTGTTGGCGGGGCACTGGGCAGCAGCAGTAGTCCTGTGACCGGCTGTTTTTGGGATACCCAGACCTCAGGTCAGGCCACAAGCGCCGGCGGCACAGGCAAGACCACAGCCGAGATGCAGACCGCCAGCACATTTCTCGATGCCGGCTGGGACTTTGTGGACGAGACGGCCAACGGCACGGAGGACATCTGGTGGATTCTCGAAGGGAAGGACTATCCGCGTCTGTGGTGGGAAGCCGCACCGCAATGAAACGGAACCGCAGATGAACGCTGATGGACGCTGATCACAAGCAAGACAAGATGAGGCAATTGACGCAAAAGGTGATTCAATGCGCGTTTGCTGTCACTAATACGCTTGGGTGCGGTTTCCTGGAGAAGGTATATGAGAACGCATTGGCGCACGAGCTTCGCAAGGCGGGCCTGTAAGTCCACCAGCAGCACGGGATCACGATGTGTTACGACGGGGTGCCTGTCGGCGAGTACACAGCCGACCTTCTGGTCGAAGGAGTTCTTCTCGTCGAGCTTAAGGCGGTCAAGGAGCTCGATGACATCCACTTAGCCCAGTGTTTGAATTATCTCAAGGCCACGAATCTGCGGTTGTGCCTGCTGATGAACTTTGGAAAACCGAAGCTCGAAGTCCGGCGCGTTGTCAACAACTATTGAATACCAGCGTTTATCCTTCGACTTCGCTCAGGACGGCGTCTGCGGTTTCAATCTGATGGACGTGCGGGCGCGGATTAGCGCAGGCTGGCTAATGTTTGCGCTAGGGCTTGTTGGAGCTCTTCGGGCGTGAGTAATTCAAGCTGTCCGCCTAATCGCAGGACGCTGCACCGCCCGTCATGGACGGGCTTCGGCTCATAGACAAGAATATTCGCGGGCGACATGCCGCCGTTTTGGCCGGGGATATAGACGTATGTTTCGCCGTCGGGGGCCGGGCAGCGGAACAACTGAGTGCTGCCGCTGTATTCCATCAGGGCTTGCTGGGACGGCGGGAATTCTTCGTTGCTGACGGCGTACAGTTGTATGTTTTGCCCTATCGCCCGAAGATTTGTCTGGCATTTCACAGTAGTCGCTTTTAACTGCGCCCCCACCAGTGCGTCGCTGTATTGCCGGCCGGCTTCGCCGAAACTCTTGATGAGCCAGAGGATGCCAAAAGCAAGAAGCCCAAAGAAAATCAGGGCAAAGATGACATTGATGATGGTACCACCCGCTCGTCGAGTCAGCATGGAGCTCCTGAACCAAACAGCCTCACGGCCGAAATCTCTTTTAGAATGTACCATAATTCCCCCTTCTGCTTACGTTCCGCACATCTTCGTTTTACTTTCAGCATCCTTCATAGTCGAGGCAAAGGCAATCCGAGCAGTGTGTAGAGCAACCCGACCACGGGCAATATGATCTTCTCAAATCCTCCAAGCACGAGGAATCCTATCAGGATGAGCATTCCAAACTGAGCCACATGGCTGTACGCCTGAATGAACCGCGGCGACTTCAGCCTGCCATAGACCATTCTTGAGCCATCCAGCGGCGGTATCGGAATGAGGTTGAACACGGCCAGAACGATGTTGAACAGTATCGCCAGCAATACGAAATTGCCTAAGAGCGGGACAGTCCTCAAGCGAAAGAGGTGGAAAAGAGCAGCCAGAGCAAAGGCAAGCAATATGTTTGCCGCAGGGCCGGCCGCAGCCACTTTGAAGATCTGCTTTCTGCTGAGGATTGAGAAGTTGACGGGCACGGGCTTCGCCCAGCCGAAGTGCACGAGAAGCGGCAGAATAATAGTGCCAAACAGGCTGATATGAGCCAAGGGATTCAGGGTCAAGCGTCCCATTCTTGCCGCCGTGTCGTCCCCGTACCGGTAAGCCATCCAGGCATGGGCGTATTCATGAACGGTTAGAGATACGAGGAAAATGGCGAGCGTAAATATGTAAGTTAGGGCTTCAGTGGCTATCATTTTCGTTTACTACGACAGAAACAAACGGTTTGTTGCACCTTTATACAAAATTTCCTCGGACTATCGAATCGTTCACGAGCACTCGGCCGATTATAAAGCCTTCAGGCCCGTTTGTTGACATTTTTCTCCGAGTGCTTTAAATAATATGCAATGAAACCGGCAAAGTCAGAAGCAGAGTGCGCCGAGCACACCGCAACGGAGCTGAGTGTCAGCCCCAAGCCGACCGGGGGCCTGGAGCCAGACATTGTCGCCCACTTCGGCAAGGGCGTGCCGCGGGCATCCTGCCCGCGATTCGAGGGCGGGACGCCCTCGACACAATCGGCCGTCTATGGAGGGAACATCCTCTGCGACATACGTTTCGACGACGGGGCAGTCGCTACGGCGAACGTCGGCAGCTATCAATCCAATATCTGGGGACTCCATGACATGCACGGGAACGCCTGCGAATGGACGCGAACGACGTATGGGCCGTATCCTTACGGAACCGACGACGGGCGCGACCGTCTGGCGGAGCCGGGCAGGAAGGTCGTGCGGGGCGGCTCGTGGTGCGATCGTCCAAAATGGTGCCGTTCGGCTTTTCGCTTGGGTTACCCGGCGTGGCAGCGCGTCCATAACGTGGGATTTCGCGTCGTCTGTGAAATAGAAGCATCGGAACAAAAGTACGCCGCCTCGGCGAGCGCCGCCGAGCCCAATGAAATACTGCACGATTGAGAGTGGTTATGACGACAAGACAGAGACAAAAAGAAGTGAATATCGAATACCGAATATCGAATATCGAACAGCGAAGGACTTCGGCGTTCATTATTCGTTATTCATTGTTCATTATTCTCTTTGCTGGTGCCCCACTGGCGATGGGCCAGGTGGAGAGAGCCAGCCCGCCTCAGTCGAAACTATTAGACGAGTTCCTCGCCGGACCGATGGCGGGCGTCGATGAGATTATTTTCGCCTGCCGTCAATTGAACTACGACGGCCACTGGTACGCCAATTTCGGATATTACGCCGACAGCGCCGATCGCAAAGCGTATCGGGCCATGGGCCGCCTGTGCAAACTGAACATTAGAACGGGCGAGGTCACTGTATTGCTGGACGAGCCTGAAGGCACGGTCCGCGACCCGCAGGTCCACTACGACGGCAGGAAAATCATCTTCTCCTACCGTAAAGGCGGCTCGGAACACTTCCATCTGTACGAAATCGACTGTGACGGCACCGGATTGGAGCAGCTTACCGATGGTCCGTATGACGATATCGAGCCGACCTATATGCCCGACGAGACGATTATCTTCTGTTCCAGCCGCTGCAAGCGCTGGGTGAACTGCTGGCTGACGCAGGTGGCCGTGCTGTATCGCTGCGACGCCGACGGCAGGAACATCCGCCCCATATCGAGCAACAATGAACAGGAGAACACGCCCTGGCCGCTGCCGGATGGCCGGGTGCTCTACCAGCGATGGGAGTACGTGGACCGAAGCCAAGTCCATTATCACCACCTCTGGACGACCAATCCCGACGGCACCGGGCAAATGGTCTATTACGGGAATTTTCACCCCGGCATCGTGATGATCGACGCCAAGCCCATCCCCGGCACGGAAAAGGTCGTGGCGGTCTTCTCCCCCGGACACGGACAGAAGGAGCACAATGGACAAATCACGATTGTGACCCCCAAAGCAGGGCCGGATGAAGAGGCTTCCGCCGAACCGCTGGGCAAGGACAAGAATTACCGAGACCCTTATCCTTTTTCGCAAGATTGTTTCCTCGTAGCCCAGGCAAGCAGACTGCTGGTCATGAACGGCCGGGGTCAGGCGGCGGAGATCTATCGGCTGCCGGCGGAGCTTGCCCGGGCCGGCGTAGAATGTCACGAACCCCGGCCGCTGCTGCGCAGAGCACACGAACGAGTGATCCCGTCCCGAATCGACCCGGGGCAGAGAACCGGCCGGCTCGTGCTGACAGACGTGTATAACGGCCGGCGGATGGAGGGCGTCAAGCGGGGCGAAATCAAGAAACTGCTTGTGCTCGAGACCCTGCCGATGCCGATCCATTATACGGGCGGCATGGAGCCGCTCAGTCACGGCGGCACCTTCACCCTCGAACGTGTTCTTGGAACTATCCCCGTGGAGCCGGACGGCTCGGCGTATATGGAAGTGCCGGCGCTGCGCGGCCTGTTCTTCGTCGCGCTGGATGAAAACAACAACTCGGTCAAGAGGATGCAAAGCTTCCTGACCGTGATGCCGGGCGAGACGACCAGTTGCGTCGGCTGCCACGAGCAGCGAACCAGAACGCCCGTCAACATGGGCGCCAGCGCTCTTGCCGCCCTGAAAGGTCCGCCCCGGAAGATCACGCCCATTCCCGGCATCCCAGACGTGTTTGATTTTCCACGTGATATTCAGCCCATCCTCGACAAGCATTGCTTCGGCTGTCACGACTACGAAGCGACTGAGCACGGAGGCCCGCAGGCCGGCGAGGTGATTCTCAGCGGCGACCGCGGCCCGCTCTATTCGCACAGCTACTACACCCTGACCCTCCGGCGTCAGTTCGCCGACGGGCGCAACCAGCCCAAGAGCAGCCTTCCCCCCCGCTCCATCGGCAGCAGCGCCAGCCCGCTCATGCAGAAGCTGGATGGCGGTCACTACGGTGTCAAGGCCGCGCCGCACGAGATAGACATGATTCGGTACTGGATTGAGTGCGGCGCGCCCTACCCGGGCACGTACGCCGCGCTGGGCTGCGGAATGATCGGTGAATACGCCGAGAACAAACAAGACCAGTCCGACCAACAGTGGCCCGAGACGGTCGCGGCCGCCGAGCTGATTAAGAGCCGTTGTGCCGGCTGTCATAACAAGTCTCTGCCGCTGCCCTTGGCCCTCTCGGACGACCGCAATGTGCCGCCGTGGGACGGCCAGCCGGGCTACGTGCCGCGACACCTGATCTTCAATCTCACGCGCCCGGAAAAATCGCTGATTCTTCTGGCGCCGCTGTCGAGCCGGGCGGGAGGGTACGACCTGTGCAAAAATAGCGAGGATCCGCAGTCGGCGCCGGTCTTTGCCGACACGGACGACCCTGGCTACCAAACGATCCTGGCTCTTTGTGCGGCCGGCAAAGAATATCTCAACAAGATCACACGATTTGACATGCCGGACTTTCGTCCCAGACCGGCGTACGTGCGTGAGATGAAGAGGTACGGGATCATCCCCGAGAATCTCGCCGCTGACGCATGGATAGATGTTTACGCGACCGACCGCGCGTACTGGCAATCGCTGTGGTATAATCCTGACGCCAATATGGACCTGACAAAGTAGTTATGGAGTGCACTGAGCATGAGAAAAAGCTGTACGAACGGAGTCACCTTGTGGATGAGCATCTCTGTCGTTTTTTCCGGACTCACCAGTATCGGCCTTGCCGCCGAACCGTACTTATCGCCGGCGGCGCTGGTTGCAGACAGCCGGGGCGAGACCCTCTATATCGCCGAGGCCACGGCCAAACAGGTGGCCGTCTTCGATACGAAAACGCAGAAGGTCACAGCGACGATTCGTGTGCCCGCCGAGCCGACGGGTCTAGCCCTGACGGGCGATGGGACGCTGCTCTATGTCACCTGTGCCGGGCCGAGCGGAAAAATTTGCGTTATCGACACGCGCACGGCCAAGTTATTGCGCACTCTGCCGGCCGGCCATACACCCACGGCTCCCGCGCTCAGTCCGGATGGCAAGCTCTTGTACGTATGCAATCGCTTCGATAATGCGGTCTCGGTGATGAACACCGAGGACGGCAAGTGGATGGCGAAGATTCCCGCCCTGAGGGAGCCGGTCGCCGCCGCCATTACGCCCGACGGAAAGTGGCTCTACGTGGGAAATCTTCTTCCTCATGGGTCCGCCGTCGCGGACTCGGTGGCCTGTAACGTCTCGGTCATAGACGCGGGGAAGATGGCCTTCGACCGGGACATTGCTTTGCCGAACGGCAGCACGGGTCTGCACGGGCTGATCGTCTCGCCGGACGGGCAGTTTGTATTTGTCTCGCACATTCTGGCTCGATACACGGTTCCCACGACCCAGTTGGAGCGAGGATGGATCAATACGAACGCCGTGACCATCATAGACGCCGGGCGCAGGAGGCTGATTGAAACGGTTCTTTTGGATGATGTGGATTACGGGGCGGCCAACCCGTGGGCCCTGGCTTGCACGAGCGACTCAAAGTACCTGTGCGTGACCCATGCCGGGACGCACGAGTTGAGCGTCATAGGCCTTGCCGCTCTGTTCGATAAGATCAAAAGCTACGCTCAGAGCAGCGGCACGGAGACTCAGACCGGCGCCGCCGACTCTTATGCGGCGTACAACTCCGGGGCCGGGACGCCTTCAAACATTCCTAATGAGCTGAGCTTCCTTTACGGCCTTCGAACCCGCGTCAAGCTCTCCGGCAAAGCCCCGCGCGCGCTGGCCATCGTCGGGGACAAAGCCTATGTTGCCGAGTACTTCACCGACAGCCTGACGGTGGTGGACATGAGCGACAAATCAAGATTCAAGACGACCTCCGTGCCTCTTGGCCCAAAAACTCAAATGACGGCCCGGCGACAGGGCGAAATGCTCTTCCACGACGCTTCTATTTGTTTTCAGGGCTGGCAGAGCTGCTCCAGTTGCCATCCTTCCGACGCGAGGGCGGACGCTCTGAACTGGGACCTGCTCAACGACGGACTGGGCAATCCGAAGAACACCAAGAGCCTTCTGCTGGCGCACAAAACGCCGCCGGCCATGATTGCGGGGGTCCGCCAGAGTGCGGAGGTGGCCGTGCGCTCCGGCATCAGGCACATCCAATTCGCCGTGCGCCCGGAAGAAGAGGCCGCCGCAATTGACGAGTATCTCAAGAGCCTCAAGCCCCTTGCGAGCCCCTATCTTCGCAACGGAAAACTCAGCGAGTCCGCCCGGCGAGGACGGAAATTGCTTGAGAAAGCAGGTTGTGCCAAATGCCACGAAGGACCGCTTCACACGGATTTGCAGAAACACGATGTAGGCACGGGCAAAGGCCTGGACAAAGACCGGCGTTTCGATACGCCAACGCTGGTCGAAGTCTGGCGGACCGCCCCGTATCTGTACGATGGACGCGCGGCGACCATGGAAGAGCTGCTGACCACGTACAATCCCGGCGATAAGCACGGGGTCACGTCGAATCTCACGGATAACCAGATCAAGGATTTAGCTGCGTTCGTCCTATCTCAATAGAACGTTTTGAATATCGAATATCGAACAAGGAATATCCAATGATGAAGTAGACACGACACGAGGAGAGAAACTTAGTTTGTTATTCGACATTCGTTATTGGATATTCATTATTCAAAGAGGGAGGTCATTCACATGAGCAGGAACATTTTTCTTCTGGCACTGATCTTGTTTTGTGCGCCATTGTTTTGCATCGGCTGCTCCGTGATAGCCGGACGCAGCGCCGACGCTCCAGCCTTCACCATAGTCAGTCCATCGAATGCGACGACGGTCGAGGACCTGGCGGCAAAGGAGGTTCGGCGCTATGTGTACCTTCGGACGGCCAAGCTGCTGCCCATCGTCCGAAGCAAAGATGGACTTCTTGCGAGAACCGCTCTTATTGTCGTAGGACAAAAGGACCGCCCCGCCGTCCGAGCGATCACGGCCAAGGACGCGAAGCTGGCATCCTCCGTGGGTTCGCTGGAAGCTCAGCAATATCTGCTCAGGACTATGAACATCGGGAATCGGCAAGCTGTCCTGATAACCGGCGGAGATTCCATCGGCACACTGTACGCCGCGTATCGATTCACCGAGCATCTGGGCGTGCGTTTCTATCTGCACGGGGACACGATACCTGATGAGCGTATCGCCCTGAGAATACCCGACCTGGATGAGAGGGGCGAGCCCCTGTTCAGCCTGCGGGGAATTCAACCGTTCCACGATTTTCCCGAAGGGCCGGACTGGTGGAATGCGGATGACTACAAGGCCGTCATCGCGCAACTGCCGAAGCTGCGAATGAACTTCTTCGGGCTGCACACGTATCCCCAGGGCGGGGTCGGTCCGGAGCCGACGGTCTGGATCGGTATGCCGGGGGACTTCAACGAAGATGGAACCGTGAAGTTCAGCTATCCATCGAGGCACTTCACGACGGCGAACGTCACGGGCGCCTGGGGCTACAAGCCGGCACAAACCGGTGACTACACGTTCGGTGCATCTCACATCTTCGAACGCGACGACTACGGCCCGGACTACATGCTCGGCATGAATCCCTGGACGCAGCTCTCCAGCAAAAAAGCCAACGAATTGTTCAACCGCATGGGTGGCACGCTGAGAGAGGCCTTCGAATGTGCCCACACTCTCGGCGTCAAGACCTGCGTCGGCACGGAAACGCCCCTCATCATTCCTGACGCGGTGAAAGAGCGCATCAAGAGCACAGGCAAGGACCCGTCCGACCCGGCGGTGGCGCAGGAACTATACGAAGGCATGTTCCAGCGAATCGCCAGGACCTATCCACTGGACTATTACTGGTTCTGGACGCCCGAAGACTGGACCTGGGGCAATCCCAAGGACGAGCAGGTCGAAGCGACACTGGCCGATTTCCGTGCGGCGATTGCGGCGGTGAAGAAAGTCGGTGCCCCGTTCACACTGGCGACGTGCGGGTGGGTCCTCGGTCCGCCGAAAGATCGGGCCCTGTTCGACAATACCCTGCCAAAGGAAATGCCGATGAGCTGCATCAACCGCAACGTCGGCTTTGCGCCGGTCGAGCCGGGCTTTGCCCGCGTTGAGGGCCGGCCGAAATGGGCCATTCCCTGGCTGGAGGACGACCCGGCGATGATCATCCCGCAGCTTTGGGCCGGGCGGATGCGGCGCGACGCGGCAGATGCGCTCGCCCACGGGTGCACGGGTCTTATGGGCATCCACTGGCGAACCCGCATCCTCGGACCGAATGTCTCCGCCCTGGCTCATGCGGCCTGGGAACAGAGAGAATGGAACCCGGATTTCGGCAAGAAAATCGAGCCGCCTGAGCCAAAACTTTCCGAGGGCCGTGAGGGCGGCAACGCTGCTCAGTTTCCGAACAACCCGATAGCTGATACCGAGAATGACCCGCTTTACCAGACAGTTATATGGGATGTGAAAGCGTATCGCTTGAAGGTGCCGGACGGGACGTACACCGTGACATTGAAGTTCTGCGAACCTCACTACGACGCCGCCGGAAAGCGAATCTTCGGCGTCGAGCTTCAAAGCAAGAAAGTCATTGATAAGTTAGACATTTTCGCCGAGGTCGGCAGGAACAGGGCGTTGGACTACACTTTTGAAGGTATCAGAGCCCGGAATGGTCTGCTCGAAATCGCTTTCGAGAGTGTGGTGGAGTTTCCGTGCATTGCGGCGTTTGTTGTGCAGGGCCAGACTGTCACAAGAAAGATCAACTGTGGCGGCCCGGCGTACAAGGACTTTGAGGCGGATCTGATAGCTGCGGAGTCTGATAGCAGGCTGCGTGACCTGCCGGTCGATGATTTCTACGCCGACTGGGCGTTGACGCAGTTCGGGCCGCAGGTCGCCGAGCCAACGGCCAGGTTGTTTGCCAGCCTCGACGGAGGACCGCTGGCCGCCGATCAAGGACAGCGAGGCACCAACCTGCCGCGGCCCTCCACATGGGTCGGCGGTCCCGGCGGGATCAATCCCGACGAAAGGCCCTGGGGGCAGGCCGGCAAGGAATATGACTTCGTCGAGCAGATGGCCGGGCTTCGTCCACAGGTCAAAGGAGCGGGCAATCTCGAACGGTTCGACTACTGGCTCAACAGCTTCCGCTACCTGCGGGAGGTCGGGCAGGTCAACTGCACCTGGGCCCGATTCAACGCCGCGATGAAAAAAGTCAAGGACGAAAAAGAGCCGCAGACCCGCAAACGCCTCGCGCAGGAGACCGCCCTGCCGATTAGGAAAGAGCTTGTCGCTCAGGTGGCCGAAGTACACCGCTATCTGCTGGCGACCGTCAGTACAAACGGCGGCATGGGCAACGTCGCCAACTGGCAGCAGCACGTGATGCCGGCGTTGCTCACCGAGCCCGGCAGGGAGCTGGCGGAGATTCTGGGCGTGGAATTGCCGGCCGATGCGATGCCTTCGGCACCATACCGTGGTTCGCTGCGATTGATTGTGCCGACGGTGCGAGGCAGCCTCTCAGGCGGCGAAGACCTCAAACTCAAGGTGATTGTTCTGGCGGCGGGCCAGCCCAAAGATGCGGCGTTGTACTGGCGAACGATGGGCAAAGGAAATTACACGAAGATTCCGCTGACACACGTTGCTCGCGGCGTATATTCCGCCCGGATTCCCGCCGGCAGCATCAAGGGCGATCTGGAGTATTACATCAAGGCGATCTCCGCCGACGATCAGGAGGCGGTGTTTCCCGCCGCGGCACCAGACGTTACGCAAACGGTTGTCGTCATCGAGGAGAAACTGGGATGAGCGAACGGCACTACACACGCCGCGATTTTCTGAGAATCGCCGGCTTCGGGGCGGCGGCACTGGCCCTGCAGGGGCAGGCGGCAAACGCAGCAAATAAGAAACCCAACTTCGTTTTCATCCTCGTTGACGACCTGGGCTGGATTGATACAAGCTGCTACGGCAGCAAGTTTTACGAAACGCCGAACATTGACAGGCTTGCCGCCGGAGGGATGCGATTTACCGACGCCTACGCTGCGTGTGCGGTCTGCTCACCGACGCGGGCAGCCGTCATGACGGGGCGTTATCCCGCCCGGCTCGGAGTCACCGACTGGATTCGAGCACGTTTCCAGGGCGGTAAAATCCCGCAGGACAGGAAGAATCCGAGCGCATACGTCGGCGGCAGGAACAACAAGCTGCTGTGTCCGCCCAACGCGCTGTGGATGGAGCTTGAAGAGATCACGATTGCCGAATCGCTCAAAGCGGCAGGATACACCTGCTGCCACATCGGCAAGTGGCACCTCGGCGCTGACGACTGGTATCCCGACAAGCAGGGCTTTGACTTCAACATAGGCGGCTGCGACTTCGGCCAGCCGCCCAGCTATTTCGACCCCTATTCTCGAGCCGGACAGGGACCAGTACCCACGCTTGAGCCTCGGCGTCAGGGCGAATACCTCACCGACCGCGAAGCCGACGAAGCGGTGACATTCATCCGGCGGCACAAAGACAAGCCGTTCTTTCTCTACATGGCCCACTATGCTGTCCACACTCCGATCCAGGCCAAGAAAGACCTGATTGAAAAATACAAGGCAAAAACGCCTACGGACCAGAAGAACCCAGCTTACGCCGCAATGGTCGAGAGCGTGGACGACGCCGTAGGCAAAATCATGGCGGTGCTCGATGAGTTGGACCTGGCCGATGAGACGATCATCTTTTTTACCGGCGACAATGGAGGGCTACTGCCTATTACAAGCAATGTGCCCCTCCGCGCCGGCAAGGGCTATCCATACGAGGGCGGCATCCGCGAGCCTCTCATTGTCCGCTGGCCCGGAGTCATCGAGCCGGGCTCGGTCAGCCGTGAGCCGGTCACGAGTGTGGATTACTTTGCGACCATCTGCGAAGCCGCCGGTGTGCCGCTGCCTGGCGACCGTGACATCGATGGCGCCTCGCTGCTGGGACATCTAAAATCCGGCGGCGCCGAGAAGCTGGATCGTGAGGCAATCTACTGGCACTTCCCGCACTATCGCGGCGATGTCGTACCTTACAGCATCATCCGGGCGGGCGACTGGAAGCTCATCAAACGATACGAGGGCAAGACTTTCGAGCTATTCAATTTGAAGGCCGATCTGTCTGAAAAAGAGGACCTCTCAGAGACCTTACCGGAGGAGGTCCGGGAACTCGATGCCAAATTGACCGATTGGCTGCGCGCCACCGGCGCCAAGCTGCCCAGGCCAAATCCGGATTACGATCCGAACGCCGCAAGAGACTCGAAACAATGAAAGAGAGCATATCTTATGAGAACACGCAATAGGCGCGATTTCCTGAAAGCCGTCGGACTGGGAATGGCGGCAGTGGCCGTCCCGAGCAGGCTCCCTGCAAAGGAGGCGACGAAAGACCGACCGAACATCCTGTGGGTTCTGTCTGAGGACATCAGCCCTGATTTGAGCTGCTATGGCGCACCGGCGGTGCAGACCCCGAATCTTGACAAGCTGGCGGCCCAGGGCATCCGCTTCACGAACGCATTTACGACCGGGCCGGTCTGCTCGGCCAGCCGGTCTGCGATGATTACCGGAATGTTTCAGACCACCATCGGGGCACATCATCACCGCAGCCATCGCGACGATGGTTATACCTTGCCTGAACCGGTCCGGCTGATCACCGAGCACTTTCGGCAGGCCGGATACTTCACGGCCAACGTCAAAACCGCCGCCCCGGGTGTGGCCGGCTCGGGCAAGACGGACTTCAATTTCCAGTTCAAGAACGCCTTTGATGGAAGCGACTGGAATCAGCGCAAGGCCGGCCAGCCTTTCTTCGCCCAGCTTTCCATCAGCATGACGCACCGAGGCGGGCACTGGAAGACGGTGCGAGAGAAGCTGGACGACCCGGTCGAGCCGGCCGAAGTCAAGCTGCCCCCCTACTATCCCGACCACCCGGTAGCGCGTGAAGACTGGGCGACCTACCTGAACTCGATCCAGGTGATGGACCAATACATGGGCAAGATTCTAAAGCGCCTCGACGACGAGCGCCTGGCGGACAACACGGCGGTTATCTTCATAGGCGACAACGGCCAGTGCCACGTGCGCGGCAAGCAATGGCTCTACGACGGCGGTATCCACATTCCATTGATCGTCCGCTGGCCCGGCAAGCTCAACGCTGGGCAGGTATGCGACCACATGATCAGTGCCATCGACATCTCGGCAACGGTGCTGAAGATTGCCGGCGTCGAGCCACCGGAGTATATGGAAGGAAAGGTTTTTCTTGAACCCGACGCGAAAGGTGTTTGGAAGCCCGTCGCTCGGCACGAGTATATCATCGCCGCACGCGATCGTTGCGACGAGACCGTCGATCGCATCCGCTGTGTGCGGACCAAACAGTATAAATATATCCACAACTTCATGCCCGAACGACCCTATACCCAGCCGAACGCGTATAAAGAGCAGTCTTATCCGATGCTGAATCTGATGAAAGAGCTTCACGCCCAGGGCAAGCTCACGCCCGTCCAGGCATTGTTCATGGCGCCGCGAAAGCCGGATGAGGAACTCTACAATCTGACAAGCGACCTGTGGGAGATCAACAACCTTGCAGCATCTCCGGAGCATCAGCAAACACTAAAGAACATGCGGGCGATTTTGGATAAATGGATTAAAGATACCGGGGACATGGGCCAGTTTCCCGAAAAGCCCAGTGCTGTAACGGAGCAGGACCGAATCAAAATATATGGAAAATAGCCCTGCCTCATCGCGGGCCTGCACTTCGCCGGTCCGGGTCATGCTGCAACGAGAACGGATCCGCACGTTCAGAATAGCTTGACTTCAATCTTTTTATTGCGCCATTCGGCAACGAAAGCTTTCATTTCGTCCAGCAGCAGTTGCAGTTGCCGGGTATTCTCAAGCAGATTTTCGTAGAAGGTCCCATCGTTGAGGAGCCTGGCGGCGGTGCCCTGGCCGTTGTTGACCTTCTCCAGGATGAGCCGAAGCTCCGTCATCGCGGCGCTGAACTGCTCGCTTGTATCAACCATCGCCGTCACGAGCTTCTCCGCCTTGGCATCGGTACTTTCCAGAGTCGATGTCCCTGCGGCGGTGAATTTCCGGATATCCTCGCTTGTGTTTGTAACAGCAGTCACCACCTCTTCCACTTTGGCATCCGCGTGCTCTATAATGGTCGTTCCGGCGGCAGCGAGTCTCTCGAACTCTTCCATCGTCCGCTTGGCCTGCTCCGACGCTTCAGCCACATTCGCCAGAGTTCTCTTGATGTTCTCCTTGCTGTCCTGATCGCCGAGAATATCGTTGGCGTTGCTGATGAAGTCGTTGATACCTTTGATCAATTCGCTCAGTTTTTGCTGGCTCTCTTCGGGGAAGAATTCGCTGGTCATGCCGGTGGAGCCCTGAAGCCATATTCCGTCCACCAGGTATTTTGTTTCCGGGCGGCTCGGGTCACGTTGGACCAAAGGCATTCCCGGGCACTGCTTAAGTTCAATGTAACTGCTGCCCAACCCTCGCGTCATCAGCTTGACCTGAACACAGGAGGGAATGGTAACATACCTCTTATCAACACTGAGAATAACGACCGTTTGATAATACTTTAAGTGAGTGTCCAAGTCTTCTCTTTCCTCCGGAGCCATGACACTTGTGACTCTCCCAACCTGATAGCCGCAAAAACGCACAGGCGTATCTTTCTGTACGCCCGTCGCTGTTGGGAATTGGACGTTGACCTGATAAGCGTTCATTTTTGTCACAACGCCGGGCAAGTCCCCGAACTTGAAAATCAGCCACACCAGCGCACACAGACCCGCGATCACAAAAATGCCCACAACCATATTGCGCCTTCTCTGGGTAGTCTCGTAGTCACTCACTATTTGCTTCCTTTCACATCGGTGCGGCCGTCCAGAAACAACTCTCGTATCGCCCGTAAGGGATAGCCGCTGTCGTTCAGTTTCTTGATCAATCTAATGCGCTCAATGCACTTCTGGTCGAATAATCGTCGGCCTGTGGACGTAACCTCTGTTGGCTCGAGCAGTCCGACCATCAGATAATATTGCAGAGACTGCCGGGAAATGCCAGCTTTCTTTGCGGCTGCACCTACAGACGCCAACTTGTCTTTCTCACTCAAGGCTTATCCCCACAAAGCCAAACACAAATAATAGAGAAAACCCGGAGACCGGAATTTCATGGCATTATAACAGGTGCAGTGCGTTTTGCCCAGAAGTTTCCGTGCACGGCGTCGTTTCGTCAGGCTTTATCGGCCGGGGGAAGGGGGTGCGGCGGTCCAGTTGTCGGGGTCGTTGCCGTAGGCAGCGGGCGATTTGCGGGTCAGGGATTGGCCCTGGCCGTCCGGCTCGGCGGGCCAGAGGTCATCTACGGCGGAGCCGTTGCTGTAGTTGATCCTGTCGATGCGGATATAGGAACGCTGGCCCTGATTGTCAATGTCGCCGGGCATGCCCAATTCAATGCTCTCGCCGGCGTTGTTCAGCCTGCCGTCATAAGGGCCGAGGACCTTTCCTGCGGGCACAGCCGGATAGCGCCACAAGAACGCCTCGGGCTTCTGGACGATCAGCAGATACCCGCCAGCAGGAATGGTCACTGGCGCCTCGGCCGGGAAGGTAAACTCGATCCCGTCGGTGAATCTCCAGGACTCGCGCGCAGTATAGTCGTAGAGCGTGACCGGCTCAGCGCTGACGTTTTGAAGCTCGATGTACTCATATTGGTCGTTGGTGTATGAGCCGCCGTGGGGCCAGTCCGGATTGTACATGATCTCACCGATCACGACAGGCCCCACCTTCGGATAAGTATTCACTGAACCCGGCGTATTCTGCTCCATCGCTACAAAGTTGTAGCTGCCTGTGCTGCTCTTGTGGTAGCGCCCGAACGAGACGCCAGTCGCCGAAGCGCCGAAATCCTCGACGTCGCGATAGCCGGTCAAAACGCTATTCTGGGCTGAGCTAAGATACAGGCTTTCGCCGTTTTCGCTCAGGGCAAAAGGCTCGCGGCAGCCGGGATCGTTGGCATTGCCGAAATGGAGGTCTTGATAGAAGACGAGGTATCTATCTGCACCGATCGAGGTCCCGCTGGCGATCTGGCACTTGAAGAGATTGTCCTTGCTGTCGCTGAGGAACCAGCCGCCGATGTTGATGGCCGTGCCGGTCGTGTTATGTAGCTCGATCCAGTCCGAGGCCCCGGCGTGCGCGTGAGCCAAGACTTCGTTGATCACCA
>CAYWZW010000028.1:0-60195 GCA_964462945.1 uncultured Pirellulales bacterium
TTATATTTAATCGAGTTATGTTAAAATCAATTTAGCTCAACCGGACAGTAGTGATATCGGTTATAGAAAAGAAGCGTATAACTGAATTAGCACTCTTGACGCAAAAATACGTATTACTACGTAGGTGAAGAAACATGAATATCGCGAAAAGGCTGTTTCTTGCCGTAATCACCAATCAAAAGAAGGGCCTATACCGAATCACTCGGCATAGGCCCCGAACTACTGCGAAATACTTCCGTGCCCACACGGCTGTTGTTCAACGATCAAATTAAGGAGCCGTCCTCGGCCGGTACAGGCGGATGTCGTCGAAGTACATCTTGCCTGATGCGCCCACTGGGCGCTGACCGTGCCGGTCGTCCTGACGTTGGAGAATTTGGCCGTACAGGTCGCGTTATCGTTATGACTGGTCAGCGCCAAGCCGACATAGACATTCGAAGCCATCGTAATGTTCTGCGGATTCCACGACATGGCCGTCCAGGTGGTCCCGTTACCGGAGTAGTAACCCCTGAAGCTGCCCGTGAGGAGTCCCGAGGACTAAGCAAACTCTACGGGATACTTCTGTGGGTTCCTGATCGCTTTTATCGAATCATCCAGCAGGGCAAGCTCGGCGGCGAGCCTTTGCTGTGTCGTCGGCATTGGCTCGGCCGATTCATAAGGCTGTAGCAAATCGTCCGGTTGAGCTTGCCCGCCAGACGTGAGGCGGGCTTGCAGCGGCGAAACGATGTCCCTTTCGTAGTATCTGTCTCTGACTCTGGTGATCATTTTCCTGCCGGGGCGGGTCTGTTTTCCGGGTGAGGTCTTGAACACTCCTCGGCCGCCGTACTGGACGATCTTGTAAACGATCTCGATGGCAGGGGCAAAGCGAGACACCGCGAAGTTGGTTCCGATGCCGAACCCATCAATCTCTGCGCCTTGCCTTCGCAAATCAGCGATCTTGAATTCGTCGAGGTCACCGCTCACGAAGATCTTCATGAAGGGAACGCCTTGCTCCCGGAAATGTCCGCGGGCAAAGCTGCTGAGCTTGGCCAAATCGCCGCTGTCGATACGGATGCCGGCTATTCTTATGCCCTTCTCTTGATAAAGCTGTCTTGCCAGGCGGGCAGCTTCTCTTATTCCTTCAACGCAATTGTATGTATCTACAAGCAGGACGGAGTCTTCGCCGTATGCCTCGGCGAAATTGCGGAAGGCCTGCTCCTGCGATTCATGAACGTGGATAAACGAATGGGCCATTGTTCCCGAGAGAGCGAAATTCAGCTCTTTTGCCGCGAACATATTACTGGTTGCCCGAAAACCAGCCATTTGAGCGCCCCTTGCCGAGCGCAGAGAGGCAATGGGGCCCTGACAGCGTCTCAGGCCAAAATCCACCACGGCAATACCACTGGCGGCGATGGTGGTCCGGGTTGCGAGCGTCGCCTGGATAATCGAGAAGCCCAGTATGTTCAAGATGTAGCTTTCCAGCAACTGCGCGCAGATCAAAGGTCCTGCGACCTCGAGAACTGGCTCGTTCGGGAAGAACACAGTTCCTTCCGGGAGCGACCGTATTGTTACATGAGGCTTCAGAGTTGCCAGGTATTGGAGGAAATCATCCGAGAATCGCTTTGTGGACCGCAGGAAATTAAGGTCGGCCTTCGAGAATCGAAATTCACGCAGATACGATTCAATCTCGTCAAGGCCGGCCATCACGAAGAACCCCCAATTTTCGGGCAGCCTTCTGACGGCAACTTCGAAGTAGGCGGCCTCGTCCATCCGCTTCTTGAAGTACACCTGAGCCATCGTCAGCTCATACATGTCCGTCAGTAGCGATGGGGTATCCTTCATCAACCACATTGCAGATTCCTCTTGAGATCGCTTAATTCGGTAATCTCAACCCCCTTATGCTGGAACTCATCGAGTATCTCTTGCTCCGGTCTGACTCCAAGGCCCTTGACGACATCTTTAGGAAGACAGAGTCTTATGCCGGAAAACCTGCTGAGCCCCCGCACGACATAATATACGCAGAACTCCAGAGCCACTCCGAAAACCACGACCTTCTTCGGGGCAATCAGCTCCACAAGCGTGTCGGTGTTGGGATTGGAAAAAACGTCGAGGCTGTTCTTCCGGATGACGATATGGAATTGCTCTTTGGCGGTGAGCTTGCGGAGCGCCTCGGTGCTCATCCGGTCAATCTGAACGTATTCCATCGGCAACTTACCCAGGAAACCCACTCTTTCGCTGCCGGGATCGCCCGCCATGCAGTGCGGCGGAAAGGTCTGTTTGAAATCGGGGGTGTCCGAAATCTCGTCGTTGTCCGGGCTGTGCCAATCGATGTCGGCGATCATGGAGTAGCCGTTCTCGAGGGCAAATCGGCGTGCCTCACTCACTTTGGGAATAATGGTTTCTGCGCCTGGGACATACAGTTTGCCCTGAGGCTGCATGAAGTCGAACTGCGTATCGACATCCCAAAAGACCGTGCCCTTTGTCATAACGCACCCCCTTTTGTTTCAGATTGAGCCGCCTGTCGATGCCGGAATCTGCAGGGCGATATTATATAACTACTCCCCGTGCCCTTGGCAGGTTCTTATCGCCTGGCTGCTAGGCAAACTCAAGGGCCGATTTTCGATTTGCGATTTACAAATCGGCAATCGGCAATCGAAAGTCGAAAATGACAATCCAGCGGCCTGCTCGCGAATCATTCTGAATCGTCAGATTGCCCATCGGTTGTCATTTTCAGGGGTGTTCTCCACATATAGATCGTGTGTCCGTAATCGTTCTGGCCGGAAGTCACTTCGACCACCTGCTCGGGCTTGACTCCTCTCATGGCGAAGTCATGCGAGACAATCCGCGAGCCCGGCTTGAGCTTCTGCAACTGTGGGATCAGCTTTACATTCAGCTCCGGAAGCAGGTAGAGAGTGACTACATTTGCTTTGCTCAAGTCGAGCGTAAAAATGTCCTCCTGCTCGATTCGAACCAGGTCTGCGACGTTGTTCTTTTCCACATTTTCCCGCGACTCTTTGATCCGCTGCGGGTCTATATCGTAGCCGACGGCCTTGCAGCCGAATTTCTTGGCTGCTGTCACGACGATTCGGCCGTCCCCGCAGCCCAGGTCATAGACCAGGTCATCCTTTGTCACTTCCGCCAGCTCCAGCATTTTGTCCACCACCTCCTGCGGCGTGGGGACAAAGATGACGTCCGGACGACGGGTTTCCTTCGGTTGTCTCTTTGCCGCATCAGGCGCTTTCCACGGCTCGATCTTCGCCGGCGAGCGCGTGTCCGGCTTGGTCAGCGAGATGCCGTCCAGCGGCGGCTCAAGCGTGCCCATATCCACGCCGAACGCTTCCAGAATGGTTGGGGACACGTCCTGACGCCGGCCGTCCCGGCTCACGTTCTTGTTATTGGTGGCCAGGAATACGTAGGGCGCGAAACTGTGGCCCTTTCCATCTTCATTGAATCCGTGGTCCGCGGTCACATAGAACTGGGTTTTGTCGGCCAAACCCAACTGTCTTACCTTGTCGATGATCTTGCCGGTCCATAGGTCATTGGAGATCAGGGCATCATTGTACTGCTTGGAGTTCTCTCCGTTCTGGTGCCCGGCGTGATCAACTTCGGCAAAATGGACAAAGAAAAAGAACGGCTTATCTTTGTACTCATCGAGCAGCTCGATTGCCCTTGTACCGACCTTCTGATCCTGCATGAGACCAAACTCCCAGACCTCCAGAGCGGTGTACATGTTGTAGTAGGGCGAGCCGGGAATGGAACGGTACTTCACGCCGTTTTCCTCGATGATCTTGCCTTTGGGTTTCTTGCCGGCGCCCGGCTGGGCTGGTTTTTCCTTGCTCTTTTTCGTCTGTGCCTGCTGAGTCTGCTCGCCCTCCTGGTCAAGGCGGGTCTTCTTTGGCGGGTCGATCTCGCCGCAGTGAGCGCGCTTGCCGATGACGGCCACGGTAACGAAGTTCTCCGGCCCGAAACGTTTCTCCAGGCGCTCGAATATGCTCAGACCTTTGGGAATGGGTTCATACAAGCCGTTGCTGTACACGCCGGTCACCTCCGGGTAGTAGCCGGTCAATATCTGCGACCACCCGGCCTTCGTGTCGGTCTTGCCCTCAACATCAATCCGGACATACTTGCCCTGGCCAATCAGTTTCTGCAGGTTAGGCAGCTCGTTACGGGCCAGACACTGGTCCACGTGCTCTCGCTGCGCTCCGTCCCATCCAAAGAGGATTATGTTTTGCGGCCCGTCCGCTGCCAGGATGGCCGGTGACGCAATCGCAACAATCAGAATTGCCAACAAGGGAATGAGTCTTCTGAACATGTCATTTTCCTTTCCAAATCAGTTTCTTCACATTTTACCGTGCCCCATTCGGGCAAACAAAAAAGTTTAGACGCACAGGCCGGTCCTTTTATTGCGGCCGTCCGATAATAAATCGCTAAATAACGTGGTCTTGCGGCATAGGCTCTGACAGAATCTTGGCGATAAGTGCCTTGCTCTGCCGGGTTTGTGAGTGTCGTCATGAGCTCTGTCCTTTCATTTCCGTGTGAGTTCGACACACGAAACCGACCTGTGCGGCAAAGTCACCTTCAGCGTCTTACCGTCGAAGCCGATGTCTCTCTGACTTATCCGGCCGATCTGTCTGGGCTCATCCGGTCCGGGGACGTCGTTGAGGCGGCCTTCGAGAACATGGTGTACGGCGCGGTCTTCGAGGTTATCGAAAGCAGAAACATCGACCGTGACGTCCAGCGATTGCTCGAAGCTCCGGTTGATGGCGTGAAAATAAACGCGCTTTTCATCTGCGGTTGCCAGAGCGTCTATGTAAGCGACTTTCTTGTTCGGTCCGATGCCGCCCATTCGATATGGCTGTTCATACGTTGGCATATTCCTGCTCGCCAGAGCAAGCAATTCGGCTCCGTGGTGCTGCGAATAGAACATGGTGACCTGGCCGGTCGGCATATAAAAAGGAGGAGTTTTACCTTCTGCATCCGCCCGTATGGCTGTAATGCCCCATGAGTTGCCCACGAGCATCGATTGACAGCCCAATTCAATCACGTCCGCCGCTCGCATAAAAGCGTGAAGATACCCTGCGGCGCCAAGGCCCTTGGCAAAGCTCGAATCCAATGCCGGCCCCGGGCCCTCGTACCTCCACCAGCCGTTCCAGTTCCATTCGGTCACCGCAACCTTGTAGCCTGATTTTCTCGCGGCGTTGATGCCGGGGTGGTCGATAATCGACTGACCATTTGCATCGAACTGCGTTACGGCAACCCAGGCGCCCCAGATTTCACCGGCGGCAATTTCCTGTATTGGGACTTCTTTGCCGTTCTTCAAAACTCTGGTGATGGCCCAGGGCGAATAGAAATGCGTGGAAAAATACGATATTTTGTCCCCCAGTTTCTCGCGCACCTGTGCGACAATCCCCGACATGTCGCCATCGTGCCCATCGACGATGATTTCAATTGACGGATCCACCGACCGCATCGCTTCAATGTATGCATCCAGACACTCAACGTAAAACTCAGGTGCCGCGTGGGGCGCCAGCTCCGTCAATTGTTTTGTGAAAGCCCAGGTCTCATTGCCGATTTGGAAATATTTCACTTTATAGGGACTGGCGCGACCATTTCTCGCCCGCAGGGCCGGCCAGTCGTACATCCCTTCCGGCAGCTTTGCTCCGACGGCTGCGTTGCAGTAAGCAACCAATGCAGCGGCGTGCGAGCCCGCCTCTTTCAAGGGCTTCTTTTTCAGCAGCGCATCCCGGAAGTTCACGACCATGATGGCTTCTGCCCCAACATCCTCGCAGCATTGAAGAAACTCATCGTAGCCGAAGTTGTTGGTCACCTTGTGTCCGCGATGGCCCATGCTGACGGGTCGTTCCGCAGCCCGGCCTGGTACATTATCGACCATGTCCCGCCAATCTGAGAAATCCGCATCGGTGCCGCCGGGAAATCGAATCACGGGTATTTCCATTTCGGCTAACAGCTTCAGCACCTGGGGTTGTAGCTTCCGGGTCCCGGGAATTCGTGCTCCCTCGACGCCAATCTCACCCCAGCTTGGTCTCTCCATGAACTGGCCGAACAGGCGCGGGTCGATCCTGTGCACAACCTCTTTCTTTATGCCAAATGAAATGTCCGTCGAATCAGTGTTTTGAAGCGCGGATGCAGCGATTTGTGCCCGGCAAAAACAAAGCACAACATAAACGAGGACCCAATCCCGCCGATGAAGTCTCATCCTGTGGGCGAGTGACATAGCGAATCCCTCACGCCATCGCGTATCCAAGGAGCCTTTTTCCTCATTCGCCGCCGCTACCGGATGAATCGTTCTCAGCGGCAGCCGGACTATCTTTCGTTCTCTGCTTGAGCGGGGAGGTCCACAGATAGATCGTATGTTCATCCTGGTCCTCGGCGGAGGTAAGCTCCACGACCGTGTCCGGCTCGATGCCTCTCATCCGAAAATCATGCGAGACGATCCGCGAGCCGGGCTTGAGCTTCTCCAACTGCGGGATCAGCTTCACATTCAAACGCGGCAGCAGGTAAAGCGTAATGACGTTTGCCTTGCTCAGGTCAAGGGTGAAGATGTCCTTCTGCTCGATTCTGACCAGATGCCCCACGTTGTTCTTCTGTACGTTTTCCAGGGATTCCTGCACGCGCTGCGGGTCTATGTCATAGCCGACAGCCTTGCAGCCGTACCGCTTGGCCGCCGTGACGACGATCCGGCCGTCCCCGCAGCCCAGATCATACACCAAATCATCTTTTGTGACCTGCGCCATCTCGAGCATCTTGTCCACGACGTCCTGGGGCGTGGGGACAAAGATAACATCCGGCTCGCGGTTCTCATTGACTTGCTCCTTCACCTCCTCAACGTTCGTGCTTTCGACAGAAGCCTCGACAGCCGTGTCAATCGGCTTCCCTGCCTGCCGGCTGTCGGGCCGGTCGGCGGCGGTCGAATCGACCAGCGTAAAATCGGGTTGCTTGTCTGCACAGCCAGCCAGGAAAACGACGCACCCAAATAGAGACCAAATAACCTTCTTCATGCTCCACTCCTTACTAAAAAGTTATTCCAAAATCCAACTTCACACAGTCACAGGCCCAAATAGGCCGTCCGGAACGCCCGGCGCGCAAGATGAACATTTTACTTGCCGGATACAGCAAATCCACTCAAAAATTGCCGCCGATTCCCGTCTTGGGCGGGGTCCCCGTGCATACCGCACAGGGCTTATGCTCTTGTGTACTTTTTCCTTGCCTTTTGTGACAATCCCGGCCATAACAATACCGCCGTGTGGACTCGTTACTAAACTTTGTTCAAGGGCAGAATGATTCGGTATGCGTGGCATACATTATACGACTGGAAAGTGAGGTACGTGCATTGAACCGGTTTTTTGAAATTGATTCGAAGCTGAACGAATTCTTATGGGGCCCGGCGATGATTATCGCCATCGTGGGTATCGGGCTCTATCTGACGCTGGGGACGGGCCTTGTTCAATTCCGCAGGTTTCCAGCGATGCTCAAAGAGACCCTTGCCAGAAAGAAAAGGACGGGTCTGGAAGGCGATATCAGTCCGTTTGCCGCCTTGAGCACGGCCCTGGCCGGCACGGTAGGTGTGGGAAATATAGCCGGCGTGGCCGCCGCTATTGCATTAGGAGGGCCGGGGGCAATATTTTGGATGTGGGTGTCAGGATTACTCGGGATGGGCACAAAGTTTGCCGAGGTGGTCTTGGGAATAGCATATCGCACACGGCAGAGTGAAGGGCCGATGCTTGGTGGACCGATGATGTATATCGAACGCGGACTGGGCAAAAAGTTCAGGTTTCTTGCAGTCATATTCGCGGTTTCGGGCGGATTAGCAGCGTTCGGCTGCGGAAATATGGCTCAGGCCAATTCTGTGGCTATAGGGTTGGAGCAGTTTCATATCCCGCGGGTTTTTACCGGAATATTTCTTATTCTCGCCGTCGGTTTAGTCACTATCGGCGGAATAAAACGCATCGCTCATGTGGCTATGTTTTGCGTTCCGTTTATGTGTATCATCTATTTCCTGGGGGCGGTGATTCTGGTGCTTCTGAATATTCAGAGATTGCCTGAGACTCTAATTTTGATTTTCAAGTCGGCATTTACACCGGTTGCCGCCACCGGCGGATTTGCAGGGGCCACTTTCAGATCGGCAATTCGCTGGGGCATTGCCAGAGGGGTGTTCAGCAATGAGGCGGGATTGGGTTCCGCTCCTATAGCCCATGCTACCGCCCAGACCGACCATCCCGTACGACAAGGGCTGTGGGGTATCTTTGAGGTATTCATAGATACTATTGTCATCTGTTCCGCTACCGCTTTGGCCATCTTGGTCACGGGCGTATGGCAGTCCGGCTCTACGGGCGCAGTGCTTACTATGTCAGCCTTCGAGACAGTATTTGGGACGAAGATCGGCTTCTCTGTAGTTGTTCTATGTATGGCGATGACTGCTTATGACACTATGCTTGCATGGGGATTTTACGGAGAGACCTGCGCGGCTTATCTTTTCGGCGCCAGAGCCAGGGTAATTTATAGGGTTCTCTGGTGTGCACCGATTATGCTCGGCTCGCTGTGGGAGCTGAAGAATGTCTGGGGCCTTGCCGACACGTTAAACGGACTCATGGCCATACCCAATTTAATCGCATTACTATTATTGGGCCCTGTCGTCTTTCGCTTGACTAAAGAATTCTTTAACAAAGACCAAAACACATAGAATTTTACACCAGCAGATGGCGTACATGCCCGGTGTACGCGCGGCCACTATTCTCACCGACCTGGATAAGCCGGCCACCCCGTTATTCTTGGGCGGGGCTGATAGAGGCATCAGGCGCCTGCTTGCGGCGCCGCAGGCATCTTTTGCAAAAGAACTTACGATGAAAGCCCGCAAGCCCAAAGTTTGAGCAGAATTCTCTTGACTTCAGGGAGCTATTATGATATATTAAAACTATGTATGGGGTGGTCTAATGGGGGACGGCAGCGGTTTAACATGGTTCCTGTCGAGCATATAAATCAGCCGAGTTGTTGAGTACGTTCAGTCGCCGGATTAGCTCGATCACCATCCAATTCCAGGGGGGTGTGAACACATGCAAAGAAGCCTAATGTAATACCGTACTATCGTTGTCTTGGTCATTTTCTGTGGCGGCACGGATTATGTCGATTTAATGGGTGGGTCGGATAATGATAACGATGCGACACGAAAGAGAGAGGTGGTTGATAATGGCAAGGCTCAGTTTCAAACCGATTTTCAGTATAGTTCTGCTTGCAGCGGTTTCTTTATCTTTTTCAGGTTGTTCGGGAGCGCTGGAGCAGCAATCGCAAGCAGTACGGGTCTCTCCAGTTTCCGACGAATACAAGTTATCGCAGAGATTGGAGGGCAAGACTTACATTCTCCTGGCGGAGACCAGCACCGGACAGGAGCAGCATAGAAGCACAGTCTCTGATTCCTTGGCACGGGCGCTGAAGGAGAACTGGAAGGAGCTGGACCATGAGAAAGACTTGATCGATATCCCGTTCCTGGACTTTGACGACGAATCGCAGATACGACCCGTATGCAGCGAAAGACTCGAGGTCCTGTCGTTCACGGACCTTGTCAACAAACTGAACGAAAAGGACCTCTGCCAGAAACATGCGGAGATGATGAAATTCTACGAGGAAAACGGAATGTTCAGAAAATCGGACCTTGAATTCCTGGCCAAAGAAATCGGGGCCGACTATCTCGTATTGCCTTGCTTGCTGGATATCAAACGATGGAGCCAGGGGAGACTCTCGGTATTCGGCACCAAGTTCCTGAATACCCAAATCGTCAGCGGGATGCTGGGGATGGAGATCTGGGATACCAGGACGGGGCACAAAGTCTTTAGCGCAACGTCCGATGTGACTATGGCCAGCGAGAAAATCAAAGAAGAGCCGATGTCTATGGAAGAGGCTTTTCAGAAGGCCTGGCTGGGGATCATGAAGGAGCTGCCGGGACAGGTTCCCGCGAGCACAGCAAGCGTCGAAGCGGAAGTCCCCGGCTCGTTGGCCGAGGGCGAGCAGGCCGATTCGGGCAACTCGACGAACGAGGGATGGACCAAAGCTGGGTAGCTTGAGTTCTGCCAGCAGGAGTGTCGGGGTGACTGGTTTTTCAAAAATGCACGGTCTGGAAAAGCCGGAAGATGTGTCGCACCCCCAATGATCGAAGTGGCCCGTCAAAACGCAATCGGGGGATCCCATGAAGTCTGGTGACGTCGTCAAGTCAATACTGGTTTTGAGCGTGGGATTGTTCTGCTCATGTGCACACTACCAATGTGACCCGGCTTATGTCGGCCCGAAGACCAGAAATGCCCAGATGCTCGAATACTACGGCTATCCCGAGCAGGCTATCGAAGCGAACGTTGGGATCATCCGTGAGAAGAAGCGCTATGTCATCGAGAGAGTGGAGTTTTCTTCGGCGTTGAATGTCTTCGGGACGGAGAACATCAAGGTCGATTTCTACGTGCAGAAAAAGAAGGGGAAATTTCCGACGGTACTCATTTTGCCCATAGCGGGCGGAGTCGATTTCTGTGTAGAGAGTTTTGCCCGGCACTTTGCGTCTCATGGTGTCAATTGTGCCATTGTGCACAACCGGCGGGTTGACTTAGACGCCATTGCCAGTGCCCAGGAAGTTGAGGATTACCTCAGACAAGCGGTCTTGGACAGCAGACAAGTGCTGGACTACTTAGTCGAACGAGAGGAAGTTGACAGCAGTAAGCTTGGCTGTTTCGGGGTAAGCCTCGGCGGCATAAAGGCGAGCCTTGTAGCAGGTGTGGACGAACGGCTGAAGTGCAGTGTAATAGTTCTTGCCGGCGGCAGTATGGCCGACATCGCTCTGGGCTCCAAATTGGGCGGTCTCAGAGACTACATAAAAGGGCTCACCGAAATGGGGGTCAGCTCAGATGTAATCCGCGCTGAGCTGTCGGACAAGGTGGCGACAGACCCTCTGGCGTTGGCAGGATACATGGATGCCAAAGACGTCTTGATGTACATCGCGGCGTTTGACAATGCTGTTCCCAGGAAATGCGGCGACAAACTGTGGAGAGCCATTGGAAAGCCGGAGGTGGTTTATCTGTTCTCGGGTCATTTTACGTCGTTATTGTATTTGCCGTGTGTGGAACGAGAATCGCTGAGCTTCTTCAAGAGGAAGTTTCAAATTAGCAGCAGTTTTCGGTACGCTGATTGAATCCAAATGCGGTGCTTAATCCTATTTCTTGTTCTGCTGTTAGCTGGTTGTAAAGCAGGTACCGTAGAAGGCTTGAGTCTGACTCTGGGTTCCTACGAACGCGGCTTATGGTTCGACCACGACCAGAAGAAACATCAACCCAAGGGGGTTGGCTTGAAGTTTGACATTGTCGCCGGGCAAATGATTCGTCCGGTCCCGAAATTTTGGGAGGCCTCTAGTAATCCATGGCAAGGAGACGAACCCTGGTTTGTTATCCGAACTCCCATGATAGGGCCGTACATGTCGTTAGCCGTTGGTGACCTGGGCGCGTACTGTGGCTTCAAGACTTTCAGGGTAGAGAATGAACACCGTTCTCGGGACAGATACGGCAGATGGATGCATGAAAGTGAATTTCCGGAGCCCAATGACGTCCATGTCTATCTCCAGCCGAGCGCATCTCTAAGAAGAACCAGATGGAAATGACACGGGGCGATGGGTGGCAGCCTCAAAGCCGAAGGCTTTGGGGATGGCCGGCCTCTCCTTAATTCGCCTCACTTGGTTCAATGCCGAAATGTTTCAGCACCCAGTCAACCTGGTCCTCTATTATCTGAGGGCTATTGCGGCCGCCCGTCTTGTAGTCTTCTCGCAGTTTCAGAACGACTTGAAGTCCGAGCTTGTCGGTCTTTTCTTTGAGCAGGAAGCCGAACTTCGGATGGTGGATGTGCCGCTCGGGCGTCGAGTTGGAAGGCAGCGGCTCGTTCGCCTGTGGGTAGAACAAGTACAGCGGCGGGTCGTCGGCCGTCGCGTGGTTGATAATCGACGCATCCTCAAACAGCTTGATTAGCTCAGGCCGGCTGAGATCCTTGTCGTTTTTCATACCGTACAGCAGGACGAGCGCCTCGTGAACTTGGTCGGTGTCGAACAGCTTCTGGATCACGCGGGGGTCGTAGGACGTCTGCCCGGCGACGCTGACGGCGCAGGTGATGCGGGTGGATTGGCGAGCGACCGGATCGTTGCTTGCCGGATCGGCTAAATCATCGTGATACAGCAGCCACATGGAGATGCCCGCTCCTGCGGAGCCCCCGCCGCACGCGATTCGCGCCGGGTCGATATTGTACTGCTTCGCTCGATGCCGAATGGTTTGCAGACCCCGCGCCGCATCGAGCATCTGCATCGGGTACGGCCCGACGTCGGTCAGCCGGTAGTTCATCGAGGCAAACGAGACGCCGTGCCGGGCAAAGCGTTGGATCATCGCCGCGTCAACCGCGCGTTTGTCCCCGCCGCGAAAACCTCCGCCGTGAATCCAGATAAACAGCGGCGTGGGCTTTTCGCTCTCCACCAGGTACAAATCGAAGGCCTGTTTCTCGTGCTGCCCGGACTTTTCATCCTGATGAGTGGGGGCTACTTTCTGATTCGGCCGCCGCGCTGCGTCAGGCTTCGCCTCGTCACGTGCGGCTTCTGTGGAGCCTACCGCCTTCGCTTGCGAGCAGACTAACGCTGCAAGCACGACTGCCGCGACTAATATTGTTCGTCCGTCTCTCATTGTGCTGACCTCCAATTCGTATGGATCAGTGTTCTTTTACATCATAACACCAGATTACATCGTGATATCGAAGATAGAGCCGGCCATTCAGCAGGACCGGATGCGCCCAGGCATCGTAAACCCGCTCGGCCAACAGGCGAAAACGTCCCACTATTTCCAGGCCGTCAGGCTTCGGCTTTAAGAGGGCCGCCGTGCCGCTCTCGTCCAGGCAGTAGAGCCGCTCGTCCGCGTAGATTGCCGCTCCGGTAGTAAGGTCTTTAAGCTCGTACTTAGTCTTGCCCGTCCGCCAATCGACGCCGAACCACCACTTCGACGTTTTGTAGCCGGCGGCGAAGAGAGTGCCATCGACAAGCACGGCCCCGCCGGTTACCGTGTCGAGGGGCGCTGTCCACAGATGTTCTGCGGTCACGCCCTGGCCGTCGGCCGCAAGCTGGTAAGCTCGGCCAAGCTCGGCGTACGGAGTCACGTAGAATACGCGACCGTCGCCGTACACGGGGGTTGACACGTTTGTGCCGTATGGATTGTTCAAAGGGACCGTCCAGAGAAGCCCGCCGGTATCGGCATCGACGCCGAAGCCGTGAGTTGATGAGCAGTTGGTAATCAGCCTGCGTCCGGCGTGCCGCAGGAGGATCGGAGAAGAATGCGAAGTGCGGTCGTCGCCGAGCGGCTCGGTCGTCCACACTGTCTGGCCGGTCCGCTTGTCCAGCGCCGCCATCAGGGCTTTCCTGCCGCCCGGTGTCACGATCAGATGCGGGTCATCCACCAGCAGACATTCGCTCAAGGCCCACGTGATATTCTTGCCTGCGAACCGCTCAAGGATATTGTCGGCCCAAAGCTCCCGGCCCGACGCTGCATCCAGGCAGGCGACGCGTCCGTGGGCATTCATCTGGTACAATCGCCCTTCGGAGAAGGCACAGCAAGCGCGTGCCCCGGGGTAGGGCCCCTTCCAGGCTCGGCCGTTTTTGGATCGCCACTGAACGTTCCCGTTCAGGTCCAGGGCGTACACGACCAAATCGTCACCCACGTCGCCGGTAATGTACAGCCGTTCACCCACGATGATGGGTGAAGACCAGCCGGTTCCGAGACCCTCGATCTTCCACAGCAGTTTCGGCCCACCTTGAGGCCAGCTTGACAGCAGGCCTTTCTCATCCGAAATGCTGTCTCGGCGCGGGCCTCGCCACTGGGGCCAGCCCGGCTCCGGCGAGGCAATCAGCCCGTCAGGACTCGCCGGCGAAGCAATGACTGGAGCCGTCAACAAACATAGAAGTAAACCGCAACCGGCAGCCACCAGTGGTCGATTTTGAGCTTCAAGGCAGCCCCGCTTGGCACCGCTACGCCTTCTCATAAGTGACATGTTCCTTTCATCTTGCGGCAACGTGCAGACCTGTTGCACGTTTACGACGGCAACGATTTTACCCTGGCCTCTTGTATGTGGCAAGCCTCCGCAGACAACCGCTTCGCTCCGGCAAAGGCTTGCCTGGAGAATGCAAAATTGAGCGAGCTGCTGTTGCACTACCGTAATACCGCAATTGTGACATCTTGTTTGGTGGAGAAGGTTTTCAAAGCAGTTCTGGAGTTTTCAAATATTGTCCGGTAGAATACAGTTCGTCGTGCGAGCAGGCCGACGCAACGCGCAATACGAGATAGGAGTCGCTGATGGGGCCGCATGAAACTCGAAATTCCCCGCCGCCGGCGGGGCTTAAGGTTGAGTACGGAATGGATGTCACCTTGGTGACATTTGAAGACGAACGAATCGTCGATGAAGTGCAGATCCGGGAGCTTCAGGAGTCCTTTCGGAAGGTCATCGAGAGAAACGAGAATAAGAAGCTCGTTCTGAATTTCGTCAACGTGGAGTTTATGACCTCGGCCCTTTTGGGTCTGCTGGTCCGAGTCCATAAGAGGGTGTGTGAATCAGGCGGCCGGCTGCAATTGTCCAATCTGGACCCCAATATTCGCAAAGTCTTCGAAATCACACAACTGACGAAAGTTTTTGATATATCGTAGGAATAAGGAAGCTCTAAACTCGAACCCACCTGCCGGCTGTCGGGCAGGTTTGTTTAGGATTTAGGATTTCGCAGCCAGAGGAGCATCCGCTTCGGCGATGACAGCCGGTGCGCATTGGCCTGTCTTGTTCCACGCTTCGTACAAACGTTTGCCCCAGTCGTCGGTCCTGTTCTCCTCCGCAAGAAACTGGATATATTCCCAGGAGGCGGACTGGTACATCAGATTCACAACGATCCTGGCGCAGCCGGCCGGCGGCTCCAGCGGCACATCATCCCAATGCTGGCCGTCGGCGTACGCCGCGCCGACCGGTTGAGAAAGATGCTCCGCGAAGGTGCTGTTCTTGAAGCCTTTCGGGGGGATACGGTTATCCTTGGCGATAACGTCATTGAGCACGAAGTGGAAGGATTTTCCCGGCTTCTTGCCGCACTTTTTGGCCTGCGCCTCGCTGATGGCCGGAAGACATTCGTAAACGCGGGTCTGTTCGGGATCGAGCAGCGTGGGAGCGGATACCGGCTGGCCGAGAATCGTATCTTCTCTGGGGCCGTACCTGCCGATTTCCTTCAGCAGCGTGCCCGACGAATCGAAGAACTTGACGTTGACCCACATCCTGCGTCCTTCCGGGTAGCCGGTGGGCAGCTTGTGGCCGGTCAGGTTGGTGATCCGCAGGACGGCTTTTCCCGGCCCAGATGATTCGACGGCCAGTGACGCCGCCGTCTTGAGGAATTCCGCGGTCCGCTGTTTGCCCATTTCGACGGCTTTGCGGTCCATATCTTTGCCGTTCCACAGCAGGAAGGTGGCGTCCTGGACCCAGGTCGAGCCGCCGAGGGGACCGTGCATCACAAAATAATCACGCTTGAGACTGCCGAAACGCGATGCCTCGCCTCCGCCCTCGACGGTGGGGTAATGGCAGGACTGACAGCTTCCTTTGCGGCCCTGGGGGGCGAATTCGCTCAGCGTCCACTCGCTGTAGGTCCTTTCGATATGCCCGAACGTATGCGGGGGCGCGGTGTTGACGTCCTGGACCTGGAAGGGGTTCGAGGTGTCATGGCAGGTTGCACACAGATTGGCGGAGGCATGATACTCGGATTTCTTCACGTTGTGGGGCATCGCGCCTTCGCCGTCGCCGTAGGGTCCGCGGACCGTGTTGGCGGGATCGGCCACCATCATGGCGTTGCCGTAACCCGGCGGCACGTGCTTAATGAGCTTGCGGGCCTCATCCGAGAGCGGGTCCATGAGCCGGTGGCAAATATCACAGCTTACTCCGTGCAGGTCCTCCTGGTTTAGGGCGGAGCCATCGGCCGGCTTTGAGCGGTCCTCGAGCCAGCCGCGGGGAGCGTGACAGCGCAGACAGAATTCCCCCACCCCTGCGATGTCCTGGTTGGCAATCGTCAGTGCGGCCCGAAACACGGGGTCTCTGGCCGCCTGCGACATCATGCCGCTTTGCCAGGACAGGTATGGATCGGCGGGGCCGTTCCTGGTTCGCGAGTGACACATCTGACACTGCTGAACCTTGACAAACTCAACTCCCGATTCTTTCGGCTGCATGCCCGGCAGGAACACCGCTGTCCCGGGCGAAGCCGAGGGATTGGCGCCGGCCTGCGAAGTCAGCGCCAGGACAATACAAACGCCTGCGATTCTCGTCGAAGTTGAGCGGCTCATAATCTACCTCCGAGCACGAAAAATCAAGAATCAATCCGCCTGACGTCTGGCGGATTGATTCTTGCATTTTCTCACGAAACTACCCGAAAGTAAACCGCTAAATTCAGATGCAATCCTTGCATTTTTCCTGCAGAACCTATATTATCTCGTCGCCCGATGAAACCGCCGATGTGGGTGAGCAAATTCATGCGGAAATCTCAGGGCGAATTGTCGTTAGGCGTAAGGAAAGGAAGTTTGGATGAGTGGATTTGCGGTTGTAACGGCGTTTGTTTGTAGTTGTTTGACTTTTGCTTCTGCGGGTGCGTCCGGCGTGTCTGATAGCGAGTGCTGGCCCGCATGGCGGGGGCCGGATTACACGGGCGTATCGCCGAAAGGCAATCCGCCGGTGACCTGGAGCGAATCAGAGAATGTCAAATGGAAGATCACGCTGACAGGAGACGGCTCAAACTCATCTCCAGTTATCTGGGAAAACAAGATATTCTTCCAAGAGGCGGTCAAGACCGACCTGCAAGGCAAACCTCCGGCGACGAATGGTAATTCAGGGGGCGGGAGAGGCCCCGGCGGCTCGCCTCCGTCGGACGTTTACAGATTCAATCTTGTCTGCGTGGACCGAAACTCGGGAAGCGTATTGTGGCAGAAAACAGTCCGCGAAGAGCTGCCTCACCAAGGACATCGTGCCGATCACGGCTTTGCCTCATTCTCACCCGTCACGGACGGCAAGTGGGTGTGGGCATACTTTGGGTCGCGGGGACTCCATTGCCTCGACGTGGACGGCAATCTGAAATGGACCAAAGACCTCGGCAGGATGAACACGGTGATGAGCTTTGGCGAGGGCGGCTCGCTATGCGTGGCGGGCGAGGCCGCGGTCGTTGTGATGGACCACGACAGCGATTCGGCCGTCTATGCGGTCAACAAAGAAACAGGAGAGCTGATCTGGAAAAAAGATCGTGACGAGCCTACTTCCTGGGCGACACCGCTGCCTGTTGAAGTGAACGGCAAGATTCAGGTCCTTACCAGTGCAACGAATCTGATTCGCAGTTATGACCTTCAAACGGGAGAGCTTATCTGGCAATGTGCAGGCCAGACCCGAAACGTGATTCCCTCGCCGGTGGCGGGCTTCGGGATGGTCTATTGCACGAGCGGCTATCGAGGCAGCTCGTTGCAGGCCATCGAATTAGGTCGTACGGGCGACCTAAGCGGCACCGATGCAGTCAAATGGCATGTCAAGGAAGCGACGCCTTATGTGCCGTCGCCACTTCTCTACGGGGATATGCTTTACGTCTGCTCCGGCAATGAAGCCGTCATATCCTGCTATAACGCCAAGACAGGAGAGCCGTACTTCCTCAAAGAAGAGCTCGAGCAGATCAACGGAATCTACGCCTCCGGCGCCGGTGCGGCCGGCCGGGGGTATTTTGTCGGTCGCAACGGAGTGACATACGTTCTCAAACATTCTCCCAAATTCGAGGTTCTGGCCGTCAATAAGCTCGATGACAAATTCGATTGCTCGCCTGCTTTTGTGGGCAATGAGTTATATCTTAAAGGCAAGGAGCATCTCTATTGCCTCGCCAATCCGTAGTAGAGAAGTGAAATCAAAAGCGCTTACAAGAATTGCCGCCGCCCTGATCATCTTTGGCACCTTGTGCGGCCTGGCCGCTTATTTTGCGCCATCCTGCGAGCCCGGCGCGCAGAAGGCCGTATGGTTTAGTGTCGTTCCTCCGGTAACGGCCATTGTGCTGGCCTTTCTGCCACGCCATGTCCTGCTGAGTTTGGGCTTGGCTATCCTGGCGGGCAGCTTGTTGACGGCGGTTCCACAGGCCCCGCTGAGTGCGGGCGCTTGGCTTGCCGGGGTCAAGACCGCCGGTGTCCATGTGGCTGGCACTGTCACCAACAGAGCAAACCTTCAGATCCTTGCTTTCCATCCCGGCCATCTTTGTGATGATCGAGATACTTATTGCTTCGGGAGGTTTCAGAGGGATCATCGTGTGGCTCTTGAGGTGGGTCAAGGGCGGGAAGTCCGCGCAATTGGCGACCGCTCTGATGGGGATACTGTGCTTCATCGACGACTACACCAGTGCCATCATCGTCGGCTCGATGATGCAGCCGATCACCGACCGCTATCGCGTCAGCCGCCAGAAGCTCGCCTTCCTCGTGGATGCGACCAGCGCACCGATTGCAGGACTGGCGGTGGTCAGCACGTGGATCGCCTACGAGGTGGGCCTTCTCGGTCAAATCGCAGACGAGCTCCATATCGACAAGAGCGGGTATTCCATGTTCTTTGACGCTCTGAGCTTTCGCTTCTATTGCCTGCTGATGATTGCTTTTGTTCTGCTGCATATATCATTGCAGGCCGGGACTTCGGTCCGATGAAAACTTCCGAGGACCTGGCGAGGACAAATGGTCCTGGGGAGGAAGGCGAAAAGGGCCCGTCCGGGAACGACGCCAGTTCCAGTCCGCCGACCGCGGTGCATTAGTCGGGGCGGGCGATGCTCCCCTTTGCGATACTGATTCTCGCATGGTCGCTCAAGAATTGCTGCGACCGTTTGGAGACCGGAGAGTTTCTGACCTCTATTCTGGCCGGCAGAGTCTCACCCTGTTGGTTCCCGCCGGTCGTTTTCCTGGTGGCATGCATGATCTCATTTGCCACGGGCACCAGTTACGGCACAATGGCGATTCTCCTGCCGACGGGTATCCCCATTGCCTTCGCGCTTGACGGCAACGCCTATGGCCAGACCACGATGATCAGCGTGGGGGCGGTTCTGGACGGCGCGATTTTCGGAGACCATTGTTCGCCCATCTCCGATACGACGATCATGAGTTCTGTCGCCAGCTCCTGCAACCTCATGGAGCACGTTCGAACGCAGTTGCCCTATGGTCTGCTTGTCGCCGGCCTGGCGTTGCTCTTTGCCTGCCTTCCCAGTGCCTTCGGCCTCGCCCCGGGATGGAGCTTCGTCCTGGCGGTATCGGTGATGGTGTGCGTTCTTGCCAGTCTTGGCCGACGCGGGAAAGCACAGTCGTGAAACACACGTCGGACTGGCCGGATGCTGTTTTCTCTTACGGAGTTGTTCTCGGTCGATACAAACGGATATCGTCGAAGTACATCTTGCCCGTGCCGCCGGGCGTCGTCATGTTGCCTCTGGTGCCCAGGCCGATGGCGATCCGATCCACGTTGGTCAGGGTGATGCCCTGATCGGCAAACTTTTGCAGCGGAATAGCCCACTGCGTCCAGGTGACTTTCCTTGCTGCATTTGTGTCGTCGTGGTACACCACGGCTGGTGTGCCGGAACTGTTGGACACAGCCACATAGAGCCGCTCGGGAGCATTGCCCGCATCACCGCGGAACCACAGCGACAATTCCGCGACCCCCTCCTCGGTCCAGTCACGCGGGGCGATCAGCGTCAGCTCGACCTGCGAGTATTTCGCGAAGCCCTGCTTGTTGTTGTCGTAAGCAAGCGGCATCGACTGGCGACCGCCGTGAACGATGGTCTGCTCAGTAAATGAGCCGGTGGTCTCGTCACCGACAGCGGAGCCGGTGCCATTGCCGGCGAAGTAGGGTGGAGTCTGAGGCGTGCCGTAGCCCAGCCCATCATGCCACGAGTACCAGATCTGGTTGGCGCCGGCGTCGTAGTCCTCAAAATCGTCCACGACAAAGAAATCGCCCGTCGTGAACCTCCAGACGTTGCCGAGCCATGGACTATCGGGATTGACGCTATTGACTTCATCAATCCGCCAGTAGTAGGTCGTCTCCAGCTGAAGTCTGCCGGGGTCGTAGCTCTCGTCGCCCAGGGCCTTGGCTCCCTTGTACTCGGGCGAGGCCTTGCCGGCGTTCTTCACGGCATCGGCGTCTATACCGAAGTACACCTCGTGCGAGGCGGCACGATCTCCCGCACTCCAGGTCAGAATCGGCGTCGGCTGTACGTCCCCAGCGCCATTAGACGGATTCGGGTTCCCGGCAGTGCCCCGCGTGGTAAAACTCCAAACGTTACCCTTATACGTGACGGTGCCGTCAAACTCATCGACACGCCAGTAGTATGTCTTAGCCAACTTGAGCGGGCCGGGAGTATAGCTTGTCGCGCCCTGCGGCAGCCCCCGGGCGGCATTGTTCACGTCGTCAAAACTGTCGCCGAAGTAAACGGTGTGCAATTTTGCACCGAAGCCGGCCGTCCAGCTAAGCGTCACATTCAAATCGACAGATTCGGCGCCATCAGCCGGGTTGGGGTTATAAGCGGTCCTGGGTGGAACTGAGAAGCTCCAGACCGGGCCTTTCCACGGACTGTTCGGCTCCGCATCATTGACCTCGTCGATTCGCCAGTAGTAGGTTGTTCCCGGAACAAGACCATCCGGATAGGGGAATCCGGGGAAGCCTACAATGAGACTGGTTCCGGCTTGATTACCCTGGAACGGTCCTTCGGCCCCGCCGTTCACATCGTCAAAATCGTCGCCCAAATATACATCGTGCGAGACGGCAAAATCTCCCGGCGACCAGCTCAGGGTGACCCACGTATCTTCATGCACGGCGCCATCAGGCGGGCTCGGATCGCGCGCTGTAAAACGCGGTGGGCTGGCCAATGCCTTTATCTCGGCCTCCGACAGAACATGGTCATAGATTCGGACGTCATCCAGAAGACCTCCGTAATGTTCCCCGTCGGCGGCGCTCGCTCTGTGACCAAGCAGAAGAGTCGTTCCGGTTGGCGTGCTGGGGACCTCAGCAGTGCCTGCGACCTGCAGTTCGCCGTCCAAATATATCTCCACCGCGGTAGTTGTACCGTCATACGTGGTTGCTATGTGATTCCACTGGTTAGCGTTGAGCGCGCCCGGGCCGGTTCCCGTGGTTGCGCTGCCGTTGTCAAACAATTCGTTTTTCAACTCCCCGTTGCTGCGAAGCCATACCTCATAATCGCTCCCTGCGCCGAGGATCCGCTCCTTACTCTTGGCCAAGGCCGGGTTGATCCAAAAGACGATCGTACCTTGCCGCGGCGGGACGAAGTTCAAAATGGTAACCACGTCATTGGAGCCGTCGAAGTTCAGCGCACTGCCGGATTTTCCCGCGGCCGACTGGGCACCCTGGATCGTTCCATTCAGGTCTCCGGCAGAATCTGCCGCAATGGCGTCTCCGGCGGCTGTGTTCTCATCGAGTTTCCAGTGGTGAATCAAGCGGGCCTGCGCCGACGTCATCCCCACCGCAAGCGCAAAAACGACGAAACAGGTCAGTTGTTTACACATGATGATCCTCCTTCTAAAGGGCGAAGGAACCGGGAGTTTCAACAATCGTTATTTATACCAGATTGAACAGCTTGGCGTCAAGGAGAATATAGCGGTCATGCACGTGTCCAGCGTGTTTCTCATGTTTCTGCCTTGACGGCGTCTGTCCTGCGGCGTAGATTCCCCGCAGTGGACGTGCTTTGGGTCCCAACTTTCCCGGCAGAGTCCTTTTGGTCAGGCTCGGTGGCAGTCTGACGCCGGCCGGGACCAGAGGAGGTATGGCCGCACAAAGGGGATGGTATGAGTGAAGTTCAGCAAGCAGTTTCGGCCTTTCAATCGGGCTTCAACTGATGGTTCAGGCGGCTGCTGAAATCATAGAAGAGATGTGCTGACCGCCTGGCTCATTTGGTCTTCAGATGAACGAAAACCCAGAGGCAAACAAAGAAGCGTGCAGGCCGTGCTGGCAAAACTGCGGTGTGGAAACCGACGCCGAAATCCTGGTGATCGACAGCATGGAAGACTCGATCTTGCCCCTGGACGAGCATACAGTCGGCATAAGACGGCTTATCACGCGCTTCGAATCGTGCTATCACCAGGCCGACAAAGAAGCCGAGCGCATTGCCAGGGCTATCGGGGCCGGACGCTGCCCAAGAGAATCGAAGGCCCGGCCGCCAAAACGCAAGAAGGAATTGGAGAATACCCGCCGCATCCTTTCGCAGTGGTGCCAAGAGCCGGCGGTTCGCGGTTTGAATCTGGACGTGGGCGGCATCCGGGCGGATGAGCTGCTGCGCTTCATCGGGCAAGCCACGCCTCTGAAGATATGGCAGGTGCAGCGAATCGTCGATAGGGTCATCGCGGCGCTGGATACCGGCCGGCCTTACCACAATATGGTTCTGGATGTTGGAGGCTATGGCGGGCCGAGTGCATGTCCGGCGGGGGAACATTACAGGGATGAGGCCGCGTTCTTGGAGCAAACCAGGGCAACCATTATCCGCGATACAGTCGATGGCCAAAAAGCTCGGATTTCCCTGGGGCTGGCGATCGACCTTTTAATGCCGTGTCACTGGGACTTCGTGGGAGCCCTTGTGATTATCCTTAAAGCAATCGGCGGAGACCTGAACCCGGAGCGGCCGTTCGCGTGCTGCTCGCGAAATCTCGAGCTAAGTCCCCTCTGCAATAGACTGAGGACGATTTCGAATACACTCAGGGCCTTCTGGACAGACGAGAAGCCGACAGAGAATATGGATCACCACATCCGCGCCTCATTGGGAGTGGCCACGCCCGTAAAGCGCTGGCTGGCGGCATCGCTCGATAAGACGATAAGACTGCAATTGGAGAGCACTTGCGACTTTTGGCTGAGACTCACTTGAGAATTGACCTACCCATCTTAATCGCCGAGGCCAACGTGTTTGTCGAACCTCCGTACCGCAAGGGCTGGACGGTACAATTATCATTGGAGCGTCAGGGACAGTTGGCGACCGTCAAATGGGATATTCCACTGAAACATAAGGGAAGCACATGAAAGCAACTCGTCGTCAAATATGTTTATGCTTGTCCGGGGCGGCGCCATCCGCGGGAACCGGCTGGGCATTTTCGTCAACTCTCATCGCAAGGCGAGGTAATGGGGTGTTAGATACCTGCTGGTTAAAGTAAGGGCCCGTTAGCCCAACTCTCGCTGCCTTGATCAGATTGCGGAGGACGAGACGTTGCCGATTGACCCGGGTTCGCTGGCAGCGTGTTGTTCCACGAGGTTGTACAAACGGGGCTTAGTAGCGCTGTAATACCAATTCTCAATGACAACCGGGAATCTCCCAGGGGGTATCCAGGAAAAGGCGGGTTGAACTTGCCCGGGATAATGCCGAAACAGACAACATACATTTGGCATTGAAGGCCAAGAAGACTCTCGTTGAGCTCACGGCCTTCAGGCGAGCACTAACGTTCGCGGCTCTTGGCCGACGGATTTGGAGATGAGATTCTGCAGGAGAAGAGATTCTGCAGTGGGTACAAAATGAGGATAAACAGAGGAACTACCGGAACACCCATCTCGCTGTTTAACGAAGCAGACGGAACAATCGTAAATCCACAAGTCCAGATCGATGCCACTAAGTTGATGGGGCTGAATTCGGGCGCACGTATGTGGCGTGCGTCTTTTTGTTTTTACACTATTTAGTTTCTGCGAAAGCAGAAAGAAGGGAGACTGAAATGGCAGTCGAAAAAACAATTGGTTCCAGCAGTCTGGTCGAAGTTGTGGACAGAATCCTGGACAAGGGTATCGTTGTGGATGCCTGGGTGAGACTCTCGTTGGTCGGCATTGAGCTGCTCGCCATCGAAGCCAGAGTCGTAGTGGCCTCCGTCGAGACCTATCTGAAGTACGCTGAGGCGATAGGTTTGACGGCGACGGCTGCGTAAGAACCCGCATGGAGGTACGACGCCTACGCAGTACTTATAGATGCGTAACATCTAAGCAGAGGGTTCTTGCCGGGTTGTCCTTATGCACCACTGTGGGGGCAGAAAGCATGACTCGCCAAGAAACACCTCTTCTGAGAAAAGGGAAAACAATGCTCACAGCCACTGAAAAAGACAGTATTCTCGAGAACGTGATGTCGTCATACGAGGCGAGAATACAGAGCATTGGGGTGCTCTTCGAAGCCACCGGTCAAATCATTCAGGATTTTCAGGAATCGCTTCTGAGCACAAGAGCCGAGCGGGAAAAAATCAACAGTCAACTGAGGGAGAATCTTGCCAGAAATGCGTCTCTTCGCAAGAAGGATTTCGACCGAATGATGAGTGTTATCTCTTCACACGTGGACCAAAGCGAGCAGGAAGTCAGAGAGTTATTCAAGAGATATCTTCGTGAACAGGCAAAGCTGGTGCAGCAATTAAGAGACGGCTTGCGAGAATTCAGAGGCGCTCTTGTTGCAGGCCGGGCGGACAAGGTCAAGAAGCTTCACGCATTGATCAAAGAAATCCTCAGCAAGCAGGGTGAAAGCAAAGACGCAATTACTTCCAGACTAAAGCAGTTCCAACAGGGGCAGCGGCAAACTTCAAAAATGTTGAAGGGACTCTTGGCCAAGGGGGAGAAGCTGAGAATAAGGGATTTCAAGGCAATGCTTGCCGAGTTCAAGAAGCAGCGACAGGAACGTGTAACCAGCCGCAAGCAAAGGCGCCAGCAAGTCAGAGATATGCTCGATAAATTCAAGGTCGAACGTACAGAGACAGAACGAACTCGTCTTGCCCACCAGCGAAGATGCGTACTGTGCAGATAATGGTCAGTCATGAAAGCTATCATAAATAACATTATAGACTCTTATCGAATGGAGGCGGAAGCTTGGAGTATTTTGTTGGACAGTACGCAAAGGGCCTTGGAGCAGGCGGAAAACAAAGGGAAGGCTGACGAGCATGAAGAGATGCAAGAGTCGAGAGTAGCAGTATGTGATCGTGGGAGCCATGGTGCTTCACAAAGAGTTTGAGAAAATCTGGAAGGAGAATCTAAGATGGTAACAACAATAGCTGAAGACATGAAGAAGCTGACCGAGAACATCATCGTCGCCAACGATGTTCGGGTAAAAGCACTGGGTGCGTTGGTGAGTGATACTCACAGGACCCTCGACGGCTTTTCCAAGGATAGAAGAAAGATGGCCGCCCAGCAGGCCAAGGACCTGGCCCATTTTATGGATGGTTTATCAAGAAACGTGCAAGGTCTGCTAAAAAGTGCACAAGGCATGGTCCAGCAGTTTCGCAAAGACAACGTGCACATGAGCAAGGAGCAGGCGAAGAGCCTGGCGGCTTTTGTCAATGATCTTGTCGCCGGCGTCGGCTCCATGCTGGACGGCTTCCAAAAAGACCACACGCACATCTCCAGGGAGCTCCGGGACAAGCTCGCCCGAGAAATAAGCGACATTCAGAGGGACGTCGAAAGAATCCTGGAAGACGCCGATACGCTTGTGGGTCAGTTTGGTGCTGATATGACTCAGGCCAAGAGGGCCTGGAAAAGCATGTCTGCGGTCTTGGCGAGGGCAAGAAAAGCTGGTCTCCTTACGCCGGAAATTGATGCCGCGGAAAGGGTCACCACCGTTAAGCAGGCGGCGCGCGAGGCCCCAAGCAAAAAGAGGACCTCGGCAAAGAGCAAAGGCAGCCGCCGAAAAGTTGGATCTAACGTCTAAAAGGTCCGTCTCATGCCGGAGAAGCTGCCGGCTGGAAAGGCCAGGGAGGTGCGTCAAAATGATCGATGAGATGACCACGGTGCTGGAGCCAAGTCCTTTGCCTGATTTCGTGGAAACCAGCTACGTAAAGGACATCACAAACAGAGCCCTTTGGTACATCGAAGCCGGCTTTCCGGTTCATCTAAGGGGTCCATCCGGCACGGGTAAGACAACCTTGGCCATGCACTTGGCGGGCAGAATTGCAAGACCCGTGGTACTGATTCATGGGGATGAAGAGTTCACAACTTCTGATTTGGTGGGCGGTGAACATGGGTACCGGATCAGGCGAGTTGTGGATCGCTTCATCTCAAGGGTCCTGAAAACCGAGGAGGACATGGTCAAACGTTGGGTCGATAACCGTTTGACTGTCGCCTGCAAGTATGGCTTTACCCTGATATATGATGAATTTACGCGTTCCCGGCCTGAGGCAAACAATATCCTTTTGTCTATCTTGCAGGAAAAAATGATGGATTTGCCTGTGACAAGAGATGGCGAGGAGCCCTATCTGAAGGTTCATCCGGACTTTACCGCAATTTTTACATCCAATCCCGAAGAGTACGCCGGCGTCCACAGAAGTCAGGACGCATTGAGAGACAGAATGATAACGATGGACCTTGATTCCTACGACTACGAAACCGAAGTAGCGATAACACAGGCCAAGTCCAAACTGTCCCGGTCCTGTGTCGAAATGATAGTCAACATCGTGAGGGGGCTGAGAGAGTCAGGAAAGTGTGAGTTTGCACCTACGGTTCGGGGCAGCATCATGATTGCTAAAACTCTCAAAGTGCGAAGATTAACACCTTCAAAAGGAAGTCATGTGTTTATGCAAATATGTCAGGATATTCTGGCATCGGAAACCAGTCGAGTCGGCTCAAAAACGAACCAGGACCGAGTTAAGCAAATCGTGAAAGAGCTTGTCACAAGAGAGCTTGGGATGAGTGAGGCCGGTAATCCTTCTTCCAAGCCGGGCCAGGTTGACTACCCTGCAACTAATGCTCAGAGCGGAATTGTCCAGAACAGCAGACAGCGGGAGAAAAGTCTGATTGAAGCATAGAACGGAGGCGTATCAAATGAGAACCATACAGCAATTGCCGAACCTAAGCGATATAAGAAGTGTGCGTTCTGTTGGTGCCACATCCATCCCCAAGGTTAAGAGGCCGAGCCATCTCGAATTGTACGTGCTTGGCAGAGAGAAGGACAGGTTGGAAAAAGAGCTTGCCGCTCTGAACAAGAGAAGAAACACGGTCACGAGGAATTTGGCCGGCGTCAATGAACAGATCGAGAAATTGCAGCAAGAAGCTCTCGAGCAGCAGAAAAACAAGAACTATGAAAACGCACCTCAGAAACCACTCAAAACGCTCACTGTGAAATACTGACAAATAACGTGCGTGTTCTCAATGGTGTGTGATTCCATGAACAGTTGAACGCTGTTAAAGGGGTAAAGAATGGCTAAACATGGACGCAAAAAGAACGAAGACCCGGATATTGACTTCGGTATAGGCAAGTTGAGCTTAGGGGGATTGTTCAAAGGGATTGAGAACCTCGTTGACCTGGCCGCTAAGCTCAAGGACGCGGGCGGCGAAATCAATAAAGAAAGCGAAATCGACTTGAGCAATCTTAAAGAAGGTATGAAAGGCGTATTCGGGGTTTCGGTCAAGACGGTGGTGGGAGGCAAAGCCGTGGTAGAGCCATTCGGAAATGTCAAGAAGACTCCTGAAGGGCCTAAAGTCGAGGAAGAAAGAGAACCTATCACTGACGTTTTTGACGAGGACGAGGAAATCCGAATATATGCTGAAATGCCGGGAGTCAACGGGGAAGATATACGGTTAGACATGAAAGAGGATATCTTGGATATCTCAGCACAGACCGGAGACAGGAAGTATCACAAGGAGATCCTGCTCCCGTCAAAGGTGAACGCCGAAGCCATGACTTCTTCTTATAACAACGGCATCTTGGAAATCAAGGTGAAAAAGTGAATGGCATTGGAAGGGCTCAAGGATGCTTCGCTGAAGTTGATCCTGTTCGGCGGCAAAGGCGGCGTGGGAAAGACGACGTGTGCATGTGCCACGGGTCTGCATTTGGCCGAAGTTTTCAAGACATTGCTTTGCTCTACGGATCCGGCCCATTCACTTGCTGACAGCTTGGGACAAGAACTTGGCGACCAGCCTAAAAAGGTAAAAGGGATACGAAACCTGAGTGCTCTTGAAGTCAATGCGGAAAATGCTCTTTCAAAATTCAAAACTGAACACGGTGGCCAGATAAGAAAAATCCTTGAAACGGGTACCAACTTGGATTCTGAGGACATCGACTCCATTCTTGCGTTGCCCATACCCGGAATGGATGAGGTCATGGGTCTCAAGACAATGATCGATCTGATAGAAAAGGCGGAATTTGACAAATACGTTGTAGATACCGCACCGACGGGTCATGCCTTGCGACTCTTGACCTCACCGGGATTGTTGGATGATTGGGTCAAAGTGATGGGCAGGATGAGATGGAAGTACAGGTATATCGTTGAGACGTTTGCCGGCAGGTATAACGCCGATGAAGGCGACGACTTTTTGCTGTCCATGAAGAAGACGATAAAAAAGATAGAGGATTTGCTCCGCGACCAGAACAGGTGTGAATTTATAGTGGTTACGATTCCGGAGGACATGGCCATCTCAGAGACTGCTCGGCTGACAGCCAGCTTGGATAAATATGGGATAAGAGTTAAACAACTGGTAATGAATAATGTCCTGCAATCCGATGACTGCCGGTTTTGCAGAGCAAAGAGACAGGAACAGGACAAGTACATAAGCCAGGTCAAAAAAAGGATTGGCAGTCTGACAACAACCATTATCCCCTCATGTTCTCATGAGGTCAAAGGACTGCGGGCTTTGAAAGATTTCAACAGCTTCTTGTTCAGCTAAGGCCGAAGAAAGGCACCTCGTATGGGAGAATTCAAGGTCAAGGAGGCTTTGCCTAAAGATGTGGGAAGGGCCATCGCCCGAATTGACCCGGAGGACATGAAGAGTCTGGGCCTGGACGTGGGCCAGGCTGTAGAGATAGAAGGTAAGAGGAAGACTGTTGCCAAGGCCATGCCTTGCTATGCTGACGACAGAGGGAAAAAGATAGTTCAGATCGACGGTATCACAAGAGAGAACGCGAAAGTCGGTCTGGACGAAAAGGTAACTATCGAGAAAGTCGAGAGCAAGCCCGCCCGAAAGATAACGCTTTCTCCTTTGACAACGGCGGGCATACTTCAAAAAGACAAAGATGCTAAATACATCGGGTCTTTGCTCGAAGGCCTGCCTTTAACCCGCGGCGACAAGATAAGGGCCCGGTTGTTTGGCGCTAAAACATGTGACTTTGCGGTGGAGGACACCGTCCCTGACGGCGCGGTATCGGTCAGTTCGAGCACCTTAATAAGAGTAAAATCAGAAGAGGCCAAGCTTGAGAAAGCCAAGGTGTCGTACGAAGACATTGGCGGGCTCGGTACGCAGGTTCAACGAATCAGGGAGATGATTGAGCTGCCTCTGAAATATCCCGAAGTGTTTGAAAGGCTTGGTATCGAAGCGCCCAAAGGAGTCTTCATGTACGGACCGCCGGGCACGGGCAAGACGTTAACCGCTCGAGCCGTGGCCAATGAAACGGATGCGTATTTCGTTAGCATAAGCGGCCCTGAAATTATGGGGAAATTCTACGGCGAATCTGAGGCACGTTTGCGAAGCGTTTTTGAAGATGCCCAGAAACACGCGCCTGCCATAATCTTCATTGATGAGATAGATGCCATTGCACCCAAACGAGAAGATATGGGCAGTGAAAAGCAGGTTGAAAGGCGCGTCGTATCTCAGCTCCTGGCGCTGATGGATGGCTTGGAATCGCGGGGACACGTCATAGTCATTGGTGCAACAAATATTCCTAATACTATAGATCCCGCTCTAAGACGGCCGGGCCGATTCGACAGAGAGATTTCGATTCCTATACCTGATAAGAATGGACGCTTGGAGATCATAGAAATCCATACGCGAGGGATGCCGCTGGCTAAAGACGTCGATTTGGGAAGATTGGCCGAGATTACTCACGGATTTGTCGGAGCGGATTTGGAAGCTCTGGCCAGGGAAGCGGCAATGTCTGCCTTGAGGAAGATTCTGCCGAAAATTGATTTTGAATTGTCAGACATTCCTTATGAAACGCTGCTCAAATTGGAAATAACAATGGACAATTTCCTTGAAGCCCTGAAGGAAATCGAGCCATCCGCAATAAGGGAAGTATTTGTTGAGGTGCCGGACGTGAAGTGGTCGGACGTAGGGGGCCTTGAGAACGTCAAACAAGAGCTTAAAGAGGCCGTAGAATGGCCTGTCAAGTATCCAGATGTTTTTAAGAAGGCAAATACAAATCCGCCGAAAGGAATCTTGCTTTATGGCCGGCCCGGGACCGGAAAGACTCTTTTAGCCAAGGCCGTTGCCAACGAAAGCGGCGTCAATTTTATCTCGATTAAAGGCCCGCAGCTTATCAGCCGCTACGTGGGTGAATCGGAACGGGGAGTCAGGGAAACGTTTCGAAAGGCAAAGCATGCGGCACCGACCATACTCTTCTTTGACGAGATCGACAGTCTTGTGCCCAGAAGAGGTTCAAGCTCTACCGATGCCCACGTGACCGAAAGAGTCATTAGTCAATTCCTGACCGAGATGGACGGGATCGAAGAGCTTAAAGGCGTTGTTGTTTTAGCGGCGACGAACAGGTTGGACCTGGTTGATCCTGCTATCCTGCGAAGCGGCCGATTTGACCTGTTATTTGAGCTGCCCCTGCCCGACCGGAAAACGCGGGAAGAAATTTTCAAGATACATACGAAGAATAAACCCCTTGCCGCAAATGTTGATTTGACGGAGCTGGCCGACAAAACCGACAACAGAACCGGTTCGGACATTGAGTTTGTCTGTCGCAAGGCCTCCATGTTCGCGGTAAGAGAATATATCGAGCACAATTCAGCGCAAAAGCAAACACGTGCAAACGGAGAGCTTGAGGTATCCCGGCAGCATTTTGAGCAGGCTCTCAGAATGCTGAACGACCAAAACGGCAAGTAGATGATGGAGTGCGTGAGTTCATCCCTGCTTTCAGCGGTTTGATAAATGGGTCTTAGGGAAGGGACCGGCAAACCCTTCCCTTGGAATGAAAGGGTTTGTCATGAGCAAGAGAGGCAAATACGTGTATGGAGTCATAAACTCCGGCACTGAGGAGAGTTTTGATCTGGGCGGGATTGTAGGCTTTGAAGATATCTATCCCTTGCGAAGCCCCGCCGAAGTTGTCAGCAGCAGCGAAAACTCCAAATGGGCATATACCATTTCATTCCGGGACATAGCGGCGGTTGTAAAAGATTCGGAAATAGTTGATTACAACCACGTGCCCAAGGAAACCCTGGCCAGAGTGCTTGTCAGCCACCAGCAGTTAGTGGAAAAGGTAATGACCGAACACACAATTATCCCCATGAAATTGGGGACTTTCGCTGAAAGCGAAGAAGAAATTGAGCAGATCCTGGCCAGGGAATACGGAACGATCAAAAACATATTTGAACGAGTGCACAACGCCATAGAAATTGATGTGGTCGCCACGCTAAACGATTTGGGCTCCTTTCTGCGGGAAGTCTCACAGGAAGAGCAGATCAAGACGCTCAGGCAATCACTTCTGAGCAAAGGAAACGGCGTGACCGTGGACGATCAGATGAGGGTGGGTGTGCTGGTCAAGAGGTGTTCAGACAAGAGAAAGGCGGAGTATGCCGACCGGATACAAACAGCTTTGAAGGAAGTATCCGACGGTTTCAAGGCTCACGATTTAATGGATGACAGAATGGTGCTCAATACAGCTTTTCTTTTGAACCGCAACAGACAGAAGGATTTCGAGCGGACAATAGAGGATATCGATAATGGATTTGAAGGAAAACTGAACTTCAGATGTGTAGGCCCGCTTCCACCATACAGCTTTTATACCCTCGAGATAAAGAAGCCGCAGTTTGAGCAGATAGACTGGGCCAGGAAGCAGTTAGGTCTTGCGAGCGGTTTTGTGACTGCCGAAGATATTAAGAAGGCTCATCGAAGGTTAGCTTTAACCTGTCATCCGGACAAAAACCAAAATACTCCGGACACGCAGAAGAAATTTGACGAGATGACCCGGGCCTACAAAATGCTTTTGGATTACTGCAGAGCATCCAACCAGGCGGAAGGCAGCCGGGGCTGCTACCTCAATGAGGACGCTTTCGAGGAGGATGCCGTATTGGTTACTACTGTGGGCTGACATGCAAAAAGAAGGAAAATATATCTATTGCATAATAGAGACGAAACAGGAACGTAATTTTGGTCCTATCGGAATCGGCGGGCAGGGCAACGAGGTCCTGACCATCGGTTATGACGATCTGAGTATGGTCGTGAGCAGCTATCCCCTGACCAGGATTACTGTAAACAAGGACAACATGCTGACTCACCAGAAGATCATTGAGCAAGTGATGCAGGAGTTTGACGGCGTGCTGCCGGTCCGGTTTGGAACCATTGCTTCCAGCGCCGATGAGGTCAGAAACCTGCTTGATAGAAGATGCAGGGAATTTAAGACGGCCTTAAGGGACATGGACCACAAAATAGAGCTGGGTGTAAAAAGTATATGGACGAACATGGGGGCCATCTTCGATGAAATCGTGCACGAGAACAAAACAATAAGAAACCTCAAAACAGTCATCGAAGAGCAGGACGGTGAGGATGCTCAGGCGAAAATGAGTGTTGGCCGGCTTGTGAAACAGGCATTGGATAGGAAGAAACAGAAACAGGCAGAAGAGCTCGTCAACAGGCTCAAAAGGACAGCCGTTGAGTACAAGCTCAATGACACAATAGGTGATGAAATGTTCATGAACGCTGCTTTCTTGACGGATAAGGGAAGAGAAAAGGAATTCGACAACATCATGGACGATCTAAGCGACCAGTTCAAAGAGAGGGCAAGGTTTCTCTATACAGGGCCGCTGCCGGTATTTAACTTTGTCAACATCGTCATATATCCGGAAGAATGGGAGAAGTAAAGATGGAGACAGCGACCAAGGAAGGCAAATATATATACTGTGTCATAGACTCGAATCAGCCTCAGTCTTTCGGTCCTCTGGGGATAGGTGGGCGAGGTGACCAGCTCCATACGGTCTGTTTCAACGATATTTCAGCGGTGGTCAGCGACGCCCCGATGAAGAAGTATAGGGTCTCGCGGGAGAATTCTCTTGCCCACGAAATGGCTATCGAAAGGGCGATGACCGAATATACCGCCCTGCCGGTAAGATTCGCCACCGTGGCTGAAGATCAGGAGAAAGTCAGGAGAATACTGACAAGAGAGTATGACAAATTCAGAGAGATGTTGAATGACGTCAAAGACAAAGTGGAGCTTGGCCTCAAAGCAATGTTTCAGGAAAACGCTGTTTATAAGGACATTCTGGAAAGGTATGGGAATATAAGGTTGCTGAAAGAGAAGCTTGCGAAATGTACCCGCGAGAAGTCTCACTATGAGCGTGTCCAGATCGGCGAGATGGTCGAGGAGGCTTTGCGGACAGAGAAGGAAATCGTTAAGGCTGATATTCTGAGTGTCCTGGAACCCCTGGCGGCTGAGGTCAAGATGAATGACACGTATGGTGAGCTGATGATTGTGAATGCCGCCTTTTTCGTGGAAAGGAAAAGAGAAGCTGATTTTGATCGGCAGATTCAGAAGCTCGATGACAAGTACGCTGAAAAAGTAACATTCAGATATGTAGGTCCATTGCCCCCTTTTAATTTCGTAGATATCAGGATCAATACCGAGGATTACTGACGATGTTTCTGATCGATAGCATACTGCTTGCACCGCTGAAGGGGATCATCTGGATGGGGCGAAAACTGAGCGATATGGCTCAAGAAGAGATCTCTGATGAAGGTCGCATAAAAGAAGAGCTCATGCGGCTGCAATTGCAGTTTGAACTGGATGAGATTAGTCAGCCGGAATACGACCGGAAGGAAAAAGAGCTTTTAGACAGGCTGGATTCCGTTACAAATGCAAGAGAGTAGGAGATTTAGAAAATGACTGGCATTGAAGAAGCGAAGAACGCGGCCATGGAGTTCTTACAAAGGGCCGTCAACACACACGACGTGAAGGTTATTGGCGCAACAAAGGTTGACAACCAGTGGCATGTCGAAGCCGAAGTGTACGAAGAGAATTCTTTCTTGAAGTCCCTTGGACTCCCTACGAGAGTGCAGGACAGAAACATCTATGAAGTCAGGCTGAATGATAATCTGGAAGTGGAATCCTACGAGCGTCAGGGCCATGCGCTGACGGCCGGCTAATCTATCAGAGGTGCAGTCATGGCAGAAGAAAAGCAGCTTATCTACCTGTATTGTGTTACAGATAGAGAGCCGAAGCTGGAACAAACAAAAGCCTTGGAAAGTGACCTCTATTATGTCCGCAGGGAAGGCCTTTATGCGGTAGCCGGTAAAGTTGAGGAGCGGGAATTTGGCGAGGAAGGCCTCAGAAGAAATATGGCTGATTTTCATTGGGCCCAGTCCAAGGCAAGTGGACATGAAATGATAATAGAACGGGTTATGACCGGCACGGATGTAATCCCCTTTAGGTTTGGGACGCTCTTTAGCACAGAGGACAGCCTGGAAGGGATGCTTGGGCAATACGGGGATGAGTTTAAGGCGATTCTAAGAAGGCTGGCAAACAAACAGGAATGGGGCCTCAAGATCTATTGTGATCCGGAAAAGCTGAAAGCTGGTTTTCTCGGCGGCGAGGAGAGAATCCTGGAAATAGAGGACGAAATCAAAACATCCTCCATGGGTAAAGCCTATTTTCTTAATAAAAGGAAAGATGCGCTGCTGGAGAGAGCCCTGAATGAAAGAATTGACGCATGTAGCCGGGAAAGTTTCGAGCTGTTGAAGGCGTTGAGTTTTGAAGCGCGCATAAATAGGCTGCTGCCAAAGGAAGTAACCGAGCGGGAAGAAGACATGGTTTTGAATGCTGCTTTCCTGGTTCATAAGGCCGAGGCAAACGACTTTCTGGCCACGGCGGATACGTTGAAAACGCACTACGAAAACGAGGGGCTTGTCATCGATTGTACCGGCCCATGGCCGCCGTACAATTTCTGTGGTCTTTCGACAAGAGAAGGGCAAAACGGGCAGCGTAATGACAAAATCAGGAAATGTAACTCTCTTGGAAATCTTGGACAGGGTCCTGGATAAAGGCGTAGTTATATCAGGGGACATGGTTATATCCGTAGCGGACGTGGACCTCATCTATTTGGGGCTGAAAGTCCTGCTCAGCTCTGTGGAGACCATGGAGAAGTTGAGAGGTTCGCCCTTTACCGGACCGATGCAGGAGGCAAGATAGCTGTGAAACTTTATTTGTATGGCATAGTGGATTCCAGCAACCAGATAAAGGAGGCAATAGACGGGTTACGAGGCTCCCGCGTTTATAGCATTCCGTATTGCGACATAGGGGTGGTTGTCAGTGAGATCGACCAGGTCACTCAGGGAGTAACCCAAGGCTGTGTCCTGGAACATGAGGCGGTCGTGGAAAGGCTCATGGCTGATTTCACCGTTTTGCCCATGAGATTTCGGACTCTTGTTGATGGCAGAGACAACCTGCTTGCAATGATGCAGAGCTACTATAGGGACTTCAAGGGCAATCTGGAAAGACTCCGTAACAAGTGTGAGTTTAGCGTCAAAGTCCTCTGGCCGGCAGATAAAGTAAAAGAAAACATTGTCAATCGCCTTAGGAGCAACAAACCGGAAACGTCAGGGCCATGGTGCTCAGCAGGCACGAGATTCATGAAGGAAAGATTCGAAAGATACAGAATAGACGAGGAATTTCAGACAAAGGCGGATCAGTTTATCAAAGCTATGGACATGTTTCTTGGCAAATTCGCCGTAGAAAAGAGACTTGAAAAACTCAAGACCGAGAAGCTGCTGTTAGACGCAGCCTATCTGGTCGAAAAATCTCAGGCGTGCGACTTCAGAGAGGCATTTTGGCATATAAAGAGTGCTCACCCGGGTTTTAAGTTTCTGTTGAGTGGTCCCTGGCCTGCGTATAACTTCGTTGGTCTGTCCAAACATGACCCTGCCAGAGATGCCGAACAAGCCAAGCTTTTTGCCGAAGGGGCCCGGTCTCAAGCTCTGGTGGGAGCAGATAGTGTATGATCGCACATGCAATAGTAGAGACCGACTCGCCGGACGAATTTGCCGAGCAAATACAAAAATCCCAAGACGCTCATCCAGCGAAGATTGACGCAAATCCCGAAAATGTCGAAAAGGGATTAGCCAAGCTGGTCCTGACACTCATAGAGTTGATAAGGCAACTCTTGGAAAAACAGGCGATTAGAAGAGTGGAAGCAGGTTCTCTTTCCGAAGAGGAAATAGAAAGGGTCGGTGAGACTCTAATGAAGTTAGAAAACAAGATGGATCAGTTGAAGGAGCTATTGGGACTCAAGGACGAAGATCTGAACCTGAATTTAGGTCCTTTAGGGGATTTAATGTAGCATGATCAAAAGGAAGCAACCCCATGTCTGAACAAAAAATGATGCACCCGACTGATGCTGCCAACCTCGCTGATATCCTGGAGCGGGTATTGGATAAGGGCATTGTTATCGCCGGAGATATCAAGATTCAGCTTGCGGATGTCGACCTTCTCAATATCAAAATAAGGCTCTTGATTGCTTCCGTGGATAAGGCAATGGAGATGGGCATAAACTGGTGGCAGAATGACTCATACCTTTCGACAAGGGCAAAGAAGGCGGATATCGAGCAGGAAAACAGAGAGCTGAAAAGAAGGCTGGAGCGTAATGAGCAGCTCAAGAAAAGGCTGGAACGTACCGGGGCGGCAGCAACGTAAAGAGCGTCCTTATGAGAACACTGATTTACGTACCTGTCATACATAGCAGTGCTGACTTGGGCTCGATAGCCGAACATGTAGCCAAAAGAGGAATCACTGATTTGGGGCAGGAGCTTTGGGAAAAGCATAGAAAGACAGTGGAGGTTTTTTGGAACGTCGTGTCAGACTACTTCGGCTCTATGGATGTTAGAGGGGTGAAAATATATCAGGATGGTATGGTTGCTGAGGATGGGGTGGGGAAAAAGATAGTTGAAGATACCGCCAAGGCGGGAAGTAAGAACTACCAGCTAATTTTGAGGCTTCTGGAAAGAGGTGCCGTCCTGGTCAAGACGGAGGATTTCAGCCTGGTGAAAAAAGAGTATGACCGATTACAGGCCATGACGCGAGCTGCATCAATCACACAGAAACTGATGGCAGTCGCAAAATACAAGCTGGTCAAGACTGTACTGTTAAATAAAAGAGATGTTTTCATCGCCGAGAGAATAGACCAGACTCTCAAAGCCGGCGAGAAGGCAATTTTGTTCATCGGGGCTTTTCATAACATAAAGAAAAGGCTCTCGAAGATCATGCAAGTACGAGAAATCAAGGATGCCGCCAAGGTCAGGAGGTATCAAAAGCTTCTTCCCTTTTATCGTAAGAATGAAAGACAATTCGACGAGCTGGGTGCGTATCTTGTCTCGGAGATAACTAACCTGTAGTGGGTAGGGGTTATATGCAAAATGAAAGCGCACCACCTTGATTTGCCAAAATTCTTCCAAGAATCTTCGTTTTTCAGCAGGCATTTGATGTGTGATGCCTTCACAACCCGGCAAATCTGACTACTATGGAAACATATTAGAGACACGAATTTGCCGAGTGATCTTTGATTGTTTGCAGTTTTTACAAAGGGCAATTCGAAGTATGGTACGACCCGCAAAGCGGTCAAGTCAACGATGTTCTGCCCCAGGGCAATTGCATCTAAATTTAAATCGCCGTTCTTGGCCCCGTAAGTGAGGTTTAGTTTGAAGTTCTGGTTCCAAAGTCACATCGTTGACGTGCGTTTTTCGAGCAAAAAGGGGAACCAGCCAATTAAGATGCGTTTGCCCTGTGTTCTGCCCTGGGCGAGTTCGCAGGTGACTGTGCCCAGGAGATTCTGGACTGTGGCTTCAACCTTAATCAACACTTGCCTGGCCTGAGTGCACATACGGTTCTGATGGCAGATATTTGTTTCCTGCTGCCTTGTGCTGTAGCAGGCTCGCACTTATAGCGGGTGGGTCTGCTGTGAGAGGCCGAAGTACCAGACGGTCATCCGGTTGTGGCATTCACCATGTCGGCTTGACCGGGCCTGTCGTATCAGCCGTTCTACAGAAAAAATTCTACGCTCTCGAGAATGTTTTCTTCCGTAAAAGGCTTTATAATAAAATCGTTGGCACCCACTTCATAGCCTTTGACTCGGTCCTCTAATGCCCCCTTGGCCGTGACCATGATAATCTTTGTATCCGCGAGTGAGGGATACTCTCGAAGCCGCTGACACACCTCGTAGCCGTCCATACCGGGCATCATAATGTCCAGCAAAATGATATCAGGCTGGAAATCCATCGCGATTTTCAGAGCTTCTTCGCCTGTTGAGGCGGTCCTCAGATCGTACTTCGCTTGGAACAATTCCTCGATAATTGCGATATTGTCAGGATTATCATCGACAGCCAGTAATTTCTTGTTCGCCTTCATAATTCGGGTTTCCTTTCATATCCAAACTTCGATGTGGTGTACGCCGGTTCAAATTCATTCGTAGCCTTCGGATTCAGTGCTGACGCCGCTGAAGACCGCTTGTGCCGTGGCCGTGGCATCCGTACATTGCGGGATCTCAAACGAGTAAATAACGCCGCCTTCCGGCCGGCTCTCGGCCCAGAGGCGCCCCCCGTGCAGTTCCACGAATTCCTTGGCAACAGCGAGTCCAAAACCGGTCCCGCGTGGACTTGAGTCGGCAGGTTTCTCAATCTGACCGGGCGCGTTGAGCAGATCATCTATTTCACTGCCGTCTATGGCCGGGTTGGTGTCCTCAACGTCCACACCAACTTTGTCGTGGAGATCTCTTACGCGTACGCAAATCCCATCGCCTTCATGAGGCAGTTTCATGGTGTTGTCTATCAGATTTCGCAGCACCGTCGTAATCTTTCGCCGGTCCGCGTTGACCAGCAGCTCTTCGCTGGGCATATCCGTGCTCAGGTCGATTCCCCTCGGAGCCATCTGCGGTTTGAGGCCATCAACAAGCTCCGAAACCACGGATTGCATCTTGAAGGTTGTCGGCTGCAGCTCTACTTCGCCGGCATAGATCTCGGAGAGATCGAGAAAATTGTTGATGGTCCTCTCGATCTGGTTCATGCAGTCATTGGCGTCGTCGAGCTGGTGATGTAGTTTCGCATCAGTTTTTCCGAGTGCGTTCGCACTGACATCGGAAATGACGCTCTTGACCATGGCTAATGGCGTCCTCAAACTGTCTATCGCCTTGACCGTAATTGCATGTCTCGCCCGGTCTGCCTCTTCCGCTCGCTTGAGGCGCAGATAGACCTGAATCTTTGCCAGGAATTCATCTCCATCGAACGGTTTGGTAATATAGTCGTCTGCCCCGGCCTTGTAACCCTCGAGCCTTTCGGGGACCATTGCCCTGGCGGAAACCATAATGATCTTGGTATATTTGAAAGCACCCTGTTCCCGGAGCCGTTGGCAGACTTGATAGCCATCCATACCGGGCATCATGATGTCCAGCAGAACGACGTCGGGCCGGAATGTCTGAGCGACCTCCAGGGCCTGCCCGCCGGATGTGGTTGTTTCGAGATCGTAGTCGTCCGCCAATAGTTCCTCTAAAATCGCGATATTGTTGGGATCGTCGTCCACCGCCAGGATTTTTCCTTGTCTTTGCATAGTTCTGCCCCATTTCATATACACGGCCTCGGCGCGGTATCCTTCCGCGACGCCGTGGTTCACCATCAGGTTACTGTTCCACTGCCAAGCTACTGTCAACACCCGCCAGTAACGGCGGCCTTTCCGCACTCGCGTTTTCGCAGAGCGGTATCTCGAGCGAGAACGTCGCCCCGCCCTCAGGCCTGTTCTCTGCCCAGATGCGCCCTCCGTGGGCGGCAACGATCTCGTGACAGATTGCAAGCCCCAGTCCCGTGCCCCCTGCTCCCGTCTTGGTCTTGCTGGACTGCACGAACTTGTCGAACACGGCTTCAAGTTCATCCGGAGGAATGCCGGGGCCCTGGTCACGAACCGAGACTCTGACTGAATCCTGAACGCGGTCTATGCCAACATCGATGATCCCACCGTCCGGCGAGAATTTGATCGCATTGTCGAAGAGATTGCGAAGCACCTGCTTGATCTTGTCGGCATCGAGTGTGACTTGCTCATCGAATTCCGACGTTTCCTGCCGTATCTTCAAGTTCCGCTCCGAGAGTAATATGTCCAATTCGCTGGTCACGGACTTGACCAACATGCCGAGGTCGGTCGGCTCAAATGTAAGCGTCGCGCTTCTCGATTCAAGCTTGGCTAGGTCCAAAAGGTCGTTCAGCAACTCCAGAAGTATGCTTCCACTTTGTTTGATCCTGTTGAAATAGTCGAGCAGCTTCTGCGGTTTGGCGCTGGCGTACTTCTTAATACCGAACGAAGCGAAGCTGAGAATGCTGTGCAGCGGCGTACGCAGCTCATGCGACATGTTAGCCAGAAACTCACTCTTGGCTTGATTGGCCGCCTCAGCCTCCGCCTTGGCGACCAGCAGCTCCTGTTCGATCTCCTTGCGCTCCTCTATTTCATTGCGCAATTGTTCGTTGACTTGCTGCAGATTGGCCGTTCGTTCATTTACGACCTGCTCGAGGTATTCGCGGTGGTGCCGCAGCTCGTCCTCCATGCGTTTACGATCGGTAATGTCCTGGCCGACCGCGACGATCCCGACAGATTCGCCCTTGGCATCGAGAAGGGGCGAAGCATTCCACAACAGGATGCGCTGGCTCCCATCGTGTATGCGAATCGAGCTCTCAAGGCTCTTGACCATTTTTCCCGACAGGACCTGTTGTATGTCCTCAGCAACAGTGCTCTGATCTTCTGCCGGAATAAATAGCTGCAAATAGTCTTTGTTCAGCACTTCCCGCCGTTCCCAGCCGTAGATATCCTTGGCGTGCTCATTCCACTCGAGTATCTTGTACTCCGGAGACAGCACGAGAATCGCACTGCCGGCGGTTTGGACAACAGAGCGGAATCGGTTCTCGGTTTCTCTCAACCGTTCTCTTACACGTCTTCTTTCCAGGGAGTAGCGGATCGTCCGAACCAGAACATGTTCCAGCGAATTGCCCTTGACGAGGTAGTCGTCGGCCCCTTTTCTTATCGCCTCAAGGCCCGTCTCTTCGTCATCCAGGCCGGTCAATACGACAATCGAGACATCCGGATTCACCTCTCGAGCCCGCTGGACGGTATCGATACCTCTGCTGTCCGGAAGGTTGAGGTCAAGCAAAACAATGTCGTAGGCGCCATGGGTCAGACATTTGGCTGCATCAGACAATGTGCCTGCCGTTTCCACGCCGTATTGCCCGGGGCGGTACGATCTTCCCAGGATCACCTTCACAAGCCGACGATCCTGGGAGTCGTCATCAACCAGCAATATGTTCACTTTTTCGCCGTTCATCTCGAGCGTGTCGCCATTGGCCTATGAGCCTGTTTCGGCCGGGGCTGTACCTGCCCTGGATCCGGTCTCAGCGCTGAGCAGAAGCTCGTCGTGCTGCTGCAAATCTTTCGACGCCGGCAGGGTGAACCAGAATGTTGAGCCCATACCCGCCTCTGACTTGACCCCGATCCGGCCGCCGTGTTTGTCCACGATCTTCTTGCACACGGCAAGTCCTGTTCCGGCATCTTCTTTTTCCTGCGCTCCGTGCAAGCGTGCAAACATCTTGAAAACGTCCTTGCCGTCTTTTGTCTCGACGCCTATTCCATTGTCCTGCACTTCTATCCGGACTTCGTTGCCCGCAATCTGTTCAGCTCGCATCAGAATCCGCGGTGAGACGTCCTGCCTGCGACGTTGGATCGCGCTGACAACAAGATTTCGCAGCAGTTGCTGAATCAAGACGGCATCTGCGCGGACTCTCGGCAGCGGCTGCGGAATCTCAATGGCAGCGCCGGTCTCTTCCAGTAGTGTCCCAATCTCCAACTGTTCCAACTGCTCGACGACCTCGTTCAAATCAACCATCTGGGCTGCTATTGTCTTTGCGTTTGTCCGCGAGTACGTCAGGAGGTCTTCTATCATCCGGGTCATTCTTTCAGCTCCGTCGATCACGCACTCAAGATTCTCCTGGTCCTGCTTCTCGAGTTTCCCCTCAAGAGATTCTTTCAGCAGCAGGCCGAAAGAGGAGATTTTGCGCAGCGGCTCGCGAAGGTCATGCGATACCATGTGAACGAAATCGCGGAGTTCTGTGTTTGAAACGTCCAGAGCTTCTTCAAGCCGTTTACGCCCGCCGATTTCGCGGTGTGACTGTTCACCGGCGGTTTTCAACTGTTGCTCGTCAGCCTGCTGTTGCTGCTTGACAGTGTACTTGTCGGACATATTCGCATCCTTTGCCCCGAAAGCCATTTCCTGTGGTTCTCCAAGGCCAGACCTGGGGGATAGTACCCGCTGCCCCTCGAAAATAAGTGATGACAGGGCCATTGTCATTACAAAGGGACAGCGGTACTATCCGGTCACAATTTAAGGAGTCCTGATTTCAGAGTCGCTTGTTTTCGCCAAAAGAGCGATGAAAAGCAGAAACGAAAGGGACCATTGGTTCGCCCTGGAAGCGGCTCTTTCATTCCGATTTACTCCCGAATATCAAATACTCGCCTGACTAATCGGAGCTTTCGAGGCCGCTCATCACCGTACGATTCCCTGTCATCACGTTCGCAAAACCTGGCCTCATTTGTGCGTGAAGCGTTATTCGTGAAGCGTGAAACGAAACGGTACGAGATATGCTTCATCCCCGCCTTCGCGGGGACAGGCTTGCCCCTGCGCCAGGCAGGGGTACGAACGACGAACAAGGCAGGGCATTCCGAACGGCCAACCCAGGAAGAAGCTGGTTAAACAACCTTATTGTGCGGACGATAAGTTCGCTGAAACAGTTGGAGTACGATGGCGAACGGCCTTCTGTGGCTCGATAGTCACGGTCTCACTTACCTTTGATCAAGGTGTGAAAAATGGCAGCAACAGAAACTCCACGGAGGAATCAGCATTGTCAAGGAACTGACGTAGTTTTTTAACAGCAGCTTTCAAGGAGAGTAATTATGAAGCCCGAATGGTTTCTCATCATTGGCGTGTTCTTGTTAGGCATGATGGGCGTCTCGCAGGCACAAGAAGCTGAGCCGACAGCAGATGGGCGGGATCTAACTGCGATGCCCATAATAAAAAGTATGTTTTACGGTTTTGATGTGTTAGACATCGGCCGTGGACTTGAAGACAAGATAGATGTCGAACTAAGCGGCACGTTTACGAGCAAGCATATTTGGCACGGTCTGGACCTGCTGGATGACCATGGAGCCTTTATTCCTGTTGGAACCGTAATCTTTGGCGACTCCGGCTTCAGCGCAAAGATTATAGACGTCTATCCTTTGTCGGGCGGTTTTGAAAGATCAGTCGAGCGTAATTATGCCGGCTTCTACACGGGGGTTTTTCTGGAAGGTACGCCTTGGGCTACTCACTTTACAGCAAACTACTTCTATTACGGCAAGCCGAAGGTACCGGGGCATAAGAATGATGCTCAGGAAGTTGGTTCAACCTTCTTTTGGCCAAAGCTTATTTCAGTAGGTGATGACTACATCACGCCGAGCTACTATCTCGGTTCTATATGGGCCAGCAAAAGCAACTCCAATATCAGAGGATGTGAAGGTTTCGCTCACGTTTTTGGTCTCGGATACGACTTTGGGGTGCCTGACTTCTGGCCAGGTGGCAAGGAACAGGCGTTCAGGTTCTCCGCAGACATAACTTACAACGATGGATTTGCCGGCTCGGCAATAGACCACGATTGGTCTCATGCCGTGTTCGGCATAAGCGCACACTTGGGCGCGGGTCATTTGACTATGACGCCCTCGCTAAACTATCAAATATCGATGGATGACTCGGTCAACAAAGAAAATGAACTCTGGTCCAGTATTAGCGCGACGTACAGATTCTAAAAGCAAATGGTGCAAGTAAACCTGTAAGCGACAGTGTGAAAATGTGCTCACTAAAGAGGGAAATGACCATGACATCCAAAATCATGATTCTGTGTATAGTAGGGATCCTTGTAATAGGTCTCTTCTACTTTTTCTTGGGGCAGGAAAATGAAGAATTTCAATTGGTTCCCCGGGACATTTCCAGGAAAGTAGCAACAGCGACGGAAGCCAAGATTTCCGGCGCAGAAGTCGGCACCGGGTGGAGTATCAGTGAGTATCCGGAAACAGCGGTCAGACAAGCTGTTGATATGGCTCTGGGGAACAACAGGCAAAAGAATCCTGACTTCGCTGTCATCTATGCCAGTGCCGGCAGTGATATGATGGGCACACTCAATGCAGCAAAACAAATTCTTGGCGAGAGCACGAAAATATTTGGCGGGACTTCTGATGCCAGGGCGGTGATGACCGACAAGGGCTTTGTCAGAGTGTCGGAGAGGGGATATGCACAGGCAGCTATCGAAGGATCCAAAGGTTTGGCCATAATGACAGTGACCTCGAAAGACATTACCTGTGGCGTAGGTTCGGCTGGCCTTTCTGAGTTCGCATCTCCGCAGGAAATGTCAGCAGCGGCGGTGTTGAGCGCCATAAAAAGCGCGGGTAAAACTGCGGATCAAAAGCCCGCGGTTGTCTTGCTGGCATCCACTATTGGGATGGAAGAAGAAGTTGTCGAAGGGATTGAACAGGTTGTGGGCAGGGATACGCCATTGTTGGGCGGAACGGCCGGCGGCCCAGATGTCGCAATATTCGGTGAAGATACAATCCACAGCAAGGGCGTCTGTTTGGCCGTGATTTATACAGACCTGCCTCTTGGATGGACATTTGAGGGCGGGTTTGACGTCACGGACAAACATTCAGGAATCGCGACGAAGGTTAACGGACAAGACATTGTCGAAATTGATGACAAACCGGCGTTAGACGTGTACGACCAGTGGCTTGGTGGTGAGATTGAAGAACTACATGCTCAAGCCAAAAAATCCGATGCAGTAAGAGACCTGCTTACCTTGCACCCGCTCTACAGAAGATACGCATCTGACAAGGGCCAAAATTATTTCCTGTTTTCGCATCCGTGGCCGAAAGATGACAAGATGCAGGATCGGTGCATCAGCACGAGCACAAAAATCAAACCCGGAGAAAGAATATATCTAAGCCACGGCACGTGGGAAACCCTTGTCAACAGAATCGGAAATCTGCCCAGAAACGCAAAGATCTGCGCAGGAATTGATGTTGTCCAAAAGCCGCTCTTTGGTTTAGGCTTTGTCTGTGGAGGAGTAATGGGTGCGATACCTGAAACCGAAAGAGAAAAGCTGCCCATTCTCATCAATTACGCGAACAACAACGCTCCGTTTATCGCATGTTTCACATGGGGTGAACAGGGACATTTTCCGGGAATTGGAAACAAGCATGGTAATCTCTTAACGTCTTTTCTCGTAGTGGGATCGAGGGATACAAGATAAATAATGAAACTGTTTTGGAAAATCTATTGTGCCGTTCTCGTCGCGTTTGTGACTGTGATTACCCTAAGTTCTTATGTGACGTCAGCCAAAAGAATCTCTCAAGCAGAGAAATCTATTGCGGAACAACACCGAGTCATCGGCTCGCTTGTCTCAAGCGACACAGAACGAAGCCGACTGGAGTCAAAATGGCCTTTTGAGAGCTTAAGGAGGCTGTCTGAACATCCCGATTTCATTTTCTGGTGGATAGTCGGAGAAAATGGCATTATCCACCTGGCAGACAAAGCGTCTTTCATTGGATCCTACACAGGTGACTATTTTCCTCAAGTTACGGACATGTTTCCGGATGGCGAGGTGCTTCTAAACAAGCGAAAAAAATACGGCCTTTTCATTAAGACCTTCAGGGCAGGGAACGACAGATGGGCGTTCTGGCTTGGCTTCTCGACCGAAGCTGTTTCCAAGGAACGTGCGAGCATTATTTTCACCACTGTCGCGTATTCTGCATCGGCATCCTTAGCACTTGGACTGGTGCTTTACCTTGCGATCATTCATTTTGTAAGCCCGGTCAAGAGTCTTACCGCCGGTGCCGAGAGAATCGGGAAAGGCGACCTTAATCATCGAGTGGAAGTAAAATCGAATGATGAGTTAGGGTATCTTGCCTGTTCCTTCAACAAAATGGCGGAGGATCTGAAAAGAACAACTGCATCAATCGACGATCTCAATCGGGAAATCAGCGAGCGCGTCAAGGCCGAGGCGACCCTGCAGAAAAGCGAGAATAAATATAGAACACTTATCGAGAACCTCCCTCAAAGAGTGTTTTCAAAGGATAGAAACTCAATTTACGTCTCGTGCAACGAAAATTTTGCGCGGGATGTAGGGATCAGGCCGGAAGAGTTTAAGGGTAAAACCGATTATGACTTCTTTCCCAGGGAATTGGCCGAAAAATACAGGCAGGATGATAAAAGGGTCATGGAAACTGGAAGAGCAGAGAATATCGAGGAGAAATATGTCCGGAGCGGACAGGAGATGATCGTCCACACAGTCAAAACGCCCATCAAAGACGAGCAGGGCAATATTGCCGGAATATTGGCTATTTTCTGGGACATCACGGACCTCAAACACGCTCAGGAAGAACTCCAGAAGACCCAAGAAAGACTTCTGGAAGCGTCCCGTATGGCGGGCATGGCGGAAGTGGCCGCCGACGTGCTGCACAACGTGGGGAATGTTCTCAACAGTATCAATGTATCCACCACCCTGATAACAGGGAAAGTCACCAACTCAGAGGTGGCAAACCTGGAAAAAGTGGCACGTATTATCAACGAACACATCGATGAGATTGGGACGTTCCTTACCGAGCACCCCCAGGGAAAGCATATTCCGGTATATCTGACCGAGGTCAGCAAATGCCTACAGGCTGAGCAGACCGATATTATCAGCAAGCTTCAGGTATTGACCGGCAACGTGCAGCATATCAAGGATATCATTAGCATGCAGCAGGCGTACGCCAAGGTCTCAGGAGTTGAGGTGCAAGTATCTCTTAGCCGGTTGATGGAAGATGCCATCCGGATCAACAGTGCCGGTTTGCAGCGGCATGGAACCCGGCTTATACGTGAGTTTGAGGAACTTCCCGATGTCGAGATTGACAAGCAAAAAGTGCTCCAGATCCTTGTGAATCTGATCAGCAACGCCAAGTATGCCTTGAGTGACAGCAAGAAACGAGAAAGATTGGTGACCATTCGAATCTACAAACATAGTGAGGATCACTTGCGAATCGAGGTGGCCGACAACGGTGTTGGGATACCTCAGGAAAACCTGACGAAGATATTCAGCCACGGATTCACAACCAAAGAAGGCGGCCATGGTTTCGGCCTGCACGGCAGCGCTCTGGCAGCAAGCCAGATGGGAGGGTCTTTGAGGGTCCATAGTGATGGCGTGGAGCAGGGAGCAACGTTCACGCTGGAATTGCCGTTTAAGCCCATAAAGGTCGTGTCATGAAAAAAAATCATCAAAAGAATCGGCGTATCCTGGTAATTGATGACAGCGAGAGAATCCACGAGGATTTTCGGGCCGTCCTGGGTCCTACGGACGCGGATACCGCTGCCTTCCATGAAGCCAAAACCGCAATCTTCGGCAAGGTACCCAACGTATCAGAGCACGTAGATTTCGAGCTCGATTCCGCCCTCCAGGGCCGGGACGGATTGGAGAGAGTCCGGCAGGCCTTGCGCGAGGGCCGTCCCTATGCCATGGCTTTTGTCGATATTCGTATGCCGCCGGGCTGGGATGGAGTTGAGACCATTCGGAGAATTTGGCAGGTGTACCCGGAACTCGAGGTCGTAATTTGCACAGCCTATTCCGATTATGATTGGAATGAGATCATTGCCAAGCTGGGACAAACGGACCGGTTGCTGATCCTGAAAAAGCCCTTTGATAACGTGGAGGTTTATCAGCTCGCCAGTGCGCTGACCGAGAAATGGGATCTCGCCCGACAGGCCGAAGCGGCCCTCGAAGCCTCCGAGGCGAAATATCAGGATCTCTACGATAACGCGCCTGACATGTTTGCGACCATAGATGCCAAGACGGCAAAGATTCTCCAGTGCAATCACACCCTTGCAACGGCCACGGGCTACAGCAAAGAAGCAATCATCGGACGGCCCATTTTTGATATGTATCACCCCGACTGCATGGACGAGGCGAAAAAAGCATTCAACTCATTCGTGGACGCAGGAGAGGTGTACGACTCCGAACTACAGTTGAAAAGGAAAGATGGCGGCAAAATCGATGTTAGCCTGAACGTATCCTCTGTTCGAGATGATCAAGGGCATGTCTTGTGCGGAAGCTTGTCCTGGCGTGATATCACAGATCGCAAGAGGGCCGAGGAACGACTTGAACAGCAACGCAGGAGTTTGGAGTCGATGTTCAGAGCGGCGCCTGTCGGTATGATGTTAGTTGATGAAAACATCGTTATAAAGCAGATCAATGATGTCATTTTGAAGCTGGTCCGGCGAGACGCCTCGGAGGTCACCAATGCCCGACCGGGAGATGGGCTGAATTGTATCCATAGCCGCGACGTCGCGGAGGGCTGTGGCCATGCTCCAGCGTGTGAGCAATGCAAAATTCGTAAATCCATTGAGTCGGTTTTCGAATCAGATCAATCTGTTCAAGGAGTAGAAATTGAAGCAGTGTTCTTGATCGAGGGCAAACCGGTCAGTGTCTGGCTGGACGTCAGTGTCGAGCCGGTGAAACTCGATGGCAAGAGGCACGCAATAGTGGCCCTCAACAACATCACAGACCGTAAGCAGGCCGGCGAAATGCTGAAGGAAGCCAAGAGGCGAGCCGAAGCCGCGAGCATGATAAAGAGCCAGTTTCTCGCCAATATGAGTCACGAAATCCGCACGCCCATGAACAGTATCATCGGTTTCAGCGAGATGTTGGCCGCGGATAAGCTTACAGACGAGCAAAGACAATACGCCGATCTCATTCGGGAAAGCGGCAAGAACCTTATGAAGATTATAAGCGATATCCTGGATTTTTCGAAGATTGAGGCAGGCAAGCTTGACATGGATATATTCGAATGTGACCTTGCCGGCATCCTCGCGGACGTTGATTCGGTGCTGCGCCCACAGGCCGAGGGAAAGGCGTTGAAATTTGGAGTAATGTTCGGCGATCAAATGCCCGCCCGGATTCGAACGGATCCGGCGCGGCTGCGCCAGTGCCTCATCAACCTCGCAAACAACGCCATAAAATTCACCGAAACGGGCCACGTACACATAAATGTCGTGACCGAACATGCGGGGGACAAGGGACCCTGCATCCGCTTTGACGTGGAAGACACCGGCATAGGAATCAAGCCCGAAGATCGCGAGAGGATCTTTGAGTCTTTTACTCAAGCCGACGGAAGTATCTGCCGCAAGTATGGTGGCGCCGGACTGGGGCTGGCTATCACGAGGCAATTGGCGCACCTGCTCGGTGGACAGGTCACGGTAACCGGCGAAGAAGGAAAGGGTTCCACGTTCTCACTGATTATTCCGATGAGTCTTGATTTGACCAAACAACTGCTTTCGGGCGCGGGCGATACTGCCGATCGGATGAACGGCGGCGGCGAGAATATGGAACGAGTGAAGCTCTCCGGCCATGTACTTGTTGCTGAAGATGTACGGGCCAATCAAGTGCTTGCAAAGGCCCTGTTAGAGCGGATGGGTCTTGAGGTGACAATCGCGGCAGATGGAAATGAAACAGTGCAGAAGGCTCGTGCCCATGACTTCGACCTGATATTCATGGACATCCAAATGCCCGAGATGGATGGCTATCAGGCCACAAGAGCGATCAGAGAACAAGGCATAAAGACACCTATCATCGCCCTGACAGCGAACGCCATGAAGGGCGATGACGAGAAATGCGTCGAAGCCGGCTGCGATGACTATTTGCCTAAGCCACTCGACCGCCGGAGACTGCTCGAGAAGATTCAGAAGTACCTTTGTGTGAAGGACAAAGCTGCGTGTCAGAACACCGAGGCCCCCAAACCGAAAGAGAATGGAACCTCAGAGATCTCCAGTAATCGCGCGCCGGAAGAATCCGGCGTGAGCCAGACATCGGAAGCCGCCGACAGCACGGAAATACTGAACTGGGACGAACTCATCGGCCGGTTGGGAGATGAAGAGCTGATCAGGGACATTGTGCCAATATTCCTGAATGACAATAAAGAACGGATCGAAAGGCTGACCGAAGCCGTGGAGGTTGGCGATGCCAAAACGCTCAAGCTGTATGCTCACGCAGTCAAGGGCGCGGCTGGAAACATCGGCGCTATCCGGCTTTCAGATATAGCCCATCGCCTGGAATGTGCAGGCAGAGAGGATGATCTGGCGGCGGCGGCACCGCTCTTTGACGCGCTTAAGACGGAGCTCGAGAAAGTCGTGGCGTTTTTGTCTTTGGAGGACTGGATAGAGATAGCCAAACGGGAAAAGGTCATTACAGATGATAAACTCGACGCCGGCATCACTTGCAGATGCTGAAATTGAGAATGCATCCAAGAAACTGGTTACTCATGGGAACGGGAATGTGCAAAACGCTTAGGTCAACGGTGGACACTCGTCGGTGGCGCAGCAGTCTCTTACCGATTGCCGGGCTGTCGGCACTTGGCATCCTGCTGACGCTCAGCATATCGAGCGTGGAAGACATGCTGCCGAGCTTTCAGTTGAATCACGCGGTTCTTCATGCCGTGGTGGAGACTCTTGGTTGTATGCTCGCTCTGGGAATTGCCAGCTTTCTCTTGATGTGTCACGGTGAAAGGAACAACGGGTACATGACGTGGCTGGCGTGCTCCATACTGGTCATGGGGATATTGGATGCCTTTCATGCCAGCATGATGCCCAGCAATGAATTCATCTGCCTGCGCAGCATATCTCACCTGGTCGGCGGCCTGTGCATTGCTCTGATCTGGCTGCCCGAGCGGTTCAGCCACATGCGGCTGGCCGAAGTCATGCCCAAGATACTTGCAGCGGCCGCCGGCTTGTTTGGCGCGATAGCGTTGGTGTTTCCCGAAATACTGCCCGCGGTTTTAGCCGGTGGGAGATTCACATTGGTCGCCAAAACACTGCACTTTTCGGGAGGGATTTTCTTTCTTGCCGGAGTAGCCTACTTCATCAGCCGTTTTGACCGCGACCGGGACGCCATCCAGGCGCTGTTTGCCATCTATTGTCTGCTTTTTGGTGTAGCGGGCCTGACCTTCATGTTCTCCAGGCTCTGGAGCTCCGGGTGGTGGCTGCTGCATCTGGCGCGCCTGGTGGGCTACGTCGTCGCGTTTAAGTACGTTGCAGCCAATTGCTCGACACACTATTTGTCTCTCATCAAGAACGAGGAGACTCTCAGGCGGGCAAAGGCACAGGCGGAGGAATCACAGCAGGAGATTGAAAGGGTCAACGAGCAGCTCGAGGCATCGGTCCAGGAGGCGAATCGGCTGGCCAAGGAAGCCGTCGTGGCCAATCGAGCCAAGAGTGAATTCCTGGCCAACATGTCGCACGAGCTGCGTACCCCGCTGCACAGCATCATCAGCTTCGCCTCGTTCGGCATCAAGAAATACACCAATGCCAAGCCGGAGAAGCTCCTTGATTACTTCAGCAGGATCAGACAAAGCGGAAAAACGTTGCTGGAGCTGCTCAACGATCTGCTTGACCTGGCCAAGCTGGAATCAAGAAAAGCGGTGTTTACGCTCGAGCCCACCGATGTTGGGATGCTGGTTGAATCGGTGAAGGGTGAGTTGGAAACCATGCTGTCCGAGCGCCACTTGCAGGTGCGTCACGAAGGGGCCGACTTCCACGAATCGGTTGTACTCGATGCCGACAAGATCAAACAGGTGCTTCGCAACCTTCTGAATAATGCGATCAAGTTCTCCCCGGAGGGCGGGATTATCGACGTTGGTATCTACCGTTCGGGCAGCTTGGTCAGAGTATCGGTTCTTGACCAGGGCCCTGGAGTTCCTCATGATGAGCTGGAAGCGGTGTTCGACAAGTTCGTGCAGTCGAGCAAGACAAAGACTGGAGCAGGGGGCACGGGCCTTGGGCTTGCGATCTGTCGCGAGATCATCACCGCGCACAAAGGCCGCATTTGGGCGGAGAACAGACCGCAGGGTGGGGCGGTGTTCTCATTCGAGATTCCTCTTTGCATGGAGACGGACACGGCGAACGAATTGCTGCCGGTCGGTGCCGACGGCAGCGTGGCCGTTGAGCAGTGACTGCAAGATGCGACCCGCTCTCCACATGATCGCCAGGAAAGAAGACCTGTGTCCTGACGGCAGCCGCCATGACTCTCACGGTCAAGAGGAGACAGTACGTGTCAAGCGTGTCTGACGGCTTGGTGGGTTGCAGAGCCGGGACGGACTATTCCAGAATGCCCTCTTGCCATCGCATGACCACGAAGCGTACCCCCTCATCGTCCACTTGCACTTGTCTGAGGGCTTCATCGTAGTGATAATTGCCGCCGGCCTTGAACTCGAAGGTATCGGCGACGATGGAGCCGTACACATCTCCACCCGCATACAGGTTAACAGCCGCATTTGGCGCATAGACGACGCCGGTCCACTGGCTTTTGGCCTTCAGGTCGAACAGTTGCGTGCCTTCACCTGTCGCATACACTTGTAATATTTTTGCGTCCTGCGTGGGCTGGTCAGGGTTAATTCCGCTGCTTTCGCGACAGTGGATGTTTCCATCCACATAGAGCGTCAGAGTAGAACCCTCTTTGACAATAATCTCGCACGACTGGCCAAGCTGGATATCTCCCGTGATGTGGAGCACGACGTCCCCACCGGTGATTTCCAATATTGCCGGTACGGTTCCCTGTTTCAGAACAATCTGGCTGTATTGGCCGCTGTCTGCCGGCGTCAGTGCGGCGGTTTGCCCTTGAACGCTGATGTCGGCGTGCATGTCGAACAGGCCGGCAGGTGCTGCGATCTGCGGCAGTGCATCGTTTGCCGTTCCCGCATACTCCCCCCCCGTTGTCGTCGCGCCCAGGTTTTTGATGACCGTATCGGGATTGCCGCCTACCCCCACGACGATGTCACCATCCACAGTCACACCCGTGTTCAGAACGATGCTCGAGGCCAAAGTGCTTTGGGTGCCGATGTCCGCATCCGCATCCGTATCGAGCGGGTCCTGCGAGTTGTATCCATCTACGGTCGTGCCCGATTTCAATATCAGGGTGCTTTTGGTCAAAATTGCGTGGTCAAATACACCCTGGAGCCCGATGGTTGCGCGAACGAATCTCCTGCTCTGGTCGCATTCTCCAATGGACAAGACAGTGTAACCGCCGCAGAGCTCGGCTGTAACGTTGTAGCTGCAGACGCCATCGCTGTAGGGCAAGTTCGCGTCGGTGGCCTGTGGCAGGATACTGTCGTCCCACGGTTCTACCTGCAGTTTCTCGTTCATTTCAAAAAGAGCCATCGTCAGCCCTGTATCAGCGGCGCATCGCGCGGCGATGTCTGAGGTCATTCGCATGGCGTACACGCGACTGTTCAGTCCTACGCTAAGCAGTGCCACGCCGGTTGCGAGCAATAATAGGATCGTGAGCATCGCCAGTGGTATGGCAGAGCCGCGCTTCTTTGATTGCAGCAGTCTTGTCATATTAATGTTACCCTCGCTTCACGGGACAGTTTTTCATTGGCTTTGCGTGTTACCCATTAGTCAGCACACAGGCCGCCTGCTTCTATCCACTGCCGTTTAAAGTATAAGCCAGAAGCGCCGCGAGCAAAATCCGCCGGCCGCTCGAGATAGGATTTAGTCGATTTAATCTCGACTTCAGGGTTTTTCCTGAAGAGCAACAAGCAAACAGCTATGCAAGGACACGTGTTTCTACGTGGCGCGTGCGGAAACGGGATAACTGCTCGGCGAAGGCTCAAGTGCGCACAGCATCCGACGATATCAGAGTGCTGTCTTTATCATGGAAGGTTAGCCCTGCTCTAAAGACAGTCAAGATGCGCGGCGCAGTCCATCGGAAAAACGTGTTGATCGCAGATGCGCACTTCCCTTATTGTCTGCGGTCGCGTCCCCCGCTTTTTTCCCGCCTCCCACAACCTTCGTCCGAATCGCACCCGGAGCGTGTCCCGCCCTACCCAGGAATTTGACGGTCGCAATGCAGGTCAATTCCTTGCAGAGGTCAGGGTTTTTGCTATCTAAAGTCCGGTATTTGGCCTGCAAGTCTTCCTGGTTGGACGGCCGACACTATATGTGCGAGCAATGAATTGCGAGCCTGGTGAGCAACGAAACTTGGGCGGGCATAAGTGGGACGCTGAGCATTTTTCGCTCGGCTTGCGATTTGCCGAAGAGAGCAAGTCGCTGACGGTTTTCGTATGGGGAGCATGAATCACGAAAATGCATGACTTTTTGTGCAAGGATTTGTCAGGAGCTTCGAGCGCGATTTCGAGATCCGTTCCTCGCGATGCGTGTCTTATCCTCCAGTACCACAGAGTGGCGTCATTGTGCTTTGATCCTCTCCAGTTGGCGGTCGAGCCGTACAATTTTGAGGGACAGATAGAGTACCTGGCCCGGAATTTCAACGTGATATCGATGGACGAGATGAAACAGCATCTCGAAACCTCGAGACCCTTCGAGGAAAAGACTGTCGTCATCACGTTTGACAGAGGTTATGCCGACGTGCTCTATACGGCCAAGGACGTGCTTGATCGGTTTGAAGTTCCCGCCACGGTTTTTGCCAGTTCGTCCAACATCCTGGAAGGAAGGCGGATTTGGTGGAAAGAGCTGGAAGATTTCCTCATCGCAAATCCCTGTAAGGGGCGGCTCGACGTGGAAATCGACGGCCGGTTTCGCAGGTGGCCTCTATCCACGCAGCTTGACAGGTTCCGGGCGTACGATGACTTGTATTCAATCGTGTCCAACAAAACGTCGCCCGAACAAGAAGCGATTATTGAACAGATCACCGCGAGCGTGGACCTGCAGGCCGAGGAGTTGGACGACCACAGAACGATGAGCGCTGAGGAGCTCCGGAAAATTACGGAAGGAGGGGCGATTGCAATTGGGGGACACACGCACAGCTACGTGAAGCTGTCCTGTCTGCCCAGGTGGCAGCAAGTCGAGGAAATATCAAGAAACAAGGGGATATTGGAGGAGGTATTGGGACAAGATATTGAGTATTTTGCCTATCCCTTTGGGAATGACGGCGGATACACTCCGGAGACGATGCGAATCTTGCAGGATGTTGGTTTCAGCCTGGCGTGCGGCGGTTCTTATGGCACAGTGAGTGCAACAGGCAGGGACAGCTTCTACGAACTGCCGAGAGTCAAGGTTGGAAATTGGAGCGCCTTTACCTTCTACAGGTTTCTCCGGAGGTTTTTTGAGTGAAATTGTGGATGCTCGGGCGGGCATGTTCGCGAAAGGAGCCGATAGACCGTTCTTCCGTGGGCAAGAGATCGTCACGAAGGCTTCCGAGAAAGACAAGGAGATGATTATGGAAATCCGAATACTGGTTGCTGACAACCACAGAGTAGTGCGCGAAGCCATTTGCTCGCTGCTTCGCAACGAGTCTGGGATGGACGTCGTCGGCGAGGCGGACGACGGTCGTATTGCAATCCAGCTCGCCCGGGAACTTCATCCCGATGTCGTCATCATAGAGACTTCCCTGCCCAACCTCAACGGTATAGAAGCCACCCGGCAAATTGTCCACGAATTACCCGCGGTGAAGGTCATCGCGCTGTCAGCCCATTCGGACAGACGCTCCGTGTGTGAAATGCTTAGGGCGGGTGCGTCAGGTTATCTGCCGAAGCGCTGCGCCTTTGAGGAGCTTGTCTCCGCTATTCAAGACGTCGTCCTGAACCGTACATATCTCAGTTCGCACATAAGTGGACTCGTTGTCGATGAATACCTGAATCGCGCGGGCCCGCACGGAAAGTCCGCCTATGCGGTATTAACGGAGAGGGAACGGGAGGTTCTCCAACTCATCGCCGAGGGTAAATCAACGAAAGTGATTGCCAAGGAGTTGTATGTCAGCCCCAAGACCATCGAATGGCACCGGAGCCAGGTCATGAAGAAACTGTGTGTAGAGAGCATAGCCGAACTGGTCAAGTATGCTATCAGTGAGGGATTGACCAGCGTTGCTTATGCCTGATCTGGAAGCTGCAGGGTGGATGTGACAAGGGCTTATCAGGGTTGCACACCTCTATGCGACCGGGCTGTTCTGAGAGGCATCTGCTTTGTACTCAAGGCAGAATTGCATGGGAAGATCTGATCCGAGAAATACGATGGGGCTCGGTCACGCCTCGGTGACGCCGTTTGTGAGGTGGGTGAGGGGCAGGTGTATCAAGATAAGATCGAGTGATGTGAACCAGGTGTTTGCTTGTGAACCACGATACCTCTTGGGTTACTCCCTGCAGGCTTCCGGCTGATCGATCTGGCGGAACTGAAGACGAAAAGGGGCGGACGATGGTGGAAAATCGGATCTCCGGCAAGGTCAAGACCAGGATTTTCGAACCCGATCACCTGGAATAGTCTAATTAACCGGAGGGTGGTTCCATCCGAAAAGTCTGCGTGTCTTGAAGAAGTAATGGCCGCCGATCCATGTGGACGCTGAGCGGTAAGGACTTACAGAATGCTCCTGGCCGTGGGCAATCTTCAAACACCTGCCGCACTTAGAGCGTCAGAAGACCACGGAATCTGATGGGAGGTTCATGAGTATGAGGCTCTTGATCGCTGGTGGCTGTGACGCAATGCGCGAAAACCTGAAATGTTTCATCAGAAGACATCCTGACATTGAGGTTATAGGGGAGGCAACGGACGGAGAAGCTGCGGTCGAGCTTGCTAAGGAAATGGCGCCAGACGTGGTCCTGATGGATATCAGCATGCCCAAATTGAATGGCATTGAAGCTGCGGTGCATATTCTGAAGGACAACGCCGCCGCCCGGGTCACGGTCTTGTCTGCCTACTCTAACCGGGCCTTTGTAATGGCGGGACTGAAAGCGGGCATTTCGGGATACGTTCTGAAGACATCTATTATCGACGACTTGATCCCGGCTCTGCGCGCCGCGACGGCAAATGAGCTTTTTCTGAGCTCTGAGATCGCTGATCTCGTATCTGAAAAACACGCAAAACAACCGCCCAAAGCGGACCGTTCAGTCTCTGGCGCCCAGGAGTAGACCGAACCGGCGACCGGGTTTTTGCGGTGGCATAACCAGGATATGCCTGATGGAACGGGCACATGATTCATCCGATACAGTATGTTGAGACTGAGACAGCGGCTATTTTGTGAAGAAGCAGCTATAGATGATGAGAAAATGAGAATTTTGAAAGGATAAGATTATGGCGATTTCCAACACAAGTCGGACAAAATGCTTTCTGAGCACGCGACATCTCTACGTGTTAATGGTAATGGGCACGTTACTGACGGGGCCTGTCGGCTTGGCTGATGACGCGCAGGGTGTACACCGCTACAAAATGGTGTCGTCCCTTGACTATACCGGCAAAGGCCAGTTCAGAAATTATGTTGAAACCATGTTCACGGTGAGGAAACAGCCCCTGTCGGACAACAAGGTTCAGTACTCGCTCTCATTGGATGATCGCGATCCGAACGTTGCCGTGCACTCGTCTTCGACCACATTATCGTTCATTCTCGACCGAAATACGCGGCATTTATCTGGCTACGGCGAAGACATGGCACTTTGGGCCAAAGTCAACAATGAGTCCATCAAATCGCTCACAAAGGTAACAAAGGACAGTGTTGGCAAGACGTGGAAACAATCCATCGATCTGTCAACGCTCGGCGGTTCTCTTCCCCCCACGTTGAAGTTCACCTTAGCGGCGATTGAAGTCAAAACAGACGTGTTCGGCCAAATGATCGCAGTCAGGGCCTTGTCGGAACCGTTTTTCGTCAAAGTCGGCAAAGGTTCTGCCCGATGCAGAATCAACGCCGTGTACCTTTTTGATCCCAACATCGAAGATATCTATCTGAGCATCTCTGTTTTTGAGGCATCCACAGATGTCAACGGCTTTGGCGAGACACTACGTCACGAGGTTGCAACGTACGGAACTAATGCTGCTGGGACATCCGTCGATCTGACCGGTCTGGGAACGGAATTCGAGAAGTTCGCAAGAGAGGTGGGACTTAGAACGAAGAGCGTGAAAGTCGTTGACCAGACGCCTTTGCCCCTGTGGGCTCAGTCCGAGGGTCTTGCCGCTGCTCAGGTGGCGAATATATGTGTGGCCATGGCATGTGAAGGTGCTCCAAATCCCGTTGTGACGGTTTGTATCCCGGCCGCCCGGTTGGTTGCGATGCAAAGCATGGGCCAAATATCTACAGTCGGTGCACTGGCGACCACAGGCACCGTCGCTACGACACTCGGACAAAGTGTCCCGGGCATAGCTGCCATGAAAATAGCGATCGCGCCGGCATTTGCAGGCTGGGGCTTGGGTACTGCAAGTACTGTTGCGGCAACAAGCGCTGGCGGAATAGCAATAGCGGAGAATAATTCGAATGGCGGAGGCAGGGCGAATCGCAGCCCCACCACACCCTAGCGACGGATTTTGAGGAGGACGAACGGAGATTCAGCCCGCCTTGAAATTGGGACGCGATGAGACACTCCGCAAATTGGAATCGACGGCTTGTTTCCAAGAACATCGGTTCAGTTCCCGGCGGAAGCACATATCGAAATCGAAGAATCCGACAGAACGCTGCGCTACGGGCGCGTCGGATTCTTCACCCACATCAGGCTCCGCTCGAAATCAAGAACGATGACGGTATCTTGAAAGTACTGCATACCGAGCAAGCCGGAGCATCGGTCCACGATTGGGCTGTCGTCCGGGAATACGGAAATCATGGCATCTGTGACGATCCGATTCCCAACTCTCAGTCCCGGAACGACGCCGCGCCTGCACGGCAGCAGCCCAATATAGGGATACAGGTCTCTGCCTTTTCTAAGCTTAGTGTGCCCGATTCTCTCTGCCATTTCTTTCCAGAGCTCTTCTGTAATCGCCAGCCCTCTTCCGCTGCCGGTATCAAGCTGCACCTCCGTTTCGTGTCCAGCGATCGGAATCTTGACCAAGAGGAAAGCGTTGCCTCCCAAGTCTTCCTCGATCACAAAGGAATACTGCGCCCATGAATCCGGCTGTTCAGGCTTGAATACCTTCTCGATTGAAAACTCCACCTCCCTGTTTACGCTGTCGAACGCAATATACTTAAACTGCCTCAAGACCCCCAATCCCGCGATCATGGCCTTGTCTTTGGCGAGTGGAAGCCCGAGTAGCCGCACTTCCGTGTGCTGCTCTCGGTAGAAACAAGGCAGGTCCGGCAATGAAACCCGTCCGATATGGAGCGCCGGCAGAAGGCACATCCCCCAGCCCGGAGAACCGTTCTTCGGACTGGCAAGCGGGTGAATAGCGAGGTTGTTCTCGACGACGTGGACATCATTCACGAACAAGGCGATAGATGCTCCTGTGTCCAATACAAGGGGATACCTGCGGCCGGTATCGAGCCTTCCTTCGACGGCTATCCAGCGTTGCCGCGAGCAGGATGGGTGGTACTTGATCCGGTAAGGGTCGGCCTGACTCAAGTTCCGGTCCGTTTCGGGGCGGGTATGTACGTCCTTTACCCAACGGGACGTCTGGGTGGGACCGTCTTGACGCATCAGAGGTATCCCTGCCAGACCCTGGAGTTTCTTGCCGTTCACCACCTTGACCTCGCATCCCGTTTGCAGGAAAAACGCCAGGCCCAATAAACTCTTTAAGATAATCCTCCGCGTGTTCATCACCCTGATCCGAAGAATAGCTACTTTGCCCGATGGCGGCAGCTACCGTTACACCTCCAGCATTCGCTGATGTCGAGTCGAATCCTCCTGATGGCATGTAGCCGCGGTGCTGCCTTTCTCAGAACCCCCCAAATCTGTCTCAATGTATTTTATCACTTTCAGCGTTTCATGTCAAGCGTTTTTCGGCGTGGATATGACGGGGGATACAAGTGACATGCGAAGTCACTTTCAGGCAGGTTGTCCGGCATCCGATCCGGTCAATGTGCCGGGTTTTTCCAGTGTCAAATCCGGGAGAATAATCCCCGCCCCTGTGCCTTTGACCGCTCTACGGTACAAGGCACCTAACCGGAACCAGGCAAATTCCGCACAGGCTTGGGGCAGGCTCTGCATTTCTCTGTGCCGCAAACAGGGTTTTTGGAAAGCCAATACCAGGGATTGTATGGCCACTGATAAGCTCGATCCTAACGATATATAGTTTAGTTGCAAGGAATATTCTGGGTAGGGCGGTCGAAAACGCCGTGCATGGAGCCATCAAGTGAGCAAGGTACTTAGTAATTTCCACTGTGGAAAGAATATGCTGGCCTGTACTTTGATATTTTGCTTGTTCTCTGTGGAAGGATGTGGTGGCCCGCTCTCATCCGTTGAACAGTTGAGGGAATTCGAGGAGGCGGGGCCGTTTACATCGGATACTGAAA
>CAYWZW010000029.1:0-56475 GCA_964462945.1 uncultured Pirellulales bacterium
TTGCGCTACCAGCACCATTCGTTAAAAAAATTCGTCCATTTTGCCCAAATTAACAACCACAAAGAAGGGTAGTAGGTTGTCATTCCGCACTTAATGCGGAATTCAAGATGCCGATGGTTCTGGATTCCCGCTCCCCGCTTTCGCGGGGACAAGTTTACACCTGCGAAAGCAGGTGCGGGAATGACAGGTCACAGAATCATGACACAGTAGTAGTTAGACACGGATTAATCCGCGCAGCGTATGGCGGATTTACACGGATTCACACGGGTTTGTCCTTCGACATTCGCGCACACATCAGCGGTACGGGCGTATTTTGACTCTTCATTGTTCCGGCCGCGACCATTCGGGCATACGGTCAATTTGAGAACGCCGGATTGGTGCTGGACAGACGACACGCAGAAAGGGACAATGTGCGCCGAAGTAACGTGTGAATAAGGGCTTTATGAAGGCGATTGAGGTCCAGACACTGACGAAACGATATGGCTCGGCCCGAGGCATCGAGGACTTGTCCTTCAGCATCGACGAAGGCGAGATCTTCGGCTACCTCGGGCCGAACGGCTCGGGCAAAACGACGACCATCCGCTGCCTGATGGGCCTGCTGCGGCCGAGCGGCGGAGAATGCCGGGTGCTGGGGCAGCGGGTTCAGCCGGGCCTCGCGACACAGCACAGGCGGGTCGGCTATCTGCCCGGCGAATTTCGCATCTGGCCCGGGCGCTCGGCCCGCAAGTCCCTTAAACTCTTAGCCAGACTGGGCAACGGGAACGAAGCCGATAAACGGCAGGAAGAACTAGCCGAGAGGCTTGATCTGGACCTGGATCGCCGGGTTAGTGCTCTGTCCAAGGGCAATCGCCAGAAAGTGGGTGTCCTCTATGCGTTCCAGCATCAGCCCGAGGTGCTCATTCTGGATGAGCCGACCATCGGGCTGGACCCGCTCGTGCGTCAAGTAGTCCTGGACCTGATTCGCGAAGCCGCGGAGGCGGGAGCGACGGTGCTGCTCTCCTCGCACGATTTGACCGAGGTGGCCGCCGTGTGCGGGCGGGCGGCGATACTCCGCGAAGGCCGGCTGATCGAGCTGGCCCCGATCTCCGACATTGTCCAGAAGGGCCAGAGACGTCTGCGGGTCTGGTTTCTCAAGGGGGCCAAGGTCCCCGCCGTGCCCGCCGAGGTCCCTGCCGGGATTCGCGTGATTCAGCAGGATGCGGTCTCGCTCGATCTTGCTTATCACGGCGCCGCTGATGAGATGCTCAAATGGCTCGGGCGGTTTGACGTGGACCGCATCGCCACGCCCGAGACATCGTTGGAGGACGCCTTTATCCAGTACTACCGGCGGGAGGGCGCCCATGAAGGCTGATCGGCACGTGGGGTTTCCCTGGCCTTTGCTGCGGTTCTGGGCGCTCCGCATTTTGCCCGTCTGGGGCTTCATTGCGCTGATTATCTTTCTGTTTCAAATTGCCATCTGCGGCATCGTGCACGACAACGAAAGTGTCAAGACGTTCCTTCAGTTTCTTGACGTGCTGCCGTCCTTCTTCAAAGCCCTTTTGGGCGGCGAGTCGCTGCGCGTCGGCAATATCGCAGGACTCATCGCGATCGGCTATCAGCATCCGCTGGTCCTGACTTTGTACATGCTCTTTGCCGTAGGCGTGCCAACGGGTCTGCTCGCGGGTGAGGTGCAAAGAGGGACGATGGAGCTCATTCTGAGCCGTGACGCCACGAAAACACACGTCTATGTATGCGCGGGCCTGATCACCGTGACCGGCATGTTCGCCCTTGTGCTGGTAATGTTCCTGGCGACGGTGGCGGCCACCAATCTGTACAAATTCAGCCAGGCCGTCCCGCTGTATTTCTTCTTTAAACTGGCGGTTGTCGGGGGGATGCTCGCCAGTGCGGTCGGAGGGATTGCCCTGCTGGCGGCCGCGTGTTTTAACCGGGGCACGGCCGTGGTCCTGACGGTGGCATACCTGGTCGTGAACTACTTTGTCTCGATTATCGCCGAGTGGTGGCCCCGGATGAAATTTCTCGAGCCCACGACTATTTTCCATTACGTTCACGGCGCGGAGATATTCACTGAATCGGCGTGGCCTCTTGGAGACATGGGCGTGCTGCTATCGATCCTGGCCGTCTCTGCCGTGCTGGGCGGCGTCATCTGGTCGCGCCGCGACCTGCCGCTGTGAAGTTGCTGCCGGCGACGGCGCGGCGGAATCTCACTGTAGCCTGTAATCTTGTAAAAAACCGTTGCCACGAAAAAGCACAAATTACCACAAAATCGAAGATCCGGCTTTCCTTAGACGGATTGAAACCGCTGATGTCGAAGATCCGGCGTTTCTTCGACGGAAACGCAGATGAACGCCCAGACGCACATAGGGTGCGATGATTCGCACCACTTCCAGGTGAGTTTTCCGCCTTGTGCCAATGGCATAATGGAACCCCCGCACGCCATCTAAACAGGTAGGGTGGGGCTTGCCCCACCATAATCATGTCGATAATATATCTTTCATGCCAAATTACATACGCGCCAAGTTTGAGGGAGGGTATTACTTCTTTACGGTTGTTACATACGCTCGCACAAAATTATTCCGGACCGAACTTTCTCGTCGCTGTTTGAGAGAAGCTATCGAAAGAACACAATCCCATCTGCCCTTTGAAACTGTTGCGTTTTGTCTTTTGTTCGATCATTTGCATTGCATCTGGAGGCTTCCTCAAGATGATGCCGATTATTCGAAACGCTGGTCTTCGATAAAGGGCCAATTCAGCAAAGCATACTTGCAAGTGAGCGTGCTGCGTAAAGAGGTTCCGTCATCACGAGCACGAAAAGGAGAAGTCTGTATCTGGCAGCGGCGGTTTTGGGAGCACCAGATACGCGACGAGGACGACCTGCAGCGCCACGTCGATTACATTCACTACAACCCGGTCAAGCACGGATTGGCCCAGAATGTTGAAGAGTGGCCTTGGTCCACGTATCGCAAATACGCCAAAGAAGGATTCTACGGCCGAGCGGACGATTTCAAACAAATCGTGAACGTCAGTACGGATGGCTTCGGGGAATAGGATCGGTGGGGCAAGCCCCACCCTACGTCGCTTCAAAGCGAGTCAGCAACCTCATGCGCCACATCTTCGACATGCGAAAAGCCCATCCCCAGAAAGTTGCCGTTTATGCCCAACTCACCGAGCCGTTGCAACACGCCTTTCTTTAGGTCCGCTGGGATTCGCACACGTCCGCACTTGCGAACGCCGAGCGAGGCGATTCGCTCGTCGTGTTGAATACCCACTCGTCCAGAGATCGTTACACATGCCTTCTGCTTTTTTGGGCGCTCCAAACTTTCCTCGATGTAGTGGAGGGCGGTGATCCATTCTTGGCGATCGCCGCTGATGAACACCGCCTCGATCTGATTTTCGACATTGCCAGCGACGCCGAAAGCGCTCGGCCACTGCGTCGCGACGCATCCCTCAAATTCGGAGTTGTCCATCCACCACACGATGCCCGCATGGTTGAAGCCCATGCGACATGCAAAAAAGAGACCAATCCAAGGGTCTCTTGTCCAGTCGACACAACGGGCTGGGAGCCCGTGGTGACGCCCGACATACATTGTGCCCGTGTTGTGGCTCGTGCCCCACCTATCTTGTGCGCGCCGGATGAACCTGCGGGACTCCTCGTCCAAGTGTGGCCACGCGTCCCGCGCGAAGCAATCGAGGAAGTGTCGCTCAGCGGCGACTACGTCCTTGCCCACATTCTCCTTCTGCTCCGCCCAGATGTCGAGACTCGAAACGATGCGCCCATAGTCTTGTCTCACCCCAAGAAAGAGATGCATGGGTTGTGCGGCAACGAATGGCCTCACCAATTCGAAGCAGTCGTCTACACTGCTTGCTTCTTCAATCTTCCACGCCACATTTACGTCGTATGGTACCATCTGTATCTTGCCTCCAAGGATTAAGGAGCACGCCTACCCACATCATCTGAGCATGCTACACCTCCAAGATTTCTTGCGTAATCTCGTAGGGTGGGGCTCGCCCCACCGATTCCTTTTCATGCCAATACGTAGGGTCCGATGATTCGCACCATTGACCTGTGCCGTCTTTCCGCCATTTCGTTCTTTCCACCTGCGGCGGACAAGTCCTCAAATATATCCCGGCGGGCCGCGCCCCGCAAAGCTCGAGTTTAGCACGTCAGACGGTCAGAATCAAACAGATTTTTTTGACGCGATAAAAGGATGAACCGTTCCTAAGACCGTGTAAATCCGTGAAATCCGCGTATAGGTAACCTGATTATTGACAATTGACCAATGACTATTGACTATTTCTCTGAGGTCTCTGTGCTCTCTGTGGCAAGTTCATATTCGTGGTAAATTTTATAGATTCCGCGCCGATTTTGGCTTCTAATCGAGACTTACTTATAGACGTACAGAGCGGCTCTGAGAGACACGATATTTGACAAATGACGGACTTCGAAGACCACATTCTCGTACAGCGGGCCTTGCAGGCGGACCCGGAGAGCTTTGGCGAGCTGTGCGGCCGGTACTACCCATCGCTGGTGGCGGTGGCCGATTCGGTCCTGCTGGATCACCACCTGGCCGAAGACGCCGCCCAGGAAGCGCTCGCCGAGGCGTGCCGGCAGCTTGCGAGGCTCAAGAAGCCCGAGCGCTTCGGCCCCTGGGTCGCAGCGATCTGCCGGAACGTTGCTAAGGACATGCTCCGGGAGCTGCGGCGGCAGAAAGAACCCCTTCGGGACCGCCCAGCGCAACAGTGTGATTGTCCGGACGATGACCGAAAGGCGATCTTAGAGCAGGCCGTGCAGCAACTGCCGCAGCGTCTTCGAGAGGTGATCTTTTTGAGGTTCTATAACGAGATGAGCTACGAGCAAATGGCCGAGATTCTCGGGGCCACGCAACAGACAATCGACGGCAGGTTGCGCCGGGCAAAGAAAAGAATCGCCGTGTATCTGGCGAGGAATGGCTTCAGGAGGTGACAGATGCCATGAAACATGACAAGAACAATCAATGGCTGGATCCCCTGTTGTCACGGCTGGTGCACCGTGAGCTGGCGAGGTTCGACTTCGACAAATGGGCGCAGAAGCACCCGGACGAAGCCCGCTTGTTGCGGGATGGCTTCAGGGATTCCGGCCCGAATGTAAAAACCAAAACTCAGAATGTATGGAGGTTTATCATGGAAAGTAAAGTGACAAAATATTCAGCCGCGGCGGTCGTCGCACTGGCAATAACACTGATTCTCCTCAGTCCCTTTGGGACGCCGGGAAACGGCGGCGTCGTCCTGGCGGACGTCCAGCAAAAAGTCGCCGGCATCGAGACGATGATACTACGAGGAACAAAAGCATTTGCATATCCGGGCGAGCCTGACCGCATTTTCGAATTCGACGGGATAAAATGCAAATTCGACATCGTGAAATATCATTCGACTCAGTACGGCCTGGTTGAGGAAGGATACGCCGAGGGCAAACTGTTTTATCGAATCACCTTCAACATCCCGGAGGAGCAGACTCTTATTCTGTTTCCGAAATATAAGAAGTACTTGAAATTCGCTTCCATGGATGCCATAGCGAAGCTGATGAAGCAGTTTTCAACTCCCAACGGTATCCTCAATCTGCTTTTTGCAGGCGAGTGCAAGAAATTGGGACCAGATAAGATCGACGGCGTTGAGGTTGAGACCTTTGAATTCCAGGACACAGAGCCTTTCGAACCTATCAAAGAGCTTTTGCCCAAGGCCGTTTTTGATATTCAGAGCTTCAGAGCTAAAGTCTGGATTGGAATAAAGGAGCAACTGCCGGTCCGGGTCGAAGGCGACCTGGCCATAGGCAAGAGTTTTATGACAATGTTCCACAACTTGAACCTGCACGAAGTCAATACTTTCGGGGATTATAATGTAGAGCTTGATAAAGACATCTTCGACACTAACCCTCCGGAAGGTTATACGGAATTAACGCTCAGCGACATTCTTCATCTGATTCCGGTGGAGGCCAAAGCCGGCCTGGCCGGTCTGGGCATCCTCCCGGCGGGTTTCTTCTTCTGGAAAAAACGAAGACGAAAGAAGGGAACGCCCAACTGAGTCTCACGGAGACATTTCGCCGCGAGTTCCTTATCGAAAGCCCTGCACAGAGCCGCGGGGCTTCCTTATTTTCGGAAACTGCTGCCGATGGTTTGGCCCGTGGAACCTTGATTTCGCTGCTGGCCCTGGTACACTATTGGAGAATTAATACCGGTCAACGTAATCAAGGAGCATTTCATGGCAAAGACACAGGACTTGATCGGCTATTGCGGGCTGTATTGCGGGGACTGCCCCGGCCATACGGGGATTGTGGCGAATCTGGCCGCAGACTTGAGAAAAGAGTTGAGACGGTACAGACTCGACAAGATGGCGGACATGCTGGCGAAGGTGCCCTTCTTCAAGGAATTCAAGAACTACGACCAATGCTATGGCCTGCTGGGCACGATGACGAAAATGCGCTGCAAAAAGCGGTGCAAAGGTGCTGGCGGCCCGCCTGAATGCAAGGTCCGAACCTGCGCCCGAAGGAAAAAGCTCGACGGCTGCTGGCAGTGCGCCGATTTCCCAGCCTGCGACAAGCTCAAATTCCTTGAGCCGCACCACGGCGTCGCCCACCTGAACAACCTGCGAAAGCTCAAGCGCCACGGCTCCGCCGCCTTCGTCAAAGGCAAGAGGTACTGGTACGCACCCCAATAGGATCTTTCGCTTCAAAGGCTTCACTCCGGCGGATTAGAGCTTTGAGTTTCTCGGCGGCTCTTTTCTACTTTATCATCACTGCAAAAGGTCGATCCGTGAAATCAAAAAGTAGCGAAACACAGACCGCATATAACACACTTTCATAGAGATGAGGTGAGTCAGTTCATTTCTAATAAAGCTCGGATTACAAACAGCCGATAATAAACTTGCATAGGGAGACTCATATCGTTCACAATCGGTGCAGTAAGTGATTAGGATGCAGAGCCTAAAGAACAAGGTTGCATTGGTGACAGGGGGTAGTTCCGGCATTGGCAGGGCCTCAGCTATCGCATTAGCGAAAACCGGCACCACAGTTATTGTTGCAGATATCGACACTTCTGGTGGGGAAAAAACGGTGCAGGACATCAACGAACTGCAAGGAGAAGCCAAATTTTTGAAGGCAAACGTTTCAGTGGCCGCTGAGGTCGAATGGCTGATCCAACAAATCATCAATATCTACGGCAGGCTGGATTGCGCTCACAACAACGCAGGAATCGAAGGAGAAACAGCAAAGGTCACTGACTGCAGCGAAGAGAATTGGGACAATGTCATTCAAACAAATCTGAAATCAATATGGTTGTGCATGAAATATGAAATCCTTCAAATGAGCAAACAACACAGTGGTGTTATCGTAAACACATCATCTGTGTATGGCATAGTTGGCTGTGAAAGAGGCATGCCAGCATACGTGGCGAGTAAACACGGCATTATTGGCCTGACAAAAACAGCAGCGTTGGAGTATGCCGGGTTAGGTATAAGAGTCAATGCTATATGTCCTGGTGCGATAGATACACCATTTAGAGAAAGACTTATTGGAAGCAATTACACAGGAGAATTGAACAGTGGCCCACGGTACCCTATTGGAAGAATTGGAAAGGCTGATGAAGTCGCTGGTGCGGTTGTGTGGCTATGTTCAGACCAGGCTTCGTATGTCACCGGCAGCCTTATAGTAATTGACGGAGGGCTTACTGCGAAATAAGCAGAAGCCGATCTTGAAAGAAGGTGCACATAGGATGTCAAACAGTCCGAATTTGAAAGACCAGACCGAATATGCTTGGAACTACTTCCAGTTACATGCTGGACAGAGAATGTCGTTGTTCAACTTCTTCGTTGTTATATCAGCTTTATTGACTGGCGGTTTAGCAACAAGCATGAGCAATGACAATGAGTTTGAACATGCGCTTATCGGCATACTCTTGGGATCAGGACTGATGATAGTCTCTTTTGTCTTTTGGAAGCTTGACCAGCGCGTCCGGTACTTAATTAAGCACGCTGAGACCACCTTAAAGAGAATAGAGCGTTGTCTGCTCCCTGAAGACGAATCCCAAGATAACTCCTCGGCTCTCTTCTCTGCAGAAGAAAGACAAACAGAGAAGCTCCCAAAAGTATCATCGTGGAAATTTTGGAAATTGCACATGCACTACTCTGAATGTTTTAAGTTGATGTACATAACGTTCGCAGCCATTGGGTTCTTTGGCATGATCTTAGCAATCTGGAGACTGATCTTCTTATGTCTGCAAAACGCGCTCCGAATATGGATTTTCCACATATAGGTCGGTTCTTCCGCTGGCAGATCAACTGTTCTTGGTATTAAAACTCTGCGTTAGCCTTAGCGCTTTTCGTATACGCACATCGAATCAGCCACCGACATCGCCTCGCATTGCGGCGTCATTGACCCGATGCACCACGTTGATCGTAATATGCAATGATCTGGACCCGTTTGTCAGGCCATTTTGCGAGGGTAGCCCATTCTTTTTCGAGGTCGAAGTTCTTATACGGCTGGCCGTTGATTTCGCAGCGGGTCATTTTTTTGCCTTCGGGGTGGCGGAAGCGGACGTAGATTTTCCTGGGCGGGTTTCGGCGAGGCGGATCGAGAGTCACTTCGATTCGGCCCTGCGAGAGCTTCGAGTCGTACTTGAGCGACATCGGGCCGAAGTAGGTCCGGGCGTCCTCGATGCCGCAGGTCTTGCCGTCCGCCAGCCAGTAGCGTGGGATCGCTGCGCCGAGCCACAATTCATCGCCGCGTTCCTGGATGAACATCATTCGCAGCCAATAGGTCGAATTGGCCTCGTCGGAGGACTTGTAGTGGTCGCCGCGATGGTCGCCGATATTGGGCAGCGCGTGCTCGGTCATCATCCGCGTATCGGGAAAATAGCTGGCGGCGAAGGCGTTGAAATAGGCCCGCAAAAAGTGCTTCGGCTCATCGCGCAGCAGGTATGGGATCGGATTGCACAGCAGGTTCGCCTGCTGGGAGATGCCGCCCCGGCTGAACCAATACTTATCGAATTCCTCGCCGGCGATATTGTAGCCGTACTGCTCGGAGATGTAGAGGTTGTCCTCGAAGTCCTTGATGATCCAGGTGGACGTGCGGTCCCCGGGGGCAATCATGCCGATACGAATCATAGAGATTGCTCCTTCGAGCGTCTCGGTAATCCAGCCGAAGGTCCGGCCCCGGCGATGCACCTCCGGCGGAATATGCGGGATCCAGCTCCCGTCGCGCAGCCGAACCACCGGCGCCCGCCGCATCGCCTCGGTAAAGGCGGCGAGGATGTCCTCGCGGTACGCAGCAGCCTCCTTCATCAGGCGCCCGCCGTCGGGCAGGCCCGCGTCGGCGAGAGCCTTTGCGGCGTTGTCCATTCCCCACCACGCATAGACATTTGTCGAGAGCCAGCATCGCCAATCCCGGATGTCCTCGAGTGAGCCGGCCGGCAGCAGACCCCGCTCAATCGCCTGGATTGTGGTATGCTCGGCCTGTGCGATGGTGCGCTGCCGCTCGCGGATGATCCACTCGCAGCCCTTGACGATTTTCGGCGCGGCGCGCTTGAGCCATTCGGTGTCCCGCGTGTACCAATAGTGCTCGCCGAGGCACCACAGGACAAAGCCGTGGTGCTGGTTATAGCCGCCGTCCTCGTAGCCGCCCGCGCCGTAGAAGACACCGTCATGGGTTGCATACGTGCCCGGCAGGGCCGCGCTGCCCTGGTAGTGCAGCCACGTTTCGAGCGCCTGCTCGGCCCGCTTGTGATAGCCGCGGCGGTCCAGGTCGCTGACCATCATGCACGACTCATTACTGTAAGCGCCGTAGGAGAATGTTCCCACCCGCGCGACGTACCGGTCGCTGGTTCCGACCTCCCGGTCGGTGTTGAGCAGCAGATGCGAGACGTGGGCCTTGTAGAAGTCGTTAATCATCGGCTCCGGCGTAATTATCTGCGTGCCTTCGGCGACGCGCTTTTGCCAATACCGGCGCACGGCCTCCAGAGACGCTTCAAATTTGATGTCACGCAGCTTCGCCCATTCCTGGCGGTCCGTCAAGGTGATGTACGGTATCGCCACATCCACCGTGCGATTCGGCGCATCGGCAGTGAGTTTGGCGCGGTAGGCGACTGTCTTGTCTTGCGCGTGCAGCGTGTAACTGCCGGCAGGGTCCGGCGAGCCGACAAGCATGCGCAGGCGCTTGGGGTCCGTCCCGGCAGCGAAAATGCAGCCATCGTCGATACCCAGTTGGCCGCCGCCGGCCTGAATGTCGAGCCTGGCCTCTGCTTCTTCTTCGCCGGCGCGGGCAATCTTGAATCTAATCATCAGAACCAGCGTATCATCGGCATAGATTGCCGCCTCCGGCTCAGGCACACCGGAAAAGGGAACAACAAATACCCTCTGGCTGTAGCGGACGCCGTCGCGACGCCACTGGGCATATATGATGGGCAGGCAGCCATCGACCGGATAGCGATCGACCAAGTCGGCCTCAGATAAGCCGAAACTATAGTTGACCGAGTCGCCGTCAAACAGGCAGCGTTTTGTGTCTTTGCCCGGGATTCGGTTAAGCCAGCCGAAGCGGCAGGATATGCTACCGTTCGGCTCGACGCCGAAATACTGCCTGCCGCCGTCGAATCCAAGTGGGATATAGAAACAGCCCTTCTTCGGAATGTCAGCCCAGGCGTGCGGAAATGTCTGCTCATCGACCTGGCTGACACGAGTGTATATGTTCTTATCCCTGTTCTTCCGCCAGGTCTGCTGGGCGGCTGCGTACGTCGTGCCGTCGCCGGCCTTGCGAACGATGACGCCGAAGTCAGGAAGGAAGATGTGTCCACACTTGATCAAATCGGAGGTGGCGAACGAAAACGTCTCGCCGGCGCATCGCAGCGTTACGATCGTTTCATCGAACGAGTTATAGCCCTTTGTCTTGGCGTAGAGAGCGGCGGCGCGGATGCCGTCGGTCTTTCCCTTCAGCTTCGAAGTCCAACTGTGCTCAGGGCCGATTTTGAGCGTGCTTTCAGGCGAGAGCGGCTGGACCCGTTTGACGTGGCCGTTGAATACTTCCAGCCGCCCATCCCAGATTTGCTGCTGATCCTGGGCCGTGCCGCCCCATTCGACCTCGAACTCCAGGTCCTGCCAAGTCGAATCGGTGTAGGCTTCGAGCGCGTCGATCCTGGGCAGCGGCCCTTCGCCGACGACACGCAGCTTCAGCGTCGAACGATAAGTGGCCGGAAAGTCTTTCACGTCCGGAAACTCAGCGGCATTGACGGGGTTGAACGTGAACGTATAGGTCGCCCCCTCAACTTGAAGATTTGTATCGGCTTTGAGCCACTTGCCCTGGTACCAGTCGCCGACGTTGAGCCATCCCGAGCTGCCCGCGCCGGAGGGCTGGTCACGAGGGATTCGCTGCCGGGGCCACGTGGACTGCCAATATTCGATTGCGATCCGATCAGGCTTGACGGCGGGCCCGGCGTCCGCGAACCGGACAACAACTTTGAAGATATCGCGCGAGTCTTCCCAGAATACCCCGTAGTCTTTGCCGCCGGTGTCCCACTGTTTCAGCTCTCCAAACGGCACGACATCCACAACGTCGCCGGCTTCAACCGCCGGGGATATTTCGGGCACGAGCATCATGACCATCATCGCCGCGACGCACGCCCCTCGACTGAAAGAATCGCCTATTCCTCGCATTGAAACACTCCTTTAATTGGTCCTGGTCCGGGCGACCCAGGCATCCGGCTTTTGTCACGATAGCACTATTTTCTGCCCAGCCCGGACGCTTCACCTTACGGCTCGGCGTGACAACTAAGACCGGTCCGCTTGAGTAACATTATTATAGCGTGGCTTTGTAATTCGGCAATTCTTTGTACAATCGGCAGGATTGCCGGCAGAGCGCGGCGGTCCGGCGGAGGACAATTTGGAAAGCCGCAGGTTGACGGCGCCGCTGCGAGCGGCTAAAATCCACCTTTTGCGAAATTTGGAGCATTGGGAATGACTGATGTAACGTTAATTGCCGGCGACGGCATCGGGCCGGAAATCGCCGAAGCGGCGCGACGGTGCATCGATGCCACCGGCGCTGATATCAACTGGATCATAGCCGAGGCGGGCGTGGACGTCATGGAACGGCTCGGCACCCCCCTGCCGGATGCGACCGTCGAATCCATTAAGAAAACCGGCGTCGCGCTCAAAGCGCCGATCACAACCCCGGTGGGCACGGGCTTTCGGAGCATCAACGTGCATCTTCGCCAGTTGCTCGATCTGTACGCCTGCCTGAGACCCTGCAAGAGCTACAAAGGCGTGCGGAGCCGATATACCGACGTTGACCTGGTGGTGGTCCGGGAGAATACCGAGGACCTCTATGCGGGCATCGAATTCCAGAAGGGCAAAGACGACACGGCTGAGCTTATCAAGTGGATCAATGAGCACGGCAGCCGAAAGATAACCGCCGACTCCGGCATCAGTATCAAGCCGATTTCCGTCCGGGGGACCGAGCGGATCGTCGGGTTCGCTTTCGATTACGCCCGCCGGATGGGACGCCGGAAGGTCACGAGCGTTCATAAGGCCAACATCATGAAGTTCACGGACGGCTTGTGGCTCGAGGTCAGCCGGCAGGTCGCAAAAAAATATCCCGACATCGAATTCGAGGACCGCATCGTCGATAATATGTGTATGCAGCTCATTCAGAAGCCCGAGCTGTACGACGTGCTGGTGCTGCCGAACCTGTACGGCGATATCATCAGCGATTTGTGTGCCGGCCTCGTCGGCGGGCTCGGCGTGGCGCCCGGCGCGAACATCGGCGAAAAGGGGGCGATCTTCGAGGCCACGCACGGCAGCGCGCCGAAGTACACGGGCCAGAACAAGGTCAACCCGACGGCCCTGATCCTCAGCGGCGTGCTGATGCTGCGACACCTCGGCAAAACAGCCGAGGCCGACGGGCTGGAAAACGCCGTGGCCGCGGTCATCGCCGAGGGCAAGAGCGTCACCTACGACATGAAGCCGAACCGCGACGACCCCACCGCCGTCGGCACCAGCCAAATGGCCGACGCCATCATCAAGAAGATGAAGTAATACTCGATACTCGATGCCGGATACTCGATACGTGATAGCGAGTTCCGGGTGGCACGCTCAACAATGACATAATTGCGAAAGAAGTTAGCGGTCCTGTTCAATTAATAACATTAGCCGTTATAGTGAGCGCTGCAAATGGAAGAATACAATCCATACCTGCAGGCTGCGATATTCAAGGTCGTTGATAATCAGATGGCCGCGGGAGAACCACCTGAGGCGAAGGAGACGTTCGAGCAACTTCTCAGTGAAGGGTTCTCGGAAGAGGACGCCAAGAAACTGATTAGTCAGGCGGTCTGCGTCGAGATTTACCGCATGGGGAAGTACGAAGAGGTCTTCAATAGAGAACGCCACCTGAAGAACCTTCGGAATCTTCCGAGAGAGCCGGAGGAATAGAGCGGCGAACAAAAGGAAGCCGAAGACGATGACGTTAGACAGAAAGTGTAGATAGAATAATCAAGAAATGATACAATCAATCTATGATTACCGAGAAGGACAAGGATACAATTCAAAGAATTTCTAAAAAGTATCATGTAAAGCGTGTATTGCTGTTCGGATCCAGCATAGATCCCATCAAAGAAAGCCGCGATATTGACATTGCCGTGGAAGGAGTGGCGCCGGAAGATTTTTTTAAATATTACGGTGATCTTATGCTTAAACTCTCAAAACCCGTTGATTTAGTCGATCTTTCCGAATCATCAAAATTCATCAAACTGATTCTTCAAGAAGGAGTGCTTCTTTATGGCTGATTATAAAACCCGTATCGAAGCGGAATATGAAGCCATAGAGAAGACTCTTTCGACTTTGCCTGATGGAGAAACGGTCCACAATGCTTTCTTCGATCGGGACTATGATGAGGTAAGAAAAGATGAGGATTAAGTATTTCAACGACACCGACACGGCTCTGTTCGAGTTTACGGACAACCAGGTCGAAGAGACCAGGGAGATATCCGAAAACATGTACATCGATCTTGATGTTGACGGCAACCCTGTGAGTATGACGATTGAACACGCCAGGCAGACAGCACATCTGCCGGACATTGCGTATCAGCAAATTGACAAAGCAACCGCATAACGTCTGGCCATTCGCTTGAGCCGGGCGAAGCGTTCCGCAAGACCCGATCAGAAATTGCCGACAAATTGGGATTGCAGGAAACTGCCAAATACAATATAAACGGCACTTGTTAAAGCATAGGTTTTCCTTCTCTTATTTTTTTAATTTTTGATTTGTTTCGGTATTCGAATTTCGGATTTACATAAGATACGGGACATAAGCTAAGGATTCGCTATTTGAATCAGCAAACGTATCGCAAGCTGATTTCTGGTCAGAGCACCGGGGTCGCTCAGGGATTGTTGCGGTGCCTCTTGAGGCTCGCGGCGGTGGGCTACGCGATTGGCGTTTGCGTGCGGAATTTTCTGTATTCAAGAGAATGGCTGAGGGTGCACCGCGTCGATGCGGCCGTCATCAGCGTCGGCAACATCACGGCCGGCGGGACGGGCAAGACGCCGCTGGCCGTCTGGCTGTGCAGGCAGATAATTCAAAATTCCAAATTTCAGATTGCAGATTGCAGGTGCGCGATACTGACCCGCGGCTACAAGGCGGCGAAAGACCCAAGACCCAAGACTCAAGACTATGGCGATGAGGTAGCGATCCTTGCGGAGAACTGTCCGGAGGGGAAAGTAATTGTCAATCCGGATCGTGTTGCGGGTGCGGCCGAAGCTATCAGCAAGTTCGGGGCGAAGGTCCTGATTATGGACGATGGGTTCCAGCACCGCCGGCTGGCCAGAGACCTCGACATCGTCACGGTCGATGCGACCCAACCGTTCGGCTATGGGAAGCTGCTGCCGGCCGGGCTGCTGCGGGAGCCTGTCACTTCGCTAAAGCGGGCGGACGCCGCCGTGATCACCCGATGCGACCAGGTCGCTGAGGCTGAATTGGGCGAGCTTGAAAAAAAGCTGCGAACAATCAATCCGCAGATGCTTATTGCAAGGTCGATCCACGATCCTGTCTGTGTAGAATATCCAGATCTGTCTGTCATTCCCGCGAATGCGGGAATCCAGAAAGATGGTGAGAAAATGGATTCCTGCTTGCGCAGGAATGACAGCATCAGACAATTGAAGGGCAAGAAGGTATTTGCCTTCTGCGGCATCGGGAACCCGGGGGCCTTCCTGGATACTGTCAAGGCTCTGGGGTGTGAACTGGCCGGCTCGAAGGTCTATGACGACCACTATCACCACACGGAGCATAGCTTGGCTGACATTTGTGAGCAAGCCGAACATCTTGGGGCGGACTTGATCCTGACCACGCAGAAGGACTGGACGAAAATCGCAGGGTTGGCGCCGATTGGGAGAGATATGCCGCTTGCGTACCTGGCCGTCGAGATAAAATTCCTGGCCGGGCAGGACCGATTAACGTCCTTGATTGAAGAGACGCTGGCGGGTAAAATCTCGCAAGGCCGTTGACGGTTGCGTCGTGTTCCAGTGCTGTTTTGCACTTAGGCTGTTATCTATGAGAACCTGCTACAAACAATATCGAGATGCGAGCGGCAAGATCCGTTTGGTTGATTCGCTGCTTTGCGAGATCGACCGGCATCGCAAACAGAAAAAGACCATCGTCTTTACGAACGGCTGTTTCGACGTGCTGCACCGGGGGCACGTCGAATACCTTCAGTTCTGCAGGCGGAACGGTGACGTGGTCGTTGTGGGCTTGAACAGCGACAGCTCGGTCCGGACGATCAAAGGCCCGGACCGGCCGATCAATAGCCAGCAGGACCGCGCGGCCGTTCTGGCGGCGATGGAAATGGTCGATTATGTCACGATTTTCGATGAGCCGACGCCGTTGAGCCTGATCAGGAAAGTCAGGCCCGATGTTTTGGTCAAAGGGGAGGACTGGGCTCAGAAAGGCGTCGTGGGACGCGAGTTTGTCGAGTCATACGGCGGCAAAGTCGCCCTGGCCCCGCTCGTTGAGGGCAAAAGCTCGACCGCGGCAATCGAAAAGATGAAATCGCTGGAAGTAGAATCCTGATGAACGAGGATACGAGAAAACATATCGTCGAGGCCATCGAAACGCATAAGAAGATGACTGCGGAATTCGAGGATCGCGGAGTCGAAACAATCGCCGCCGTTGCGGAAACAATCACAAAGGCACTCGAACAGGACGGCACGATCTATCTGTGCGGCAACGGAGGCTCGGCGGCGGACGCTCAGCACATCGCCGGCGAGCTGGTGGGCCGATTCAGCCGGCAGCGAAAGGCGCTGTCCGCCGTGGCCCTTTCGACCGATACGTCCGTCCTGACGTGCATTGCCAACGATTACGCGTATGAGAAGGTCTTTGCCCGGCAGGTCGAGGCATTGGTCCGCAAAGGCGATATTCTGTGGGCGTTCTCGACCAGCGGGACTTCGGCGAACGTGGTCGCCGCCGCCCGGGCCGCCAGGGAAAAAGGCGCCCGTGTCATCGCGTTTACAGGCCGGTCCGACAGCACGCTGGAGCGGATCGCGGACATTTGCTTTTGCGCCGAAGCCGAATCGACGGCACGGAGCCAGGAGATTCATCAGCTTGCCTATCATATCATTTGCGATCTCGTAGAGCGTCGTTTTGCAAACAGTTGAACGGGAAACGGATTTCATAAAATATGTCTGACAAAGCGATATTTTTAGACCGTGACAACACGTTGATTGAGGACCCCGGTTATATCAACAGCCCGGAGCAGGTGAAGCTGCTGGATGGCGTTGCCGAAGCCCTTATCGAACTCAAAGCCCTTGGGTACAAGCTGATCGTCGCCACCAATCAATCGGCCGTCGCACGGGGGATTGTCACCGAGAAGGTCCTCGGCGAAATTCACGACCGCTTGAAGCAACTGCTGGCCGAGAAGAACGCATTTCTGGACCGGATTTATTACTGCCCTTACCATCCGGAGGGAGTCGTTCCGAAGTACCGCAAGGAAAGTAACTGCCGAAAGCCCAATCCGGGAATGCTTCAGCAGGCCGCGGAGGAAATGGATATCGACCTCGGTCAATCGTGGTGCATCGGCAACGGCAGCCGGGACGTGGAGGCGGGCCGCCGGGCCGGCTGCAAGACGATATTGATCGATAAGCCCTCCCATCACAAGGTGGCCGGCTCATCCCTGCTGCCGATAGGCATCGCTCCCGACCACAGGGCCGTCAACATCAAGGAGGCGGTCAATATCATAAAGAAACATCTGCGTTCATCCGCTGCCGCCCAGGCACAGGCCCGGCCGGTTCCCGCCAGTCAAGCCGAGCCGGCTTCGCAGACCAGTCAGCAGGTCCGCGAGGTGGCTGAACCGGCTTCGCAGGTCGGTCGTCAGGTTTTCGAGGTTGCCGAGCCGGAGCCGCCGGTTGAGGAACCCCATCCTCCGCCGCAGCTTGAGGAGCCTCATGCACAGCCTGTCGAGCTGACGCCGCCGCCCCCCGCTGCCGCCGAGCTCAAGGCGGAGCCTGGCGAGGAGGTGCCGCCGCAGCCGCCTGAACCGATAATACACCCGCCCGAACCGAAGAGGCGGCCCGTCGAGCCCCCAAGAATAAGACGCATTGAGCTGAAATCGCCGCCGCCGGAGCCGGAACCGCCTGCCGACAAAACGCACGAGCTGCTGAGCGGGATTCTGGCACAGCTCAAGAGCATGCAGCGGACCGAAATGTTCGGCGAATTTTCCGTCATGAGACTGATAGCCGGAGTGGTGCAGATCGTCGTCCTGTTCTGCCTGCTCGCGACCGTATGGTTCCTGATGAGCCCCCAAAGGCAGGATAGCTCGGTGTTCATTGCGCTGGGCTTTGCCGTCGTTTTTCAGCTCATGGCGTTGACCTTCTACGTGATGCACGGCAGAAGATGAACAGCCCTCTAAAACATATTGATACCATTGCAATCTACTGCCCCAGTTGGGTAGGGGACATTGTCATGGCCACCCCCCTGCTCGATTGCTTCCGGGAGAACCTTCCTGACGCAAGAATTGTCGGCCTCTTGAAAAAGAACGCTCAGGGTATCGTCCGTGACGGGCCCTGGTTCGATGCCTTCATCGATTGTCAGAACAAATCCTGGGGCGGCTTGCTGAATACCGTAAGGCAGTTGCGCCAATACAAACCCGACATGGCCGTTCTGCTGCCCAATTCTATCCGGTCGGCCTTGACGGTGCGGCTGGGCGGAGTGAAAAAGGTCTATGGTTACCGCCACAACTTTAGAGCAGCCTTCCTAAGCGGCGGTCCCGAACCCATTCGAGGTAACCGTGAGATTGTCCCCGTTCCCATGACCCGGTACTACCTGGAAATCTGCCACTGGCTGGGCCTGAAAGCCCCTCAAAGCATGAAGCCGAGACTCTTTGTAGGCAAAGAGCTGCACAGACGGGGGCAATCACTGATCCGCCAATACGGCATTCAGGAACAGGACCTTGTGATCGGGCTGAATCCGGGAGCGAGTTTCGGCGCGTCGAAGTGCTGGCCCGCCGAACATTTTGCCAGATTGGCCGAGCTGTGTGAGACGGAGCTGAATGCAAAGCTCCTGCTTTTGTCGGGGCCTGGTGAAGAAGCCATCGTGCAGGCCGTCATGACACAAAGCCGCGCGGAGATCATCGACACCAGCCGCGACAAAGTTGACCTCGAGCTGCTGAAACCTCTGATCCAGCGATGCAGCCTGCTCGTCACGAATGACACCGGTCCCCGGCACTACGCCGTGGCTCTTGATGTTCCGGCGGTCGTGATCATGGGATCGACCGACCCTCGCTACACCGCCTCCAATCTGGACAGGACCGTCGTCATCCGAAAAGAGCTGGATTGTTCACCCTGTCACAAGAAAGTCTGCCCGTTGGAACACCAGTGCATGACCGGGATAACGCCTGACGAAGTTTTCGCGGCGGCAACAAAACTGCTGAAAGAACACAACTAACGTGGAACCTTCTGTTTATCGAAAAAAATGGCTTGCTTTGAAAAAGGGGCGTTGCTCCGCGGAGGCGCTGTCGCAACTGGCCCGGCAGGTTGCCTTGTCTTTCATCGACCGCTATTATCAGAACGGCCTTTACCGGGGCGAGTATATCGAGCTGCTGTGCGAAATGGCCACGTCATTCTCGGATGAGGAGCTTGGTGGCAGAGCTTCATCGGCTCTTTTTGAAATCATCGTGGAAGAGCTATGCGACGATTACGAAGAGATGCCCGTGGAGACCTACAGCCGGGTCATGTCCGAGGTGATTTCTTATTGCCGGAAAGTTCCCGAAGGGGCGGCGCTTGACCGGCGCTTGACCGGCTTTGGAATCTCCACCTTCGATGACCTCTGCAATCGAGCCAACCTTGTGCACAGCCGCAAGTACGTTTACGACGCCGGCGCCCCCCCCAGGAAGATTATTCTGCTCTCACGCGTGACTATCGGAGCCGACGTGGCCATTCTCAGCGTGATGATACAACGATTCATGAAGATCTTTCCGGACGCCGAAATCGTGGTCGTCGGGGACGCCAAGCTGGAAGGCATTTTGGCGGACAACCCGCGCATCCGGATTCGCCGGCTGAGCTACGCCCGTCGCGGGGGATTATTCGAGCGATTCTCAAGCTGGCATGCGGCTCTGGATATTCTTGAGAGCGAAATGCCCCCCGAAGCCGAACAAAGCGTCCTGCTCATAGACCCCGACTCCCGAATCTCACAACTGGGGGTCTTGCCCTTCACCCACGCTGACAACTATCTGTTCTTCAACAGCCGCCGGTGCGATTCATCGTCGAAGAATCTCTGCATGGCTGAGCTGGCGAATCGTTGGATGAACGATGTCTTCGGCACGGGCGGCTTTTGCCATCCGATGATCTGGACTCCTTCTGCCTTCCGCCGAAGGGCCCGGGGTATCACTGACTCTCTGCGTACAGCCGGATGCCGGCGGGTCATTGCCGTGAACCTCGGCGTCGGCACAAATCCGCGCAAAAGACTGAGCGATGACTTCGAGTCGCGACTGCTGCGGGAGATACTGAAGGCCCCCCGGACGGTCGTGCTCCTCGACAGGGGATTCGGTGGTGAGGAGCTTTCGCGCACGGCGGCGCTGCTTTCCAGCGTGCGCGACGGAGGCTTGCCCGCATCGAACGCCTGCTTCAAGGACTCCAAATACCCCCGGATATCACATGGCATCATCGGCGTGGAGTGTGCTATTGGCGAAGTGGCGGCCCTCATCGCGGAGTGCGACGAATTCATCGGCTATGATTCCGCCTGCCAGCATATCGCAGCGGCGGCACGAATACCCACTCTGACGATCTTCGCGGGCAGCAACAATATGAACTTCATCCGGCGCTGGAGCGCCTGTGGGGATACGCGATGCAGGATCGTGCACGTCAACACGCTCGCTGACCCCGGGCACATCGACACGGACGCGGTCATGCTGCGAATCATGGAAGAACGCGCCGCCGAAGTCCCTGTAACCATGAAACGAAGGCACAGGATACTTGAGATAAAGGGCGCCGAAGACGCCGGTGAGCAAGCGGAAAAAGCCGTGGATGGTTATGTGGGACAGTAAATCCTTTTAGCCAAAATCATAGATACCATGAAAGTATTCTTTATCTACCCTTCGGCAGAATCGCAATTGGGCTTCAACTATGGCGTCGCCCATATCGTCTCGGTCCTCAAGAAGGCCGGACACCAGGCGGCGTTCTGGCAGCTTTGCGAGGACCTTGAGCCGCTTCCTTCGCAAGAGCAGTTCCTCGCCCGGATCGCCGGGGAAAAGCCCGACATTCTTGCCTTCTCGGTCGTCACCAACCAGTGGCCGTACACCCGAATGCTGGCCTCCTGGGCCCGCAAGGCATACTCCATCCCGCTGGCGATCGGCGGGATTCACACCCTGGCCGGCGTCCGGGAAATCCTGCAGACGGGCCTGTTCGATTACGTTTTTCGGGGTGAATGTGAGGAGGCTTTTCTGGAATTTGTCCAAGAGCTGGAGCGCGGCCGGAGCGTGGACGACGTGCGCAATCTCGCCTTGATCCATGAGGGCAAAGTAAAGATCAATCCCGTACGACCTTTGCCGGACCTTGCAAAGCTGCCCCCGAAAGACTACCAGAGCATGGATTTCCAGAGGATGATCGACGCGAAGAAAGGCTGGGTCGGTTTGATGGCCTCGCGAGGCTGCCCCTTCTCGTGCACCTACTGTTTCAATCACGTGATGGTCAATGCCTACAGGGACGACCTGCAATGCAGTTTCAAGCAGCTTAACTATATCCGGCGATTCAGCGTAGGGCAGATGATCGACGAAATTGAGTATCTGCAAAAGAACTACCGCAATATCAAAATGTATATATTCGACGACGATTTGTTCACATTTGACAAGGCCTACGTAAAGGAGTTTTGCCAAGCCTACAAGAAGGTTTCCGGGATTCCGTTCGTCGTCAACGGGCATGTCGGTTTTTTTGACGACGAGTGCGCCAAGGCTCTGGCTGCGGCCAACTGCAAAATTGTCAAGTTTGGTGTCGAGTCAGGCAGCCCGGAGATACGCAGCAGGATTCTCAATCGTCACATGAGCAACGAGGAAATCATCGAAGCAATCAGAGTCGTCGGTGACAACGGTATGCACAGCTCCGTTTTTCTCATCATCGGCTTCCCGCATGAGACCCGCGAAGACTTGTTCCAGACCGTCGAGCTTATGGGCAAAGCCAGGCCCGGCCGGTTCCGCTGGACCTACTTTTTTCCCTTTCCGGGTACACAAGCTCACCAGATCAGCCTTGAAGGCGGCTACATCAATTTCGACAAAATGAACGATCTGAAGAACTTCACCGACCAATCCTGCCTGGAATTCGGCCCTGAACACAACCTGCTGCTGAGCAAGATCGGTCGCATCATGCCCTGGTTTGTCAATGCAAGCTCGGATTTGCCGGTGGCTGATTTCTATGCCGGGAAGACCGATAGGATACTGGCGATGAGCCAGGACGAGTGGAACAAGGCCTGGCCCGGTTTACCGGACGAAGACAGCGAATATTCGCGGCGTTTCTCCAACGAGGGGATGTCCCACTACGCCGTCAAGTACAATCGGTTCATGGGCGTCATTTCGGACTATTTCCTGAGCGATGTGGAATAACAGGCGGCGGAACATGCCAAAGCGGGAACTCACAGAAATCGCCAAATCATTTTTCATGGATGCCGATTATCAGACGGCGTTGGCCGGGCTGGGCCTGACGTCCGTCGAAGCGGTCTTTTCTTTCGACGCGGCCGAGAATCTGGCCAAGAAGAATCTTGCCCGTTTTCGCAGCCGTCTGCAATTTGAAATCGACTCGCCGGGCTCATCGCAACCAGCCAGGCTATTCCTGAAGCGGTATGACTCGCCGCCGGTTTTGCTCCAGCTTCGCAACTGGCTGGCCGCCCGCGGCAGGAAGAGCTGCGGCCTCCTCGAATACGCCTCGATCAGCGAGCTGACGGCGGCGGGGATAGGGACGCCGAAACCGGTTGGCTGCGGCGAGCAATGGGGCATCCTGTTTGAAAGAAGGAGCTTCATCATCACCGAGGAAATTCCGGATGCCGAAGCTCTGGAACGAAAACTGCCCGATTGTTTCAACGGACCGGCGACGACCGAGAGCTTGAGACCGAGAAGAGACTTCATCGCTCGGTTGGCGCGCTTCATAAAGAGATTTCACCAGACGGGGTACCGTCATCGAGACCTGTACTTTTCACATATATTCCATAGCAACGACGGCCGCTTCTTTCTGATCGACCTGGCGCGTGCCTTCAAGCCGCTCGTTCTGAGCCGGCGATTTCAAATCAAAGACCTCGCACAGGTCTATTACTCGGCGCCGAGCCGGCATTTCTCGCCGACCGACAGGCTGCGTTTTTATGTCGGTTACACAGGCCGAAGCAGACTCGCACACAACGATAAGGTGTTCATTCGTAAGGTGATGAGCCGAGCAGAGCGAATGGCACGGCACAATCTGAGGCACGGCAGGGAGGTTCCTTTTGCAGGCTGAGAAGATCGGGGTTTGTTTCCTGCGATGAAGAAGAAAATCGCGATTATTACAGAACGGGCAAACATCGCCCTGGGGGGCGCCGAGCGGTCGGTTTTTGAGCTGGCGGCCGCCCTGTCCGGGCTCGGTCTCGACGTGGACATCCTTGCCGCAGCGGGCCGGGCGGACAGCAGGAACGTACATATTCTGTGCCGGGACGAGCGGGGCAAACGCATCGGGTACTCGACGTTCGAGCGGGCCCTGAAGAAACACTTCCTGGAAAACAAATATGACCTGATCCACAGCGTCCTGCCGTTCGATTTTGCCGATATCTATCAGCCGCGAGGCGGCACCTATGCCGAATCTATTCTGCGCTATGCCGCCAGCCACCAGAATAGGCTCCTCGAATTGTACAAGCGGCTCACGGCCTTTGCCAACCTTCGGCGGGCAACACTTCTGCGGGCCGAGCGCAGGTTGGCGCGGGCAGCCGGCGGCCCGGTCATCGCCGCCCTTTCGCAATATGTCGCCGAACAGTTCAAACGGCACTACGGCACGGATGCCCGGCGCATCGTCGTTATAGCAAACGGCGTAAAGACGGACAGGCAAATCAATACAGACCAGGCCGACAGACTCCGCACACAAGTATTGGCCGGGGCCGGCCTGCGAGAGGCGGACAATCCGGTTCTCTTTTTGTTCGTGGCGAACAATTTCAGACTCAAGGGGCTGGGCCCTCTCATCCGGGCCATGTCGGCGGCAAGGCCCGATGCGGAACGCAAATGCTGCCTGATTGTCGTCGGCAAAGACGGAACGCGTAAATACCGGCGGCTCGCCAAACAGCTTGACCTGCAGGCGACGGGCCGGAGAATTGTTTTCTTAGGTTCGGTAAGCCGTATTCAAAGTGCCCTGTCGATGGCCGACGTCGCCATTCTGCCGACCTTCTATGATCCGGCCAGCCGATTTATTCTCGAAGCGCTGGCCGCCGGCAAGCCGGTGATCACCACCAGATTCAACGGGGCGGCCGACCTGTTCGTCGATGGCCGGCACGGCAAAGTCATCGATACGCCTGAGAACATCGATGCGCTCGCCGAGGCAATTGGCTATTTCACCGACACGGACAATATCGAAAAGGCGTCGCAGGCGATCATCGAGGACAATCTCAAAGACAACATCTCCGTCAGCCGGGCGGCCAGAGAATTGATGAATCTTTACGAATCCATACTCGTCTGCCGACGGTCAGGATTGCAGAGGAAAGGGCAAGAATGACGTACGCAATCTTCCCATTTGCCGTCATCGGGGCCTATCTGCTCGGCTCGATACCCTTTGGACTGCTCATCGCCAAGGCGCACGGCAAGGACCTGCGGTCGATCGGCTCGGGCAATATCGGGGCCACCAACGTCTCCCGCGCGCTCGGCAGGAGATGGGCATACGTGTGTTTTGTCCTCGACGTGCTCAAGGGCCTGGTTCCGATGTTAGCCGCGCTGCCGCTCATCCGGCCCCTATCCGCTCCATCGCAAACGCAGAAAGCCCTGCTTCTGTGGTTATGGCTGGCGATAGGCTGTGCCGCCATCCTGGGGCACATCTTCCCGGTCTATGTTAAATTCAAGGGCGGCAAGGGCGTGGCCACCAGCTTCGGGGTGGCGCTGGGCCTTTGGCCCTATTACACGATTTGTGCGTCCTTCGCGGTCGCCGTGTGGGTCGTGGTCGTCCTGATATGGCGGTATGTCTCTCTTGCATCCATTGCCGGCGCCGTCACCTTTCCGGTCGTCTTGATCCTGGCCGTCGTGCTAACGCCGGCGTGGAACTTGAGCACTCTATGGCCCCTGCTTATTACGGCCATAGCGATCCCGCTGATGGTGATTATCCGTCACCGCGCGAACATCAAAAGATTGCTCGCTGGCACGGAAAGCAAGATCCTGAGAACCAGGAAGTCTTGAGTCGCACAGCCTTTGGCGCCAGCCTATACGTAGCCCTACGTGTTTTTGTCTTTTTTCGGTTTGGAGGCTGTTTCTTTCTTGCTTTTTGCGCAAAGGGTGATCAAAATGAATAAAGACGTAGCGGGATTGTAGAGCAGCGATGTGCAGCGCTCTGGGCCTAAAGAGGTCTTTCCGTGGAGAAAGGGCCGGCTCATGTGCCCACCAAAAGGGCTTACCCCGTCAGAAACACGGACGGTCAGGCGGGCGACAAGAGGCTTTACCCTTATCGAGCTGTTAGTGGCAATTTCCGTCGTTGTGCTACTGATGGCGCTGCTGCTGCCGGCGCTGCAGAAGGCCAGAAAGCAGGCCAGAGCGGTTGTTTGTCAGGCGAACCTCAAGCAATGGGCAATGACGCTGGCCCTGTACGCCGAGGAGCACGAGGGCCACCTTCCCCGCGACATGGTTGGGCACGAAAGCATGTGGCTTCTCCGCGGCTCATCTGTGGCGAACAATAAGGAGGACGACCCACAGCTACAGACCTCTGTTGACACCGAGGGTATCACCTGCTGCCCAATGGCCGTCAGGCCCGGGACGGAGGGGTTCACGGCTATCTCCGGATCGCTTCGCGTGGAAGGAACGCTCGGCTCAACATTCGAATCCTGGCAAATACTAAGCCCCGGTCCGCTCTTTCGGAGCAGCTACGGATTCAACGAATGGCTTTTTACACACGACTTTGATGCTTCTTTACCCAGACGCTTCAACACCCATGGAGTCGGCCTGGACATCTTCCCGCTCAAAGGCAGGTCCGGAATCCCCATGCTGCTCGATTGCAGATACCCGTGGAGCCAACCGACGGGGCGCGACCGGCCGCCAAGTCGCTCCGGCCGAGGAGCACCCAACATGGCGTCATTCTGTATGGACCGTCATAATGGGCACGTCAGCGGCCTTTTCCTGGATTGGTCGGTTAGAAAGATCGGCCTTAAAGAATTGTGGACGCTCAAGTGGAACATGCAGTTTGACACGGCGAACGCCTGGACGAAAGCCGGCGGGGTCCTGCCCGAAGACTGGCCGCAGTGGATGAGAGGATTTAAGGATTATTAGCAAAAAACGCGGCCTCGAGTGCTACGGAACAGCAGACTGTTTTTGCGCATCTAAATCTATTGAGATGCAAAGGCGAAATCAGTGTGAAAAGGGGTATTATGTGCAAATCAAGAGGATTTACGCTCATCGAGCTATTAGTGGTGATTTCCATCGTTGTCCTGCTGATGGCCCTGCTCCTGCCGGCTCTGCAAAAGGCCAGAAAACAGGCCAGGGCGGCGGTCTGCCAAGCGAACCTCAAGCAGTGGGGCTCGGTGCTGGCTCTGTACGCTGAAGATAATGAGGGCCTGCTTCCCAATTACACGGGCGGCGCTTTGTGGTTTCTGCGCGGCCCGTACCTCGCCGCAGGCGATCCGAACCGGCCCGCCGTCTTTCAAAACATAAGGGCCAAAGGCATCGCCTGCTGCCCCATGGCCGTGAAGACTGCCGACGACCCGCCGGTCGGAGGCTTCAGAGTCCCCAGCGGCACTCTGTACCAGATTCGAGGTAAGGGCGGCTCGGTGTTTGAAGCCTGGGAAATCATAACCCCGCCGCCCCGGTTTCGCGGCAGCTATGGATTCAACCGCTGGCTGTTTGAGTGGCGGTTCGATCTGTCTATTCCGGAGGACTCTCGGATCCACCGGCGAGGTCTTGATACTTTCCCAATCAGGAACAGAAATAGAATCCCCGCCCTCCTCGATTGCACACAGCCTGAGAGTTTGGGTGATAATATATTTCCGCCCCCGATAATGCCTGGTGAGGGTCTTGGCATAGCACCATTCTGCATCAATCGGCACGGCGAGTACGTCAACGGCCTGTTCCTGGACTGGTCGGTCAGACGGGTGGGGCTCAAAGAACTGTGGACGCTCAAGTGGCACATGCAGTTTGACACCGCCAACGCCTGGACGAAGGCCGGCGGCGTCCAGCCGGAGGATTGGCCGGCGTGGATGAGAAGATTTAAGGAATACTGAGGCACAGAAAGAATACAGAATACAGGACACAGAATACAGAAGCGTTGAATATCGAATATTGAACACCGAACGTCGAATCCGTCAAACGGAATGCCGGACAGGTATCGAAGGTCAGGAATCCGCGTAATCCGCGAAATCCGCGGTTTCAATTTAGTGTTTGTCGTGGCCCTGTGCATTAAAGCAGGCGGAATCATGAACCAAAGAAAAGGCTTTACGCTCATCGAGCTGTTAGTGGTGATCGCGATCATCGCGTTTCTGTTAGCATTGCTTTTTCCCGTGCTCCGCAGTGCCCGAGAAGCTGGCCAGCGGGCGGTCTGCCTGAGTAATCTCAAGCAGCTCACTCTGGCCTGGCTCGCCTATGCGGACGAGCACGATGGCAAGATCGCCCAAAACGTCAACTGTGGGGTGATTTCGGGACATCGGGGCTGGCTTGGCGGAGCCTTTCTCAATGTTTGGCAGAAGCGTTCCGATCTGATTGCAAGTCCCGACGAGAACAAGGGTATCCTGTGGCCCTACCTGAGGGACATAGACGTTTACCGCTGTCCCCGAGCCTTCCCCGGCCATACATCCACTTACCCGATTCTCGCCGCCGCAAACGGCGGCCGCGTGGAAGGAACCTACTTGCCGGATACCGGACCGGCGCCCGAGCTGCCGGTTGGAAAACGCGTCGGCGATACCACCTTGCGGCTCACCAACCTCGCAGAAATCATGAGCCCGGGGGCAGGCCAGCGCGCCGTATTTATCGATCGAGTCCAGATGACTCAGAGTCAATATGATTTCCATATCGAGTATCTATACCCAAAGTGGAACCAGGGCGACCCTCCACCGATACGCCATAGCAACGGTATGACTCTCTCTCTGGCCGACGGCCACGCCGAGTATTGGAAATGGAAGGGCCGGGAGACCGTAAAGATACCTCGTATGATCTTATCGCGTGGTCGTAGTAGTGCCGCTTTGAGCGTCACTTTCGAAGTGCTGCAACAAGATTACGAGCCGCAGACGGAGGACGGCTTATACGACCTGCAAAGGCTGCAAAGGGCCACCTGGGGCAGATTAGGCTATTAGGCGGCGAAAGCACAGAGATACTTGGCTGACCCCATTTATGTCATTGCGAGGCCACAGCATGTGGCCGTGGCAATCTCCGGCCTGCAAAGCGTTGAGATTGCTTCGCTTCGCTCGCAATGACATGCAGGGCAGCGGTCTTTGCGATTGCGCTACGGATTGTAGTCGGGACTCAGTTCAATCGGGACCGGGGCATTGAGCGCTTTGCGCCACGTGAGCATTAACTCGTGCAATTGCTTTGTTTTGTCCGGCAGATCACCGGCAAGGTTGTTCTGCTCGCCGATGTCGTCCTTGAGGCTGTAAAGTTCCAGGGCGCCGTCTTCAATCGTCAGCGAACAAGGCTACTTCCGCTCAGGCATCCCGCCGGTGGTCATACGCACACGGTCATCCTTTATCAGCTCGCCCGTGACCTTGTCCCATTTTCGCGTGCGATAGCCGAGGCGATGCTCGCCGTGACAATCGGTGCAGCACGCTATTGCCGGCTCGGTCTCGGCCATGACGGAATTGTGGACCGCGATGCCTACACGTACTCCCAGCCCTTGAGCCACTGGTAGTTCGCCGGCAGGTTCGCCCACGTCCGGTCCATCAGTTGCCTGAGCTCGTCGGCCTCGGCGGCATCAAGCTCGCGACGCTCCTTCACCGCCTTAACGACGTTGTCCACCTGGTGAGTGCTGATGAGTCCGGGAATCGGGATGATATGCGGGTTGCACAGGATGTAGCGAAGGGCCAACCTCGCACGGCGGTCATCTTCCTGGGCGTTGGGGTCATCCGGCGCGCTGCTGCCCGTGAACAGCGAATTGCTCGCAAAAGGCTTGATGCCGAACGCACCCACGTCGCACTTCTTGAGCGCGTCAAAGACGCTGTCCTCGGGCATCGCCTTACTCTTGGCCGTGTAAGGGAACAGGACAACCTCAATTTGGGGGAAGTACTCGATCATGAACTTGATCCACCGGCGGTCGTGGGACGAAAACCCGATGAACCGGGCCTTGCCCTGCTTCTTGGCCTTCTCCAGGGCCTCAACGATCTCGCAGGACGTATCGAAAGTGTGCGTGCCGCCGGGCTCGAAGCAGGTGATACGCCACAAGTCGGTGTACTGCTGATTCGAGTCTCGAAGCAGCTCATCGAGGCTCTCCAGCAGCTTGGCGGCGGTGCGGAACTCTTCGGAACGCGGCTCCTTGGCGCCGTGGGACAAGGCCAGGTACACCTTGTCGCGTCGTCCGGCCAGGGCCTTGCTGTAGGCTTTGACTTCGTTGTCCCAGCACGCGTCGATATAGTTTATGCCGGCCTCCATACACCGGCTGACGACGTCGTGCCGGTTCTTGTCGAAGTCCTGATTCATCACGTTCACACGCTTCCAGTGTCCGCCCAGACACACGGCCGAGACCCAAAGCCCGGTCTTGCCGAGGCGCCGATACTCCATGTCCGGGTTATAGCACAGCGTTTTCCTGACGGCCGAGTCCGTCTGCTCGCCGAGGGCGCGCCGCGGGGGCGCCAATGCCCCGGCCACCGCCCCGGCAGCCATCAAAGACGTGCTGCGGATGAATGTTCGTCGCGTCCCGCACCAATTGAGCCTGGGCTTACGCCTGATTGGTCCGCCGTTGCCGGCCAGCTCACTATTTTTCATGGGTTTCCTGCCTTTCAGTCTGAACCGTTATTCAAGTTCCTCGCATCAGAGGCCAACCGTTGCTTAGGATAGCCGATCCGCACGGCGGCGTCAACCCTTCCGGGCCGATTTTTCCCCGGCCCGCCGGCGAGCAGGGAACCCATACAGACAGGTAGAAGAGCAGTTGCAGAGACTAAGGAATGAAAAGAGAAGATACGCGCTAAAGGAAAGGTGGGCACCCCCCCCCACCGAATAGCGCCGGCTCACACGATTCAAGATGCAAGCCAATTTCAAAGCAATACCCACGCCGCGCTATCGGCTCAGTTCCCCATCAGTCCCAACTATCCTCGGCGAGTCCGGCCGCGGAATCCTGTGATGCTCCGCAGTCCGCAAGCAACGGTTCGCGCGGCCGCCCATTGGCATCGGTTCATATTTGAACGAGCCAGACGTCTGCGCCCCGACCAAAAGGCGTTGTCTCTGTCTTTTTTCGTCGGCCAAACGGCAGACAAAGGCGGTGAGGATATTCCTCAATATGTGCTTCGTGAAGCCTATTCCAGGATTAGCGAAAGGACATAGCCTTTCGGGTGGGCAAAAACCGGGATATTCGGTCGCTTCACGGCCCGCGCGGAACGCTTATGTTTCCAGAGCGGTCAGCCCTTCCCGGACGGCGTACTTGGTCAGCTCGGCCACGCTGTGCATGTCCAGCTTCTCCATGATCGCACGCCGATTGGCCTCGATGGTCTTGGTGCTGACGTGCAGCTCCAGAGCAATTTCTTTTGTAGATTTTCCCTCGGCCACGAGCTGGAGGACCTCGCGCTCCCTGCTTGTCAGAGACGCCAACGGCGAATCCGAGCCGGATGACAGCCGCTTGACGTAATCGTCAACAACCACGTCGGTTATTCTCGGGCTCAGGTATCTGCCGCCGGCGGCTACCGCCCGGATCGCCGCAACAAGCTCGTCGAACAAACATTCCTTCAGTATGTAGCCCGCCGCTCCGGCGCTGAGCATGTCGGCAACGAACCGCCGCTTGGAGTGGATGGACAAGGCAATCACCTTGACGTCCGGGAATCCGCCGGTAATCTGGCGCGTCGCCTCGATCCCCCCAAGCCTGGGCATCGTAACATCCATGATGACAATGTCCGGCGACAGATCCCGCACAAGCTCGAGTGCTTTGCGGCCATCGTCTGTGTCGGCAACGACCTCGACATCCGTCTGTTTCTCAAGCAGCGAGCGCAGACCCTCGCGTATGATCGCATGATCATCTACTAACAATACTTTGATGCTCATCCTCGGGTCCCATCGTTTACTTGTTCATATTTCAGCGGTGCGGCCATTGTGATCTTCGTGCCCCGACCCGGCTCGGACTCGATCTCGATGTGTCCGCCCAATTGTTCCAATCGCTCCCGGATACTGAAAAGCCCGAATTCCGCCCTCTGGGCGGCCATCGCCTGCACCTCGGCTGGGTCAAAACCCACGCCGTCATCTTCGACGCTGACACAAATATGTTTGTCGGCTCTTCGGACAGAGACCTTTACGTGGTGTGCCTGGGCATGTTTGACAACGTTAATCAGCAGTTCGCGCACGTTGCGGAACAGGATCGCCCGAATATCGTCATCCAGCGGCTTGTCTTGCCCATCATCCTGAAATTCAGTTTCGATTCCGTGTTTTTCCTGAACTTGCTCCGTCAGCCATTCGGCCACCGCCGCCTCGAACCCCAAATTGTACAATATAGGGTTGCTCAGGTCAAAGGTCAACGTTCGGGTGTCATCAATGACCTGCGCGAGGCAGTCCGAGACGTTCTTGAGGGCCTCGCTCAGCCCGGCGGAGCATTCCGATTTGCGGAGCTGGTCCAGCTTGATCTTGGAGATCACAAGAGACTGGCCGATCTGGTCGTGCAGCTCGGTCGCCAGGCGATGCCTCTCACGTTCCTCCGTGAGCGACAACTGGGACGCCAGAGATTTGAGCTGTTCGCGGTCGTCGAGAAGCTTTTGCTGGGCCTGCTTGCGGTCGGCAATATCGTCGATAATACATAACGTTCTTGCGTATTGTCCATGCTCATCCTCTATGGCCGAGGAGTTTATGCTGACATCGATCAGGGAGCCGTCTTTGCGGACCATCTTGTATTCTTTGTTATAGGAGAATCCATGGGCCAGAATCTCCTTCAGAGCATTTTGAGCCTTGCCCAGGTAGTCGGGGTGGATAATCTTGGCCATCGACCGGCCCAAGATTTCTTCTTTTTCATAGCCCAGGAATTCCCGCACTCTATCGTTGCAGTCCTCGATGATTCCCTGTTCATTGACGGACGTAATCAGGTTGGCCGCCGTCTCGAAGATGGAACGGAACTTCTTCTCGCTTGCCCTCAGCGCCTCTTCAGCTTTCTTGCGCTCCGTGACGTCACGGGCTATACCCAGGGACAGGACCTTGTCGGCTATTCTCACCGGGAAGGTTCGCACCTCAACATCAACGTGGCTGCCGTCTTTTCTCCTCACGGCATATTCGGTCGGCTCCGTTGGCTCACCGGCAGCTACTTTCTTGAGATTCGCAGCCGCCTTCAGCAAATCTTCGGCGGACAGCAGCCCGGTTTCGGCCAGACTCCTGCCGATAAGCTCGTCTTTCGCGAATCCGACCAATTCCTCCGCCGCTCTGTTGCCGTCTGCGAATCGGCCTTCCAGGTCGGTCAGGTAAATGGCATCCGGCGCCGACTCGAACAATATTTTCAGCCGCTCTTGCGATTCGCGCAGAACCCGCTCGGCCCTCTTGTGCTCCGTGATGTCCGTCACGACCCCGAGAATGGCGGTCTGCCCCTCATATTGAATGAGTTTACTCGCATTTATCGCTTCAATTCTCTGGCCCTGCCTGTTGATGACGGAGTAATCGTACGGCTCGACCTCCTCGCCCCGCAGATGCTGGGCGAATTTCTCTTGTATCAAGTCCAGCGATTCCGGTGCAATCAGGCCCAGGAAGTCGAAATCGGGACTGTACAGCTCCTCTCTTACGTATCCCGTAACTTGCTCACACTTCTTATTGGCATAGACGATTTTCCCCTGTTTGTTGATAAAGATCATGTTGGGGGACTGCTCCGCAAGAGACCTGAATTTCTCCTCGGACTCTCTCAGGGCTTCCTCGGCTTTTCTCCGCTCAGTGATATCCTGTTGGACCGAAACCCAGCGCCTCTTGCCGGAGATGTTCAGCGTGCTGATGCAGACGAAGCTGCAAAATGGCGTTCCATCCTTTTTACGATTCGACATCTCGCCGGACCATCGACCGTACTTCTTCAAATGCTCGACGGCCTCACCTGCAAACCGACTGTTCTCTCCTTCGGAAAGGTTGTTCAGGATTGAGATGTGCTGACCGACCAGCTCGCCTCGCTCGTATCCAAACATGGCGTCGAATCCGGGATTGGTGAAGACAATGGTCCCCGTTTCATCGGATACGCTGACGCCCTCCATCATGTTTTCCAGGATTTCGGCCCGCATCCGCAGCTCATCCTCCGCCTTGGAGTGCCCCAGCGACTGCTGCAATCCTCCCTGGGCCTGCATAGGCTCGGCGTTTCGGCGCTCCAGCCTTTTCAGATGGGTGCGTAACGCTCTGATCTCCTCGACAAACCCCCTTCTGTCTTTTCCGGAAACGGTCATCGATTGGCCTCCTATCTCTTTATCAACGACATGCTGGCAGTCTCGCTGCAGCCGTTTTAAGGCTGGTCCGGGCTTCCTTATCCCGGCGATACGGGAATAATGCAAAGCATTCTCAAAAGCGAATCGCCTGTGTTCTTGAAGCAGTGTTCTTTATCCGGCGGCACAAATATGACGTGCTCGGCGGCGAACGGGTGCTCCCGCCCCTCATAGACAAAGGTTCCGCGTCCTTCCAGCACAAACACCTCGTGCTCCTGCGGATGCGTATGGAGGGGCGTATGCCCGCCGGGTTGCAGCTCGAACATCCGCATCGCGAAATTTTCCGCCCCATCCTTTTCAGAAATGAGCCACCTTATTTCCACGTCCTTTGCCCCCTCGACCTGGACCGGACTCCTGCTGATGTTGCTGCTTTTTTCAATCTTCATCGTTCGTCCCTCTTAACTGTGACAGGGCTTTAACTGAGCTTCCTGGCGAGTATTTCAGCAGCCACTTTCGGATTGGCCTGGCCTTTCGTTTTCTGCATGACCTGGCCGAGCAAGAAGCCCTGGGCCTTTTTGCTTTTCTTGCCGCCGCCGGTTACATCTTCGACGGCGTTGGGATTCTCGGCAAGCACCTGGTCCACGACTGCCTCCAGCTCGCCCGTATCGCTCTTCTGAATCAGGTTCAGCTCTTCGGCCAATACGTCCGGCTCTTTGCCGGTCTGAACCATGGCCTCAAATATCTGCACTGATGAGCTGGCGCTGACGGTGCCGGCTTCGATCATGTGCGCCAGGCGCGCCACGCTTTGGGCCGTGACGCCCAGGTCATTCACGCTGCAACCCTTTTCATTGGCTACCTTCAAGCCGGTCTGCGTCAGGAGATTACAGACCCGCTTGGGTTCTCCGCCGGCCCGGACCGCCTCGTCGAAGAACTCCGCCGTCGAGCGGTCGGCGGTCAGCACGCCGGCGTCGTAATCGCTGAGCTTGTACTGCTGCACGTACCGCATCTGCCTTTGCAGAGGCAGCTCGCACAGACGCGAGCGAATCTTCTGGAGCCATTCCGGCGTCAGTTCCACCGGCACGAGGTCCGGCTCGGGGAAATAGCGGTAGTCGTGGGCCTCTTCTTTTTCCCGCTGCAGGACGGTGACCTCTTGTTCATCGTCCCAGCCGCGAGTGGTCTTGCTGCCCATCTCCATGACCTTGCCGGTCTCGATGAATTCATCGAGCTGCCTCTGTGCCTCGTAGCTCACGCTTCGTTCCAGTGCCCGGAAGCTGTTGAGGTTCTTGACTTCGGCGATGGGCGTCCTGTATTCTGTGCCGTCTTTGGTGATCGCCAGGTTGACGTTAGGCTCGAAGCGCATGTGGCCCTTCTGCATGTCCGCCTCGGAGACGCCTAAGAATCTGACCATCCGCTGCAACTCGGTCGCCAGCGATCTGACTTCCGCCCCGCTGTTCATGTCGGGCTGGGTGACAATCTCCAGCAGCGGCGTGCCCGTCCTGTTCAAATCGACCTGGGAGAAATTGCCGGCGGCGTGCAGGTTCTTGCCGGCGTCCTCTTCGAGGTGCGCCCTGATGATGCCGATCCTTTTGGTCCCGCCGGACTCCAGCGGTATATCGAGAAAGCCCTCGGCCGCGAGCGGCAAGTCATATTGACTGATCTGGTAGTTCTTGGGCAAATCGGGATAGTAGTAGCTTTTTCTGTCCCACTTGGTGAACGCCGGTATCCGGCAGTTCAGGGCCAGCCCCACCAGAACGGCGTGCTCGAACGCCTGCTTGTTCATCACCGGCAGTACGCCGGGCATCCCCAGGCACACGGGGCAGACCCTGCTGTTGGGCGCAGCCCCGAACTCCACGGCGCACCCGCAAAACATCTTGCTCTTGGTGCAAAGCTGTACGTGAATTTCCAGCCCGACTATAACCTTACATTTCAACTCAGCCGTCTTCATATTCAATCAAATATAGCCACGAATTGGCACGAATTCAGCACGAATTTGATGCTGACTTGTTACGAACCGGCTATACGACGAGCCGTTCGTATTCGAAACTCTTCTTCGCAAAATTCAATATGATAGCCAATCGGAGTTTCGTGGCAGTCAGATAATTAAGTACTTGCGCCCTGTGCACGTCCACAATCTTATCCACGGCCTTAAGTTCAAGAATGATCTTATTATCGACGAGAATATCTGCGTAATAATCTCCCACGGCCTTTCCCTCAAAATATACTCGAACCGGTGCCTGCTGCTGTGCCGGGATTTCATTCTTTTCCAATAGGACCATAAGAGCATTTTCATAGACTTTTTCTAAGAAACCGTACCCAAGTTTGCTATGTACCTCCATAGCCAAACCGACAATCTTGTAAGACAATTCTTTGTAGATTATATTCTTGCTATTCGTGGTCATTCGTGAAAATTCGTGGCTAAACAATTGGCGGCGTGTTTGTGTGCCAGTCGGTTTCTTTTTCGTACATTCTTGCGATTCGCAGCAGTCTATCTTCGGCGAAGGTTGGGGCCATGATCTGCAGGCCGATGGGCAGGCCGGCGTTGTCGAATCCACAGGGGACGCTGATACCCGGGACGCCGGCCAAATTGGCGGCTATCGTATAAATATCCGATAGATACATTTGCAGCGGGTCGTTGACCTTCTCGCCGATCTTGAAGGCGGTCGTCGGCGCAACGGGCATCATGATACAATCGCATCGTTCGAAGGCCTTGTTGAAATCGCCCCGTATCAAATTCCTGACCTTCAGCGCCTTGAGGTAATAGGCGTCGTAATAGCCGCTCGACAGCGCGTAGGTGCCGAGCATGATTCGTCTCTTGACTTCCTGGCCGAAGGCCTCGGCGCGGGATTTCGAATAGACCTCGATGTAATCTTTGGGATTGGCCGTGCGATGGCCGTAATGGACGCCGTCGTAGCGAGCCAGGTTGCTGGACGCCTCCGCGGTGGCGATGACGTAGTATGCGGCGATGGCATAATCCAGATGAGGCATGTCGATTTCCGTGATTTCCGCTCCGAGCTTCTTGTATATCTCTATCGCCTCACTCAGGGCCTTTTGCACCTGCTGGTCGGCCCCGGCGGCAAACTGCGGCACGATGGCTATCTTGAGCTTCTCCACCGGCTCGTCGAGCTTGGCAAGATAATCGCAGACCGGGGCGGTCGTCTCATCGACGCTGGTACTGTCCGCCGGGTCGTGGCCCGCGATGACGTTCATTATCAGCGCCGCATCGGCGACCGTTCGCGTGATCGGCCCGATCTGATCGAGGCTGGAGCCGTACGCCACGAGTCCGAATCGTGACACTCTGCCATACGTCGGTTTCAGGCCCACGACGCCGCAGAAACTGGCGGGCTGGCGAATGGAGCCTCCCGTGTCGGACCCGAGCGCGGCAAAGCACAGCCGGGCCGCTACCGCCGCCGCCGGCCCCCCGCTGCTCCCACCCGGCACCCGGCTGGTGTCCCACGGATTGACTGTCCGCTTCAGGCCTGAGTTCTCCGTGCTCGAACCCATTGCAAACTCGTCCATATTCGCCTTGCCGACAATAATCGCATCTGCGGCGAGCAATCGGTCCACCACCGTCGCGTTGTAAGGGGCGTGAAAATTTTCCAGTATCCTCGAAGCGCACATGGTGGCCCCGAACGCCGTGCACATATTGTCTTTGACCGCTACCGGCACGCCGGCTAACGCGCCCACCGGCTTACCGGCGGCGATTCGCCGGTCAACATCCGCCGCGGCTTCCAGGGCCCGGTCCTCAAAGGTGCTCAGATAGGCGCCAATCGCCGGCTCGAACTTCCGTATCCGCTCGAAAACAACCCTGGTCGCGTCAACACTGCTCATCTGACCGGCGGCGATTCGATCACGCAATTCCTTTGCACTGAGGTCTTCCATTGCGAAAAGTCACCTGCTATTTTTCCTTGCTGACCCGGCGGTACTGAAGAAGCCAGTCATAAAGCTCCTGATTGTTGTATGTTTCGGTCCAGGAATCATGGTTGGCGTCGGGATAGACGGTCAATTTGGCGTTTCCGCCGCCTGCGTTGATCGCATCGACCATTTCCTTGGACTCTTTGAGCGGAACCACGCTGTCCTTTGCCCCATGGAAGGCCCAGATCGGCACGTCCTTAAGCGTAAGGGACATCATGCGGTTGCCGCCGCCGCATATCGGTACGACGGCAGCGAATCGGTCCGGATGCTCGGAGGCCAGGGCCCATGAGCCGTACCCGCCCATGCTCAGGCCCGTCAGATAAACCCTCTCTGTGTCCACGTCGTACCGAGCGACAATCTCATCCAGCAGATTGATCAGCACTTCGACTTTCGTGGTCCACCAGTCGCCTTCGGGGCACTGCGGAGAGACGACAATAAACGGGAAATCCTTTCGCGTTTCGATCATCTTGGGCGGGCCATGTTTCCTTACTTTTTCCAAATCGTCGCCCCGTTCGCCGGCGCCGTGCAGAAACAGTATCAGCGGCCATCGCTTCTGCTCGTTCCCGTAGCCCTCCGGCAGAAACAGCAAATACTTACAGCCTAACGTCTTGGTGACGGTCTTTTCAAAGGTTTGGGAACGCTGAGTGCCCGGCCGGGCCGAATCAGATGCCATCTTATTTTTCTCCATCTGTGCACAACCAATCAAGAGCAGAGCCACAAACGCAGAACACAACAGACATGGCGCCTTCATTGCTAAATACCTCCCAATTTGTCTTCGACTTCACGCCCCGGAGCTATCGTCGAGTATTTTCGGCACTTTGAAGAAGTCTCCGTCCCGCTGCGGCGCGTTGTCCAGGGCCTTTTCAGTTCCGAGAGATTCCTTAACGCAGTCTTCACGGAAGACGTTGCTGATCGGCAGGCAATGCGCCAGAGGCTCGATGCCCTCCGTATCCAGCTCGTTCATCTTCTCGACGTAGCCGAGGATTGCGCTCAATTGACCGGTGAATTCTTCAACCTCCGCCTCCGTCAGCTCCAGCCGGGATAATTTGGCAACCTTCCTGACCTGTGCTTCGTCAATCTTCCTCGCCACAGCATTTTTCCCTGCCCAAAACAAAAAAAGCGAGGCAGAACCCGCCCCGCTCTCTAAAGAGACCTTTCCGTGCTCAAATAGTAATGTCAGCCGGTCGCCTGCTCGGCGGGTTTGTAGTCTCGTCTGGGCCGCTTTTGAACAAGTCCAGTACGGATGGCCTTCGCGGAGACCCTGATCCTGCAGACCCTGCCGTCAACGACGGCCCGAATCTTCTGTATGTTCGGCTTGAACTTCCTCTTGGTGATGCCGGTAATTTTCCTGCCGACGCCGCCGAGATACTTGGCCTTGCCGCGCCGGGCGATGCTGTTGCCCGACACCGTTTTCTTACCCGTAAAATAACATACTCTCGACATCAGACACGCCTCTTTTCTATTTGTCAAAAACAGCGCCATGCGCTGCCAGAACCGACAAATATATAACTTTGCAGGGCGTTTGCAAGGGCAAACGGGATTTTCGTGTAAAAAACTTCTTGAGAGATAGAATGCTTCATTCTCAGGAATACGCTTCATATTTCATATATGTCTTGGTGAAACTGGAGGGAATTGTGGCTGTTTTCCTCGAAAAGCCTTGACTAATCGCCTTGTCAACGATATTATTAAATTATCGTCAGGCGAAAGGCATGAACTATTCGGTTCATTTTTCAAGGAGGTAGAAGAATGAAAACATTTTTGCTTCCCTTCGCTATGATTCTTTCTGCCTGTGTCAGCGGCTATGTGACTGCATCTGCCGATCACGTCATTTCACTCACTGTTGACGGTAGGTCCGAGATGGTATTTGACTGGGCGCCAGGCAGGTTTGGGGACGGGACCGTAATGCGCGTTAACCATATATCGTGGGGTAAACCTGCGAATCTGGTCATTGATGGTGCGGCCGTAGAGCTGATTTGGGACGGCAACAAATCTCAGCCGATACAATTTCCTCTGACAGGAGAATACTGGGTAAGAAAATCGAAAGGTCGAGATGGAGGTTACGCAATCCAGACTCTGGACGCATTCACGTTAGCCTGTGTTGACAATCCCGACGGTGCTGACAGTTATGTTTTCGAGTTGTACTCTGAGCCATCGCAGATGTCTACGGAATGGATGCGAGTTAATGTCAATGGAGGGCTTCCTACGGGCCGTTTCGACCTAAGTGGCATGCCCGGCTTTGTCGATGGGTTCTCCGATGGCTCACAAATAGAATTCTCTGCAATGATCGATGGCTCTGAGGAATTTGTATTCGCCGATGGTAATCTTGTAATCCAGCATCTGAGCTGGAGCGAACCCGTCGATTTTCGTATCGATAGACTGCCTATCCCCCTTTTCTGGATGAACAACTATTCCCAGCAGATACCTGTCGTGTTACCGAGTCGATTTCAGATCATTCAGACCAGCGGAGCGGGAACTATATACCCGGTTGAGACGCCGGTTGGGCTTCTTCTGTCCGTGGCCGACGAGAGTAAAGGGACGGATTTGTATTCCTGGAAAATTGTCGCTGTGCGCGAGCCAGCCGCATCTGCCGATCACGTCATTTCACTCACTGTTGACGGTAGGTCCGAGATGGTATTTGACTGGGCGCCAGGCAGGTTTGGGGACGGGACCGTAATGCGCGTTAACCATATATCGTGGGGTAAACCTGCGAATCTGGTCATTGATGGTGCGGCCGTAGAGCTGATTTGGGACGGCAACAAATCTCAGCCGATACAATTTCCTCTGACAGGAGAATACTGGGTAAGAAAATCGAAAGGTCGAGATGGAGGTTACGCAATCCAGACTCTGGACGCATTCACGTTAGCCTGTGTTGACAATCCCGACGGTGCTGACAGTTATGTTTTCGAGTTGTACTCTGAGCCATCGCAGATGTCTACGGAATGGATGCGAGTTAATGTCAATGGAGGGCTTCCTACGGGCCGTTTCGACCTAAGTGGCATGCCCGGCTTTGTCGATGGGTTCTCCGATGGCTCACAAATAGAATTCTCTGCAATGATCGATGGCTCTGAGGAATTTGTATTCGCCGATGGTAATCTTGTAATCCAGCATCTGAGCTGGAGCGAACCCGTCGATTTTCGTATCGATAGACTGCCTATCCCCCTTTTCTGGATGAACAACTATTCCCAGCAGATACCTGTCGTGTTACCGAGTCGATTTCAGATCATTCAGACCAGCGGAGCGGGAACTATATACCCGGTTGAGACGCCGGTTGGGCTTCTTCTGTCCGTGGCCGACGAGAGTAAAGGGACGGATTTGTATTCCTGGAAAATTGTCGCAGGCCTGTGAGCTTTTTCACTACTGATCCTTTTGCTGAGTCTGCGAGAATTTCCAAGAGTCAATCACTACGGCCAACTTTTTTTAAGTACGCTATTTCACTTTCGGTCAGCGGCCGGAATTTCCCGACGCCGAGGCCCCGGATTTCGATCTTGCCGATTCGCGTGCGTGTCAGCGTCCTGACGGGCAGGCCGATTTTCGCCAACATCCGTCGGACCTGGCGGTTGAGGCCCTGCCGAATGGTCACCTCGATCAGTGATTCGGTGTGCAGACGCCTGAGTATCTTCACCGACGCCCGGCCGGTCTTGCCTTCGGCCAGCCACACTCCCTTTTTCAACTTCTCGACCTGCTCGCCCTCGATCCGGCCGCGAACCCCGACGACATACGTCCTGGCCAATTCGTACCGCGGGTGCGAAAGCCTGTTTGCCAGCTCGCTGTCGTTGGTGAGGATGATCAGTCCCGCCGTATCGGTATCGAGCCGGCCGACGCAGAAGATGCGCTCGGGGGTGCGAACCAGGTCTATCGCCTTCTTTCTGCGCTGGGGGTCGCTGTTGGTGCAAATAATGCCTTTGGGCTTATTCAGAAGGAAATACACCTTGTTTGCGGGCCGAATCGTCGTGCCATCGACGCTGATCACGTCTTTTTCCGGGTCCACAAAAGCCGGCAGCTCATCCACCACCTTGCGGTTGACCCGCACGGCTCCGCTGAGGATCAACTCTTCGCAGTTTCTCCGCGAATCGACGCCGGCCGCCGCTAACACTTTCTGTAATCTCTGTTTGGCCATACAATTTTCAGTCCCGAATTCAAATCAGGTTTTGGCCCTGAGAAGCTCAGATGCCGCCGTGACCGAAGCCGAGCCTACCTCCGTAAATAATTCCGACACACGCCAGGACCCAAAGCACCAGGCCGGCCTGAAAGGGCCGATCGGCCAGGATAAGCTGCACCGGTTCTGAGAACGTGCCCTTCTGCATTAATGCGCTGAAACGGAAAATACAGTATAAAACCAGCGGCGTCGTATAGACAAGATGATCGGTGCCAAAGAGCCGCAGCGTCCGGTCATCCATCGCATAGAGCAGAAAGCACACCACGGCCAGACCGCTGGTGACATCTACTATATGGCCCAGCAATTCGGGCGTGTAGCTGGCCAGTGTTTTGCGAAATGACTCGCTGTCTTCCCGGAGCTGGGCGATTTCACCACGGCGCTTGCTGAACGCCAGAAACAGGCACAAGGCAAAGGTGCAGACAATCAGCCAGGGCGAGATAAACACGCTCACCGCCTCGGCCCCGGCAATCGCTCGCAGGCAGAAGCCGATGGAGATGACCACACAGTCCAGAATCATGATTCTCTTGAACACAAGCGAATAGAGGATCACCAGCACGATATACGCCAGAACGACCATGGCGAAGCTCCGGCCGACCGCGAAACTGCCAATCATGGCCGCCGCAGCACACAGGGCCGACATCACGGCGGCCGAGCCGATACTGACGCGACCTGCCGCGATGGGCCTCTTGCACTTTTCAGGATGCAGACGGTCCGCCTGGCGGTCAATGATGTCGTTGAAGATATAGACCGCGGAAGCCGCCAAACAGAAGCACAGAAAACCGCCGATCGCCCTGCCGACGGCCAAAGGCTCGGCGAGCTTCTGTCCGAACACCAGAGCGGCGAATAGAAACACATTCTTGGTCCAGTGCCGCGGACGCAATATCTGCACGAATTTCATGCCTCAGCCTTTCGATATTGACCGGTCCGTGCCCGGCGTGCCGTTCATCGCAAAGCAGCCATTCGTTTGCCAAACGCCGGTCATTATTGAAAATATCGACATTCAAGCCGATAATGCGTAAGATTATACTGCAATAAGAACATCGTGCACAGCGTGCCGCGCGCATTTTTCGCAGCCGGGTGCACGAATCCCGAGGCAAGAACGATGATCACAACGGTTGTTTTCGATTTGGACGACACGCTTTACGATGAGATCGAGTATTGCAGGAGCGGCTTTACCGCCGTGGCGCAGTTTCTTGCCGGCCGGCCCGAAGCGCCGGCCTCTGAGCATATTTTTGCCGCCCTCTGGCGTCAGTTCACCGCCGGCAATCGCTCGAAGACATTCAATGCCGCCCTCGATGAGCTTGGCATAGACCGTGATGACGGGCGCATTATCGAGCTGGTCAACGTTTATCGCAGCCACGTCCCGGCCATTACGCTGCCGCAGGACAGCCGGGACGTCCTGCACGAACTGAGAACGAAATACACGCTGGCCCTGCTGACCGACGGGTTCCTGCCTGCCCAGCAGCTCAAAGTGCAGGCGCTGGGCATCGAGGACTGTTTTGAAAGCATCGTCTATACGGAACAGCTCGGCCGAGAATGTTGGAAACCCGCCCCGGCAGGGTTCGAGAAGCTCATGCAGACCCTGAATGTGAGGCCGGAAAACACGGCTTGGGTGGCTGACAACGAAGAAAAGGATTTTATCGCACCCAACAGGTTAGGGATGGTGACGGTTCAGCTTGTGCGCCCCGCCCGCATCCCCAGACCGGCCTGCGCCAAATCCAACGCCGCGGCACGGCACGTAATCCACGAAATCCGCCAATTGCCGGCCCTTTTAGAGGGGCTTTGAGACGCGGACTTTTCCGGACGCGAGACCCCCAATCCCATCCGGCGGGAGTTCAGAACCTGTTCCGCCGTAAAAACGCTTCGGCGCGGGCTTTTTTTGTTGACTTTGGGGTCTTTTCCGGCGATAATACGTTATCCGAACAAGCTTGAAGGGTGATTTTTTGATATTTCTGAGGAGTTTTTATTATGCCAGCACACAGGCGAAAGCAGAGCAATGCTATGCTCTACACTCTGATAACCTTTGTCGGGCTCTTCATTGCCACCACGACCGTAGCCGTGATTTACTATGTCAAGGCCGAGGAGCACAGGGGTAGCCTGGAGGATACGCGCCGGGAGATAGACGCCCTGGCCAATGACAGGGAACGGCAGGCGATGGGAACGACGGTCGGGGCCAAACAAGGCCAAGAGAGTTGGCTTGGTACGGTGGTTAAGTATCTCGATCAAACAGTCTGTCTGGTTGTGGGCGGCGTGCCTGAGCCTACCTCGGCTGAAGTCAAGATCAAGAACACCGGTTCAAAAGTGGCCAACGCATTGAGTCTGGCCAAGAATCATATTGCTGTTACCGATCCCAATACCATCGGACTGGTCCCGGTCATTGAGCAGCTTTCAGCCGAGCTGGACAAGACCAAGAAGGCACAAGCCGCCACGCAGCAACAGCTCAGTGACGTGCAGCAGCAATTCGATAGTGCGAACAAAGCCAATGAAGACACACGGCGGGCATTGTTGGCCGAGAAGAGCAAGTTACAGCAGGACGTTAACGACATAAAGCAAAAATATGATGAGCTCGCCGCCCTGCTGCAGCAAACGACGGATGAGCAGATTCAGACCCTCGCCAAGCAGTTGGAGCAGGCAAGAGCCGACCTGAAAACGACGAACGAGAACCTGCTGCGAACGCAGGCGGAGCTGGAATTGGCTCAAGGTATGATGCAGCGTGCCCAGGATGAAGTCGGCAAGATTATGCCCGGGCCCGACCGGGAGGTGCGCGCGTACCAGCCGGATGGACAAATCATATTGATTGACGACCAGGCCCAGGTCGTTCATCTGAATATCGGCAGCGATGAACGGGTTTACCCGGGGTTGACGTTCGGCGTTTACAACCGGGGCGAATCCGTCCCAAAGGACGGAAAGAGCAAGGCCGAAGTCGAAGTTTTCGATGTGGCAAAAACCTATTCGGCGGCGCGGATTATTAATTCGGCGGTGCGAAAGCCCATCCTGCAAGGGGACGTTGTTGCGAATTTGATCTGGAACAGCGACAGGGCAAACGTGTTTGTGATCACCGGCGAGTTCGACCTTGACGGCGACGGCCGAATCGATTCCGACGGCGCCGCCAAAATAAAGACCCTCATCGAAAAATGGGGTGGCCGGGTCACCGATGCCATTTCGATTGACACGGACTTTCTTGTGCTCGGCCAGCAGCCGCAGGTCCTTCAAAGGCCGACCCTCGAAGAACAGGAAGTGGATCCGCGGGCAAGGGAAAAATATGAGGCTTCGCTCCTGAAGCTCAACCACTACAATGAGCTGCAGAGTCAGGCACAGGCCCTGTGGATCCCGGTATTTACGTACGAAAGGTTCCTCTATTTCACCGGCTACAAGGGGCAAATAGGCCGGGCCGGCGCCTTTTAGCCGGCGGCGATGCCGATCGAGGCAACAAAGATCTCGCCCGTGTATCGAGCTGCGCTCGCGGAGGTAAAACCCTTCTTGACCGCCACGAAAGTGACAGTCCATGCGGCCTGGACCGCTGCGCCGAGCGGCTGCCCCGAATCGCAATCCAATCCGGATGGAATATCCACCGCCAAGATGGGACAGTTACAGGCGTTGATGCTCTCTATCAACCGCCTGTACTCCTGGCTCAGTTGTCCTCGCAGCCCCGTGCCGAACAGGCCGTCAACAACTGTATGAGCGCCGGCGGCGAAACTCCGCACCCGGTCCGCGAGGTCGGTATCGGCCGGGTCGAGCCGTTCGACGGGCCGGCCCATCCGTTTGAGGATATCGAGGTTGGTCTTTGCGTCGCCTGTGATTTTGTCGGGGTCGCCGCACACGACCACCGTAACGTGAACGCCGCCGTTAATGAGATGCCTGGCGATGACGTAGCCGTCGCCGCCGTTGTTGCCGGTCCCGCAGAATATGCAGACCTTCGGGCCAGGAATGTCTTTGAGCTTCTCTTTCACCAGATCGGCACAACTGCGCCCGGCGTTTTCCATCAGGACGGCGCCCGGTATGCCCAGCGTATTGATCGCCCACGCATCGAACGCGCGGACCTCGTCTCTGGTCATCACGGCACATTTTTCGTTCGGCGAATATTGCTTCATCGCCGGGCATTATACGTTGCACGACGGAGCTGTCAATTGACATGCCCGCGCGGGCCGCGTAGAATATCGGCCTTGGGCGCTTGACCGGCGGTTGTGTCGCCCGTTCAGAGAATACCAAACAGAATAACGATGAAGATATTGCTGACAAACGACGATGGCATTTTCGCGCCCGGCCTGGCGGCCATTTACAAAGAGCTGGTCCGGATCGGGGATGTGACGGTGGTCGCGCCCTCCGAGAGCCAGTCCGGCGCCAGCCACAGCATCACTTTCGCTGAGCCGTTGGTGTGCAACAAGGTTGACATCAACGGCCAGTTCACCGGGTTCAGCGTTCAGGGCTCGCCCGCCGATTGTGTCAAGCTGGCGGTGATGCAGCTCCACGAAGGCCCGATAGACCTGCTTGTCGCCGGCATAAACAACGGAGCGAACGCGGGAATCAACGTCTATTACTCCGGCACGGTGGCTGCCGCCATGGAAGGGGCGTTCCTGAAAGTGCCGGCCGTCGCCATGAGCCTTTCGAGAGAGGAGCACATGGATTTCGAGCGGGCGGCCACGTACTGCGTGGAAGTCCTCAAGAAGCTCATGCCGGTCAAGAAGGGCAACGTGATCAATATCAATATCCCGGAGCTGTCGAGGGGCCGGCCGAAAGGCGTACGCGTGGTGCCGCAGTCGAGCAAAGGATTCGACGAGTATTACATCCGCCAGGAAAACGAGCAGGGGCAGACCGTCTTTCAGTTGGCCGGCGGTCCGCATCTGGTTGATGAGAACCCGACCGATACGACCTCGCTGGCGGAAGGCTTTATCACGATAACGGCACTGGTCCCTGATATGACGGACCACCGCAAGACGCACGAGCTTGGGAAAATAGAGTGGTAAGCGGCTTATGAAAGCGTTGACGAAGAAGAAGCCCGAATACGGGGTGTGGATGGAAGATGTCCCCGTCCCGGAGGTCGGCGTCAATGACGTCCTGGTCAGGATTGACAAGACGGCGATCTGCGGCACCGATATTCATATCTTCAACTGGGACCGCTGGTCTCAAAAGACCATCAAGCCCCCTCTGGTCATCGGCCACGAGTTCGTCGGCACGGTCGAGAAAACCGGCGGCAACGTTCACGACGTGGAGCCGGGCGAGCGTGTCAGCGGCGAAGGACATATCGTGTGCGGGCGGTGCCGGAATTGCTTAGCCGGACGCAGGCATCTTTGCACCGACCCGAAATGTATCGGCGTGAACCGGGACGGCGCGTTCGCCGAGTACCTGTCCATCCCGGTCTCCAACGTCTGGCATTGCGATCCCAACATTCCTGCAGAGGTGCTGGCCTGCTTCGATCCTTTTGGCAACGCGGTGCATACCACGCTCTCTTATAACCTGGTTGGCGAGGACGTGCTGATCACCGGCGCCGGCCCCATTGGGTGCATGGCCGTCGCTGTGGCCAAACACGCCGGCGCCCGCTACGTGGTGATCACCGACGTGAACCCGTACCGTCTGGAGCTGGCCCAAAGAATGGGGCCTACTTTGGCGCTGGACGTCAGAAGCCAAAGCATCAAGAATGCGGTCAAAGAGCTTGATATGAAAGAGGGTTTCGACATCGGCCTGGAAATGTCGGGCAATCCGCAGGCGTTCAAAGACATGCTCGCAAACATGTGTCACGGCGGCAAGATCGCCCTGCTGGGAATCATGCCGGAGACCGCCATCGACTGGGATTATGTCGTCTTCAACGGCTTGACAATCAAGGGAATCTACGGCAGGGAAATGTACGAGACCTGGTACAAGGCTACGATGCTGATTCAGGGCGGAATGGATTTGACGCCCCTGATCACCCACCGCTTCCACTACACGCAGTACGCCGAGGCATTTGAAGTGATGCGCTCCGGAAAATCAGGGAAAGTCATCCTGAACTGGACGCAAGACTAAAAATCGGCCCAAACAACAATAGCGAGGGACGCGATATGTTTGGAGCGATGAAATCCCATATAACCGAAGAGCTTAAAGAGATCAGAGCCGGCGGACTTTATAAGGCGGAACGCATCATCACCAGCCCGCAGGACGCGCGCATCACAATCCACACGGGCCAAAAAGTCCTGAATCTGTGCGCGAATAACTATTTGGGGCTGGCCGACCATCCCGCCGTCATTCAGGCCGCACGGGACAGCTATGCCAAATGGGGATACGGCCTGGCGTCGGTCCGCTTCATCTGCGGCACGCAGGAAGTACACAAGCAACTGGAAAGGAAGCTCTCCGAATTTCTCGGAACCGAGGATACGATTCTTTACTCCTGCTGTTTCGACGCCAACGGCGGCCTGTTCGAGACCCTGCTGTCCGCCGAGGACGCCATCATCAGCGACCAGCTCAACCATGCCAGCATTATCGACGGCATACGCCTGTGCAAGGCCCAGCGCCTGCGATTCGGCAACGGCGATATGGCCGACCTGGAGGCCCAGTTGCAGCAGGCCCGGCCGGCGAGATTTCGCATGGTTGCGACCGACGGTGTCTTCTCGATGGATGGAACCATAGCGAAGCTGGACCGCATCTGCGAGCTGGCCGAGAAGTATGAGGCACTCGTGATGGTGGATGACTCACACGCGACCGGCGTATTGGGCACACGCGGACGCGGAACCCACGAGCACCGCGGCGTCATGGGGCGCGTCGATATTATCACCGGAACGCTCGGAAAGGCCCTCGGCGGCGCCAGCGGCGGCTTTACCAGCGGAAGAAAAGAAATCATCGAGCTGCTCCGCCAGCGCTGCCGTCCATATCTCTTCAGTAATACCCTGGCGCCGGCGATCGCCGCCGCGTCGCTCAAGGTTCTTGAGATGCTCTGCGAATCCACCGAGCTGCGCGACAAGCTCGCCGGGAATACCTGCTATTTCCGCGAGCGAATTGCCGAGCTGGGTCTGAACGTCATCCCCGGCGAGCATCCCATCGTCCCCATCATGCTCGGAGACGCTGCTCTGGCTCAGAAGATGGCCCAGAGGCTCCTGGAAAAGGGCGTTTACGTCATAGGCTTCTCCTACCCGGTGGTTCCCAAAGGAGCGGCACGGATTCGCACGCAAATATCCGCCGCTCATAGCAGAGAGGATTTGGACTTTGCCCTTGAGAAAATCGCCGAGGTGAAACGCGAGCTGGGGCTGTGATCCGCCGCGTGCGCCGGCGGCTGTCACCAACTTCCCCTCGTCTTGATTAGCAGGTGCGGCCGTATTTTCCGTAACCGCGCTGAAGGTTCAGCAACTCTCTGAGTCTGTCTGGTGACATGACCTTTCGCTCGCTCGCCTCGGCCAGCCGGTGGATGCGGTGCAGCAGGTCGCAATTGGAGGCCAGGCGGGTCCGTGCCGTGTCGAACCATATATTGTCTTCCAGTCCCACTCTGACGCCGCCGCCTGCGGCGATGGCCACGGAGTTCATGAACAACTGGTAATCCCCGATCCCGGCCAGGGCCCAGAAGCTGTTGTCGGGCAAATCACGAATCATAATTCCGACGTGCAGCAGATCCGCCTGGGCACAGGCAATGTTGCCGAGCAGCAGATTGAAGTAATGCGGAGGCTTCAGTATGTCTTTTCTTTCCAGATACTTGGCATAGTTGATCATCCCCGCATCGAAAGCTTCCAATTCGGCAAGAATCCCGCGTGCTCTCATTTCGCCGGCCAGCAGGGCAATCATCTCCGGAGAATTCACGCTGGCCTCGTGGTTGAAATTCAAGGAGCTGAGAGTCAAACTGCCCATGTCGGGTTTCAAGTCACCCTCCAGTTGCAGGGGTTCCGCGCGTTTTTCGAACTCCTTCACACTGCGCCCGCTCAAGGAAACGCAGATGACCAGATCCTGGGAGAATGACCTTATGCCGGCGATGATTTCGCCATAGACTGCGGCCTTGCAAGTGGACTGCCCGGTGGCCGCATCGCGGGCGTGCAGGTGAACCATGGTTATTCCAATATCGACGGCCCGGTGAATATCTTCCACGATTTCTTCAGGCGTAATTGGAACATGGGGCGTCATCTCTTTCGTTGGAATCATTCCCGTTGGTGTGAAATTGACGATCAAGTCCATCAGGTGAGCCTCCGGTTTGTCCAATCAGGTGGGAATGGGAATATTCATCTTATTTCCTTCAGCAGGCGAGCCGGCACGCCGGCGACCCAGCAATTATCGGGAACATCGCGGTTGACCACGGCGCCGCCCGCCACAACGGCGTTCTTGCCGATCGTGATGCCGTGGACTATCAATGCCCCCGCCTTAATTCCGGTTCCCTCTTTGATCAAAACATCTTTGACGCCGCACGTATGAGCCAGACGTTCTTCCAGGAAGGCGTTATTATTGTACCTGTTGTGCGTCATGATGATCACCCCCGGCCCCAGGCTCACACCCTTCTCCAACGTAATACGGCCGGTTAAATCCAGGTAGTTGTTACCGCCAAGATAACAACCATCGCCTATGGTCAGATTGGCGTACCCATCTCCAGCATTGTGTATGACGACGGGTGAATGGATGGAAACCCCGATCTTGCCGACGCTGGCCCCGAAAGCCCTTAGAATAGCCGCATTGAGCAACTGGCCATGGTGGAGTGTTCGAGGAGGCCCTATAATCTTGAACACGAAGATCAGCAGATGCTTCAAGAGGGCGATCATTGCTTTTCGAATATACTTGCGTAATTTGGACATTCCGTTGATACCACCACAACAGGTTCAGGTCCCGGCTCTCTTTGCGGACTGCCGCATGTTTGGCGTGTTTGCACAAGGAACAGCAAACCCACCAAGAGAAGATGACCGCTCGTTCTTTTGTGCTCTCATCCTGCCGTTGGCCCTCGTTTCGTCAGGCTGCGATCCGATTCAATTATCGGCCCATGTAAGCTCCCACTTAAGGAAGATGGACACAGAAAACTGCCCTCCAGGCTCGGATACGCAGAGGCTCAGATAATCACAAAAAGCCCGGTGAATCGAGAAAACAGTTCCCTTTTCGGCATCGATTTGATATGCTGCTGTCAATGAGGCTCAGCGGCGCAACGGGATCCGTTTGAGCAAAAAACGCCGGCGCAGATTAGTGTTTTCGGGGATTCTCTCCCAAGGCATGTCTGTTACCGAGAGCAAGGATACAAATGAAAAAAAGAGCGTTTACCCTCATCGAGCTTCTCGTGGTCATCGCCATTATCGCCGTGCTCATGGCTATTCTTATGCCCTCGCTGCGAAGTGCCAGAGAGCAGGGCCGCAGCATTAGCTGCCGCAGCAATGTCAGAACCCTGACCTTGGCATGGCTGATGTACAAAGACGCCAATGACGGCAAATTGGTCGGCGGCCATCCTCCGGCTGAGAGTCAGGCCCCCTGGGTACGCAATGGACCTAACGGGGAGAACGGCAGCATCGAAGAAAAAAAGGAGTACATAAAAAGGGGCGAGCTGTGGCCCTTTGTCAAGAAGATCGAGGTGTACCGCTGCCCCTCCGACCGCAGAAATAAGAGTTCGTACCATAAGTACGCTTATCGCACCTATTCGATCGCCGGCGGCCTGAATGGAGTCAGTCCGACCGGAGGCTGGGAGATCCTGCCCTGCATCACGTACTCCGACATAAAAAACCCCACCACCAAATACGTCTTTCTGGCCGAGTGTGACCCTCGCGGCGACAATCTCGGTTCCTGGGTCATGCATCCGAAGTCCAGACAATGGGTGGACCCCTTTGCCGTCTGGCACCGCAGGGACAACAGCACTCTGGGCTGGGCCGACGGCCACGTCGAGATGCACCGATGGCTCGGCAAGGGCCTGATTGAATGGAACGAGCGGGCTTTGTACAATCCGGCCACGTTCCAGTTCTACAGGAACCCCGAGCCGGGCGATGAGATGAAAGACTTCGACTTTGCGCTGAAGGGCTATGCGTATCGGGCCCTGCAGTAGAGCCGGCTTCCAGCAAAGAGCGGGCAAGTGGCGGCTTGCGCTTCCGTAGTCCTTGTCCGTTGCGAATTCCTGCTCTGTAGGCACTATGGGCCGGGCTACCATCTGCAAAGCGAAATCGCTGTCCCGAGCGACCCGCTGTCGCCCGAAGGGCATTGTCGTTCCTGATGGCCCAAAAAAATGCAATAGCTGTTGACATATCCAGCCGGACGTAGTATGATAACGCCGGTAAAATAGTAGAAAATGCTTGGCAAACGCCAAAAAATGTACCTGACAGAACAGGAGGTATCCTCGGCGCATCTACTTCAGTTGAGACGGAAGCCTCGCTTTGGGAGATTCCCTTCGCGGCTTCTTGGGGTCTTTTTTGGGGCACTTTTCATTAGATAAGGAAGGACACAGATGAAAACAAGGGCTTTTACACTCATCGAGCTGTTAGTGGTCATTGCAATCATCGCCATTCTGATGGCCGTTCTGCTGCCTTCTCTGAACATGGCCAGAGACCAGGCCAAGCGCATGCACTGTGTCAGCAATGTAAAGAACCTGACATTAGCGTGGATGCTGTATAAAGATGAGAATGATGACAAATTAGTTGGGGGCCTTCCCCAGCGAGGATCGGTCGACGCCTGGATGTTGGGACCCCAGGGCAATGATCCCGATCCCATCGAGCGAGCGAAGGAAGGTCTCAGGCAGGGCAAGCTGTTTCCCTATGTCAAGAACGTCAACATTTATGAGTGCCCTTCTGACGACAGGAGGAAGCGGCAAGGTCAATACGCCTTTGGCAGCTTCTCTATCTCGGGCCCGCTAAATGGCGAAGAAAAAGAGTGGAGCAACAGGCATCTGATAAAATACAGCGAGATAAAGAATCCCGCCGATACATTTGTCTTCGTAGAGGAAATCGATCCGAGAGGATGGAACATGGGCTCCTGGGTGGTGAGCAGGGATTTTGGAAACAACTGGATCGACCCGCTGGCCATCTGGCACAGCAAGAACAGGGGCACGCTGGGTTGGGCCGACGGCAGTGCCGGGATGCACGTTTGGGTCAATCAGAGCACTATAGACCTGGCAAAGCGCGCCGCATGGGGCGATACAAGCGTGTTTAATTTTGCCCCTCCCGCCGACGAACGCGACGACCTGCGGTTTATGCAAAAACGCTACCCTGTACTGCCTAAACCACGAGGATAGCCACGAATCGACGGCGGCGAAATCTAAAGTCAGAATCTCTTGGTTAGGACGGGCCTGATGTTCGACGTCTTCGAGCAGCCTTACACTCTTATCGGTGCGGTGGTGCTCGTCCTGTTCGGAATGCTGACATTTCGCAGCGTTTTCCCTGAGAAACGCCGTCGGTGGCAAATGCTGGTCCCGGTCTTTGTAGCCGGAGCGGCTTTCGGCTTGGATGTGCTCGTACAGACCGACCTGGAGAAAATCAACGCCGTCATCAAGAAAGGCGTCGATGCCGTCAGAGAAGAGGACTGCAATGCCGTCGCGGAAATCCTTTGCGGCGACTACAGCGATTCGTACCACCAGACGAAAGAGCAGTTGCTGGCCCACTGCCGGAAGGTTCTGACCCCCCCGCTGGTCGAGAAACACAAAAAGACCGGCGTGCTGGTGGAGATAACAGGACCGAAGGCGACGGCGGTCCTATTTACGATATTGACCTTTGACAAGAGCAGCTACATCTCTCAGAACTACAAGTCATTCCTGATGACCAAGTCAAAGCTTACCTTCCAGAAGCAGCCCGGCGGCAAATGGCTGATCCGCCGGATCGAGGTGCTCGAACTCGACCGGCAGCCCGCCAACTGGGGCCATGTCGGATAAGCAAGCCGCAAATGGCTCAGTTGGGTTCCAAGTACCGGTAATCGTCAACATTTCCGGCCCCCGCTCCGGTATCGTATTACCGCCGGCTCTCTTGATACAATCAGCGAAAGTTGGTGGCCTAATTCGCCGATAGGAGGAGGGTGCGGTTGTTCCCGCGCTGTTTACGGAATAGATTGCCATGATATCGGCCAAATTGAAGAAAAGCAGATTGCCCTTGAAGCCGGCATTGTTCACGATTTGCTGGTATCCCAGCAGCAGAAGCTGCATCGACCCGGGCAACCGAAAGGTCAGCCCGCAGCAGATGCCGCCGCTGATGGTCCGCAAGGCCGAATGGCGCCGCTAACAGCCCTCTTTGTCCGTCCCTACCTCTGTTATTCCCTTTTCAGGCTCTCATTGCCCGGCGTTACTACAAACAACGGGGCCTGCACCGAATCAATTGGTGCAGGCCCCGAACAGACGCAAGTCGTGATGTCATTCCAGTATCCTATCAGGGAGTGCTTCTCGGCCGATACAGCCGAATGTCGTCGAAGTACATAGTCCCCGTCCCGCCAGCAGCCGGACTGTTCTTCGTGCCAAAGCCAATCGTTATCGTATTGACGTTCGTCAGGTTCACGCCCTGACCCGCAAACGCCTGCAGGTCAATGATCCACTCGTTCCATCCGATTTTCTGCGTCACCGCAGGATCATCGTGATAGATTACTGCGTTGCCGTTGAGAGCTACATACATCCGCTCAGCGGCGTTGGCCGGGTCACCTCTAAACCACAGCGACAGTTTTGTGACACCCTCCTCGGTCCAGTCGCGCGGCCAAACCAGCGTCAGCGTTGCCTCGGAGGTCTTGAGGTTATTGTCATAAGAATAGGGCATCGACTGCCCACCGGCGTGAACCACAGTCTGCTCGGCATAAGGAGGAAGGTCATTGCCAACCAGCGCCCCGTTTGCCGTCGGCGATGCAAAACCGTCTATCCACACATCAAAGATCCTGTTGCTCGCAGGATCAGGCGGGTCGATGTCATTGTAGGACTCGAAATCATCCACCAGGAGGAAGTCGGCGGTAGTGAAGGTCCAAACAAGGCCCTTAACTGGGCCTGTGTTATAGACTGCATCGACGCGCCAGCAGTAATCGCTATGCCAGGCGAGTCTTCCGGGGTCGTAGGTCTCAGAACCACGAGCCTTGTTGCCCTTGTACTCCGGCGAAGCACTTGTGGCATTCCTCACGGCGTCTTTGTCCGTGCCGAAGTAAACATCGTGCGAGGTGGCAGTCGTCGCAGGTGTCCAGTTGAGCGTCGCGTTTATCTGCACACCGGTTCCGCCATTGGCCGGCTGCAAGCTGCCGGCGGCGCCGGGAGTGGTAAAGCTCCATATATCGCCCTTATGGGTCGCCACGGCGTCGAACTCGTCAACCCGCCAGTAGTAAACCTTCTCCAATTCGAGGGAGCTGGGCTTGTAGCTGGCAATCCCCCGGGGGGCGCCTCCCGTGGCATTGTTCACGCCGTCGAAGTTTGTGCCGATATAGACGGTGTGCAATTTGGCGCCGAAACCCGGTGTCCAGCTAAAGGTGGCACCGAGGTCCACAAATTCGGCCCCGTCGGCCGGGTCGGGATTGTAAGCCGTCTTCGGAGGGATCGAGAAGCTCCAGATGTCACCTTTCCACGGACTGTTCGGCTCGGCGTCATTGACCTCATCGATGCGCCAGTAGTAAATTGTACCCGGAACCAGCCCGTCCGGATAGGCAAAACCCGGAAAGCCGGCCAGAAACAACGTCAAGGTCTGGTTGCCTCGGAATACGCCGGACACTCGCGTGGCGCTGCTCACCTCGTCGCGATTATCGCCGAGGTAAACATCATGAGAAACCGCAGAATCTCCCGCCAACCAAGTCAGGTTCACCCATGTTTCCGGATATAAGGCCCCGTCGGCCGGGCTTGGGCCATAAGCCTTTACACGCCCGCCAAGGGGACCTCGCCAGAACAGGAAGTTCTGTAAGACCTCGGCAACTTCCTGTGCACCCGATCTGCCCAGTGACTGAAGAGTCTGCAACGAGCTGAAAACAACATACCCTTTCCCGGCGGGGGCGCCGACAACAAGAGGCCACTGATTCTGTCTGTCTGTCACAAGCGGTTGCCAGGGCGGCTTCGCTTCGTGGGCGCCGTCTGCCGTGAAATCTCCCGCTCCCCAAATCCCTGGTCCGAAGTGCCCCTCAGTGATTCTGTTCGGTGTCTTGAAGATGCTGTGGTCCGCCAGTGTGACTCCAACGTCATCGTCCAGATCGTCGTCGAAAAGGGCGATTGGAACTGGCAGGAAATTCGGATTCCAAGTGGAATCTTGCTGAAAATCAAGGGTGACCAGGTAACCGCCGTTTGTGACATATTCCTTGAGCAGGTTGAAGTTCGCCTTCAGATCCGCGTTACTGTCGTAGGCAACCACGCCCACGCCGATGACGTCGAACTCCAAAAGCCGATTCAATCTGTAATCGACCTTGTCGATCTTTACAAATTCAATTCCGGCTTGCGCAAAGGCTTGGTCTTCAAGGGCGGCATCAGCTCCTCTGCCCGGGATGAAGCCGACTCTTATCTCCTGGGCAGTGAAACCGGATTCTGTTCCGACAAACATGGTAATTACAAAAGCTATCGGAATAATAAGGAATTGCTTATTGAGAATTTCGTGTCTTGACATCTTAATCTCTCCTTTCTTCGAGAAACCCGACAGGACCCGTCAAATCAGAATGCAGAAAAATCCTGTTTTCCCGGCGGAAATTCCCTCCTTGAATTGCTCGGCGGTGCAGGCAACTCCTTTGATCAGGCTGCTTTGCCTGAAAATCATGGGAATTTCGCCCGTCATCCAAAACGCTGCAGAGATTTTTCTTATTCCACCTATACCAAATCCACTACCCGCTTGTCAACAAGAATCTCGCGGTCCGGCCTCAAGAAACGCCGCCGCGCTGCCATCAGGGCCTCTGAGCACGGGGCTCTCTTTCTATGCCCACCGAAGCGTCGCCGGAAGCAGCCCCAAAAACAGCCGGGGCCTATACCGAATCGCTCGGCATAGGCCCCGAACCAAAGCAAATACCCTGGTGTTAGTCCAGCATACTCTTTAAGGAGCGGTTCTCGGCCGGTACAGGCGGATGTCGTCGAAGTACATCTTGCCCGAGCCGCCTGGCGCCGTCATGTTGCCCCTGGTGCCCAAGCCAAGTGCGACCCGGTCCACGTTCGTCAGGGTGATGCCCTGACTGGCGAGGGCCTGCAGAGGAATGACCCACTCCGTCCAGGTGGTTATCGTCGCTGCACTCGGATCGGGATGGACGACCACCGCAGGCTGACCTGCGCTGTTGGAGACCGCCGCGTACAGCCGCTCAGCCGCGTTGCTGGCAATCCCGATGTCCTGGTGCGCCCACTGCGGACTGACCGTACCTGTGGTCGTGACGTTCGTGAACACGGCCTGGCAGGTAGCATTGGCGTTATGGGCCGTTA
>CAYWZW010000030.1:0-56052 GCA_964462945.1 uncultured Pirellulales bacterium
TACGGCGGCTATGACCTGTGGCAGGTGTCGGTCATTCCAATCGTCGATTTCAACGCCGATGAAATCGTGGATATCAGCGATCTCGCCATACTCATCGAGCACTGGGGCCAGAATGAGCCATCAGTTGACATCGGGCCGGTGCCCTGGGGCGACGGTGTGGTGGATGTTCAGGACCTGGAGGTCCTGATGAGCTACTGGCAGCAGGAAATTCTGCCGCCTGAATTGGTTGCCTTCTGGAAGCTGGACGAGACAGAAGGAAGCGTTGCTCAGAACAGCGTTAGTGACAATGATGGCATCGTTCACGGCGATGCGCTCTGGCAGCCGGCTGGGGGCAAGAAGGCCGGAGCGCTGCAATTCGACGGGATACATGATTATATCAGCACCGATTTTGTGCTGAACCCGGCAGATGGGGCATTCACCGTCTTTGCGTGGATTCAGGGCGGTGCGCCCGGACAGGCGATTATATCTCAAAAAGACGGCCCGAATGGGACTGGAGAAACCTGGCTTGGCGCCGATACGCTGGAAGGAAAGCTGATGACCGGATTACGGTCTCCGGGGCAACGGGGACCCACGCCGCCGATGGTTTCGGATGCCGTCATCACCAATGGCGAGTGGCACCATGTCGGCCTCGTCGTGTCGGAGTACCAAGCCAGAGAGCTATATGCCGATGGAATGAGAGTGGCTTGTGATACCCAGACCGTTAAGCTGCCTTCTTCAGATGGCGGCTTGTATTTCGGCGCCGACAAGGCCCTTGGCGCGTCAACCTTCTTCTCCGGCCTGATCGACGACGTCCGTATCTACGACGCAGCCCTGAGCGCCGACAAAATCGCGGCATTAGCACAATAAGTCACTCTTTTGAAAGGGTGTTAAGATGAAAAAGTCGATTCTACTCGTATTGGTTTTGGCATTTGGCCTGGTTACGGAGCAAGCAAAGGCAGATTTCACCTTCGGCCAGCCGCAGAATCTCGGGCCGAACATCAACACTTCGTCAGTCGAGATTGATCCAAGCGTCTCGGCGGACGGTTTGGAGCTATTCTTCGAGTCCCGCAGACCTGGCGTGCAGGGAGGTGCTGATATATACGTGTCAAGACGGCCAAGTATAGACGACCCTTGGGGACCTTGTATGAATATCGGGGCCCCGGTCAACACAGCGTATTGGGACCAAGCCCCGAGTATCTCGGCTGACGGGCTCTCGCTGTACTTTTCCATCTGGCCTGGTGGGTCTAGCGATGATGACCTCTGGGTAGCCACGCGACCAAGCGTCTCAGATCCCTGGGGACCGCCTGTGAATCTCGGAGCGACCGTCAACACCTCGTCTTACGACTGGGCCCCGAGCATCTCAGCCGACGGCCTTACGCTCTACTTCAGCTCCTACCGGCCAGGCGGTTCCGGCGGTGACGATCTATGGTTTACAAGCCGGGCAACGAAAAATGACCCCTGGGGCAGTCCGGTGAATTTAGGGGGGGCCCCAATAAACAGCTCTCTTGAGGAGACTTTCCCGGACATCTCTGCCGACAGTCGTATGTTATTCTTCAGCGATCACGGGCTTGTTGGGCCATGGCGGGCCGGCGGCTTGGGCGGGTGTGACATATGGGTTACGACAAGGGCAACAACAAGTGATCCCTGGGGAGAACCGATGAATCTCGGACCAGTTATCAATAGCTCGGATCACGACCTTTCGCCGAACATCTCAGCCGATGGTTCTACGCTCTACTTCTGTTCCGACCGTCCCAGCGGAATCGGCAGCGCCGACCTCTGGCAGGCACCGATTCTTCCGGTCGTTGACTTCAACGCCGATGAAATCGTGGATATCAAGGATCTGGTCATGCTCATCGAAAAATGGGGGCAAAACGAGCCGTCGGTGGACATCGGACCAATGCCCTGGGGAGATGGCACCGTGGCCGCTGCGGACTTGGAGGTCCTGATGCGCTACTGGCAGCAGGAAATCCTGCCGGAGGGCTTGGTCGCCTACTGGAAACTGGACGAGACCGAAGGCAGCATCGCCAAAGATAGAGCCGGTGACAATGACGGCGTTCTTCATGGCGAGCCGCTCTGGCAGCCTGTCGGCGGTAGGAAAGCTGGCGCACTGGCGTTCGACGGGATCGACGACCACGTCATCTCCGCTTCTGTGTTGAACCCGGCAGATGGCCCGTTCAGTGTCGTTGTCTGGATTCAGGGCGGTGCGCCCGGGGACGTGATCATCTCTCAGACGGACAGCGCCGGGAATGCCGAGACCTGGCTCGGGATGGATGCATCGAGCGGAAGACTCATGACCGGCCTGACCTCTCCTCCCGGAGGCCGGTTCAAGCCAGAACCGCTGAAGTCGCAATCCGTCGTCACCGACGGCCAGTGGCATCATATCGGCTTCGTCTGGGACGGCTCGTACAGGTCTCTCTACGTGGATGGCGCCGAAGTCGCCAAGGACGCGACGGCTCAAGCCCCGCTGAAATCCGCGACCGGCGGCCTGTACATCGGTGCCGGCAAAACCCTTGACGCCGCGGCTTTCTTCTCCGGCCTGATCGACGACGTCCGCATCTACAACGTGGCCCTGAGCGCCGACAAAGTCAAGGCCCTGGCTCGCTGAGGTGTCTGGGAGGCGGTTCGGACACCGGCGGCCGGTGAAAACCAAACGGCAAAATTAATTCACAAATTTGCACGAGATTGCCGATAGTATTTTATTACTGCCGTGTGCAGAGCTTGAAGAGTGAAGGAGGCTCTCACGGCACAACCGGGGCTCAAGTCGTATGTGAAGCGTGACTTTTTTTGAGTCTAACCCCTTGTGTAGAACGTATAAATATCTGGAGCCGGACTTGCTGTCCATCGTGCAGCGGGCTGACAGTGCAGCACTTTAGGAAGGGACATTGTGTGATGGCCGAAAGAAGCGAAAGAAAACTGATCAAAGGTCCATGGTCGTGGACGAAGGATGATATTAAGCTTCTGAAGAGACTCTATCCGCGCGGCAAAACGCGGATGATCGCCAGTAAGCTGTGCCGGCCTCTGACGGCGGTCCGGCAGAAGGCGTATGATATCGGCTTGAAAACGGATATTTACTGCTATTGGCGCGACGAGGATTTGGCGCTGTTAGTGAAGCTCTATCCGGATACGCCGACGCAGGTGCTGGCCGAGCGGTTCGGCCGGTCCGTGGGCTCGGTCAAGACCAAGGCGCGCCAATTGAAGCTCAGGAAAAGCAGGAGCTACCTCCAAGCCGTCAAGTCCCGGCCCCGAAAGAAAAGCGCCGGTTAGCCTGCCGCCGGCAGCGTACTGCGGATACGCCAAGGTGCGATACTTGTCTGACGACAGTCAAGATTTCGCACCACCCTCATACCATTGTCCAAAATCGGTGCGATGAATCGCGCCTTAGCGGAGTTCTAACGATGACTACGTCAAAACAATTGAGCAGGCGGCAGCTTGCGGTGATGGAAGAGCTGTTCGCCGGCACGCTGGACGAGCAGGCGGTCCTGGATAAATATAAGGTCGGCCGGAAGCTCTACAACCGGTGGCTGGCCGAGCCGGCCTTTGCCGAGCAGATCGAGCGGTGTGTCGCGGCGGCCTATCGCCAGAGCGCCTTGCTTGTCGCACGGCACGCCCCGTCGGCCGCCAGAAAGCTCGTGCAGCTTGCCGAAATGGACAAAGGTGAAACCACCCGCAAGGCCTGCCTGGACATCATCTCGATGCACTCGCCGCCGACCGGCGCCGAGAGACGAGGGGCCAAAGACGAGAAACGAGGGGCGAAAGACGAGGGACGAAGGACGGGCGATGACCTCTCCCCCGAAACCGCCACCCGCCTCTTGGCCGCCTTAGCCGAAGACACTTAGCCTTCACTGCCTTGTGACTATTTGACGTTCTAAGGCGTGAAAACGACCGAGATCGCTTAGATCGCAGATAGTAGAAAGAAAATGTACTTTCTGGATTTCCAGGGCCGATGTTGATGTAGACTTTTTGTCTTTTTGCCGATATAATAAATTGGTCAGGATGCTCGGTTAAGGCAACCATCCTGCTCGAAAAGTTGGCATGGACACACCATGGAGACTTGGGCAAGTAGTACAAGAAAGGGTGTGGTGAGAATATGGTCAAAGACACGCTGACTCTTGTTCTTAACGGTCAGGTTTCTCTGGCGGACTTCTCTGAGGCGATCAAGAGCCTGCTTAGTCTTGTGGAGGGTCTTCAGGCCGATCTCGCTCAGGGCAAGCATATTGACTGGCTGATAGACGCCTTGGAAGCTGGCAGTGCAACTGCTGCAGTCAGGGGGATTGCGGAGAACGAGGTGGACAAAGAGTCTATCGAGCGCGTAGTGTCTGCCTATGAAGACATTGGAAGGTCTATCCAAAAGGGGCAACAATTCAGTTATTCTGACCGTGTCAAGAATGCCGCGCAGAAGATCATAAGTTTGGTGAATGGGAATATTACATCCGTGCGTTTTGAAACCGCAGATGCCGATTTCGAATTCTCCAAACGACCGGACGAGTTTTCCAGCCTAACACCTCTCAATATGTTCGAGGGCGCTTACGGTTCTGTACGTGGCCGTGTTCAGAGCATGACGAGCCGTGGGGGATTGCGGTTTACACTATATGACCTGATCGGTGATAGAGCCATATCCTGTTATTTATCTTCGGGAAGCGAAGACATCATGCGGGAGGCATGGGGAAAGCTCGTAATCGTGGAAGGCCTGGTTCGCAGGGACCCTGATACTGGACGGGCAACTACTGTTCGGCAAGTCAAAGAGATCCAAATCGTCCCGGAAGGAAGACTGGGTGACTATCGTGAGGCAATTGGAGCCGCGCCGAATTTCCTTGGGGATGAACTTCCTGAGGAGGTCATTAGAAGAGCACGTGATGTCTGAAAAAGTCACGAAAACAAAACGTTTCTACTGGGACTCAAATGTGTTCCTTTCCGCGATCAATGCCAATCCAGACAGGGTTCTTATCATCAATGCGCTCCTGGATGATTGTGACCGGGGCGATGTGGAGATTCACACGTCAGTTTTGAGCATTGCGGAGGTTGCATTTGCGGAATCAGAAAAACGTGAAAGACAACTGAGTGGCGAGATCGAAGCAAAGATTCAGAAACTCTGGATGCCCCCATCCCCTATCAAGATGGAAGAGGTAAGCCAACACATAGCTAACGACGCCAAGGCTCTGATGCGCCAAGCGATACTTAGAGGCTGGAGCCTTAAGCCTATGGATGCGATCCACTTGGCAACAGCCAAGAGGCGAAATGTCGATGAGTTTCAGACATACGATGTTGAAAGACTCTCAAAATTCTCACAGCTTACAGGATGTCCAATCGTGCAACCTCGAACGGATAGGTTGCCTTTTTCCGCACAATAGCTTACGGTATGTTCGGGCGTGCAGTTGCAAGTCGATATCACACCAAATTTGCAGCCTTGTTCAGCGATGATAGGCTTGCCAGTCAAAGGAGTTCCTGCCGGACTTGAAAATTACTGGATTACTCTCTGCTCGGACAAATGCCATTTTATCGGACGGCAGGTAGCCTTATTAAACTTTTCAGGTCTAAAGTTTAACAAGGATTCGCTTATTAAACGCACGTTTAATAAGATATGGTGCCCGCACGGTTCAGCGGAAGCGGCGGCAGGGCGGCATAAGGCATGAGGACAAAGGAGTTTATGAACATGAGTCAGTTCGATTACACGCGGCGGGGGTTTTTGAGGGCGGTGGGGGCTGGGGCGGCGGCGCTTGTCTCGGCGGAGGCCGGAGCCGGACTGGCGGCGGGGGATGTGTTGGCCGGCGAACGGGCTTCGGGCAAGCCCGCCGTCCGCGTGGCGGGCAAGCCGAATATCCTGGTGATTCTGGCCGATGACCTTGGCTACGGTGATTTGTCGAGCTACGGGGCGACGGATTTGAAGACGCCCAACATCGACCGGCTCGTCGCGGCGGGGATCTGCTTCGACAGTTTCTACGCCAACTGCCCCGTCTGCTCGCCGACAAGGGCGTCGCTATTGACCGGGCGATACCCCGACTTGGTCGGCGTGCCCGGCGTCATTCGCACGCACATCACGAACAACTGGGGCTACCTGGCTCCGCAAGCCGTGCTGCTGCCGAAGCTGCTTAAACCCGCCGGCTACCACGCCGCCATCGTCGGCAAGTGGCACCTGGGCCTGGCCTCGCCGAACACGCCGACCGAGCGCGGCTTCGACCACTTTCACGGCTTCCTTGGCGATATGATGGACGACTACTGCAACCACCGCCGGCACGGCATAAACTACATGCGGCTCAACGACAAAGAGATCGACCCGCAAGGCCACGCCACCGACCTGTTCACGCAATGGGCCATCGATTACATCCGGCAACGCGCTGCGAAGAAAGAGCCGCAACCCCGTGTCGAGGGCGTCCCGCCCCCTGGGGCCAGGCCCTCGAATCGCGGGCAAGCCCGTCCCGAGCGGAGCCGAGGGGATGCCCGCGACACGATGCAGCCGTTCTTCTTGTATCTGGCGTACAACGCCCCGCACGCGCCGATCCAGCCGCCGGACGATTGGCTCGACCGCGTCAAAGCCCGCGAGCCCGGCATCAGCGACCAGCGCGCCAAGCTCGTCGCTCTGATCGAGCATCTCGACGCTGGCGTCGGCAAGGTCTTGGCGGCACTGAAAGACTCCGGCGTCGGTGACAACACGTTGGTCATATTCACCACCGACAACGGCGGTCAGCTCGGCGTCGGCGCCAGCAACGGCCCGCTGCGAGCCGGCAAGCAGGACATGTACGAAGGCGGCATCCGCGTGCCGATGTGCGCCGTCTGGCCCGGCCAAATCAAGCCCGGCTCGCGCAGCGGCCGCGTCGCCTTGACGATGGATTTATACCCGACCATCTGCGAGGCAGCGGGGACAAGCATCGCTCACGAGATCGATGGTCGAAGCATCCTGCCGACGCTGTTAGGCAAATCGCAGCCGGCCGAGGACCGCGTCCTGTTCTGGATGCGTCGGGAGGGCGGCGGCTACAACGGGCGGGCGTATTACGCCGCTCGCTACGGCGACTTCAAGCTCGTGCAGAACGACCCCTTCGAGCCGATGCAGCTTTACAATCTCAAAGACGACCCGCAGGAGCAGAATCCGCTGGACAAAAAGCATAAGATGTATCAGAAGCTTTTCGCGGCTCTTCGTGACCACATCATCCAGGCCGGCGCCGTCCCCTGGCAAAAGTATCCCGTCCAATTCGACCGCTCTTAGCCGGCGGTAGAAGGAGTCTCCGAATATTTCTTTGATCGGCCGTGAAGAAAGACTTGAAAAAGTCGGGCGCGGCGGTATAATAGTTGGCCAGAGATAGGAAGCGGAATCATGAAACGCAAACCTATATTCGGTCTGTTGCTCGTTATGCTGTTTTTGTTGACGGCGTTCGCCGAAAAGCAGCCGAACAAGCCCCCGCGCATCACGGAAAGCCAGGCTAAAGAATTGGCCCAAGAAGTCTTAGATGGGCGGCCGGTACGCGTGAGGGTCTATAACAACTGGCAGGCCGACCCGCGAGCTTATAGAATCGTCATTGTGCCGCTGACCGGCCTTTCACTGAGCCATGATACTATCAGGAAAGCCTTCCCGGGCATCAACGAATGGACCATTGTCGTGATAGTCGGCCAGGACCAGGTCGATGAGGCTGTGGCGGCGGTGGTCGATGATTTTGTCTATGTTGATACTTACGGCCCCAAGAAGAGCCTGTCTATCTGGCCTGCGTGGTCGCGTGTTCCGGACTACACGTATTGGGTTTTCACCGACGCCTTGGGCGATCCCATACCGAAAGCTTCGGTAGAAATTCTTCTTCGTAGTTACTTTGATGAATCTCAGGAGATTTATCTTGGCAAGGCGGTTCTTGATGCGAAGGGCCGGTTGAAACCTCTGACACTCTGCAATTCATTCTTCAGATTTGTTTTTGTCATTTCACACCCGAAGTACGGCAAAGCGGCTGTGGAAAGATACTTCAGCAACGAACAGAGTGACGGCTATGTTATGCGTTATGTTGTGCCGCTTGTTCCGATGGCTTCGCAAGCCGCAAGCCGGGCTGTCCAAGGCCATGTTGTTGACCCTGAAGGCAACGCTTTGGAAGCCATGCCGGTTACATGCGACCATATTCGAACGGCAAACGACAGCCCTCTGAATATCTACAAGGGGTTCTATGGCAGGTCGGTGACGGATGAGCAGGGCTGGTTTACTATGTATATGCCGCTCGAAGAAAGCGGCGAACTGTCCAGGAGTCTGATCCCGGCAGGAGTACAATACGATTTGTCAGTTGTTCCCCCAAAGTCACTTAACGTGCACAGCTACCACGAAAAAACAGGAGTTCCTGCAGGTGGATACAGACTGATTACTCTGGCCTCCATCAGGCCGGACAAGCACTTTCACACTTTTGCATTTGAAGATGAGAGGGGCCTAATCACTGATCCCGAGGAGCTTCAGAGAATCAGTGTAACCCTCACACGAGGCCTGGATCGGAGGCAGTGGCTGAAACTTGAATACGGCCAATGGAAAGACGGTTTTTCTCTGCAGGAAGGAATATTGCGAGTGGAAACGCGGCGATGGGACCAGCTCTTTTACTTCGAGCCGATAGAGCTGACTTCTGAGAGCCCCAAAGAGCTGGTTTTCAAAGCAGGTGAACAAATCATCTATCAGGGTGTGGTTGTCGAAGGCAGCACCGGCGAGCCGATGGCAAATGTGCTCGTTCTCGTTAAGCACTCAGACCCCGGAGAAGGTTTTGCCGGGTCTCCAGACGAGCAATTAGAGGCCCTTCGTGCACGAGCGCTTCGCCAGGAGATCGAAGGGCTCTCCGACAGAACGCTTTACGAATATGACGACCGAGTCACACTGACCGATAGGAATGGCCGCTACCAATTCATCTTCAGGACCGGTTTGAAAACGCATTTGGGTCGTTTCACCGCCTTGGAAAAAGGTTATGCCGCGGAGGAGACGGTTCTTGGTGCAATCTACAGGCCAAATCGCGCCGGGATCGTCGAGTTATCCCCCATAAGGCTTGTACCCGAGAAAGAGAAATATTGGCCGGGCTTTGTATTTGAAGACCAGTCCGGGGCCGTTATTACCGACCCGAACATTTTGGAGCAGATTCACTTTACAATTGAGCGGGATGAGGGAAACGGAAGACGCGGGTGGAGCCGCTCCTATAGCTCCTTAATGGAGGGCAATGAATTCATACGCGGCACGTATTATGCGACTTTGGATTGGCAGGGCCAGCGCAACATATTTGGGCCGGCAGAAGTCACCTGGGGCGGCCCGGTGGAGGTCGTTTTCAAAGTCAGAGAAGTCAGACCCACTGATATCATATATCAAGGCGGCGTAATCAATGGCATAACCGGTGCACCGATGCCCGGTGTTGTTGTCATGAGGCAGTTCAGGGCGATCGACAAGCTGGATGCCTCCGCCGTTCTGTCGGAGCAGTGGGATGCCATACGGAGGAGCGGCCCGCAGCCGGATCCAAATGACGCGGCCCTTATCCCGCTGAGAGAAGCCTTCCAGTTTGACAAGATAACGCGGGCGGATGCAGCCGGTCAATTCCAACTGCCTTTGGGGCGCCAAGAGTTTCCGAGCCAGGGTCGTCTCATCGCTGTCCAAGAGGATTTCCTCGGAGCGCAACAGGAGCTCAGATACTTGGTGCCGAGGGACAAGAACGATTCTGAGCGCACCCGGCTCGCGGAATTCCAACCTGACGCGGACGGCTGTGTTAAACTGCCTGCGATGAAACTGTATCCGGCGGCGACGCTTGCCGTCGAGCCAAATCTGCCCTACCTCGAAGGCACAAAACATAGAGTCAGATTCTGCTTTCACACCTTGCCCGATGACCCGACGCCCTGGCTAAAAGATCTCTGGGCCACTCCAGGCGGCGCCATGGGTGCCAGCGTTTTATGTAAGTACGACTTGAGACCCAATGAGCTTCAGACCGTTTACGTTCTTGCCGGACTGGAAGTCATCCTAAAAATAGACCCCATGCTGCCCCAGAAGGCTCCGGTTACAATCGGCGCTATCAGACTCAAACAAGGCCAGTTCCTCGATTTGGGCCGGCAAGATTTTCAGCCCGCCTTTGAGGTTACTGTAAAAGTCATCGATCCCGGGGGCGAACCTGTTGAGGGCGTAGCGGTCAGATGTCGTGATGTGGACGGTTTCTCTTGGGGCCTGAGCGGCCGAGGCCGTATGCCGATTACCGATGAGAACGGCAAAAGTGCCCTGTATGTTCCGGCGCATTCGAAGGGAGAATTCATCGTCACTTCGTACGACCGTGCATCTGATACTCATTTACATGAGGGCACGCCTTACGAAGTGGCCGGCGAAGCCGAAGATGCAGGCAAACAGTTCACACTTCAACTCTCGGATGAAATGCTCTCTTTGCTTCGCAAGTGAAGCTACCTCAGTGCTTTAAAACCTTGACATCGATGACGGCTTGAGGATACAACAAGGTCGATGCTGCAAACGAAGGTAACGGCGAATGTATGGCACGATAATGCAGGAGGTACCGCTGAATGAAACAGAAAATCCTGAGCACGTCGATATTCATACTCATGCTGGCAATGGTGACCTCTTCCGCGAGCGCACAGACGGTGCTGGTCGAGGCGGAGGGCTTTGCGAATCGCGGCGGCTGGGTCGTGGACCAGCAGTTCATGGATCAGATGGGTTCGCCGTTTTTGTTGGCTCACGGCGTGGGCGAGCCGGTGAAGGACGCCGCAACCGCCGTCTCATTCCCCGCGCCGGGCAAGTACCGCGTATGGGTGCGGACGCGAGACTGGGTCGCGCCGTGGAAGGCAACGGGAGCGCCCGGCAGGTTCCAGCTCGTCATCGACCGCGTGCCGCTCGCTGCCGTATTCGGCACCGAAGGCACCCAGTGGCACTGGCAGGACGGCGGCACGGTCGAGACTGCAAAAAACCAGATCGTGTTAGTGCTCCACGATCTGACCGGCTTCGACGGCCGATGCGATGCGATTGTCTTTACGACCGACATGAATTTCGTCCCGCCCAACGAAGGCGAGCAGATGGCGGCTTTTCGCAGGCAGGCGATGGGGTTAGCCGAGCAGCCGCAGGACGCCGGCACGTTTGATCTGGTCGTGGTCGGAGGCGGGATCGCCGGCACATGCACGGCGGTCTCGGCGGCCAGGCTCGGTTTGCAGGTGGCCCTGATACAGGACCGGCCCGTGCTCGGCGGCAACAACAGCTCGGAGGTCCGCGTCCACTTGAACGGCGAGGTCAACCAGCCGCCGTACCCGGCCCTGGGCGGCGTGGTCAACGAGCTGGACACCGGGCTTCGAGGCAACGCCCAGCCCGCCGAGAATTATAACGACCAGCAGAAGCTCAACGTCGTCGGGGCGGAAAAGAATATCCGGCTGTTCCTGAACGTGCACGCCTTCAAGGTCGAGAAGAAAGGCGACCGTATCATCGCCGTGATCGCCCAAAACACTCAGAACGGCGGCACGCTGCGTTTTGCAGCCCCGGTGTTTGCCGATTGCACGGGCGACGGCAATCTCGGATTCTTGGCCGGCGCCGAGTACCGCATGGGGCGTGAAAGCCGGGCCGAAACGAGCGAGCCGCTGGCCCCGGAACAGCCCGACAAAATGACGATGGGCGCATCGGTCCAGTGGTACTCCGTGCAAACCAAGACGCCCACGAGCTTTCCCGATTGCCCCTGGGCTTTGCCGTTCAACGAGCAGAGCTGTCACTACCTCATCCGGGGAGACTGGGACTGGGAAACGGGAATGAATAACGACCAGATCACCGAGTTTGAGCTCATCCGCGATCGTGCCCTGCGCGCCGTCTATGGCAACTGGGCGTACCTGAAGAACCAAAGCCAGGACCGGGCCAAGTACGCCGACGGCAAGCTCGAATGGGTGGCGTACATCGCCGGCAAGCGCGAATCCCGCCGGCTGCTCGGCGACGTCGTCCTCCAGCAGCAGGACGTTCAGCGCGGCAGGAGATTCCCGGATTCCTTTGTCACGACCACCTGGTCCATCGACCTTCACTACCCGGACCCGAAGAACTCCAAATACTTCCCCGGCGAGGAATTTCGCTCGATTGCCAAGTACGCCCAGATCAAGCCGTACCCGATTCCCTACCGCTGTCTCTATTCGCGAAACATCGCCAACCTGTTAATGGCGGGCCGCTGCATCAGCGTCACGCACGTCGCGCTGGGGACCGTTCGCGTCATGCGGACGGGCGGCATGATGGGCGAGTTGATCGGCATGGCCGCGTCACTCTGCAAGAAGCACAACATCGATCCTCGCGGCATCTATGAAAGTCACCTGGGCGAGCTGAAACAATTGGCCCGGCGCGGCGTGGGAAAATCCGCCGAAATAGACGATCAGGCCTTTCGGCAGGCCGGAGAGAACGGCCGGCTGGCCAATGAGGGCTTTCGTCACTGCCGGAACTTCGTCCAAGGCTGGCTGCGGCACGCCGACCCGAAAAGCGGGCTGATTCCCAGGAACCTTGACCGGGACAAGGACATCTGGAACGCCGAGGACAGCGCTGCGGACAATTACCCGTTCATGGTCCTGACCGCGGCCCTCACGGACCGGCCCCTCTTCGAAGGGCGAATGCGTGACATGCTGGCCTCTGAGACCCGGCTGACGAGCCGCATCGGAAATCTGCCTGATACGTATTCCTTTTCCAAGCAGGCCTTCCGCGATTCCCAGCCGGATGTGTCTCGAATCATCTTCGGCTCAGCCGAGTACGTCAAAGACGGCCTGATGCCGCTGACCGAATGGCTCGGACCCAGCCCGTGGTGCGAACGCATGATCAATATCCTCGACGACCTGTGGACCCGGGCGCCCGTCGAAACCAATTATGGAAACATCGTCTCGACCAGCCAGGAAATCAACGGCGACATGCTCCAGACGCTCTGCCGCGTCTATTGGATGACCGGCGACGACAAATACTTGCAGTGGGCGATCCGTCTTGGCGATTACTACCTGCTGGACGTCCATCATCCCACGCGCGACGAAAGCTCGCTTCGGCTGCGGGACCACGGCTGCGAAATCGTATCGGGCCTGTGCGAGCTGTACGCGACGGTCCGTTTCGCCATGCCGGGCAAATCCGCGGCGTATGGAAAACCCATTCACGTGATGCTCGACCGCATTCTCGAGCTGGGCACGAACGAGCACGGCCTGTTCTATAACTCCATCAATCCCCAGGCGGGCCGGCACGACAAAGACCTGACCGATACCTGGGGCTACAATCTCAACGGCTTCTACACCGTCTATCTGATCGACAAGACCGAGGCCTATCGCCAAGCCGTCGTCAAGGCGATGAGCAACCTGTACGACCACTACAGCCACCCGGCGTACAAATGGGGCGGCTCCGACGATTACGCCGACTCCATCGAAAGCGCCATCAACCTTTACAACCGCGAGCCTATCGAATCGGCGGCCAAGTGGATGGACGGCGAAATCCGGGTGATGTGGAATATGCAGAAGCCGGACGGCGTCATCGAGGGCTGGCACGGGGACGGGAACTTTGCCCGGACCACCATCATGTACTGCCTCTGGAAGACAAGGGGCCTGACCATTCAGCCCTGGCGGGAAGATGTTATCTTCGGGGCCGTCCAGGAGGGGGACGTGCTCAAAGTCACCCTCAAGGCCGAGAGCCGCTGGCAGGGCAAGCTCGTCTTCGATGCGCCGCGGCATCAGACGATTATGAAAATGCCGCTCGACTGGCCGCGTATCAATCAGTTCCCCGAATGGTTCACCGTCAAAGACGACAATCGCTACATGGTTCACGACCTGGCGACTAATTCAAGAGCATCGTACACAGCCGGGCAATTAGTTGCGGGCGTCCCAGTTACCATCGAGCCCGGCGCCGAGCGTCACCTTGTCGTCCGGCCCCGGTAGTCAATAATGGTGGGCAAGCCCCACCCTACGACTTATTATGCAAACCACACTCAAATCAGGAGGTATCGTGATGACTACGCTCGCATTATCAAAAGCTGACAGTGACAGCGAAAGAGCCGGCTGCTTTTACTCTGAGCTTCGGCGAACGCCGCCCCATTCGAGACGGGACCTGAAGAATTACGTGAAGGTCTTTCTGGGTCTCGACGTGCCGGATAAGAGAATCTGTCCCGACCATCACAGCCCGATGGATTATCTCTGGCACAGTTACTCGACGGATTTGAGATTGTCAACCGACGATCCACGATTTCAGGCTTACAATCGTCAATCGAAAAGTGCAAATCGCCGATGCAACGCTGACGCCATTGTTTGGGCGAACCGTGCCGGGGGCAAGACCGAATTGGCCGCCGTCGCGACGCTTCTGGATTGTCTCTTTAAGCCGGACTGCCAGGTCAGAATCTTGGGCGGCTCCGGCGAGCAGGCCGGCAGAATGTATGAATACCTGACCGGTTTTCTCAATCGCGGCTACGAGCCGCTTCTGGCCGGGCCCGTCCTCAAGGCCAAATGTCACTTTGTTAACGGCTCATCCGTCGAGGTCCTGACGCAATCGGCGACCAGCGTCCGCGGCCAGCACGTGCAGAAGCTCCGCTGCGATGAGCTTGAGCTGTTCGATGAGGACGTGTTCGCCGCCGCCAAGTTCACCACGCAGAGCACCGCCGGCATCCATGCGGCGATGGAGCTGATCAGCACGATGCACCGGCCTTACGGCCTGATGCACGAGGCGGTGACATCGGCGCCGAGGCTCGGCACGCCGATCTTCAAATGGTGCGTGTGGGAGGTCGTCGAAAAGTGCACTGACAGAAGCTGCTCGCAGTGTCCCCTGGAGTCAGACTGCCGGGGCAAGGCGAAGGACGCAAACGGCTACCTGAAAATCGACGACTGCATCACGCAGATGCGCCGGGCCAGCCGGGCGGGCTGGGAGGCCGAGATGCTCTGCAAAAGGCCGTCGCGGCAGAACGTCGTCTTCGACGAGTTCGACGCCGCTGTTCATGTTCAGCCGCTTGATTATGACCGGAATCTTCCGCTGTACCGCACGCTGGATTTCGGGTTTGTCAATCCGTTTGTGTGCCTGTGGATTCAGGTCGATGGCGCCGGCGTCGTCCGCGTGATCGACGAATACGTTCGCAGCCGGGCGACGATCGACGTGCACGCGGCGGAAATCAAGAGCCGAACGCCGGTTCCTGAAGAGCAGGTGGCGGCGACGTTTTGCGACCCGGCGGGCGGCAGCGTCAACGACGTCACCGGCACCAGCGCCGTCCGGGAGCTGCGGGCATTGGGAATAAGTGTGCGATCCAGACGAAGCGGCATCTTAGAGGGCGTCGAGCTGATCCGCCGGGCCATTCGCTCCGGCGACGGCAAGAGCAGCCTCGTCATCTCGCCGAGGTGCCCGCGCCTCATCGAGGCGATGGAGGGCTATCATTATCCCGAATCCGTCAGCGCCCCCGGCGAGCTGCCCTTCAAAGACGGCCTCTACGACCACCCCATCGACGCCCTGCGATACTTCTTCGTCAACCACACCCGCCCCGCCAAAACCACGGCGAGACGCTACTAGAAATTGACAGATAGCAATTTTCTTTGACACATGAAGTCATTTATCCTATAATGGCACAAGTGTAATAGATGGGCGCCTACCGAAAGACTGTTTGCTATTCCTAAGGATTGCTAAACGAGAACGGGTGAAATAGCCGATATTTGATTATGTATGAGGGTATCAGAAACTTTTGAGGCATGCAATGTCTGGGTTCGTTTACAGTGAAAGCGACATATCACAGCGTATTGTGAAGTATGGGGTAGATGTTCGTCCCGTGTTGGTTAGGGACGATAGAGAGAAGCTGCAGATATACTCCAATTGGCTCATTGACGAGTATCCGCAAGCCTTTGAGACCCTGCTCAGCGGACCTGAGAGAACAATCGTGCAGAAAGTCTTTGTTGCCGGCAATAATAAGCGTATCGAGCTGCCGACTTTCTCAACTACGGACAGAGGTTTTTGCTATACCTTTCCAGTTTGCCTTCTTGTTCAGAATGTGGAAGATTTTGACATTCTGGATAAGAACAAGATTTTCCGGAAGTCGATCGAGAAGTTCAGGCAGATGTTTGCTGGGCACAGAATTGTACGTGTGGGTGTGGTAAACGAGATAGTCTTCGACACTGGGAGTATCAATTCTGTTGAGATTATTGCAAATGAGATAAGGAAAGACGTATGGAGGGAAAGAGTACGTACTGTTGCTATACATCTGGAAAACCCTACTGAGAAATACAATGTGAACGTCGACCTTGGCCCCGCGTATGCCCAGCAGGTGGTCCAAAGCCCGAGCGGAACGATAAAGAAGAATATAGGTTTTGGCATCACCGTTAAATTGGATATAAACAACCAAGATATGACCGAAGACCTGGATGACGATGCCATCGCTGCGATACTTGCCTTTGCCGACGATTATGTCCCAGAGAGCTTGGTGAGATTCCTGAATAACGAGCAATTGTAGAAGAGGGTATTTTATGGTCAAGGCTTTAGACACGAACAGCAAGAGTACTTGTCTCGACTTGAGTTTTGCGGATAGCTATGTAACAGAAAATGTTATACAGGCGAATATTCGGCATGATTATCATGGCTATGATGAGGATGCTGAGTTTCTTGAGATTATGCAGCTGGTAGCAGACCAATTCGATGCGGCCTTTCGGAGACTTGCCGACTAAACATAGTGAAATCTTATCGGTTCCTGACCAAAGAGAGAATTCTGCAGCTCCACGAAGAGATGGTAGGGATGGCATGGTGGTGCTTTAAAAATCTGGGACGAGGGCAAACTTGACGCCGCTGTTGCTGCCCCAAGAGCAAGCTTTGGCGGAGTTAGAGCACACGATACTCTTTGTGAAATCGCTGCTGCCTACTGGTATCACATTAGCTAGGCACATCCTTTCGAATCTGCAAACAAGAGAACCGCAGCCTGCGCGTGTGTGACTTTCTTGAGACTCAATGGTTATGTACTCACTTGCACAAACGAAGAACTGACTCAGATCGGCTACAATATTGCGACCGGAGAGATGACCGAGAAAGAACTATCTTGTTGGCTTGGGGGGTATGTTAGCCCCATCTGATAAATGCCCTGCGATACTTCTTCATCAACCACGGCGTTTTCTGCGACACGCCGGCTCGAAGGTACCGGGCTGTTCACGCATTGGTGCGATTATTCTGGAAATTTGCCGGAAAGAACTCAAGAGAGCGGAGCTTCTGCCCGATATTGCCAACAATTACGGGAGGAAATCAGGACAGAAAAACCTCGCCTGGGTCAAAAATAAAAGAGGATACAGGGCTGAGGTGCGGAGGGAGAGGAAAAAGCGAGATATCCTCAGCCCTGTGAATGTGCTCCACAACTAAACTTCAATATATCAAAAAGCTCTACGTAAAGCAATACTATTTTTGAAAAATTTTGTTCGTTTCCGGCGAAATAATATTTTTCAACTCAAAAACATTCTAAATAGCACGCTCTAAGTAGCTTACGAGGTGAAAATAGCTTATGGCTTTCGCCTTGTCAAGCGAATTATAAGAATTTTTTGCACTCAAACAAAAAATATTTCGAGCGCAGTTGTGGAGCGAAAGACGGCTTTGCCGGCATGGCTGCGATCCTGAATGAGCGCAAAAAAAGATGGGCTGAGGCAAGGAGGAAAGGAGGGTCGAAAAACCTCAGCCCAGAATCCATTATTAGATACTACGCCCCCCTCCGATTGAAAGTTCGCTTTGACTGCCATACCCAAAATTATTCGCGCCAGACCGAACAATTCGGGCTGTAAATACTGTTTTGGGCCATTTCTCCTGCCGTCCCAGCGGGGGTTTTGTCAGAGTCGGAGGTTTCGTGGAGTCCGGCGGGTCGCCCGGTTGCCGTGCGGATTCTGTGGCTGGCCGTCGCAAGCCCATTTCGTGTAAGGCATTGAAAATGAAAGGCTTACAAATAAAAAAAGGGGCTGAGGTCAGGAGGAGGGGAGTGAAGTTAAATACCTCAGCCCGTGGCTTTGTGTAATTTGATACGAACGCGATCGGTGAAAGTTCGCTCGACGGCGGAAAAACGGTTCTCTCGTCTCTGTAAAAATTGCCGCCCGCCCGGATTTTGTTTCAATCTTTGTCCAAAACCGGCCATAATAATGCAGATAAATACATTTCGGCGGCAAGCTTGACTAAGGAATCGACGGACAATCCGTCGGGAGAGAATGGAGAATGAAACCGAGTGGACGTTCCTGCTTGTTTATGGTGTTAGCGCTTCTTGCCGTCGGGTGCCAGACGAGAGAATCCGCGGGTGAGAGGGTCCGGGCAAGACCGGCGGGGCCGGATAAGGTGCTCGGCCGGACGAAGCTGCACACGGCGCCCAACTGGAACATGGCCGAGCGGCTCATTAAAGAGGGGGCCGACGTCAACGCCAAGGACGGCTTGGGCATGACGCCGCTGCACACGGCCGTCAAAGCGGGCCGCAAGGACGTCGTCGATGTGCTTATTGCCCACGGCGCCGACGTCAATGCAAGAAGCCGCCGCGGTCAGACGCCGCTCTTTTGGGCGGTCGCTCAGGACGGCAAACCGACGGCGGAACGGCTCATTGCTCACGGCGCCGATGTCAACGCGAAAGACGACTTCGGCATGACCCCGCTGCACAGCGCGGCCTACGAGGGCAGGGCGGAGCTTGTGGACCTGCTTATTTCAAAAGGCGCGGACGTCAACGCCCAAAGCCAGACGGCGATGACACCGCTGCACTGTGCCGCCACCGCGGGCCACGAAGACGTCGTGCAGTTGCTCATCGCCCACGGCGCCGACGTGAATATGAAGGACAACAAAGGACGAAATGCTTTGGACTGGGCGAAGGATTTAGGCCACGCCGGAATCGTCGAGCTGCTCGGCAAGCACGGGGCGAAAGAATGATAACACCGGCATAAACCGCATCTCGACTTTAATGAAAGGAGTTTGCTATGTTTTCTGACGATGATAGAAATGTTTTGTGTTTGTGTGCTTCTGTTGTGGTGACTTGTGTGCTTTGTTCTGTGACGTATGCGGCGTTTCCGAAATTCGAATATCACCAGATCGCTCGGATCGGGAACAATATGGGCCAGACGTCCCTCGTGGACGTTGACAAAGACGGCGACCTGGACTGGATTACCGGCTGCAGCATCGGATCGGGCGGAACGATATGGTGGTTCGAATACAAGGCCCCCGACGACTGGGTCAGACACACGCTTGGGGAGAAGGCCCCGACGGACGTCGGCGGCACCGCCTTTGATATCGATGGGGATGGGTGGGTGGACCAGGTCTCGGGCGGGGCCTGGTATCACAACACCGGCGAACCCCGCAGGGAGCCCTTCGAGCGCCACGACGTCGGCGCGATCAGTTGCCACGACTTGGTGGCGACCGATATCAACGGCGATGGGAAGCTCGACGTGGTGGCCATCAGCGATCAGAAGGCCCACGTCGTCACCGTCTGGTGCGAGATTCCGGCCAATCCGCGAGAGAAATGGGTCGAGCACGGGATCGGCGGCGGCATCCACGGCGGCGTCGGGCCACAGGGGATTGGCGACCTCGACGGCGATGGTGACAACGATGTGGTACGCGGCGACGTGTGGTTCGAGAATCTCGACGGCAAAGGGCTGCAATGGACCGAACGCGCCGTCCTGACCGCGCCCGGCGGCAACCGTCCGGACCGCTACGGCCTGGCCATCAAGGTCTGGGTCTGTGACCCCGATGGGGACGGCGACCTGGATATTGTCGAGGCCGAGGCGGATACCGTCGATGGCCGCATCTTCTGGTTCGAGAACAAGGGCGGGGCAAAGGATTGGATGGGCCATCTGATTTCAGCCGATCATACGAACCAGGACTTCCATTCGCTCGCGGTGGCCGATTTCGACAATGACGGCGATTTGGATGCCTTCTCCGGCGGCGGGCCTTTGACAGAAAAAACGGCGCATAAGTGGTTCATCTGGGAAAACAAGGACGGCAAGGCCGCCGAGTGGGTCCAGCACGAAATCCTGAGCGGCAAGCAATGCCACGAAGCCAAGGCGGCGGACGTTGACCGAGACGGTGACATCGACATCTGCTCCAAGCCCTGGAACAGCGACGAGCACGTTTATCTTCGCAATATGCTCAAGGAGAATTCCTCGAAATAGCCTGGTGCAATAGGGCATGAATCTGGTAGCATACGCGGACTGAGCTGTCATGCTGAGCCGAAGGCGAAGCACCTGGGCCGCGAATTGATTATTCGCAAGGTGAGATTCTTCTCTTCACTTTGTTCCGCTCAGAATGACAGAGGTGTCTGTTCCGAACGGATTTGTAGGAGACGATAGGATGTCGCCGAACGTTTTGAGGCCGGCCGTCAGGCCGCTCTGGTTTTTGTTCATAAGCATCGCTCTGGTTACGATGGCCCTTCCTGCTGTCCGTGCCGCCCAGTATTACGACGACAAATCCCTGGAAAGGCATCTGGAGTCCCTCGCCGAGCGGAATCCCGGCCTTGTAAGAGTTGAGAGCGTCGCGCGGTCGATGGGGGGACGAAAGGTCTGGCTCATCGAGGCGGGCAAAGGGACAAAGCAGGAGCGCAAGGCGCGCCCGGCGATGTTAGTCGTCGCAGGCATTGAGGGCAACGATCTGATCGGGTCTGCGGCGGCGGTCGCGTGGATCGAACATCTCATAGAGAAGTACGCAGAGGACGCCGAAGCCGCCAGGCTGCTCAAGACGACCACGATTTATGTCATCCCGCGGCTCAATCCCGACGCCGCCGAACAGTTCTTTGTCCGGCCCCAGCTTGAAACGCCCTTGAACGACAAGCCCGTCGATGACGACCACGATGGACTCGTCGATGAGGATGGGCCCGAAGACCTCGACGGCGACGGGCTGATCACGTGGATGCGGATCGAGGACCCGCAGGGCGAATATATTCTCGATCCCAAGGATGGCCGGCTGCTCATGAAGGCGGATCATCTCAAAGGCGAAGTCGGTTCGTGGCGCTACCTCGCCGAAGGAATCGACAACGACCACGATGAGCGTTGGAATGAGGACGGCCCGGGCGGCGTCAATTTCAATCGCAACTTTCCGTACGACTACAAGTTTTTCGCCCCGGACGCCGGCGTGCATCAGGTCAGCCAGGTCGAGACGCGGGCGCTGGCGGATTTTGTCATCGAGCATCCGAACATCGGGATCGTTGTCACCTACGGTGCGGCTGACAATCTCTCGAAGACTCCCAAAGGCGCGTCCCCAGCCGAGCGGCGAAAGCCGATGACCGCGATTGACGAGGAAGACGTGGGCTACTACAAGGCGATGGGCGAGAGCTTCCGCAAGGCGCTTGGACTGGACAAAGAGCTTGAGGGGGCCTCCCTCCCGGGTTCGTTCAGCGATTGGATGTACTTCCATCGGGGCCGGCTGTCACTCGCCGCCAGAGCCTGGAGTCCGGCTGTGGCCGTCGAGCTTTCCAAGGCGGCTGAAAAAAAGGAAAAGACGCCGCAAGAGGCAGCGGAAGAGAAACAAGAACAAGCCGCCGAATCCAAGCCGCAGGAAGGCGACGAGGGTTCGGAAAAAAAAGCCGGGAAAGATGAAGACAAGCGGAATGAACAAGAGCGTAAAGAGTTGAAATGGTTTGGCGAACATGCCCCGGATGCTTTCGTCGAATGGCGGCCAATCGAGCATCCTGATTTCCCGAATCAGCGGGCCGAGGCCGGCGGATATCGCCCCTTCGCCCTGACGAATCCGCCTGCGGAGATGATTGAGCAAGTCACGGGCAAACACGCTGACTTCCTGACAATCGCAGCGAAGCGGCTGCCGCGCATCGGCGTACGAAAGATCGAGACCAGGCATCTGGGCCGGTCGGTCTATGAGGTCAAGATTCAGGTGGAGAATACCGGATTCCTGCCGACCTTGCTGGCGCACGGCCAAACGACGCGCGAGATTCATCCGACCCGGCTGGTAATGAAGCTCGACGATGAGCTGATTCTCTCCGGAACCAGGATTACAAATCTTCCGGCGATTCGGGGCAGCGGCGGGATGGCCGAGGTGCGCTACATCATCCGGGCCGGCGACCGCAAAAAAGTCGATTTTGAGGTCGTCTCGATGCTGGCCGGGCGCGATGAAGGAACAATCGAGCTGCCAAACGCTGAATGAACCGGCGCGCAGGAAATATGTCACGATATCAGAGGTCTTTTTTATGAAGCACCGAATCGAATTTAAGCGTCGCATCGCTGTTTTGTTTTTTTCATGCCTGGTTGTGGCGATCGCCGGCATGGCCCTCGCCGAGGAACGCCCTCGCAAGATCAAGGCCGGTAATCCCGCCGACCATGCGTTCCCCGCGCTGGGGATCTCCGCCGAGCGCAAGGTTCAGATGGCGTGGAACCGCTTTTACGATCATGCCGGACTGACGGCTATCCTGGTCCGGCTGCGCAAAGCCTTCCCCGAGCTGACCCGGCTCTATTCGATTGGCAAGTCGTCGCAGGGCCGCGAGATATGGTGCCTGGAAGTGACGGCGCAGAACGTCGGCGAGCCGGACCGCAAGCCCGCGATGTACATTGACGGCAACATTCACGGCAATGAAGTCCAGGCCGGGGAGACGGTGGCTTATACGGCCTGGTATCTCTGCCATCAGTACGGCCGGCTCGACAAAGTGACATCGCTGCTCGACGAGCGGGTCTTCTATCTGGTGCCGAGCATCAATCCCGACGGCCGCGATTCCTGGCTCAATCGGGGCGGGTTCGCGCGGTCGGGCCTTGAGCCGACGGACGACGATCGCGACGGCCTGGCCGATGAAGACGATTGCGAGGACCTCAACGGGGATGGTTCTGTCACGAGGATGCGTATCAAAGACCCGCAGGGGCGCTTCAAGCGGCATCCGGATTATCCTGAATACCTGATGGTCGGGGCCAAGCCGGACGAGGCTGGAGAATATAGCCTGTTAGGCTGGGAGGGAATTGACAATGATGGCGACGGCCGGATCAACGAAGACCCGCGGGGCGGCTACGACCTCAACCGCAACTGGGCCTACGACTGGCAGCCGAATTATATTCAATCCGGGGCCAAAGATTATCCGTTCTCGCAGCCGGAGACCCGTGCGGTGGCCGAGTTTGTTCTGGCCCATCCCAACATCGCCGCGGCCCAGTCGTATCACAATTCCGGCGGCATGATTCTGCGAAGTCCCGGCCGGGAGGGCGGCGAGATAAAGAGTCAGGACGAGCGGGTGCTGAGCCTGATCGCCGAGCGCGGAGAAAAAACGATTCCCTTCTACCGTTCGATGACTATCTGGAAAGACCTCTACACAACGTGGGGAAATGAGGTGGACTGGTTCTACGCGGGGCGCGGCGTTCTTGCCTTCACGAACGAGCTGTGGACGCCTAAGAACCTGTACAAGGGCCCCGGTTCGCCGTCGCAGGAGCAGGAGGCCGAATTTATTAAGTATGTCCTGATGGGCGATGGGATTGTCCCGTGGCAGGAGTATGAGCATCCGACGTACGGTAAGATCGAAATCGGGGGCGAGAAGAAGGAGTGGGGCCGTGTGCCGCCTTCGTTCTTGCTGGAGGAAGAGCTGCACCGCAATATGGCCTTTACGCTGTATCATGCCGATATGATGCCGCTGCTGGAGATCAGCGAGGTGAAGGTCGAGAAGTTAGGCGAGAGCTTATTTAAGATTTGGGTGACCATTGAGAACCAGCGTCTGATCCCGACCCGAACGGACCAGGACGTAGCGCACCATATCGGTCCGCCGGACGTTGTTTCAATTGAAGGTGACGACCTTCGCGTCCTGTCGGGCGGGCGCGTGACGGACCAATACTTCAAGCGCGTTGCGGCCGTCAAGCGCCGTCCGGAGCGAGTGGAATTGGATACGATTGACGGCATGAGCGCCGTCCGCGTCCAGTTTGTCGTCGAGGGCAAAGGCGAGTTCACCGTCACCGTCGATTCCGCCAAAGCCGGCCCGCTCAAAAAAAGCCAATTATTGCCTTGATTACCCAAGCGGCTTCTCCCGTCATGCTGTCCTGGGGACTCTCCCGAAAGGGACGTCTTACGGTGCTTACGGAGAGCCGTAGTGCGAAGCATCTGGGATTCGAAGGTAAGGAAGAGCTTCTTCACTGCACTACCCCTTCGACCACGCTCAGGGCTAAAGGCTTTTTCCGTTCAGAATGACATTGCGAGCTTCTCATGTATGCTCTTAGTCGAACAAGATCTTTGATAGGTCTGTGAAAGGTGTCCGGTGCTTTCTTGGGGGTTTTGGTCGGAGGTCTATTGGCACAGTTTTCGGCACGCATCAACAAAATCAACGGCTTCTTCAAGAATTTCTGCGGCCTGTTGACTGTCAACATCAACGATAGGATCGTAGTCCGTCTGCTGGCGCAGCTCAAACGCCTTTCGTAGAGACAGGTGGAATTTGTGCTCAATCAGGCCGGGCTTAACGAGGTACTCGCCGAATGCAGACAATATCCCACGGTGCGAACTGCGTTTTATGCCTTTGACTGCCAACACCGCCGTTGCAGCATGGAACATGGCATAATAAGCCCTCGCTATGGAAGCGGCCGGTCGCTTGTTGTCGAGAAGAACTTGCGAGTCTTCTACGCATTCGGCGGCTCTTTGGAAATGTAGTTCTGCTTCCTCCGTCATGTTCGAATCCCTTCGGCTTTTATGGCCCTGTGGATGGCGAATCGCCCGGCTTCGAGATCCTTCTCCTCGGCGAAGAAGAAAAGAACGACCGCGTTGTGGTCGAGGCTGATGTCCGAACCTAACTTGCTCGTTCGAGAATGCTCTTCGAAACGGCTCGGTATCTTATCGAGAATAACGGCGATATCAATATCGCTGTCCGGCGTCAACTGGTCGCGGGCCGCCGAGCCGTACAGATAAACGGCACGCAGACGCTGCCCGTAGATATTTTGCAGATGCCGGCGCGCCTCAGCCGCTATTTCCATTGCTTTTTTTCTCGTTGCTACCACATCATAATCATATCTGGCTGAGAAATCCCATTCAATAAAAAAAGCCACAAGACAGAAGAACACGAAACCAGAATAACAAGGGGCGGATGATTGGGATAGCAGGGAAACAGGCCACAGAAAGTTCAAGTCGGGATTTCAATAGATTTCTCTACTCCGGCCCACTGACCGGGCCAGGTTTGCCCTGTCTTGTGGGACAATTCTGTCCCTGTTGAGGGTCGAGACCTTGCGTCTTACCGCCCGGCGGCAAAACCGGTGGGTGAGGATGTGCGGTTGATTGGCTCGCGTCGAATACTGCTGCCGATATTGACGGAGCGGCTTTGGGTGGTTATGCTCTGTGGCGAACTTGACGCGGCACAAACCGTAGTTAAGGGTGGCTTGTCCGCCACGCGGACCAGTCCGGCAATTCCATGTCGGCGATGAGTGGCCTGACGGGTCGGCGGGCTTGTCGCAGGTTGCTGAAAGAAGATTTTAGACGGGATTTACAGGATTATCCTGTTATCCTGTCAAAAAAAATGGCGGACCAGCTTGTTTATAGTTGCCGTTGAATAAACGGGCAGAGGGAAAATTTGTCGCCGCAAGAGCGGGCGGTGGGGTCTTGATATGAAACGTCGTCAGAACAGGTTGTGGTTGGTCGTGGGGGTCTTTCTTTTGGCCGCCGGCTGTCTATTGATAGCCGATTTTCTGCTGCCTGGGCCGGTGACCAAAAGCGGGATGCCCCTGTTGCGCCTGATGGGCGTTGTGGCGATGGTGCCTGGATTGACGGCCCTGTTCAGCTTAGCGACGGGCCGGCGCTTTGCCCGCAAGAAAAAGCCGACCGCCGAATGGATGATGGTGAACCGGCTGTACTGGCTGGTGGGAATTTTAGCCTGTTTCGCAGTCGTATTCTACGGGCTGGGGATTCTGGGGAAGGTCAGCACGCTCTTGAGCCTGTTCGGCGGTATGGTCATCGGCTGGTCGCTGCAGGAGCCTCTAAGCGGCTTAGTGGCCTGGGTGCTGATAAACTTGAGGCGGCCCTTCCGGCCGGGCGACAGGGTGCAATTTCCCAAGCTCGAGCTGACGGGAGACGTCAAGAATATCGGCGCCATGTATATGGAGCTTAACGAGGTCGGCGGCACCATCGGCAGCGAGGAAGCCGTCGGACGCAGTGTTTTTATCCCCAACGCTATGCTGTTTGACCATGTTGTTATCAACTATGCCAGCGCCCACGAAGCGCCCTATATTCTCGATGAGCTCGTGGTGCGCATCACCTACGACTCGAAGTGGGATGTGGCCGAGCGAATCCTGATTGACGCGGCTCGCCAGGTCACCAAAGACGTTATCGAGGCGACCGGCACGACGCCGTATATCCGCTCGGAGCTTTATGACTACGGCGTCTATATGCAGCTTCGATACCAGACCCGGGTCAACGAGCGGGCCAAGACCTCCTACAAGATCACCAAGCTGATATTCGAGGAAATCCAGCGCAATCCCTTAGTGGATGTGGCGATTCCGTACATCTATTCTTATCGAGCCAGCCAGCGGGAGCGAACACGGGATGATCGAAGAGGGCCCACGCCGGAAGAGCTTGACCAGAACGTCCGGGAGATCGATGCTTCACTGATCGAGCAGGGTCCCCTCATGGATGCCTATGATGTCGAGCAACTGGCACGAAGTATCGAGATGCTCGGGCTGCTGAGGCCCATCGTCTTGAAGGAAAACCCGGACTTCGGCAGGTATGAGATACTGGCGGGCAATTTACGCTTTCAGGCGTGCAGGAAATTAGGCTGGAAGACCATTCCCGCCCTGGTTCTGGCTGGCCCCGGCAATGAGATCGAAGAAGAAACCCTGCACCAGCCTGAACCTCACCCCGTAAAGTCGTAGCCCACGCCCGGCCGGCTAACCCAGTCTGCATAGCCATTTGATTACTTGATTGACCGGTCTATATTTTTCGATTATGTTAGATTTGATGAAGAACAGTTTCAGAAAGACATCAGGAGGCAGCTCATGAACAAGGAAAGAAGTCCTTTTACGCCTGGAAATCCTGTGCCTTTCGAACTTTTTGTTGGCAGGTCCGGGCAAATTGAGGAGCTTATCCGATATGTCAAGCAAGCTTCATCAGGTAAGCAGGAAAATGTCTTTCTGGCAGGGGACAGAGGATTAGGCAAGAGTTCGCTGGCATCCTTTCTGCGTTACTATGTAAGTACCCAGATGAATTTTGTTGGAATTCATGTTTTTTTGGGCAGAGTCACTACTTTAGAAGGAATGGCACATCATATTTTTGAGGAATTATTAAAAGAAACCAAAACAGAGCCGTGGTTTGATAATATTGGCAAATTATTTGGCAAATATGTCAAGGAAGTAGGCCTTTTCGGCATATCGGTTAGTTTCGCCCCCCCTGAGGAAGACTTAAAGGAATTGGTTAGAAAATTTCCTGAAGCTATCGGTAATTTCCTGCAAAAGATAAAAGAGCAGAGAAAGGGCCTGTTTATTGCTCTGGATGATATTAATGGGTTAGCTGAGAAGGTAGAGTTTGCAAATTGGTACAAAAGTTTTTCCGATGAAGTTGCCACTCATTATAAGGATTTTCCCGTTTTCATCATGCTTATAGGCCTTCCTGAAAAGAGGGATGTTCTGTCAAATCTTCAGCCATCACTGATGAGGATATTCAGAGTTATTGGGATCGATAAGCTCTCAAATAAAGAAGTTGAAGGTTTTTTATCAAAAGCCTTCCAACAGGCTGGTATGAAAGTAAGACCAGAGGCTATGAAAGCGATGGTGACCTACTCAAGTGGACTACCTCTTCTTATGCACGAGATAGGAGATTCAACCTTCTGGGCGGACACCGATGGAATCATAGATAAGCAAGATGCAGGTCGGGGCATAATGACCGCAGCGGGCAAAATCGGGGAAAAGTACCTGGATCCCAAGGTTTACAGGGCAATCCGGAGCCAGCGGTACAGGTCTATCTTGCGAAAATTGGGACTTATACCCATCTCTCGCAGCTTTAACAAAAAAGAGGTGGAGGCGAAGCTTACCGAGGGCGAAAAGAGCGTCTTCCACAATTTCTTGAGGAGAATTGGACAACTGGGAGTTATTGAGCCTGATGTGGAAAGAGGAAGAGGGGCGTACAGGTTCGTCAACGAAATGTATCCTCTTTATATAATGATGGAAAGCCAAAGATCTCCTAAAGGTTGATGCGAATGTAGAACGTGACCGGAATATGGGCCAGCATAAAATAATAATAGGCGATTCGAGAAGAATGGATGCCGTGGACGATGAGTCCGTGCATCTGATCGTGACGTCTCCGCCTTATTGGCAGTTGAAGGATTATGGCCCGAAGCAGCAGATCGGGTACAACGACTTCAGTTGTGAGAAACAGGATATGCATTCGGTCCTTAACTGGGAGAAGGTGGCTGCATGAATGAGAATCTCGTCCAGTGGGTGCTGATGAAAAGTCCCCAGTATCTCCAATCGCGGCTGGGTGTAAGACTTGGCAGAAAGATCGGCGAGAACTACACCACCGACCAGGGACGAATAGACTTTGCCTTCGAAACCAAGAAAGAGATACTGGTTGTAGAACTTGAGACCGGCATAAACAGTAAGGCAAAGTTCGATTATTGCACCGACCAGGTCAAAAGGTACAGAGAGGTCCAGTTTAACACAGACAAACCCGTAAAGTTCGCCATCCTATATGATGAGGACAGCACGTCACCGCGTTTCTTGAAGCCGTTGGAGGACTTCTGCAAGAGCTTCGGGATTTTGCTGACCAGCTATTCGATATTGGATATCCAGGAACTCTACAAGAAATCCATGGCAGAGCTCGGCAAGACTATGGGAGCGTACCTTGGCTCCCCTGTCGCCATGGATGTGACCCATCTGCGCTGGCTGAACAGAATCATCAGGTTCTTCTATCTGGAAGATACGGATGCTCTGCCGCGGGGGAAAATCAGGAGTGGTTTCAAATCGAGAACCAACTACGGTGTTTATAGCAATCTGGCAAAGTATTTCGAGTTGATCCAACAGAAACCGGGGGGGGTCGTGGCGCTAACTGACTATGGGATACGCTTCAGAGAGGACTACAACGCTGAGATAATCCGCTCACCAGCTACTATGCCGGACTTGAGCATCGGCCCAAAGAGAGTCCTACTCGAGGTTTTGACTAATGGGGTCTTCACAAAAAGTAAGGTCAACATATACTATTTCCTGCGATTCGTTCACCTTACGGGGGGAGATTGGCTGCCAAGAGCAAGTGCTCCACAGGACAACGAGAAACTCGAGTTCGTGAATTTCCTGTTTGGCAAGACGTACAAGTGGACCACTGTCAGAGAACTGTTGTTGTTCACGTGCAACCAGTGTGAAGAACTCGATCTGGCCGAGAGAATGAGGATGCCCAACTCCACGTATGATCGCGTCCTGTTGACGACTCTGGGTTCCAGGGTACTGGGCTATCTGGAACTGCACTCACATCTAAAGAGAGAGCAGATGCAGATACCTCTGCAGATTTGAGGTGTACGCGCCATGAAAACCACCATGCTATTTCTCAGGAAGTTTCCAAAGGGTACTGACGGCCTTCATATCGTATATGAGCCTTATACTTTTGACAATATGTTCCGGCTTCTGCTCAAAAGTGGTATGTGCAGCGAAGAAGCCCTTTCTTTTGTGCTGGCTAATTGTTCACTTAGTGCGGTCGTTTTCCAGGACAGAATTCACAACGAACGATACTCCGAACTTTCGGCCAAAGATGCACTGCCTCCCGACGAGGCAGCGCGCAAGGCGCGCCTGATTTACGATCTTATGGATGTGGCTGGACTAATTCATTGAGGCAGTCGATAGAGTGGCATCGCAGTAATTGGCAATAATTATCATCACATGATTTGGGGTTTTTCTATGCTCAAAAGGACACATAATTGTGGTCAGCTTCGGCTGGAAGACGCCGGCAGGAAAGTCACCCTGGCGGGATGGGTCCATTCCTATCGCGACCACGGCAACCTGGTTTTCATCGACCTTCGCGACAGAGAAGGACTGACTCAAATCGTTTTCGATCCTGAGACTCAGCCGGAAGCCCACAAGCTGGCCAGGACGGTCCGCTGCGAATGGGTGATTGCGGCCGAAGGGGTCGTTGAGCCGAGAAGCGAAGGGATGGAGAACCCGAAGCTGGCGACCGGCGAAATCGAGGTCGCCGTGGAGCGGCTGGAGATTCTCAATACGGCCAAAACGCCGCCCTTTGAAATCGACGGCGCCGAGAAAACGGGCGAAGAGCTTCGCCTGACCCACCGGTACATTGACCTTCGCCGGCCTGAGATGCAAAGCAAACTGCACACGCGTCATGAAGTCACGATGGTGGCGCGGGATTATTTCGACAAGCTGGGCTTCTGGGAGATCGAGACGCCCATGCTGGCCAAGAGCACGCCGGAAGGGGCGAGGGATTTTCTCGTGCCCAGCAGACTGGTCAAGAACTGCTTCTACGCCCTGCCGCAATCGCCGCAGCTCTTCAAGCAGATTCTGATGGTCAGCGGCATCGACAAATACTTCCAGATCGTGCGGTGCTTCCGCGACGAAGACCCGCGCGCCGACCGACAGGCCGAATTCACCCAGATCGACGTCGAGATGAGCTTCGTCAACAGCGACGACGTCATCGCTATCCACTCCAACCTGGTCGGGCGAGTCTGGAAGCGAATCCTGAATATCGACGTGCCGATGCCGATCCGGCGAATGACGTATAGTGAAGCGATGGCGGACTACGGGACGGACAGGCCGGACCTGCGGTTCGGTATGAAGCTCAAGGACATTTCCGACCTGGCCAAGCAGAGCACGTTCGGGGTCTTCACGTCCGCCGTTGAGAAGGGCGGGGTCGTCAAGGGCCTTTGCGCCCCCGCGGGTGAAAAATATTCCAGAAGCGATATCGAAAAGACGCTCACCGGCGTTGTGAACGACTTCGGCGCCAAGGGACTGGCCTGGTCGAGGGTCAAGGCGGAAAACGGCAAGCTCTCGCTGCTCGGCGGTTTCGCCAAGTTCTTCAACCCCGATTTGCAGCAGCAGCTTATCGAGCGCTTCAAGGCCGGGAGCGACGATTTGCTTTTGCTCGTTGCCGATACCGAGGCGGCCGCCAACAAGGCCCTGGCTCCGCTGCGGTGCAGGATCGCCCGCGATCTGAAGCTCTACGACAAGGGCCGATTTGAATTCGTATGGGTCGTGGACTTTCCGCTGTTCGAGTGGAACGAGGACGAGAAGCGGTACGATTCGCTGCACCATCCGTTTACCTGTCCTATCGAAGAGGATATGGGCAAGCTGGAAACGGACCCGGCCCACATTCGTTCGCAGGCGTACGATATCGTCGTCAACGGTTCGGAGATCGGCGGCGGCAGCATTCGTATCCACAATCCCAAGGTGCAGCAGAAGGTTTTTGACCTGCTCAATATTACAAGAAAGCAGGCCAAGCTGCGGTTCGGCTTCTTTCTGAAAGCGCTGGAATACGGCGCTCCGCCGCACGGAGGAATTGCCTTCGGCCTGGACAGGATGATCATGCTGCTCACCGGCACGGAGAATATTCGAGACGTCATGGCCTTCCCGAAGACGCAGCGGGGCCAGTGCCTCTTGACCGAGGCACCGAGCGAAGTGGACCAGAAACAGCTCGACGAGCTGAATCTGCGAACGCAAAGGCACTCGCATATAATCGAGGAAGAACCCGGCGAGAAACAGCAGTAGATTCCCAGCACCGACGTGATATAGACGCTCCCGGACCCGGCGATTTTCTTTGCTTTTGAACGCCGGGACGGGCGACTTCTGAAAGAAAAATCACGGATTATGCGAATTGATTTGAAGCATATCTGGGTGAAAGTTACACGGTCCTTGCGGTTCTGGCCGTTGTCGCTGGCCAGAAAGGTGCAAGTGACGTTTGGGGCGGCGGTGATACTCGTCCTGGCCCTGGCTCTGGCCGTGCTGTATATCTGGATGGCTCAGCTTACAAAAAAGGACCTGTTCGATACCGGACGGTCCAGGTCGAAGGTCCTGCTTGACCGGCATTTCCAATTGAAAAGCCCCGGCCAAACCCTTCCTGCACTGGACGATACCGGGCAGGCGCGTGACGTCAACGATGCTGAGATACGCTGGATTCGCTTCACCCAAGACAAAGAAGACCGCTTGTCGCAGTTGAGCAAAGAGGTCAAAGAGACGATCGAGACGCTGAAAGCCGACCAGGACAGGGATGAAAACATCCTGATGGGAAAGAAAGACGGGCATCTGGAAAGCACTTATGTGCGAATTTTCAAAGCGAGTGATCGCTGTATAAGCTGTCACAATCCCCAGGGTACGGCCAGTGCGTTTGGACTCAATGAGCCGCTCGGCGTGGTCCTTATTCATTTTCCCAACCTTGCCGGCGAGATCAGTAAAACGGTCTTTATGAATCGCTTTTGGATTGTCGTTGCAGGTCTGATCGGGGGCACCGGTGCAATCGTTGCCTTTTATATTATCACACAAAGTCTGATCCTGCGGCCCATTCGGCAACTGCGCGCGCTGGCGAATAACGTCGCCGAGGGCAATCTCGAGACCAGAAGCTCCATTGCCACCGGGGACGAGTACGAGAAGCTGTCCGATGCGTTTAACCACATGCTCGACACGCTGCAGGCGACGCAGGAGAAACTGCGGAATGCGAATAAGCAGCTCGACGCCAAGATTGTCGAGCTTTCCGAGCGGAATATCGAGCTGTTCAAGGCCAGCAAGGTAAAGGACGAGTTCTTGGCCAACATCTCGCACGAGTTCAGGACGCCGTTGAATGCGATTTTGGGTTTCGCCCAGGTCTTGCGGGACAAGCCCCTTCTGCTGAAAAAAGAGAAGGCCCAAAGGTACGCCGAGAACATTATTACCAGCGGGAACAACCTTCTGAAAATGATTAACGACCTTCTGGACCTGGCGAAGACCCAGGCCGGGAAAATGGGGTTGCATATAGAAGGAACCTCCGTGGCCGGTCTGCTGGAAGATGTTCTGTCCCAGTTCTCGCTGCTGACAAAGAGAAAGAAAATCAAAGTCAAGCTGCTGCTCAGTTCGGACTTGCCGCCTTTGGTGACCGACGTCGGCAAGGTCCGGCAGATCCTCTACAATTTTCTGAGCAACGCCGTGAAGTTTACGCCCGCTCGCGGCAGGATCGAGATTGAAGCTCTGTTGCCGTCGCCCGGCGCCCGGGACACGGGGCCCGAGCCGCGAATGATCCGAATCGCCGTGACCGATACCGGCTGCGGCATTGGCGAGGCTGACCGGGAAAAGATATTTGAGAAGTTCCGCCAGGCGGACGGTTCGCTCACGCGGGAATCGACCGGCACCGGGCTGGGGCTGGCCATCAGTACGGAATTGGCCGCGATGTTGGCGGGCCGCATCGGCCTGGAAAGTCCCCCCAAGGGCCGAACCGAAGGCTCGACGTTCTGGCTCGATATTCCGATTACCCTGGTCAAAGAAGAAAAGCAGCCCGTGCAGGAGGCAGGCGCCGCCAAGGGCGGCCCGTAGCTGTTTCGGATTGGCTTCCGACAACCTCGAATCAGGAGAAAGACATGCGTTCTATGTGTTCACTCTTGTTCTTATTTCTGTTTGTTGGTGCCGGTTCCGGCGACCAGACTCATCCGTTTTCTATCCACGATATGCTGGCGTTGGATCGAGTTTCCGATCAGCAGGTTTCCCCGGATGGCAAGTGGATTGTCTTCGTCGTGCGGGAAACGGACCTCGAAGCGAACAAAGGACGAACCGACCTCTGGCTTGTTGGGGCCGATGGGACGGCTCTGCGCCGCTTGACGTCCCACCCGGAGGGCGACTCGAATCCCCGCTGGGCGCCGGACGGCGAGTCAGTCTGGTTCATTTCCGCCCGCTCGGGTTCTTCACAAGTTTGGCGCATTGCAGTCGATGGAGGCGAAGCCGAGCAGGTCACGCATGAGCCGCTCGATGTAGGAAATCTGGTCGTTGCCCCCGATGGAAAGCACATCGCTTTTACGATGGACGTATTCCCGGATGCCAACACACCGGCCGAAACTAAAGACAGACTCGAGAAGATCGGCAAGAGAAAGGCGAGCGGGCGGATTTATGAGCGAATATTCGTCCGGCACTGGGATACGTGGAAGGACGGCCGGCGTTCGCGTCTTTTTGTGATGCCCGCGGCTGGAGGCAAAGCTACCGACGTGATGCACGATATGGATGCCGACACGCCCTCCAAACCATTCGGCGGCCCGGAGGAAATCACATTCACTCCGGACGGCGAGGGTATCATTTTTACCGCCCGCGACGTCGGCGCAGCAGAACCCTGGTCAACGGACTTCGATCTATACCTGGCGCCGGTGGATGGTTCCCAGAAGCCCAAATGTTTGACGGAGAAAAATGAAGCCTGGGACACGAATCCGGTTTTTTCACCCGACGGCAGGACTCTGGCCTACTTGGCGATGGCCCGGCCCGGCTACGAATCCGACCGCTTTCGAATTATCCTTCGCCGCTGGCCCGGCGGTCCGGAACGAGTCCTGGCCGAAGAGTGGGACCGCAGTCCCTCGTCGTTTTGCTTCTCGCCGGACGGACAAACCATTTATGCCACAGCCGCCGACACGGGCCAGAAATCGCTGTTCGCCGTCAATGTGAAAACCGGCGCCGTCACGACTATTGTCAGAGAAGGCAGTGTCGGCTCGCCGGGCGTGGCAGGGGAGAGGATTGTTTATGATTTGAACAATCTGCGGAAGCCCGTGGAGCTGTATTCGGTCGGGCCGGACGGCGACGATGTCCGGCAAATCACCTGCATCAGCTCGCAGAAAATCGCCGCCCGCATGGGGCAGTACGAGCAGTTCACTTTCGCCGGCTGGAACGGCGAAACGGTTTATTGCTACGTGGTCAAACCGGTTGATCTTGACCCTGCCAGGAAATATCCGGTGGCGTTTCTGATTCATGGCGGCCCGCAGGGCTCGTTCGGCAACACCTTTCATTACCGCTGGAATCCGCAGGTTTATGCCGGCGCGGGCTATGCCGTCGTGATGGTGGATTTTCACGGCTCCACCGGCTATGGGCAGACCTTCACCGATTCGATCCGGGGCGACTGGGGCGGCAAGCCCCTGGTCGATTTGCAGAAGGGTCTGGCCGCCGCTTTAGAGCGGTATCCCTGGATGGACGGCGGCAGAGTGGGGGCCTTGGGCGCTTCGTTCGGCGGCTATATGATTAACTGGATCGCCGGCAACTGGCCCGACCGCTTCCGCTGTCTGGTCAGTCACGACGGCAACCTTTGCGAGCGGATGGCGTATTTCGATACCGAGGAGCTTTGGTTCCCCGAGTGGGACCACCTCGGCACGCCGTGGGACAACCCCGAAAGCTACGAGAAGCACAATCCGCTGAACTTCGTCAAGAGCTGGAAAACGCCGATGCTGGTTATCCACGGAGCGCTGGATTTTCGCGTGGCCGATACGCAGGGCCTGGGTGCGTTCACCGCTCTCCAGCGGCGGGGAATCCCCAGCAAACTGCTCTATTTCCCCGATGAGAACCACTGGGTGCAAAAGCCGGCCAATTCCATCCTCTGGCACGAAACCGTCCTCGCCTGGCTCGACCAATGGCTCAAAAAATGATTATTGGTGACTAAACCTGGATAATTTGGTATCCTACTGGTTTTGACCTGGGACGAGGATTTTTGTCCTTGAGAGTAAGGTGCATTGATGGCGAAAAAATTTGTCAGGGCGATTTTTCCGGGCTCGTTCGATCCGATTACGAACGGGCATCTGGACGTTATCAGTCGCGGCATGAAGCTCTTCGACGAGCTTGTGATCGCGGTGGGGCGAAGCCCGGTCAAAAACCAGCTCTTCACGCCCGAAGAGCGTGTCGAGATGATCGCCGAGCTGATCACCGGAATGCCGGGCGTCTCGGTGGAGCCGTTCGAGGGGCTGACGGTCGAGTACGCCGCCCGGAAGAAGGCCGACGTCATCCTGCGGGGTCTGCGAAGCCTCACCGACGTCCAGTATGAGTTTCAGCTTGCCATGACCAACCGCGCGGTAGCGGGGATAGAAACGATCTTTATTATGACCAGCGAGCAGTACGGCTTCACCAGCTCGACCTTGATCCGCGAGGTCGCCTCGTTGGGCGGCGATCTGTCGAATCTAATTCCGAAAAGCGTCCACGAGCGCTTGAAACAGCACCTCAAAAGGACAAAGCACAAAGGGCAAATCTCCGGGCCGCAAACAAGCGCCGATGACCAGGATGTAATACTCAACACATAGAGTTTTGAGCACTTAGTTTGAGAATTCTGTTATCGTTTGGCATCTCGGCACGCAGTATTCGCATTTTATGCCAAATATCTTTACCATCAGCGTCGAGACACGCTTTCGAGCGTCGCATCAGTTGACCCTGCCTGACGGCTCAAAAGAGCCCCTTCACCACCACGACTGGTTAGTGACCGCCGATGTCAGCAGTGACAGGCTGGATAATATGGGAGTCGTGATGAGCTTCCAGAAGCTCAAGGCCATGATCGACGCGACGGTAGGCGATTTTGACAACGCGGCCATCGAGACGAACGGCTATTTTCGACAGAACAACCCATCCGCTGAGAACGTAGCCAGGTATATATACGAGAAGCTTCGAATCAATCTGCCTAAAGGCGTAGAACTGCGAAATGTCAAGGTTGTTGAGGAGCCGGGCTGTTCGGCAAAGTTCGGCCAATAGTCAAATCACCGTGTAGTGGGGACCCGAATGTGTCGATTATTAACTGAACTTTTGCAAAATTGAAGTTAGGCATGCTTTTCGAAAGAAAAAATCTTCTCTTTCGGTTTTTTCTTTCTAAAACCCGACGTGTAACGCTTGACTCGACAACATATTAGGATACGGTGCCCGATTATTTTCAGAAAATCGTGAAACCGATTTTCTGAAATAATATATGCCTAACTTCAATTTTGCAAAACTCTTGTTATTTAAGCAGAATTCCGACGTTATCATTGTCAGATTCATTGCAGAACAAGTTTGCTTTGGTATAATAAAGGAAAGCGGAACGTTGATCCGCCAATGATGTACGCGCCCAAAGGGCGTGCTCGTGGAAGGAGAAAATCAAGAACCGAGCCGATTATGCAATGCCAGATTTGTAACAAACATGATGCGACGATCCACCTGACCGAGATCGCCGATGGGATTCGGACGGAAATGCACATTTGCGAGCATTGCGCCGCCGAGCAGGATATCGCCGTCAAGAGTCAGATCCCGATCAACGAGCTGCTCAGCAATCTGCTGGCCGTGCAGCCGACGGATGATGAGCTGGCCGGCGCTTCGGATCAGAAGCTCGCCTGCCCCACCTGCGGTTTCACTCTGGCTCAATTCCGCAAGGAGGGGGTCTTGGGCTGTCCCGGCGATTACGAGGTCTTTGAAGAGGCGCTTCGCCCGCTGATCGAGAAAGCTCACGATGGCAAAACGACGCACTGCGGCAAGGTCCCCTTGAAGACCCCCGTGGATGAAAGAAAGCAGGTGGAGCTTCTGAACTTACGGCAGCAGCTTGAGGCGGCGGTGCGAAGCGAAGATTACGAGCTGGCCGCCGAGCTGCGGGACAAAATCAAACAAAGCGAAAAGTAGCAGGGCGATGCACTTGACAGCGTGCGCGGTACGACCATGAAACTGACCGACATAAGCAACGACATAAACGAATGGTTCGACGGCTCGGGGCCGTTGGCGGATATCGTGATCTCCTCGCGGGTCCGCCTGGCCAGGAATCTGGCCGGCCACAAGTTCCTGAGCCGATGCTCGAACGCCGAGAAAACCGAGATACTCGACAGGCTCAGAGACGTCATGATGTCACTGGACCTGGGCGATAAGGTCTTCTACGTCAGCGTGGACAAGGCTCCGTCTCTGAACAAGCATTTCCTGGTCGAGCGGCACCTGATCAGCCGGCACCTGGCCTTCGGTAAAGGCCCGCGCGGCGTCGTGATCGCCGAGCGCGAATTCTTCACGGCGATGATTAACGAAGAGGACCATCTGCGCCTCCAGGTGCTCAAGGCCGGCTGCCAGTTATCCCAGTGCGCCCAGCAGATCAACCGCATCGACGATATGATCGAAGAAAAGATCGATTTTGCCTTCAGTCCCCGTTACGGCTATCTGACCGCCTGCCCGACGAATCTGGGCACGGGAATCCGCGTCTCGGTGATGCTGCATCTGCCGGCGCTGAAGATGACGGGCCAGATCGAGAAATTCTTCAATGCCGCCAGGGACATGAGCCTGGCCGTGCGCGGGCTTTTCGGCGAGGGGACCGAGGCCGCCAGCGACCTGTATCAATTGTCCAACCAGGTGACGCTCGGCGTCTCGGAGTCCGCCGTCGTCTCGAAATTCGAAAAGACGATCATCCCCGAAGTCATCGAATACGAAAAGGCCGCCAGGAGCCAACTGCTCTCCAAGCAGTCCGACCTGCTCGACGACAAAATCTCGCGGGCGATCGCGCTGCTGCAGAACGCGCATCTGATCAGCTCGCAGGAGGCCCTGTTCCTGCTGAGCCACCTGCGGCTGGGGATCAACATGCACAAGTATATGGGCGCTTCGACGCCCGCGATAGAGAAGCTCCGCACGCTCTGCAGCGCCGGCGACGACGCGGACAAGGCCGACCGCCTGTCCATTGCCACCATCAATCGGCTCTTTATGCTCACGCTGCCGGCCCACCTCCAGCTTAACTACGGCAAGCCGCTCGATTCCACCCACCGAGACGCCCTGCGAGCCCAAATTATCCGCTCCGCCCTCGGTCAGGGCAGCCAGCCCAAAAGCTGACCCCTTTTGGGCCTTTGGACTGCCACGTAGAGATCGATCCTGACTTCTGACTTTTTTTGATTGTTTCCTGCGCCCGTGCGTATATCATATCAGAACAATGCGAGCAGGATTTTTCGAGGCGATTCCGCATCTTGGCAGATTGCTGAAAGTATTTCGGTTTCTATACGCCTGAATTAGGAGATTATCTCATGAACCAATCTACGTTAACGAGACGACGTTTGGTTTTTTACTTTCTGGCGTTTGTTATTGGTGTCGTGACGGACTTTAATGGGAAATGTGGAGGAAGCACACAGAAAACGCAGGCAGATGGTACGACTGATCAGAAGCCGGTTCTCAAACGTGCAAGGCTCGAGACCTTGGGTCTTGACGACTGGCCGGGATCCTCCCTGCATCTTAAGATTGACGGTGAATACCGGGATTTGGCCGGGCTGCGTATCAAGGAGCAGCATGTCGATGTAAATGGTACAACGTTTACCATTAAAGAGGATTATCCGGTCTGGATTGACTCGCCACCGGCCTACTCGCCAACCTGGGACAGCAGCTCGGTTGATGTACACTTCAGGCAACGCAAGGATGAGAAGCGGTGGCGGAAGTACCTGGAGGATGTACGCATGCGGCGGGAGTTAGCCGCTAAGAACAAAGAAGCGCAAGATGCCGGAGAGCCCCTCTTTGAAATCGAGACGAAGAAGATGGGAATTCCACCCGTGTGGCTGTCCCTTCCCGAAGCCAACAATGTGCGAGTTTTTGTATCTGTTTACGACAAGTCGGGCAATGAATCAGAGGCTGTCGAGATAGAAGATGTACTTGATTGGCTCATTTCGCCAGAGAATACGGATGAGTTTTTGGGCGACTCTACTGATTACTATCATCCAGGTACAGATTTGCAATCTGCAGCGCATGCCGCTGATTCGACGTTGGATGTAGATAACGCGGCCCTGTTGTATTACCAGGCATTTCTAAGTCGTCCCCAGCCCGATGCTGCCACTGGATTAACCATGAACAGTGTCTTGCGCGGCGCCGAACCGGACAGGAATATCAGAAGCTACCTGAAACGCTGCCGTCAAACAATCAGACTTGCCGAGGCTGCTACTAAAGTTCCACAGTGTAACTGGGGGATCTCGACCTCGGGTGGATTGGGCAGTATGCCGCTGGCAGATTTGCGCCAACTTAGTTTTGTTCTGAGCCTATATGCGCACACTCTTGCCGCCGACGAGCATTACCGGGCGTCGCTTGAGAGCTCTCTCGGGATACGGCGGCTTGCCCGGCACGTGGGGAGTGGTGACGTAATAACGTATTTGGTCTCGCTGGCAACGGATAGGAGGGCTCTAAATGATATTAAAAAGACTCTTGGAGCCATGCCGCCTGATGCCGATACCCTGATATGGTTGAAAGGACAACTTGCTGCGGAACAGAGCGTACCCGGTTCTTTTGCACCGGCTATGGAATCTCAATTCAAACAGGCTTCACATATTCTGCGAAACAATCCTAATAGGTACAGTCTTTGGAGAAGAGAGCTTGCGATAGTGGCGGATTTGCCGTATGACGAAAACGAAACGAAGGATCTACCGAAGATTCTTATCAAGGATGCAGCGGAACTGAAGGAGACCTGGAAGAATTTGCGTGTAACTGATCGTGAAAAAGACGAAGTTCAGGTGCTTTTGAATTTGACGAATGAACAATTACTTGAGCGCTCCCGACAAACGTACGAGAAATGGTTGAATTCCGTTGTTCGAATAGTAGAAAGCGACACTCCTTATGAAAAGAAATATGCTGAACTTCGGCGGCTGGAAGATGAACTGAACGAGGAGCCTAACGATCCCAATAGTATTCTTTATAATTTCGATCCCAATGACATCTTCTTGATGCCTATTTATTCAGAGCCGACACGCATCTACGGCCAGCAGGTCCAACACGAAGCCGAATTAAATGCCTTGACGGCTGCAATAGGAATATATCTGACAAAGGCTGAAATGGGTCGATTGCCGGATTCACTGCCGACTGGTCTGCCCAAGGATCCGTTCAGTGGCCAGGATTTTGAATACGAGGTTACAAAAGACGGCTTTGCCCTTCGCTGCAGGGCCAGAGATCTCGAAGCGTCACCAACGGAGTTTAGGCCGGGTCAACCTCCAAAGATTCTGTCAGACAAATATCAACAGTACGAATTCAAGGTCCGCAAGTAGGGCACAGTTGAGAGCAAGCCACTTCGACGGAGTGTACTGTATAAGGACATCACTGTATCAAGTTACCAGGGTATCAGTTGTATTCCGGCCTGGGGGGATGGCTTTCCTGATGACCTGGACTCCTGGTAGCCTGCACCCTGATTATCAGATGTCCTGATACCCTTACTTGCACTGCAATCCTGCCAAAATGGCACGAAAATTGACGTTCTTGGGTTTGCCGGAGGGCGGGCTGGAAAAATCTAAATTCTTTTATGCAAGTAGTTTAAGTCACTTTCATCGCCGCAGCGACCACCCTGGCACGTTGTTTGCACATTCTTAGCGGTTGAGAATCGGCAACGTTAGTCCGTTGTCATTCCCGCAAAAGCGGGAATCCATTAGCAACCTGGTTTCTGGATTCCTGTTTTCACAGGAATGACATGGCGGGGACAAAGAAAGGAAGACAGCAATGGCTAAGATCATTGGAATAGATTTGGGAACAACGAATTCGGTCGTGGCCGTGATGGAAGGCTCGTCGCCGAAGGTGCTGATCAATTCTTCCGGCTCCCGGCTGACCCCCTCAGTGGTCGGCTTTACGGACAAGGGCGAGCGGCTGGTCGGCCAGATCGCACGCCATCAGCAGGTCACGAACCCGGAAAACACGGTATTCTCCATAAAGCGTTTCATGGGCCGGCGCCACAACGAGGTCGGCGCCGAAGAGAAGATTGTGCCTTACAAGATCACCGGCGGGGCGAACGAGCTGGTGAAGGTCAACGTCCGGGGCAAGGAGCACACGCCGCCGGAGATTTCGGCGATGATTCTCCAGGATTTAAAGAAGACCGCCGAGGATTACCTGGGCGAAACAGTAACGAACGCCGTCATTACCGTGCCGGCCTACTTCAACGATTCGCAGCGCCAGGCGACCAAGGACGCCGGCAAGATTGCCGGGCTGGAGGTCGAGCGGATCATCAACGAGCCGACCGCGGCCGCCCTGGCCTACGGGCTTGAGAAGAAAAGGAATGAAAAAGTTGCCATCTTCGACTTTGGCGGCGGAACGTTCGACATTTCGATCCTCGATATCGGCGACAATGTCTTCGAGGTGCTCAGCACGAACGGCGATACGCATCTGGGCGGCGACGACCTTGACGCGGTCCTGATTAACTATTTAGCCGATCAGTTCAAGAAAACCGAAGGCATCGACCTGCGTCAGGACCCGATGGCCCACCAGAGACTCAAGGAAGCCGCCGAAAAGGCAAAGTGCGAGCTGAGTACGCAGGTTGAAAGTACGGTCAATCTCCCGTTTATCACCGCGGACAGTTCAGGGCCGAAGCACTTGCAGATTACCATTACCCGCAGCAAGTTTGAATCGCTCGTGGAGCATGTTTTTGAACGGCTCAAAGAGCCCTGCCGCAAGGCGATGGCGGATGCGAAGCTGGCTAACCGCGACGTCGCAGAGGTCTTGCTCGTTGGCGGCTCGACGCGCATTCCGAAGGTCCAGCAGATTGCCAAAGACCTCTTCGGCAAGGAGCCGAACAAGAGCCTCAATCCCGATGAGGTCGTTGCGATCGGTGCGGCCATCCAGGGAGCGGTGTTGGCCGGCGACGCGGGCGTGAAGGATATTCTGCTTCTGGACGTCACGCCGCTTTCGTTAGGGGTCGAGACGTTGGGCGGCGTAATGACCAAGCTGATTGATCGCAATACAACGATTCCGACCAGTAAGAAAGAGATTTTCTCAACCGCCGCCGACAGTCAGACGACCGTTGACATCCACATTCTGCAGGGCGAGCGGGAATTCGCCCGGGACAACCGGACCCTCGGCCGGTTCCAGCTTGCGGATATTCCGCCGTCGCCGCGCGGCATTCCGCAGATTGAGGTTGCGTTCGACATTGACGCCAACGGCATTTTGAACGTCTCGGCCAAGGACCTCGGGACCGGAAAACAGCAGTCCATCGAGATCAAATCCAGCTCGGGACTCAGCGACAAGGAGGTCGAGAGGATGACCCGGGAAGCGGAGGCCCACGCCGACGAGGATAAGAAGAAAAGAGAGGTCGTTGACCTGAAGAACCAGGCGGACCAGTTGGTTTACTCGACGGAAAAAACGCTCAAAGAGCACGGCGAGAAGGTCTCCAGCGAGACCCGCGGCAAGATCGAGAGCGCCGTCAACAACCTCAAGGAAGCGATCAAAGGCGAGGACGCCAGCGCGATCAAGAGGGCGATGGAGAATCTCGGCGACGCCACCCAGGAATTGGGCAAGACGCTCTACGAAGAGGCGGCCAAGAAACGGGCGGCTTCAGCTCCGACCGGCCCATCCGAGCAGGAACCACCGCAGCAAGAGCAAGTCAGAAGGAAAAAGCCCGATGACGTCATCGACGCCGAGTTCGAGGCCAAGGACAACTAAGTGAGGTTTGGAGAGACACAAGCTTACAAGCTAACATTTCTTGACTCCTCTGTCCGCTACGGAGCCGGAGAGAGAAAAGCAGGCGCAGAGCCGGGGCGCCGTGAAAATTCGATCACGTCCCCCGGCTTGCGTGCTTATCAGCGAGCGTTTGCCCCGGCATCTTCGTTTTCTACAAGGGTTCTCCCATCGCGTTGAGCGGCTCTTCGACGGTGAGCTTGTCTCCCAGAGTCGCCGCCAGATCGGGCAGGTCGTACGTCGTCAATGCTCCGTGCACGGCGTTTACCTGCTGGTTGGAAGACCGGCCCGATTGTATCACGTTCGACCACGAGACCAGCGAACGCGTCAGCTTCACCGAGCCGAACAGCTCCGGCTCAAGCGCTGCGGCGTGAAGCGCCGGGACGCCGACATTACCCACGGCGATCAAATCCACCGGCCCTGCCGTGTCGAGGGCGTCCCGCCCTCGAATCGCGGGCAGGCCTGTCCCGAGCGCAGCCGAGGGGATGCCCGCGACACGCGCGCAAATTAGCACGTCTTCCGCTCGCATGGCGGCGTAGGAGCGTCCGAGTAGATAAGCCGTAAAAACGTCCTTCCAGTCGGGCCCAGTCGCCTCGGCAAGGTTGCTCTGTTTGGCTTGCAGCATTTCTCCCGTGCCTCGCACGTCCACGGCCAGAACCGTGCGGCCGGCCTTGACCAACGTCTCAATGGGCCCGCCCGGCTCCGCATCGGTCGCCTTGCCCTTTTCGTGGATGTATAAGACTGCACGCTTGTTATCTCGCGCCGCGGGGACAAACATCAATGCCGGCAGACGGATGCCGTCCTCCGGCGTCACAATCATTTTCTTGATCGAATAGCCGTCGCGCTCAACGGTTCCGGCCGTCGCCACTTGCGGCTTGGGAATCGCGGTGAGCTTGCGTATGCCGGCGATGACGCGCACCTTCTGGAGCAATTCTGCGAGGTCTTTCGTCGCCCAAAGCTTTTTGCGGCTCTCGGCTAAGTCCTTTTCAAGGTCCCGGTTCAGGTCGTAGGTTGACCGCGCGCCCTCGATCCGCATCACCTGGCCGCCGGGGGCACACTGAATCTCCTCCTCGGAGAGCAATTTGATCTGCGGCTCGGTAATCGGCTCATCTTTCTTGAGCAGCCATCGGGACATCCACCGCACGACGCTCTGCCGTTGCAACTGGTTGTAATTGTGCTCGGCGTCGTTTTCCATCAGGTCGATGCGCTCGGCAAATCCCAGGCGCGTGTAGAGCCTCTTGGCGCAGCGGACCATGTTCCACGCCCCGCCGATGTCGAAGAAATCTTTTGTGGCGGCGCAGACGAGTATCGGCGTCGGCGCGCGCATCATCAGGTAATCCGCATGGTCCATGCCGAACGCAATCTGGCCGTGGATGTTCTGCTCGGCGTCCTGCGGGCCGATGGTGGCCAGCAGGCGCTCGAAGCCGGTGATATAGCAGCTTGGCGCCGCGGCAACGATGCGGTCGTCCAACGACATAAGATACGATGTCTGCGTGCCCCCGCCGCTGTTGCCCGTGCAGCCGATGCGTTTGGGGTCCACCTCCGGACGCGACTGGAGGTAATCGATGGCCCGCATCCCGTCCCATATCTCGAACCGTGCCGTATTGCGGCCGAGCAGGGTGCTGCCGACGCCGAGCATCGTATGCCCTCTGGTGCCCGATAGTTTCGGCCACTGCGAGAGTAACTGGCCTCGCTCGCCCTGGTCGATGGGGTCGAAAACCAGCGCCGCCATGCCGTTGAGAGCTAACAGTGCCCCCATGGTCTGATACGCATCGTGGGCCTTGCCGTTGGCGCTGTGGCCGCAGGGTATTAACACGCCGGGATACGGGGGACTGTGCTTGCCTGCATCAGGCAAAAACAGCAGGGCGCTGACATAATGCTTCGGCTGACTCTCGAAGAGGACCTTCTCGACGCGATAGCCGTCGCGCTCAATGACACCCGTGAGTTGCGGGTTCAGCGGCGTGCGCTCGGGCAGGCCGCCGATGGCCTCAACGAATTTCTCGTGGAGATGCTTCTGATATTCCGCTATCTGCTCCGGCGTCTTGAGCTGCTCGTACCGGGACTTCCAATTGTCGAATTCCTGCTGAGCCAGCCGATGAAGGTAATGGCTCATCATCTCGGCAGGGGCTGCGCCGTCGAGGCTTTCGGGCAGAACGCGCAGGTCTTCCTCGGCCGAAGCAGCGCCGGCGGCTATCAGGCCCAAACATACAATCGCCGCAACCATCCTTTGTAGATTCATGGTTTCCTCCCTTTCTCTATACATGGACCATTGAGATTGCCGCAAACGTCTTGCGGCTAATCATTTACGACCTCTGTGGGGTTTATTTTCCTATACAGAACCGGCTGAATATCTGTCCTAATATCTGCTCGTCGATATGTGCCGCGGCGGGCTGCTCGATGTCGGAGACGGCCTGGTAGGCAGCGCGCAGCATCATGGCCGCGACCTCATCGTTGCCGGCGTTCAGCTCAGCAATGGATTCGCCGACGTGGCTGATCGCCTCGGCGACGGCCTGTTTGTGCCGGGCCGTAAGGGCGACCACGCTGGCCCGCGGAACGTCGAATCTTTCAGTCAATTTGTCGTCGATTGTTTTTTTCAGTAGCTCTATTCCGGCGCCCGTCCTCGCGGAGGTGGCAAGAAAATCGCAGGCGAACGATTCATTCAACTCGGCAAGACGGTCAGGCGGATTTCCGCCGCCGGGTGAGAGCAAATCACATTTGGTTGCAACCGGCACGAGAATTTTTGGCTTGATGAGCTGCCGGATGGCCATATCCTGCGACCACTGCGTTTTTGAGGCGTCCACACAGAAAATGACCACAGCGCTATTTCGCAGCGCCTCAACAGCCGCGTGCTGGGCTAACTCGTCAAGGATATTGTCCGGCTGCATCAGAAGGCCGGCACAATCGAACAGCACGCACCGGCAATGCGATAACGTGCAAACACCGGTGAGGACATCTCTGGTGGTCTTGGGCCGGTGCGATACGATGCTTCTTTCACGGCCGAGCAGCCTGTTGAGCAGACTGCTTTTCCCGGCATTGGGCGCTCCGGCGATTCCCACCGCGGGCAAATCCATCAGCGACTCAAGGCTGATACTGCCCGAAAGCAGGCTCTCGAGCCGGTCCTTTATTGAGACAAGTCTCTTGACCGCATCGGGTCGAGCGATGAACTCGATATCCTCGCCGCTGAAATCCAGCCCTGCTTCGATTAAGCTGAGCAACTCCATCAGGCCCTCCCGCAGCGTCGCGGTCGTTTCACCCAGGCGTCCGTCCAGAAGTTTCTCAGCGGCGGCCAGTTGATATTCGTTAGAGCTGACAATGATTTCGTTCACCGCCTCAGCCTGGGCCAGATCGAGCTTACCGTTTAGGTAGGCCCTGGCCGTGAATTCGCCCGGCCCGGCCATTCGAAGGCCTCGCTGCAATAGGTTGCCTATCAGGGTCTCAGTGACGGCGGGGTTTGTGTACGTATGGATCTCGGCGACGTCATCGCCGGTATAGGAATGTGGAGCCGGGAACACGTATAATTGGGCATCAATTTCGAATTCGTCATCAAGGACTATGGACCCTGATAGTATCCGGCTTCTTTCCCTGGTGATGGGTATGCCGAAAATCTGTCCGCACACTTCGAGTGTGCCGGGACCCGTGAGGCGAACGATGACTCGCTGCTCAGCGGTCGCAGAGCTGACAGCCACGATGGTGTCATTGAGCTCATACAAGGTTGGCATTACATGTTCTTGAAGAACGGTTTGGGTTTTTTCTTTTTGACCTTGCCGCCGGTCTTGCTTGTCGCGGCGACCAGACCCTCGGATTCGTTTTTTTCTTTTTCCTGGATGTGCTTGCGAATCACCTGCTGCTCGACAACGCCGGCAAAAGTGCTGGCCATGATGTACAGGTTCACTCCCGACGGGCCCTTGTACAGGAAGAAGGGGAACATCAGGGGCAGCATAATCTGCATCATTTTTTGCTGCTGAGCGGCCTGTGGGTTGGCCGCCGCCGGGGACGGCATTAGTTTCTGCTGAAGATAGAATGCCACGCCCATCAAAATCGGCAGGAGATTGAACGAATCCAGCTTGCCGACCAGGGGCAAAGTAACGGCGGGAAATCTAAACAGGGCGTCCGGGGCCGAAAGGTCGGTTATCCAAAACGGCAGAAATGCAGCCCCTCGCAAATCAATACTGGCATATACCGCGCTCCACAGGGCGATCCATATAGGCATCTGCGCCATCATCGGCAGCATACCCATGATCGGCGAGGCGCCCTGCTCTCGGTAAAGCGCCATCATCTGCTTGTTCATTTCCGCCTTATTGTTGGCGTATTTTTTCTTTATCTCTTCGGCCCTCGGAGCCAGCTTGCTCATCTTGCTCATGGAGACCTGGCTTTTCTTGGTGATAGGATGCAGAACCAGCCGCATCAGGAATACCAGGATGATGATGACGATGCCGTAGTTGGGGATCACGGCGTACATCCATTTCATGATCGCCAATATCCCGAACGCCAAGGGGTTTATCATCCATGCCGGGCAGCAGCAGCCCATGAAGTCTATCGTATGGACAAATCCCAGCCTTCGATACAGCTCGTGCTTGTCGAAAAGGCTCTTATCCTTAGGCCCGATATAGAGCTGGAAACGATAGGTTTTCGAGCAGCCTGCCTGGCCGGCTGCCGCCAGCGTGTTTGTGGCAAGTCTTAAGTCCAGTCCGAGCGTTTCGTCGCCGCTGTCGCCCTTGCTGTCGCCGTCGGGATTGTAGAACCGGCCCATTCTATCCGTGACCCAGTCGCAGGAGTCCTTGCCTTCGTCCGGGACGGGCACGACGATTGCCGCAAAATACTTGTTGACTACAGCGGCCCACAGAAAATTGCCGCCGGGCTTGGTCAGTTGTCTGTCATCGGGCGTCCTTGCCTTGATGAGTCTTCCCTTATCGAGGCGCACGCTGACAACCTGGCCCTTCGAATCTCTGAACCCGGCCACGACCTTTCTCACATCTTGCCCGAACGCCTCTCTGCCAAGTCCGCCCGGTCCGGCTAAGTTGAAACGGACTTTTTGCTCAGCGCGGGCGAGGTTCTCAACGACGACGTCGCAATCCAGAAGATAGCTGTCGCGGCTGACTTTGTAGGTCTTGGTCAGCTTCACTACCGGCTCACCCGTGCCTTCATTCTTGATCACCGCCTCGAAACGAGCGGTTTGCGAGCCGTCATCCGCGGTTTCGGCGTCGAAGCTCTTCCATTCAAGCCGATCGAGGGGCAGTTGCAACTGCTGCTCGACAAAGACGAAGCTCGTACTGGCCATCGCCAGGACTTCGCCGCCGTCTCTTTCCTGAATCGGGGAGATAATGACCAAAGGCTGGGGATTTTTGTAGTCGCAGTCATCGTATTCGCTGAAGGTCGCTTTTCTGATGGCGGCGCCTTTGGAGCTTAACTCCAATCTGTACTCAAAACCGCTTTTGGGGTCCACCGAACCCAGCGCAACGGTTCTGGCCGGGGCGTTATCGGCGCCGAAAGTGATGGTCTGAGCGGCCTGGAGCTTTTCGGTTTCCGCTTCAGGAGTCTTTTGAGCCTCCGGCTTCTCGCTCGCGGCCACCTGCTGCAGCAGGATACAACCTCCTCCCGCTTGGCAGAAGTCTTCGAGGACTCCCGACGTGACAACAAGCCATCCACAGAACACGACGAAAACGGTCACCAATAGAGCTAAAGCAATTCTCATGATTTATCAATAATCAATAATCAATGTGTCTATCTTCCATTCTGCAGCCGGTCGGCGTGGAAATTGTCCAACTGGTCAATGGCATAGATCTTCTTCATCGTTGTTTTGAAATCGTATTCGAGCCTTACAAAGTGCACCTGGTTTTCATTCACATAGACGTAGCTGGCCCGGTTGTCCTTGTCTCTGGGCTGGCCGACGGAGCCGATGTTAATGATGGCCTTCTCGTCATCGATAATCGGATAGACGTTGCCCAGCTCGGTCGGCAGGTAGAAGTCCGGCTCATCGAGAAATACGCCGGGCATGTGCGTATGACCCACAAAACAGACGTGCTTGACCCGCTCGAACAGCAGCCGGACCTTCAGCGGGTTGGTGTAAACGTCATCGGGAAAAATATACTCGTTGATGGGCCGTCGGGGCGAAGCGTGGACAAAATCGATTATGGCCGAGTCGTTTCCCAGCCTGCTTTTGAGCGTCCGCCGCATCGGCAGCTTGCCCAGAAAGTCCCAGCGTTTGTCCCGGTGTTCCGGTTCCTCCTCCAATTCCAGGACTTCCCGGCTCCAGAAGCTTGCCTGCTCGGCGCCATAGTTGAAGTTCGTCGGCTCATAAAAGACCGCGTAATCGTGGTTGCCCAGAACGCACCACTTGGTTTTCTCTATGATCAGATCGAGACATTCCTTGGGGTTGGGCCCGTAGCCGACCACGTCGCCCAGGCAATAAATCGTCTTGATGCCCCGTTTTTCGATGTCCGCAAGGACCATCGTTAAGGCTTCGATATTTGAATGTATATCGCTGACAATCGCAAACATACACACCCTTAGATAGTCAAAAAACGACTCTTTTAACGTGAAAGGCTACTTGATAGCAGAAATATCCTCAGAAAGCCAGAATATTTATCCGCTTTTCTGGCATGGCGCCTGAGGCGCCAAGGGCGCGATATTTGCTTGCTATGGCGGTTTGCGTTGCTATAATGCCCAAATACAATACCTAAAACAAGATACGAAAATGGCAAGCATGACTCTTCTTGAAACGCGCGGGCTGGTTAAGAAGTATTCGGGACGGACTGTTGTCAACGATGTATCCGTCACGATTGAACAGCGGAGCATCGTCGGGCTTCTGGGCCGCAACGGGGCCGGCAAGACGACCACTTTTCGAATGATTATGGGGATGATTACCCCCAACAGCGGCTCGGTCGTCTTCGAGGGCCGGGATATCACCAGGCTGCCGATGTACCGGCGCGCCCGTCTGGGTATCGGGTATCTCTCGCAGGAGCCGAGTATCTTTCAGCGATTGAGCGTCCGCGATAATCTGCTTGCGATCTTGGAAACGATGTCGATCACCCGGGCCGAGCGCCACGAGAGGGCCGACAGGCTCATCGAGCGTTTTGCCCTGACCGAGGTGGCTGGCAGCCAGGGCCGGTTCCTCTCCGGCGGCGAGCGCAGAAAGCTCGAAATCGCCCGGGCCATGGTGACCAATCCTTCGCTGATTCTCTTAGATGAGCCTTTTAGCGGCGTTGACCCCATCGCCGTGGAGGATCTCCAGCATGAGATACGCCAGCTTGTTGCTTCGGGTGTGAGCATCCTGGTGACCGATCATAACGTCGAGAGGACGCTGGAGGTGGTCGATAAAGCCTACATTATTGACCACGGCAAGGTGATCGGGGCCGGCCCGCCCGCCGAGATCGTCCGCAACGAGCTGGTCAGGAAATCCTATCTCGGCAATACCTTCGACGGCGACGAATTCGACGAGCGATGAGGACCTTATGGCCATTACGAACATCAAAGTCTCGAACTTCAAGAGCTTCAAGGACCTCGACCTTAATCTTGGCCGGTTCAATGTCGTCATCGGCGCCAACGCCGCCGGAAAATCGAACTTTGTGGAGATATTTCGGTTTTTGAGGACCCTTGAGGATAACATTCTCAGCGATGCGATCTCCCTCCACGGCGGCCGGGACTCAATTCTGAACAAGAGACTCGGTTCTTCTGAACCGTTGCGGATGCGAGCGACATCCGACCGCCAGGTGCTTTGGGGTGGCGGATGGGTGAACCTCCAGGTGCATGAGACGACCTATGACTTCTGTCTTCAGATCACAAGTCCTCCAGATGGAATACTCATTAAGGATGATCATTTCACCCAGAAGCTGCGAACCAGGATAGACGATGAAGATGTAGAAATGACGCTTGATATCCTCATGTCTGAGGGCAAGCGAAAACTCGAGATCAGTCCGCAGGACGTAGTAGATCGGGTCAAACGCGACGGCACACTCTCGGCCTACAGCGCGATCTATACGCCTCGTCAGCACTTGGAGGCACTTTCTGCAATGGTGGAACTATGGACCTCGAAAGCCTTGCTTATACATCGCAGCTTCTTTGGTTTCATTGGGCCGTTGGAGGATAGCCCCTTTGGACAAGTGGGTGTTTATGACATAGATCCACATGCGGTCAAGAAACCCCACGACACGTCAGGGAGAGCGTCGCTTGAGGAAAACGGTGAGAACCTTGCCCTGGTCCTCAAGAATATCCTGGCTGATCCTGAGAAGAGCCGCAGGTTCCACAACCTCCTCCGTGACATACTCCCGTTTGCTGTTGAGATCGGGACGGAGCAGTATGTGGGAACCTCCCTCCTCCTGAAGCTGCGTGAAAAGTATTACGAGGACGCTCTTCTCGCCAATCTGCTATCTGACGGCACCGTTGACGGCACCGCCTTGATCACACTCTTGTACTTCGAGGACAAAGATGTGGTCATCATCGAAGAACCGGAGCGGAATATTCACCCGCATCTTATTTCCAGATTGTTGGAGATGATGAAAGACGCGTCGAAGAATAAACAGGTAATCATTACGACACATAGTCCGGAGGTAGTAAAACACGCCGGTTTGGAAAACATACTTCTCATTTCTCGGGATAAAGATGGCTTCTCTACTATTTCGAAACCAAGTGAAAAAGAAGAAGTGAGGATATTTCTGGAACATGAGTTAGGCCTCGATGAGATATATGTTCAGAATCTTCTGGCGGTATGATAAATGGCGTATAAACGACTCTGGCTTCTTGTTGAGGGAAATGACGAAGAGAGGTTCTTCGAATCGGAGAATATAAAACGCTTGTTTGCCAACAAATACGATTTTGTAAGAACGTGGCGATATGCTGCCGAACCACCCAGACGAATCAGGAGTTTTATCAAATCCATCGTGGCGATGAATTCAGATTATTATTTTCTCAAAGACCTTAATGATTCTCCATGTGTGACGGCAAGGATAGAAAGTTTAGGAAAGAAGTTTGGTCAAACACTTGATAAAAGCAGTCTCGTAATCGTAGTAAAAGAAATAGAAGGCTGGTATCTCGCCGGTTTGGACGACAAATCGTGCAAAGAGCTTACGCTTGAGACCTTCAGCAATACTGATGACATAGCGAAGGAAAACTTCAACAGCTTGATTCCTAAGAAATTCGCCTCACGGATTGATTTTATGGCTGAGGTTCTCAAGAGGTTCTCCGTAGAAACAGCGAGACAAAAGAACAAATCCATTCAATATTTCATGGCGAAATTGCAGGCAAACTTGAAGAAAGGTTTGACCTAATGGGGCAAATAGATTTTGAGAAATGTGGGATTACGCATTACCCGGCCGAGGTCTTGGGCAGGCGGGCCGAACCGGTTGAGAAAATCGACGGCGAGATCCGCCGGTTAGTGGACAGGATGGTCGATATTATGCTCGAAAAGAAGGGCGTCGGTCTGGCGGCGCCGCAGGCGGGTGTGCCGCTACGGCTGTTTATCATATCGCTCGACGGAAGCAGAGAAAACGTCAAAGTCTTTATCAACCCGACCGTTACGCCGACCGGGGAGCTTGGCGCGATCGACGAAGGGTGCCTGTCGGTGCCGGGGATTTATACGAAAATTCAAAGGTACAAAAAGTGCGAAGTGACGGCGACCGACCTCGACGGCAACGAGTTTACCGATCAGGCCGAGGGGCTTTACGCCAGGGCCCTGCAGCACGAATATGACCACATCGAGGGCGTGACCATCGTCAACCGGATGCCCCAGGTCGCCAGAATCGCCCATCGAAAACAGCTCAAGAAGCTTGAAGATCAGCACGAATAAAAACGGGCACATAGAACGCCGCGAAAGACTATGATTCCACCCGAAAGGCGAAAGACGAGGGACGAGGGAGGAAAGACGAAAAGAATAAGCAGCGTTCGGGACTTGCAGGTTTATCGCCTTGCGTTTCAAGCGGCAATGGAGATATTTGTACGAGCACATATTTGCCATGCTGTTTACGATGGAGCAAAAAGCGGAGAGTTTCTGTAATGTGCGATAGTCCATCATCCATCGTGCCTCGTCCATCTTCCATCGTCTATCGTGACAGAGTGCAAAGCTGAGAATCGAAACTGGAAGACTCACGTTGTGAACATCGTTTATCTCGGCAGTGGTGAATTCGGCGTTGAATGTCTCAATGCCCTGAGCGGCTCGGAGCATGGTCTGCGGTTTATCGTCACCCAGCCTGCGAATCCGGCCGGCAGAGGTCAAAAGCCTAACCCGACGCCGGTCGCCCGTTGGGCAAGTACCCACGCAGTACCTTTTATTGAGACAGACAACGTGAACGCCCCTGATGTTATCAAACGAATAGCCGGCTATGAGCCTGATTTGATTGTTGTCATAGCGTTCGGCCAGAAGATCGGCAATGAGCTGGTCAATCTGCCGCCGAAAGGGGCCATCAACGTCCATGCCTCCTTGCTTCCGAAATACCGCGGGGCCGCACCGATCAATTGGGCCATCATCAACGGCCAGACCAAAACGGGCATCAGCATCATCACGTTAGCTGAAAAGATGGACGCCGGCAAAATCTTAGCCCAGGGCCAGACTGATATCGGCCCCGACGAGACGGCCGGCCGATTGCACGACAGGTTGGCCCAAATGGCCGCCCCGTTGCTGCTACGAACAATAGACCGGATCGCCGACGGCACGGTGGTTTACACCGAGCAGGACTATTCCAAGGCGACCCTCGCACCCAAGCTGAAAAAGGCCGATGGCTTTATCGAGTTTGCCGGGCCGGCGGAAATCTTAGCAAGAAAGATCCGCGGCCTCTGGCCCTGGCCCGGCGCTTCGGCGAATTACGTCTCGAAGAAAACCGGCAAATCTGTCCGCGTGACTATCGCCGCCGCTAAGGTGGTCGAGAGTCCAAACGCAGGCGGCCTGCCGGCGGGAACCTTCGATCAAAACCTGAACGTTATCTGCGGCGAGAATGCCCTGAGAATAACGCGGATCAAGCCGGCCAGCTCGGCCCTGATGGACTTCAAAGCCTTCGTCAACGGCCGGCAAACCCACCCCGGCGATTCGTTGACGAAGATAGCCGAGTGAAAAACAGATGTCTTGCTGCTGCACAACTGCTGGGCCCCCAATCGTACCTCCCACATCATTTTACTGCTTTTGCTCCGAGCAGATGATGCCTTGCCACTACTCTTTTGAATCCTGCCGTTCGTAGTCTTCGATTGACGTTCACCAGAAAAGTATTACCTCGACGGACTACGTACGGATTCCCCGTGTAGTGAAAAAGTCTGCCTCTGCTTACGAGTATTCTATGAAGCTCTCGGTAAAATTCTTCTCCATATAACTCACCTGCCAACGAAAATCGTGGTGGATCATGTATTACGGCGTGAAACGATTCGGACTCAAGTTCCCTTATGTACTCCGACACATCCGCCGATACTATCTTGATCCTCCGATCGTGTAGATCTGCTGACCAGGGGTTCTCGCTTCGCAGTCGTTGTACGAACTCATCGTATTCCACCGATAAGACTTGTCGCGCCCCGAGGCGAACACTCCATACGGCCGTGTAGCCCAGTCCTCCGCACGTATCAAGGACACGGTCACCGCTTCTGACGACCTCGCTGACCTTCAATCTCGCATCCTCGAACGGATCAATACCTTTAGACCTGTGCATTTTTATTCCATTAATCTCAACGGTGGGAGCACCGTTTGTGGGGACCAGTTTGTAGTAGTAGCGATCTCTATATTCGAGAACTCGTAAAGCATTGTTCTCAAGAACAAAGACCCTATCGGCTCTTTTAGAGATAGATAGCAAATCACCTCTTGTCAATTTGTTGTTATGATCAAACACGACGTGATCGTCCTTTACCGAGAGACTCCGTACCGTCTTGTTCAAGTCAACGGATACCTCGATGCTCCTTTGGCCTTTGCCAATGGCGGCTAAGATCTGTCTCGCGTTGCCCGAGTACAAATAGTACCTGTTTTCATTCACGCGTGAATCTCGGCCAAACAACAACGACTATCCAAAGCCTGAAAGTTCAATAGGTGCCACTGACGTTCCCCAAGATGGGCAGTGTCTCATCGACTATTATCGCCATTCTCTTATGCCCCCGCTCGATACAAGCGTTTCTGATGGTCGCAAGATACTCTCTGCACTGATCGGCCTCTTCTACGTCAAATGGGAGACATGTGAAATACGAAAATATCTCAAGGGGGACAATTCCCTCCAACTCGCCGCCCCCAACGAAGTCGTCGATATCATCCTTCAAAGTAGTACGTAAATTGATTTTGCCGTAGTAGTTAATCTGTATGTCCGTATTCCACTGAAAAGCCTCCTTGTTACTGTTGAAGCTGTCTATCAGATATTCGATGTACTTCAGACAATAGTCGACGGTCTTACCCATGCTCAGTGATATATGGGCCGTCCGGTAGTAAATCGGATGGGCTTTTTTCGGATCACTGCAAATCTTTTCCAGAAATTCAAATATCTTGGGTGACTTTATCTTTAGCTTGCCCGTATAATATAAGACCTGCTCCAAACGTTCTGAATAGCTCCTCAAATCACGCTCTAAGAGAAGCTCCTTCTCGAATGCTCTTTGTACATACGGTTTATGAATTCCCCTCTTGAATCCCTCGACACCATGTATGCGCTCTATTTCATCAAGAAAATGCTTGCTTACCTCATGAGTTTGATAAAAATCCCACTCATGGCCACATGCAACCTCCTCGGGCGACTCGCCAAAAATCGAGTTCGCCAGATTATGTCCAACCAGGTATTCACAAAACGACTTATGAGAGAACCGAAACTCTTCACTGATTTCCCCTTCGGCTTTTTCTCTTATGTCGCGTCGTATCATTGAAAAAAAGGTAGAGTCCGAGAAATGCGTTTCCACGAAATCCGGTTTCAGCCCACCGATTCTCGCACATGCTTTCAGTATCTCTTCCATACTAAAGCCTGCGCGCGTGTAAAAACCTCCGTAAGCGTTCACCGGATTCTGAGTAATTGAAGCAAAATCCTGTCTTTGTCCGAT
>CAYWZW010000031.1:0-55806 GCA_964462945.1 uncultured Pirellulales bacterium
AGGACACTCTGTTCAAGTACCAGATCGCCAACGGGACAACAATTGGCCCAGACGGGTATCTTGTTTTCTATCAGGACCTGCATTTCGGCAATGTAAACGATCCCGGCTCGCACGAGCCTTTTGCCCTGAGCGAGAACGGCGAAAGCCTGTATCTTAGCTCAGCCCAGAATAGCGTTTTGACCGGCTATCGCGACGTCGAGGATTTCGGCGCTTCGCAAACGGGCGTTTCGTTCGGGCGCTATTATAGAGCGAGCACCGATGATTACAACTTCGTCGCGATGGAGCGAAATACGCCGGGCTCGGCTAACGCCTATCCGAAAGTGGGACCCATCGTGATCAGTGAGATCATGTGTAATCCCGATTGGCCCGTCGGCGGCTCATATACGAACGACCAATACGAGTACATCGAGCTTCAAAACGTCAGCGCCGACCCGGTCACATTGTACAATTATGATAGCTCCGAGCCGTGGAAATTCACCGACGGCATCGAGTTCACCTTCCCCGCTGATCCACCGGTGACTATTGTTGCCGGCGGGTATCTCCTGGTAGTCCAGACGCCCGATGCGTTTTCGTGGCGGTATCCGGCTGTGCCCGCCGAGAAGGTTCTCGGCCCGTACGACGGCAAGCTGAGCGACGCCAGCGAGAGTGTGGAATTGGGCATGCCGGGCGACGTGGATGACCAGGGCCAGCGTTATTATATCCGCGTTGACCGGGTCAATTACAGCGACGGCTCCGGCGTAGATGACCTCTGGCCCGCCGAGCCGGACGGCCAGGGCCAGTCTCTGACCCGCAAAGTCCCGACGGATTACGGCAACGACCCCGACAACTGGATTGCTTCAGTGCCTTCCCCCGGCCGATGAAACCAAAGGGCAAAGTGAAAGCATAGAAGGCAGGTTCCGGCCATGCCTGGATAGTTGTCAATGTCACCCGAAAGGCGTTGACTAAGCGGTGCCTTATTTGCTAAAATAGAAGTGAGGTGCTTTCAACCTCTTGTTCCTTAAGGAAGGAGATAAAAGGTGCCCCTTTCTATTAGAATATTTCTGCTCTGCCTGGTATCAACGGCGGAGAGTGCCTTGTCGGCCGCCAACCAGGGCGAGACGGACTATACCGTGGTGATCAATGAGATTCACTACGACCCCGACCTCAAGACTGAGCTGGTAGAGTTCGTCGAGCTTCACAACGCGGGGGCAATGGATGTTGACCTGGCGGACTGGTACTTCGAGGGCGGCATCTCTTATCAGTTCCCGGCCGGCTCTACGCTGCCGGCGCACGGCTACATCATTGTGGCCCAGGACCCGGCCCACATTCAAGGCAAATGGAGCGCAGGCAGGCTCAAGCTGCCTCCCAATCTGGTATTAGGTCCGTACGAAGGCAAACTCGCCAACGACGCAGAGAGGATTGAACTGTGCGACGCTAACGGCGATCGCGTAGATCAGGTCGATTATCAGCTTGGATTCCCCTGGCCGACGGTCGGCGATGCGGTGCCGGAGACTCAACCAGGTACAGGGCATTCGATCCAACTGGTGAATCCGTTTCTCGACAACAATCTGTCAGGCAGTTGGCGCTCGGCTCCTCCCACGCCCGTGGCGAGCAACACGTCGGTCTATCTCGACAACGCGCCGCCGCACATCCGCCAGGTCAAACACTCGCCGAAACAACCCAGGTCACGTGAGCTTGTGACCGTAACTGCCAAGGTCACCGATTCGGACGGCGTAGCCAGCGTTACCCTGAGCTATCAGATCGTCGAGCCCGGCAGCTACATCAGCATCACCGATTGGCAGTACCGTACGAGCTGGACCGACGCTGCAATGCACGACGACGGACTCAACGGCGATGCTACCGCCGGCGACGACATTTACACCGTGCAGCTTCCAGGCCCAGTGCAGGTCCACCGTCGGCTGGTACGCTACACCTTGGGTGCTGTGGATAGCACGGGGCAGGGCCTTGTCGTGCCGTACCTGGATGATCCGCAGCCAAATTTTGCCTATTTTGTCTATGACGGCGTGCCGCCCTGGCGCGGGGCCGTTCAGCCCGGCGTCAGCGCCATCGTCGAGTATGGCACCGACGTCATGCGCAGCCTGCCCGTTTATCATCTGATCAGCAAGAAATCAGACGTCGAGACAAGCACATGGTTCGAGAAATACGCGGGCGACGATTACAAATGGTACGGCACGCTGGTTTACGATGGACAAGTGTACGATCACATCCGTTACCGCACGCGCGGCGGCGTTTGGCGCTACGCTATGGGCAAGAACATGTGGAAGTTCAACTTCAACCGTGGCCATCGTTTTGAGGCGCGCGACGACTACGGCAGAAACTATGAAACGACATGGGACAAGCTGAATTTCTCGGCGTGCATCCAGCAGGGCAGCTTCGGTCAGCGCGGCGAGCAGGGAATGTTTGAGGCGCTCTCATTCAAGCTTTTCAATATGGCCGGCGTTCCGGCGTCAAAAACAAATTGGGTGCATTTGCGAATCATTGACGAGGCGCACGAAGATGGGACCGCCAACGCCGCCCACCCACCCTTGACCAGCCGCGGCACGCAGTACGACGGTGATTTCTGGGGTCTCTACATGACCATCGAGCAGATGGATGGCCGTTTCCTCGACGAACACGACCTGCCCGACGGCAATCTTTATAAAATGGACCAAGCCTATCCGGATGGCTGCAAGCTGAACAATCAGGGACCGACGGGCGTGACGGACAAATCTGACGTCCTGGGCTTCAGGAGCCGCTACCAGTCTTCGCCATCGGCAGCGTGGTGGGGGGCGAATGTGAACCTCGAGTGCTACTACGGCTACTACGCCATTTATCACGCCGTCTGGCACGGTGATATCACCAGCAAGAATCATTTCTTCTATCTGAATCCTGAGCCAACGGCCAACGAATGGGGAACAAACGCGCTGTGGTCGCAGCTTCCATGGGACCTCGATCTGACGTGGACGTGTTACTACAGCAACATGAAGGACCCGTTCAACTCGAGCGGTCTGCTGAGCCATTCCACATTCGATATTCAATGCAGAAACCGTGTGCGGGAGATTTGCGACCTGCTCTTCAATCCTGAGCAGATGAACCCGGTCATCGACGAGTTCGCCGCCGTTATCGACGACCCGCAGCGCGCCCTTTCCATCGTGGACGCCGACAGAGCGATGTGGGACTACCACTGGGTCGTGGGCGACGGCGCTTACCCTCGATATCTGAACAACCCGGCGGCGTTCAAGGCCGGCCAGGGCCGGTTCTATCAGGAGGCCGTGGACCGCGGCTACGCACGCGACTTCGCCGGCATGGTGCAGGTCATGAAGGACTTTGTGGTTGAACGTCAGAGCCACATGAATTCCATCTCCAGCGATTCGGCTATTCCACGCACTCCTACCGTGACGGCAACATGCCCACCTACGTATCCCGTCAACGCTTTGACATTTGAAACCAGCCCCTTCAGCGACCCGCAAGGCGCCGGAACGTTCGCCGCAATCAAATGGAGAATTGCCGAGGTGACTGCCGATCCTCAAGCCGTGTATCCAAATGCCAATAGCGTGCTGACAGACGATGGGGCCCAGTGGAAGTACTTCAAAGGGACTGAGGAGCCTTCTGTACGCGACGTTACTGCGTGGCGAGAATTTGCGTTCGATGATTCGCGTTGGCAGCAGGGAACCGCCCCGATTGGCTGGGGAGAGCCGGCGTCTTTTCTGAGTACGACCCTTACAGGGATGCAATACGCATACACATCTTTCTACATTCGCAGGAAGTTCAGAGTGGATGACCCTGCGGCGATAAAGAACCTTCAATTAGAAGCTGTGTATGACGACGGATTCAACGTGTGGATCAACGACACCTTCGTATTGCAGGCAAACATGCCTGCAGAAAACGTCCCCTACGACGGCCTTGCCAGCAGCGTCAATTCTGCCGAGAAGGACTGGTTCACTTTTGTGCTGCCCGAGCCGACCTACCTAGTCGAGGGCGAGAACATTATCGCCGTCCAGGTACAAAACATGTCGCGGACCAGCAGCTCCGACTGTTTCATCGACGTTCGTCTGACCGGTGAGCTGGCCGACCCCGGCAGCGTTCCTCCAAGCTATGGCGCCAGAGAAGGCAAGTACGAGATTGATCCCGTCTGGGAAAGCCCGGAACTGACGGACTTCAGCAGTCCCATAACAATCCCCGCCACGACGGTCAAGGCGGGCCGCACCTATCGCGTTCGCTGCCGGATGACGGATAATACGGGCCGATGGAGCCACTGGTCGATGCCAATCCAGTTCGTAGCGGGTGAGCCGCTCGCCGCCCACACGCTGAACAATCTGCGCATCACAGAAGTCATGTACAATCCAGCCGGCCCGCCGGCCGACGACTCTGCCGACGGCGATGAGCTTGAATTCATCGAATTGAAGAATATCGGCGATGAACGGGTCGATTTGAGCAGCGTTTCTTTCGTTTCCGGCATAACATTTGACTTCAGCCTCGGCAGAGTGCCCGCCCTGGCACCCGGAGAATTTGTCCTTGTGGTCAAGAACCGGGCGGCTTTTGGGTCTCGTTACGGCACGAATTTATCCTCCAAAATCGCCGGCGAATACGCTGGCAGGCTCGCCAATAGCGGCGAAAACGTCAGTTTGGTGGATTTGTGGAACGGGACCGTCGCAGAATTCGCATACAACGACGGCCGCGGCTGGCCGCTTGCGGCCGATGGCGCAGGCCATTCGTTAGTGCCTTTGACTTCGGCGCTGCCCGCTGAGCCGGACGGTTCGCTCAATTATGGCGGCAACTGGCGGGCAAGCGCGTACATCGGCGGTTCTCCGGGCCGGGACGACCCCGAGCGGGAAACGACCGTGGTCCTCAACGAAATCATGGCGCACACGGATTACAGCAGTCCCCAACATCCCGGACACGAATCCAACGACTGGATCGAGCTCTACAACACGACGGGAGCAAGAATCAATCTGCGCAACTGGTACCTCAGCGACGACATCGGCGAACTGACGAAATGGTCCATTCCAGCAGTTGAGATTGCCGGCCGTTCTCGAATCAGTTTCGACGAGGTGACCGGCTTCCACAGCCCTCTTAACAGCGGATTCGGTCTGAACAAGGCGGGAGAAGAGGCCATTCTTTCGTATCTTGCCGGCACGTCCGAGGACCGTATAGTTGACTGCATCAGATTCGAGGGGCAGCAAGAGAACATATCTCTGGGCCGTTATCCTGACGGCGGCGCGTACTGGCTTGACATGGCCCCCTCGCGCGACGCGGCAAACGGCAATCCTGTCTTGCACGTTGTGATCGACGAGCTGATGTATCATCCGGCGACGGATACCGATGAGGAGTACGTCGAGTTGTACAATCCAACGGCCGGCCGGATCCACCTGGAAGAGTCTGAGGGCACGTGGCGCCTGAATGGTGCGGTTGATTACACATTTGCGGCCGGGACTTCAATCCCCGCCGACGGCAGGCTCATCGTTGTAGGCTTCGACCCGCAGGGTGACACCACCCGGTTGACCGCCTTTATGAGTGCGTACAATACAGGCCCATTGACTGCGGACATGGACATCGTCGGTCCCTGGTCGGGCAGTCTCTCCAATGCGGGCGAACAGCTTGCTTTGGAGCTGCCGCAGCCCCCGGACCAGCCGGGCGACCCGATTTCGTGGGTAATTGTGGACGAGGTGATCTATGCTGATGCGCCGCCCTGGCCGCAGACTCCGGACGGTAGCGGCGATGCGCTGCAGCGGACTCTCAGTGACCAGTACCACTCCGGCAGTGACCCGACGAACTGGCAAGCCGCCAGCCCGACTCCCGGCTCGCCAAAGCAATAAGCAGACCCCGCGTAATGGCTCTGTCATTTCCGCACCTGCTTTCGCAGGTGACCACTTCGATATCGCGGTCCGGGTGCAACGGCCAGATCGCTCCGGGCGAAAGCCTATCATCGTTGAGGATACGCAGCGGGCCTTCATGCTTGGAGCTTATCACGATCAGCGCGGCACTCGTACCCGCCGCAGAATCCAGTCTTTCTGCATGTCGAAATATCCTGGGACGAATCCTTTCAGGCGAGGAACCTCTTTGAGACCGCCCGTCTTCGCTTCCAGCAAAGAATGATCGCCGTCGGGAAACACCCGCAGCGTGACGTTATCGTTGCCTGTCTGAGCGAGGCTTTTTCGCCACACGGCGACGCTCTTTTCCACGGGGACAAACGTGTCCAAACCTCCCCACACAGCCAGCACGGGACACTTGACCTTCTCCAGGACGGGCACCGGATCATAATCGTAAATCAAACGCCAGAATCCACAAAAAGGATCGTCCTTGCCGGCCGCGCCGCCCGTATAGGGGTACCAACGCTCGCTCTCGGCCGCCCGCTCCGCCGCCGCGAGCTGCTCCCATCCCTGACCTGTCCGAACGCACTCGTACCGCGAACGGATCAGAGTCATCGCCTTCCGAATCTCCGCTTGACGGACGCCGTCAGCTTGGAGCCAGGCCTCGCTGCGATAAAGCTCCTGCTCCTCCGGGCTCACGCCCGAACCCGACTGGCTGATCACAAACGTCACTGCCGAGGACTGGGAGGCAACCAGCGGGCCAATCCATCCGCCCTGGCTCGCTCCCCAAACGCCGATCTGTCTCGCGTCAATGTCCTCGCGTCCTTGCGCGAACCGAAGCGCCGCGAGGGCATCGCCGGCCAGATCCTGGAAACTGGAGCGCATCCAGTCGCCCGAGGACGCTCCCACCCCGCGCTTATCGTAGGCAAGACCGGCCACGCCGTGGATGGCGAAAAACTCGGCCCAAGTGAAAAGCCCCTTGCGGGATCGAGGCCCGGCCGGGTGGACGAAGATCACCACCGGATGAGGGCCCTTCGTTTCCGGCAAAATGAGAGTGCCATTCAGCGTGACGTCTCCGTTCCGGAACGAGATCTCTTCGTACCTGAGGTTGACGCGCTTGCCGACCAGGGGGGCCGAATCCGCGGGCCTCCAGGCCAGGCCGGTTGCTGTGCCTTGACCGCTCATCGTGAATTGGACAGTCGTTTCCACCGGACAGGTCACCAGTACCGACGGTCCGGTGAAGAAGGTTGTTTCGGAAGAGGGGAAAAGGGTTCGGAACTGCCCGGTCCTGAAGTCGATGTAGTGCAGCGTGCCGGGGTCGAATTCATCCCAGGAGCGAATGTGAACGTAGTGGTCCGCCCCCAATTGGTAGCTACCAGTGTATAGGTCAGCTCTTACTTTCACAATCCGGTCCAGGCGAAAGGAAGACTGCCAGCTGGCGTCAGCCACCTTTCCCGATATGGCTGTGCCTTCAAGCGTTCCTTCAAAGAGCAGGGTCTGATCGGCCCGCGGCATTTCAAAGCGGACCGCGGGACGAGTCCAGGCTGATTCGAGCCAGCGGCTTGCCATTGGTGAATTCGAGGGGGATGTCATAGGTCCCTTCAACGGCGGCCTTTTCCTGCTTGAGATGAATCCGGATGTAAACCCAGCTCCCATCGCGTTCGAACCCGCCGACCCAGTTTCCGACGAGCGACGGCTCAGCCGCGCCCCATGCGGGCGAGATAAGCGATAGCGCAAGGACAGCCACCATTGTAGAACTCCACACGTGATCGAACAGCGCCGGCATAGCTTCCACCCTTTCTACGTTTTGGTCTGCAGCCATCTACATATCTTTGCCTCGCCAGGCGAAACGCTCCGCACGTGGGCAATTCATATTCTTGCCGGGATGGCGGCAGAGGTCAAGAGAAGAACGCAGAAGCCCCAGCGGTATTTTGACTTCTCAATTCCCTCCCTTCGGCCCTTCGTACAACTGTCTGTTAGGGTCCCCTATGCCTGCGCAAATCGTGCAAAGAGGCAGCCTTAGAGTATCAGACTGGGCGGGCCAGCCGAGGAAATGGCAGATCCCGACGGGCAACAGCCAATCCCTGACCCGCAAAGTGTCAGCCGGCTGCGGCAACGACCCCGACAACTGGACCGCCGCCCCCCCCCTTCCCCCGGCCAGACACAAATAATTCTATCTCCGCCCGAACGCTGGCGTATCCTCTACCCATCTGGTATAAAGTGTCCTATCGCGTGGTAAAGAGAGGCTGAATATGTTCGCATCGAACCTGGTTTCGTAGTCAGGCACTGTATGGCTGAACCTTATGTGGCTTCAGAATTGCAGCGGCGGCCGCCGTGGTGGCGGTCACTCGGCCCGGCTTTGATTACCGCCTGCGTGGTGTTCGGGCCCGGGAGCCTCCTGGTCAGCGCCAATATCGGGGCCAACCACGGATACCAATTGCTGTGGCTGCTTGTGCTGACCGGCATTCTGATGGGCACATACATGACAACAGCGGCGAGAATCGGCGTCGTTGGCGGCGCGACGCCCTGTACGCTGGTCGCCCAGCGCCTGGGTCGTCCGATTGCCGCCGTCGTCGCTATTAATCTGTGCCTTATTTGCGGCACGTTCCAATTCTCAAATAATGTGGCAGTCGCCGTTGCCGCCCAGACACTCCTCCCGCAGCTCGACGCCCGCTGGGTGCTGCTGGGACTCAACAGCCTCATCATCGTCTTCCTGTTTGCGGCCAAACAGATATATCGCTTCCTCGAACGGACTATGAAAGTGATGGTGGGTCTGATGCTCCTGTGCTTTCTGGTCAACGTCGTCTTGGCACGTCCCAGCCTGTCAGGCATCGTCAAGGGCCTTATTCCAAGCTGGCCCGCGGGAGTATCGCTGGGTGTCCCTGAGAAAATCGGTGGAGTTATCCACGACCCGATGATTCTGATTGCCTCCCTGCTTGGGACAACCTTCTCGGTAGCCGCAGCGTTCTTTCAGGGCAACCTGGTGCGCGAAAAGGGCTGGACAATAAAGGATTACAGCCGCGGTATTGGTGATTCCGTCGCCGGCGTTTGCGTCCTGACGGGTATTAGCGTGATCATCATGATCACGGCTGCCACGGTCATTCCGGGAAAGCCCGCGGAGGATATCGGGGTGCTGGCGGAGTCTCTGCGGCCGCTGCTGCGGTCGGTGGCCTACGTGTTCTTCTGTGCCGGGCTGTTCGCCGTGGCAATGAACCCGTTCCTGATCAATGCAATGATCGGCGGCAGTATCTTAGCCGACGGCATCGGCAAGCCATCCAGGCTCAACGACCGATGGTCGCGGCTTTTCACGGTCGCGGTGCTGCTGACCGGCATGGTCGTGGGGATGCTAGCATTGAAAGCCGGCCACAAGCCGGTCAAGCTCATCATTCTCGGCCAGGCGTTGACCGTTATCGGCAATCCGCTGATGGCCGCGACTATACTCTGGCTGGCCAACCGGAAGGACATCATGGGTGATCGTCGCAACACGATAGTCCTGAATCTCCTGGGGGGCCTGGGTTTGCTGGTTGTCGTGTTGACGGCCGCGCAGGTTTTGATGCGTTTGGCACTCATGTTGAGCTGATGTGCTTTGAAAGGCTCCAAGAAGATGATGCCGTATATGCGCCGTCTGTTATGGAGGTAGTCCGGGAGGCCGTTTGTCTATGATTGACGCAACTGCAATAGACGAAAACCGTCTGGAAGATCTGCTCAGCGAACCCACTGAGCAGACGAGAAATGCCGTCGCCACTCTGACGGGTGATATTGCCGTATTGGGGGCAGGCGGTAAGATGGGACCGACCTTGGCCATGATGCTCAGAAAAGCGTCGGGGGGGAGAAACATTTACGCGGTCTCGCGATTCAGCAGCCATGCTGTCCGCAGCAGGATCGAGCAGGCTCACGTTACGACTATCGAGGCGGATCTCCTCGATGAGTCAATCTATCAGAGATTGCCCGACGCGGAAAACGTGTTCTATCTGGCCGGCATGAAGTTTGGAGCGACCGGCAATCAACCGTTGACATGGGCGATGAATAGTTATGTGCCGGCACTGGCAGCACGGCATTTTAGAGACTCACGAATCGTGGTGTTTTCGACCGGCAACGTTTATCCTCTCGTTGACATTACCAGTCGCGGAGCCTCTGAGAAAACGCCACCCGAACCGATTGGCGAATATGCTCAATCATGTCTCGCCAGGGAAAGGATGTTTGAGTATTTTTCGGGGCTTTACAGTACGCCGGTGACACTGGTTAGACTCAACTACGCCAACGAGCCTCGATACGGCATTATCGTGGACCTGACCCTGAAGATATTGAACGATGAGCCTATTGACCTGACGATGGGCGCAGTCAATCTCATCTGGCAGAGAGATGCCAACGATTATATCATCCGCGCTATCACTTTGGCCAAATCGCCGCCGGCTGTCCTGAACGTCGCCGGACCCGATACAATGCCCATCCGCCGGCTGGCCGAGCTGATCGCTCAGACGCTCGGCAGAAAGCCGAGATTCTGCTCCAAGGAGGCCGAATCGGCATTGCTCTCGGATGCGTCGTATTGCATGATCGCATTTGGCTACCCGCAGACGTCACTGGAGCAGATGGTTTCCATGATTGCCAATTGGGTGGCCTCCGGAAAGAAGATTCTGAACAAGCCGACAAAATACGGTGTACGTGACGGCAAATTCTGAGGATATTATCCCATGATCGACTCGCGTATCGCCCATCAGTTCCGTTTAGGGTGTGTTATCCCGGCTCATCCGCTGGCCTTGCAGGCGGACAACCAAATCGACGAGCGTCACCAGAGGGCACTGACGCGGTACTACTTAGCCGCCGGCGCCGGGGGCCTGGCTGTTGGCGTTCACACGACGCAATTTGCCATCCACGAACCTAAAGTGGGGTTGTACCCTCCGGTCCTGGAATTGGCAATGGAGACGGCCCGACAGTTTGCGCTATCGGCAAAGCAAGCAGGGCCGATAATGATCGCGGGGATCGTGGGCGATACCCGGCAGGCGGTGAAAGAGGCAAGTTTGGCTCGGGAGCTTGGGTATCATCTCGGATTGCTTTCCCTTACGGCCCTGAGGGGAAAATCTATTGGCGAATGGATAGATCACTGCCGGGAGGTCGCCGAGGTGATGCCGATTATGGGGTTTTATTTGCAGGAGACGATAAGCCGAATGGCGCTGCCCACCGAGTTTTGGCATAAGCTCGTTGCGATACCAAACGTGCTTGCGATAAAAATTGCGCCGTTCAATAGGTACCAGACTCTCGACGTGCTTGAAGCGGTTGCTCGCTCCGGCAGGGCCGACGAAATCGCGCTATACACCGGTAACGACGACAATATTATTCTCGATTTGCTCACGCGGTATGAGTTTAACGTTGAGGGTCGAACAGTGCCGCTGCAAATTGTCGGCGGATTGTTGGGCCAGTGGGCCTGCTGGACAAAAAAGGCGGTCGAACAGCTTGCTCGCATCGATGCCGTACGAAAAGCCAAGACCCAGGTCCCCCATGACCTGCTGACGTTGGCCAGCCAAATGACGTTGGCCAACAAGGCGATTTTCGATGCTGATAACCATTTTGCCGGGTGCATTCCGGGCATATCATACGTATTGAGACGCCAGGGTCTTATGAAGGAGGTCAGAACACTCGACGCCAAAGAGCAACTCTCATCCCGACAAGCCGACAGGATAGACGAAGTAGTACGTTGCTACCCACAACTTACAGATGATGACTTCGTCAAAGAGAATCTTCATAGATGGCTGGAATGTTGAGAGGACTTTTCCTGTCAGGAATATGCTCGATGCCTGATTTTTTCCTTAACCGAGCCGATTCTTATTCCGATACACTTTAGAAACGAATGGAAAGATGCGCTATATTGAGAGAGTCAGAAATGGCAATTCGGAACCTATCGGAAGACGTTATTCTTGTCGAGCTGCCCTCTGACGGGTCAAAAAGGGCCGACGAGCTTAAAACAGTCAACGAAATCCTCAGCGGGAATTGCAGGTGCGACGTCATCGTCGATTTTTCCAAAGTTGAGATCATAAACTCCTGGAACGTCAGTAATCTCCTGATTTTGAGAAGCTTGTTGGAGGACTCCGGGCATCGGCTTATTCTGTGCAATGTTACTACGGTGACCAAATGTATCTTCGTGGTAGCCGGCCTTAGCGAGGTTTTTGCCTTTGCCGATGACCGCGCTGCTGCGTTGGCGATAATCCAGAGCCCGAAGTCGCCGGCACACGCCAACCCTTAGCCGTCCCTGAGTCTCTTAGTCCATTCCCCCGGCTCCGGTCCGGGAATTTGCCGTCCCGAACTATCGATACCACGGCAGCCCCACAACTGCTTGAGCCAGGCCTTTTTGACAGACGAACCCATGGACAGGCAACGGCCCTGCCTGCTTCTTCAAGCGCATGAGCGACTCAAGGGTCGGCGAACAAACCACCTTGACCCTCTCGTGTGTTGGGGCTATACTGTTGACTGTAAAGACTCTTGTCGTACTCGCTGCGAAGTACTGAACAGGCATATTCCGGAAAGGAGAAGACGCATGAGCACAGACAACATTTCGAGACGCACTTTTATCCAAAATACCTCGTTGGTCAGCGCTGCGACCATTGCCGCGGCCCTCACAAACGCTGCGTGCTCCTCCACCCGAGCAGCCGATAAAGGGGCCACGGACACCTCAAAGATCCTCAACTACAACCCGAATATGGGTTACCGCCGATTAGGTAAGACGGGATTGATAATTTCCGAGGTCAGCCTGGGTGGACACTGGAGAGCACCCTGGAGAGACCAAAGCGGCGGCTGGTGGTGGGGCAAGTTTACTAACGAGCAGGTGCCCGACGACGTGGCCCAAAACCGAACGCAGGCCGTTTCCAGAGCGATAGAGTGCGGGATGAACTACCTGGACATCACCGGGGCAGAGGAATGTTTATGCTATGGCGCCGCGATCAAGGGCCGTCGAGAGAAAATGACCGTCGGGGCCGATGATTCCAAGCTGTCTCCGCGACGCGATGAATACTGTAACGTCGATGCCCAGGTCCACAACGTCGAAGAATGCCTGCGCCACATCGGAACGGATTACCTGGACATTTGGCGTGTTCAGGCCAAAATGGACGGAACCAATACGGATGCCGACGTGGAAGCCATGATTGGGGCTTTCCAGAAGCTGCACAAGGCCGGGAAGGTGCGTCATTTTGGCATCTCTTCCCACAGCCGACCATGGGCCAGGCACGTTATCGAAAAGTACCCCGAGGTTGAGATGTTCATTTTCCCGTGCACGGCCAAGACCAGGCAGGCGGGTCAGCCGGCGACGTCGCAGAATATCGAAGAGGTCAACGCCGGCTACGGGCCCGACGACAAGAGTGTGTTCCAGTCGCTGCGCGAGCAGGATGTCGGGTTGATTACGATAAAGCCGTTCTTCGGCGGCAGCCTTTTGGCGAGTAACGGCAAGCTGAAGCTGGGCGTGGGCAGCAAAGAAGACAACGATCTTGCACGGCTGACGCTGCAGTGTATCCTCAATTTGAATGACGCGGTGACCAGCGTGATACCGGGACTCTCGACGGTCTATGAAGTTGAGAACGCCGCCCGGGCTTCGTACACACGTCCCCTTGGACAGACGGCGGCGGACAGGGCCTGGCTCGAGCGCATTACAGAGGAGCGATGGGCCGCCCTGCCTCAGGAATACGCGTGGCTAAGGGATTGGCAAATCGTTTAGCGATATGATCTGCTGAGTTTCGGGTCGGACGCCCTGCGAGAGAACGAACGTAGATTCGTCCGGCTTCTCAGACGCAGGGGCTTGAGACGCTTGAACGGCGATTTGCGAGGTTTCTTTGCACGTACTTGACGGCGTTCCTGAAGATTGTCATCCCATCGCTATCGACATTTTTCAACCGGCTCCAGCGCGGATGCTGAGTCGGTCTTACAAAGCGCTCCGGATGAGGCATCAGCCCCAGGACTCGACCGGTGGTGTCCGTCAATCCGGCTATCGAATCCACGGACCCATTCGGGTTGATAGGATAATCACCTTCATTGCCGTTTTCATCCACATACTTGAACGCAATGTGCCCCTCACCCTTCAATAGCTCCAGCGTTGCGTTGTCTTTGGTAACAACCTTGCCCTCTCCGTGGGCTATCGGCAAGTAGATCTGCCTGCCGGGTTCAATGAAAACGCACTTCTCGCTCCGGGGGGCCAGATAAACCCATCTATCCTCGAACTTGCCGCTGTCGTTGTAAGTTACGGTCACATCTTCCTGCCGCCTCGCTGAGTTGTGGCCCGGCAGGATCCCGGTCTTGACCAGCACCTGGAAGCCGTTGCAGATTCCCAGCACAAGTTTGCCCTCTTCAATAAAGTCCTGTACCGGCTCGAACAGGTGGTGCATAATCTGGTTCGCAAGGATCTTGCCCGCAGCGACGTCGTCGCCATAGCTGAACCCGCCGGGAATAACCATGATTTGAAATTCATCCAGAAGACTCTTGTTTTCTATGATCCTGTTGATATGCACACGCTGTGCCCTGGCCCCGGCCAGCTCCAGCGCATGCTCGGTCTCCATATCGCAGTTTATCCCCGCGGCCCGCAACACTATCGCCTGAACTTCTGCCATCTTTCACCTTTCTGCGTTACTTCATCCCGCTGTAACTGCTTCTGGCTACCAGTCAAACGGTTTCTGCCACGCCCGCTTCAATGAGTCTATATCAGAGTCGATAGCCGCCTTGCCGTCTTCCGCCTGGATAACGAGCTTTTTGTCTTCCGTCACCCTTCCGATTTGGCCGAACGGCAAATTGAGCATAAGTTTGGCAAACGCATCGTATTTTTCCGGCTGAACTTCCACAATGTAGCGGCTGTTTGATTCGCTGAACAGTTGTGCATCGACTCGGCAGCAATCTTTGCTTCTGGGCAGCCCTCGCAAGTCCGCTTTTATCCCGAGCCCCCCGGCAAAGGCCATCTCCGCCAGGGCCACAGCTAATCCGCCCTCGGAACAATCATGGCAGCTAACGATAAGCCCCCCGGCCATTGCAGCGGCAATCTTCCGCGCGATTTTAGGGGCTGTTCCGAGGTCCAACCTTGGAACATTGGCCCCGAGATGCCCTGCTATCTTGTAGTAATGTGAGCCGCCCAACTCATTTTTCGTCTCGCCCACGACAAAAAGCAGGTTTGAAGCCGCCTTCGCATCCATCGTGACGCACTTGTTGATGTCGTCAACGATTGAGATCGCGCTTATTAGAAGCGTCGCTGGAATGGATATTTGCGTGCCGTCCTCGCACGCGAATTCATTATTGAGTGAATCCTTGCCGGAGATGAAAGGGGCGTCGAAAGCCATCGCTCCGTCGTAGCAAGCCTGGGCAGCTCTGACCAACGGGCCCAATGTTTCCGGCTTCGTGCAGTCGCCCCAGCAGAAATTATCCAACAGCGCGACCCTGTCAACCCTGCCGCCCACAGAAACCAGGTTCCTGACGGCCTCGTCGATTCCCGCCAAAGCCATCCAGTAGGGGTCGATATCCCCGTACAGCGGGTTCATCCCACAGCTAATCGCCAGACCTTTGTCCGAGTCGAACTTCGGCTGTATCACGGCCGCGTCAGAGGGCCCGTCGTTGCTCGCACCGGTCAGGGGCTTGACGACCGACCCCCCCTGCACCTCATGGTCGTACTGACGGATGACCCACTCCTTGCTGGCGACGTTGTAAGATGAAAGAATTCCCAGCAGGTCATTGTTGTAGCTGTCCTTCTCGGGAATGCTCGGCTCGGTGAGCTTGGGCGTTTTCCAGACGGCCTTGCGAGAGTACTTGGGCACGCCGTTGTGCAGAAACTCCATGTCCAGCTCGCCGACCTGCTGGCCGTTGTACCGCAGCTTCAATTTCTTGTCGTCAGTAAATTTACCGATCACGGTTGACTCGACGTTCTCCCCGTCGAAGATTTTTGTTATCGCCTCCAAATTCTCAGGCTTGACGGCGATGACCATCCTCTCCTGTGCCTCACTGATCCAGATCTCCGTATAGCTCAGGCCGGCATACTTAAGTGGAGCTTTCTCCAAATCCACCTCCGCCCCGATGTCTTCGCCCATTTCTCCTACGGCGCTGCTCAACCCGCCGGCACCGCAATCCGTAATGGCCTCATACAGCCCCGCTTGGTTTGCCTGGATCAGAACATCCAACATCTTCTTTTCAGTGATCGGGTTGCCGATTTGTACAGCGTGGGAAAAGATGGTCTCATGCTCGTGCGTCATTTGGCCGCTTGAGAAGGTCGCCCCGTGTATGCCGTCTCTTCCGATGCGTCCTCCAACCATCACAATCAGGTTGCCACTCTGTGGATTCTTGACACACTTGTTTCTGTCCATGATGCCGATATTGCCGCAGTAAACCAGAGGATTAGCCAAGTATCTATCGTCGAAATAGATGGCGCCATTGACCGTTGGAATTCCCATTCTGTTGCCGTAGTCGCGGACGCCCGCCACGACCCCTTTCATAATCCTCCTGGGGTGCAGGACTCCCTTGGGAACGTCCTGGAGCTTCTTGTCGGGCTCGCCGAAGCAGAAGATGTCCGTATTGGCGATGGGTCTGGCCCCCAGGCCGGTTCCCATCGGGTCGCGGATCACGCCGCCTATGCCCGTGGCGGACCCGCCGTAAGGATCGAGTGCCGAGGGGTGATTGTGGGTTTCCACTTTGAAACATATCGCCGAGTCCTCATCGAACTCGACGACGCCGGCATTATCAGCAAAAACGGATATGCACCAATCCTTGCCGAGCTGTTTGGTGGCTTTGAAGACGGTATCTTTCAGTAAATCGTCAAAATACACCTGCTGCCCGTCCGCTGACATATCAACGGAGCTCTTGAGCGTCTTGTGCACGCAGTGTTCGCTCCAGGTCTGGGCAATGGATTCGAGCTCAATGTCGGCAGGCTCTCTGCCAAGGTCTCGATAGTACCTCTGAATTGTCTGCATCTCGACCAGATTCAGAAACAAATCCTTCTCCTTGCTCAGGGCTGCCAGCCCATCGTCGTCGAGGTCGCGTATGGGCCAATGAACGATCTGCAACTCGTACGGCTTCAGATGCGGGCTTGGAGGTTCCTCGTCGTTGCCTATAATGCAATCTTCGATGCAATCGTTCGCCAGAAGCTTCTTTGTTATGGTCTGCGTCTGGCTCTGCGTAATATCACCTAAGAGGACATACTTTCGGGCGGTTCGCACATTGTGGGCCCTGACTCCCATATCGGCGACGGCGGCCATCACGGATTCAGCAACGGGGTCGGTTACGCCGCTTTTGAGATGGACTTCAATGAGTGTTGCCTTCGCCAAGCCGGCGGGCGGGCCGCTTCTGCCTATGTAGTACTCTTCGCAGACCGGGTCGGTCAGAAGCTCTCGCGCCACGTGCTCGGCAGAATCCCTGTCGAAGTCCGCCTCGATAAGAAAGACCCTGGCGGATTGCACTGCCTGCACCGAACCGATACCCAGCTCTGCGATGTCCTCCAAGACGCTCTTGCCATGCACATCGGCAAAGCCCGGCTTATTAATGACCTCAAAACGCCATTCCTTCACGATATTATTTCCTTCTTCTTGATCTTATAGTCAATAAGCGCCGCCCGTTTAGCTCTTGCTTTCTCAAGCAGCTTTTCGATTTCTTTTTCGTCCCTGTTTTCGATCGCCCTCTTGAGTCTCGTCAATTGAGCGATAACCTGGTCGATGCCTCTTATGGTGTTGCTCGCATTTGTCAGCAGGACATCAGCCCATATATTAGCCGGTCCCGACGCGATTCTTGACGTATCCATGAAGCCTTTGCCTGCAAATTGAAGGTCTGCTTTGCGGTTGGCGTTCATCAGTGCCGCAGCCGTGATATGCGGCAGGTGGCTCACATTTGCGAAGACTCTATCGTGCTCACGTGGCGTCATCGACTTGACAGAACAGCCAAGTTTCGACCAGAAGCTCTCCAGCGTTTGCACGGCCTGCCGGTTTGTGTTTCTTGTCGTTGTCAAAATGCACACCGCCTGGTCGAACAAATCATCTCTGGCAAATTCGACGCCTCTCTGCTCGGAGCCGACAATTGGATGCGAACCCACGTAGTGCACGGTCCTGGGCAGCTTCTTTGCGGCCCAACGGTGCGGCAGAACTTTGGTCGAGCCGACGTCCGTGACGATACAGTCACGTGGCAGCGCATCGGCAATTTCACCGAAGATACTCTCAAACGTGCATATCGGGGTCGCCAATATAACGAGGCTTGCATCAGCTACGCTCCGGCTCATTTCGTCCACGACCTCGGTTGCCACCGCCAATTGTCTGGCCTTGGTACGAGTAGAGGACCGGTGCGTGTAACCTACCACTTTCATGCCGGCAAACGAGCGCAGAACCGCCAGGGAAATCGAGGCTCCCAAGAGCCCCAGCCCTATGACGGTTGTTTGCTTTAAATCATTCACAGTCAAAGCCTTACGAAAGCATACCGCAGGATAGACTCCCCTAAAAGTTACTGCACGACGCCGTACATGTCAATTTTTTTCTTTCATTTGCATTGCTAAAATGCTATGATTTTCGCTTTCAGAGAAGTCTCGCTCGTATGGCGACACGTGTTCGTCACATGTTCTTGCGAAAACAAGATGCGACAGTAGCTGAAATGCCGGACAAGAGCAGTCTAAACAACGCAAACCACCTCGAATTCGAGGAAAAAGTGGCGGATATTGATCGCCAGATGAACGAGCTTCGCAAGCTCAGCTCAGTCAAGGGCATCGATTATTCTGCGGAGATCCGTCAGCTTCAGCGCCAGCAGGTCGCAGAGCTGAAGCGCACCTATTCGAATCTGACCGCCTGGCAAACCGTTCAGGTTGCCCGTCATCCAAACAGACCCCTTCTCTGCGACTATCTTAGCCTCATGGTCAAGGACTTTCGCGAGCTGCACGGCGATCGGTGTTTCGGCGACGACCGCGCAATCTTAACGGGCCTGGGGCAAATCGGAAGGGAGAGAGTGTTAGTGGTAGGTCAAGACAAAGGCAAAACCACAAAGCAGAAGATTGCGAGTAATTTCGGCTGTCCCAATCCCGAGGGTTATCGCAAGGCGTTGGCGAAAATGAAGCTTGCCGAAAAGTTCGCGATTCCCATCGTCACGCTTATTGACACGCCAGGCGCCTATCCGGGTATTGGCGCCGAAGAGCGAGGCCAGGCCCAGGCCATCGCCGCGAACCTTTACTATATGTCCCGGCTCAGGGTACCGATAGTTTGCATCGTCATAGGAGAGGGCGGCTCAGGCGGCGCCCTCGGAATAGGCGTGGGCGACAGACTGGCCATGCTGGAGTTCGCGTATTATTCGGTGATATCGCCCGAAGGCTGCGCCGGAATCCTCTGGCGCGACGGCTCACAGGCCCCGGAGGCCGCGGAGGCGCTCAAATTGACGAGCAAGGATTTGTACAAGCTCGGTCTGGTTGATGCCGTAATCCCTGAACCCCTCGGCGGAGCACATCGTAATCTCCACGATACCGTTTACAATGTCGAGAAGTACATCGTAAGAACACTCCGCGATCTGAAACGCACGAAAATCGAAAACCTGCTTGAAAACAGGTACGCGAAGCTGCGCTCGATAGGCATCAGTACCACAGAGAAGTTGCGCCGCAGGACCAGAGCAGGCAGAGAGAGAGTGCAGGCGGCACTCGAAACCATCTCGACCAAGCCCAAACGAGTGCCGGCCAAAGTCTGACATCGTTTTGCGATTGGCCGCTCGATATCTTCGGAACGCTGGACGTAAACAGATTCCATACACATAGACCTCGAAGGAAAACAATTGTGGCGGGCAGACCAACTTGGCTGCTACGGCAACACCCGCATCAAGACGCCCAATCTCGATTGGCACTATTTCCAGAACGTCACGGGCAAAGCTGCGGGTAAAGGACCCTGTCTGTATAACCTGAGAACCGACCCGAACCAGGTGCGAAATGTCGCCCGCGAATTTCCGGAAGTTGCAAGAGACCTGAAAAACAAGCTCGGGGAGCGTCTCAAGGTTGAGATGCCTCCGTTGAATCTCTGACTGTCATCCCGCGGCCGAACATCTGCGTGACTCGTATCACGGTTCCTGCCGCTGATCGCCTCATGCCGGACATTGCCAGGCACCTTGGAAAAAAGAGGCGCGGCCATAACCGGGTCACGACTCACACGCTGCACAGTAGCAAGGTACGAGCGGTTTGACGTGAGACGCTCACAGAGACACCCGCGACGGTCGATGTGCCGGGGCCGGATAGATCGAAAGGTGCCGGTGTTTCTACTTCTGAGGTGGAAAGCCAGGAATAAAGGGCAGGCCTCCCTGCCCACCCCACCAACTGCTTACTGTACATCAGCCATTCTTCACTTCTCTCGGGTCTTGACCTTCTTCGATGGCTTGTATTTTTCTTACTCGTCTTTTGTGTCTTCCCCCGCTGAATTCGGTGTTGAGCCAGACCTCCACCATCTTTCGCAGCAGGACTACTCCCACCTGGTCGGCTGACAAACACAGGACATTGGCGTCGTTATGGTCGCGTGAAATCTGAGCGCTTAGCTCATCGTGGCAGAGTGCCGCTCGAATTCCGCGCACCTTGTTTGCAGCCATGCTCATCCCGATCCCGGTTGCGCAGATTAGAATCGCCCTGTCCGCTTGTTTCTTCGACACGGCATTTGCCGCCAGGTAGGCCAAGTCTGGGTAGTCAACCGGATTGTTGTCGTTAGTGCCGAAATCAATACACTCGTGGCCCAGTTCCGCCGCGATAGCTTTTATTTGCTGCTTGGCCTCGAAACCTCGATGGTCACTTCCAACTGCTACCTTCATATCACAAGCTCACCAATCCTTTTCTTCACGGCTCGTTCTATCATGCTCGCACAACTGTTGTAAAACTCTTGAGAATGACCTATCGGGTCAGGAATTTCCTTGCTTCCCGCTAATAACAAACACGTGCTCACAGCTTTCGGTTCGAGAGCAACGATTCTTTGCCGCTGCACTTGCTCCATCACAAAGATGAAGTCACTTCCTTCGATAAGCTCTCGGGACAGCCCCTTATTCCTGTGAGCACTTATGTCTATTCCCTTCGCTGCACAAGCCGCCACTGCTTCGGTTGTTGCCGGGAACCCAGCCGAACCAATAATGCCGGCGGAACAAACTTTATAACCGATCCTCTCCAGATCGTCAACATTGCACCCTGCTTTTTCTGCTAAATATTTTCGAAATATTCCCTCAGCCATTGGACTTCGACAGGTATTGCCGGTACAGACAAACAAGAACTTGATCTGTGACCATGCTTGCAGCTCTTCCTGCGAATAGACACCGGGCCTCAGCATCTCCAAACCCTTCTTGCCCATTTTAACAACCGTGCTGTTTTTCTTGTGGGTGGTCGGCCCCCCATCCAGCAGCATTTCAATTTGGCCTGAAAGTTGAGCAAGAACCTCGTCAGCATCCACCGCGGGCGGCCTACCCGCTGCGTTCGCGCTGGGTGCAACCACCGGATTGCTCGTTTGCCGCAGCAGCATTGAAGCTACTGCATGGTTCGGGCAGCGAATACCAATGGAATTATGTTTATACAAGCTTTCAAAAACATCCCGCTCGAAACTGTTCTGCTGTTTGTCTATTTCCTCCGCGCCCAATTCAAAAACTATTGTTACTGGGCCGGGCCAGGCGTTTCTTATCAGTTTCTGAGCCTTCAGTCCGATGGTAGGCACATATCTCTTGACGTCGCCCCTGTGACCGATATGCAATGTGAAATGCTTGTCAGCGGTCCTGCCCTTCAGGTCCGTCAGCCTGGCCAACGAGTCGCTTTGGGCCCGGCAGGCAATCCCGTACACGGTTTCGGTCGGAAACGCCACAAGCCCACCATTGTCAACCAGCGCGGCGGCTTCTTCGATTTTCACCGCATCAATGTTGCTGGCGTCGAGTTTTACTACTTCCGTCTTCATCGGCCCAATACAAATACAACAGATCGGCCCAAATGGCAAGGTTTTCTCCCTCAGCCCGGTGGTCCCGCAAGAAGCATGTTTTCTGACTGTTTCGCCGTGGCCAAGTTAAAGGTAGGTAGATATTTGCGGCCAGACGGAGAACATTTGGGCGGTAGCAAGCAAGAGCCTCCCTGCGGGAATTCACCGGCAAGAACACCGCCAAAGACCTCGCCCCGATGGTCAAGAACAATCAGGCCCGCTGCGGCGGCATCTCTGTCAATAAGCTCGACGTCGCTGCCATGTACCCGTACACGTCCCCATCCGGCTTGGTACGCATCGTAATCAAAATACTGCTGGCTTTTGCTATCAACGCTACACCTTTTCCAGACTTTTTCCATTCACCATAGAATTCACGTCCACAAAGCCGGCGGGTCCCAACCAAAAACAACTCGCTGTGGTACCATCTTTGGCAAACTATCCGCACAACCAATCGGAGCCACAAGCCATAAAGCAACTTAGCGCCTGACGGACACCGTCGCCTCCAGCACTCTCTTTCTGCGGAATTTGCGCGGCAGCACGTGCAGGTCGTCAGCCTCGATGGCCTCCCCGCCCTTTAGGGTCGGCCCTGCGTGCTGCGCACACCACTCGGCAAGCGTTGGAATCCGGCCGGCGCCGCCGGTGGTCTGCCACTGCAGCCCGACTGTCAAGGCAACCGCACTCATCGGCACGCCGCCTCCCATGATCCACGCTGCACCGCACGGATGAATATGCGTCGGCAGACGGTCAAATTCATCCTCAATCTCGCCGACGAGCTCTTCGATAACGTCTTCCAGTGTCGCCATCCCCACAACCGTTCCCCCTTGCGATACTACAATCACGATGTGCGTTTTCTGCTGGATCATCATCTCAAGAAGGGCCGACAAAACCGTGTCTTCCTTGACCTTCTGGATTGGCCTGGTTATCCCCCTCACGGTTGGATCGGAAGGATTGATCTTCAGCGCCGCCACGATATCCTTGAAATTCACATATCCCTGTATGCTTTGAGGCTCATTTTCCACCGAACATACAGGAAACCTCGTGTGCATATCAAGATGCGCCTTGACCAGTGCATCCATTAAGCTGCTTCCAACATAAATCATCGATATGTCCTGCGCCGGTATGAAAATGTCATGCACCGGCCGAGTCGATAAATGCGCGGCGGCCAAAACGATCTTTTCTTCCCGCTCGCCCAGAAGCTTCGATGTTCGAGCCAGTGAGACAGCAGCCGTCAATTCATGCACCCACTGCTTGTGGCTGCTGATTCCCGCCTGGCCGGACCGCGTCAGCAGGTTCACGACCTTCCTTAGCGTAGCCTCAATCACAGCAACGATCGGGTAAGCAATCCACGAAAGAACCTTCATAAAGGGCGATAGTTTCAATACAACGGCCTCATTGTTCTTCAGGGCAATCATTTTCGGCACAAGCTCGGCGAAAACCACCGTCACGAAAGTGAGCGGTATGATCAAGAGCACAATCGCCAACACCTCCGCGGATGCCTCGGAAACACCGAACGCCCTATGCAGATAAGGGGCAAACTCATCCTGCACCCCCGCCCCGCCCGTCGCGGCTGCAACAGCCCCAACCACCGTAACACCAAGCTGAACGATCGCCAGGCTCGCCTCCATCCTCTCTTTCATAAACAAAGCGTCGGCGGCGCCTCTCTTCTTTTCATTGTGCAGAACAGCAAGTCTTGCCCGCGATATGGAAGCAAGCCCCATCTCGTAGGCGGCGAAGACGGCATTGAAAAAGAGCATGAGCACGATAACAGCCAATTCATAACCGAACATAATATGTCACCTCAATAATAACGACCGCCGGTCGATGGGCCCGGCAGTCCGCGTTTTTGATCTGTTTATGTTCCGGCCCAGAACCAGGCCGCGTTCAGGAGTGAATTTATCCCAAACAGCATACCCAGGCAAATGACGAAGGTTCCGCGTTTTCATATTTAGCGGAAAACCGACGCGCCAATATGGTATGATACCGGGTCGGCTATGAATTCTCAATAGGGTCGAAGGAGATAAAATGAGGCCGAAACTGTGCAGAAAGAACCTCTTTGACGCCCTGTGTTTCATTTGGATTGTGGGTATTCTTGAGCTCATCGAAGGGCTGCACGAAGCGCACGTGCTCCCTGTCCTGTTCACACTTTACTGAGGACAGGAATGGAACTGCCGTCGGTTTCCCAGTGCGAAAGAAGGCATATCAGGATTATTCCGTGTGCAGTATGAGTCTTGCCTGTTCGCAGTCGTTGGCGATTTGCCTGGAGAGGTCTTCGGGGGTTTTGAATTTGTGCTGGCTGCGAATGCGCTCGATGAAATCCATGGCCATAAATTTACCAACGACGTCGCCGGCGTTCTCGGTGAGCAGATGGGCCTCGATCAGCAGTGGAAATTCGTCGCCGTACGTTCGTGCCTGGCCGATGCTATAGGCGGCGGGGATTGCCTCTTCGGAGGCCAGAACATCCTGTACCGTGTCGGCGACTCGCACAAAGCCGGCATAAACTCCCTCGGCGGGAATGACCTGCCTGGGTCTGTTCATGTTCAGCGTGGGGAACCCTAGTTTTTTGCCGATGCCCCGGCCGGGGACGATCTTTTCGACCAGCCGATACGGCCTGCCTAACGCGGCGCCGGCGTCGGCAACGTGGCCGCCCTCCAGCATGTAACGGATCATGGTGCTCGATACCCTGACGCTCTGACCCGTCGAAAGCTTGATTTCCTTCGCCGCGATGACCGAGACTTCAAAGCCCTTCTCAGCGCCCAATCTCCGCAGCGTTTCAATGTTGCCGGCGCGCTCTGTGCCGAAATGAAAATCGTTACCCTCAACAACCGCTCGGGGCTGAAGATTCTCAACGAGGAAACGACGCACAAAATCTTCCGGCGATAGGTCCAGCAGCTCGCGGTCGCCTTTTAGCACAATCAGGGAATCGACGCCGCATTGCGCCAACAGATGCGTTTTAAGCTCCAGAGGTGTCAACACCCTCGGCGCGTTTTCCGGATAAAGGATGGCGACCGGGTGCGGCTCGAAAGTCATGGCGACCAATTCGGCCCGGCGTTCATCAGCGGCTTGTCTGGCGGCCGCTAAAATCTCCTGATGGCCTAAGTGCACGCCGTCAAAGTTGCCAATCGTCAGCACGCCGCCCTTTCTCGTGCTCTTAAGGTCCGATATTGTCCTGATAATGTTCATTATCGCCTGTTTGTCCTGCCGAATTTAGCTCTGGGTAGAACTGCAAAACGAAACCTTAGAATCTGCCCGGCACATACCTTTTTGCAGATCTGCTGCCAAGGGCACAACCAATTTAACCGCCTATACTTTGAGCCGCAACAGCTTTTTTTCACCAGGGGCGGGTGCTGAATCCGGCCATCAAGCTCCGGTAGTACGGGTCGCCACCAGTCTGTCAAGATTGAATCTGCAGCCTGTCATTCTGAACGAGGTGAAGAATCTCAATTTCACGCCGCGAGTAGTCGCAGTACCAAGGCCAGATGCTTCGCTCGGCTGAGCATGGCAGCTTAATTGGGCAACCGACAGATATGACTTTGACAGACTACTGCTTAGCGAAAAAGAAGAAAATAAAATTTGCAACTTAGTTGCAATTTCTTTTGTATGGATTATAATCGTCTTAGCAACGAATTTCAATCGTTACCGGTGCTGGAGTGCTATATGGAGATTCAAACAAGAAGGATGGCGATTCTTGTCGAGTTGAGAAATCACGCCCCGTTCACCCTGCTTGGGGCCGTCACGGGCATTTTGTGCATGATTTTGTTCAGGAACCTCGAATATGAAACAAACCGCAGAATATTTTATGTGTTTCACCCTGCCCACGTCCTGTTAAGCACGATAGTTATGACTTCAATGTTTGATCTCCACAGTCCGGTTCGCAGGTTCTTCGGGATTTTCTTTGTGGGATTTTTCGGCTCTGTGTTTCTTGCGACCTTAAGCGATTCGCTTATACCATACATCGGTGAATTGATTCTGGGGATGCAGATTGACACGCACGGCCATGAACACGCAGGTTTCGTGAAAGAGGCACACATAGGATTTATCGAGGCCTGGTATATCGTTCTGCCGGCCGCGGCGGTCGGAATACTTGCGGCAATCCTTCGGCCCAGAACCAAGTTTCCCCACGCAGGCCACATCCTCCTGAGCACCTGGGCATCATCCTTTCATATTTTGATGGCAATGGAGGGCCGGCTATCGGCATGGAATCTTGTCGGCAGCTTTGTCTTTCTATTCCTCGCTGTCTGGCTACCCTGCTGTTTCGGCGATATCGTGTTTCCGCTGCTGTTTGTCAGGTCGCCGGGCGATCCATCACACGCCCACCACTGAAGCAACAAGACCATAGCCGCGTCCGTAAGCAAGCGGCAGACTCCTCCGGAGCGAAAATGACAAGCTCAAATTTGGACACGCAAGCCCGTAAGATGCTTAAAGCGGCGAAGCTTTACTGCACCGAAGGCCGAGTGGCCATTTTGAAAGTGCTGATAAGAGCCGGCAAGCCGATCAGCCACGACCAGATTGCCCAGCGGTCGGGCGAAGGACATTTCGACAAAGTCACGATCTACCGAACGCTCGAAAGTCTGCTGAGAGTCGGGCTTGTGCATAAGGTCTTTGTGGATAAGCGAGCCCGGCATTTTGAGCTGGCCCACAATTGCACCGAAAGCCAATGCCACCCTCATTTCACCTGCACGAACTGCGGCGATACCCACTGCCTGACGGAAATGTCATTGCCGATGGCAAGAAGCCCGCACAAAGGCTTCATCATCCACCGCCAGCAGGTCCGCCTCGAAGGTCTGTGCCCAGCCTGTGCATGAGGAAAAACAACATGAGTCAGTCAGCAAGAAACAGAATTTTGCTAATTGTAGTCGTCTGTTTTGTCTTTTGTTATTGACAAGAAGAATGAGACAGTTTATATTATTGGCATATGCCAATAACTCTGGAACAATTATGCCAAGACCATTTAAATGCAGAAGGGTATGTTGTGACCCAAAGTCAAGCTACTTTAAGCCTCGCGGCATACCTGTTCACCAATTAGAGGAGGTAAATCTGACTATGGATGAACTTGAAGCTGTCCGCCTCGGGGACTTAGAAGCAGTCTATCAAGAAGATGCAGCTTCAAAGATGAATATTTCCCGACAAACATTTGGCAATATCATAGATTCTGCTCACAAGAAGATAGCTGATGCATTGTTAAATGGAAAAGCATTAAAGATAGAAGGAGGTGTATATACTATGGCAGGAATGAGAAAATTCAAATGCTACGCTTGTAACCATGTATGGGAAATTCCCTATGGAACTGCAAGGCCACGAGAGTGTCCTCAGTGCAAAAACGCCAATATCCACAGAGCCGAGGATGATAGGGGTTATGCAAGGAAAGGCGGCCCTGGCTTCGGCAGAGGAAGATGCGGGAGGTTTGAGCTATGAAGATATGTATTCCAACAGAAACAGATGCTGGTAAAGAAGCAAAGGTACATGGCCACTTTGGCAGCGCCCCTTACCTTACTATCTACGATACGGAAAAAGGTGATTGCGAAACAATTGATAACTCACAGCAGCACCACATACATGGCACCTGTCATCCGATTGATGTATTAGGAAGCAAAGATATCGATGCAGTTGTTTGTGCCGGCATGGGCATGCGCGCAATCCAGAAGCTGAACGAGGCGAGTATTCGAGCGTATAAATCTTCCGGCATGAGCGTCCAGGAAGTTGTCAACGAATACCGAGCCGGTGAGCTGGAAGAGATCACAGTGGAAAACGCGTGTCGGCAGCACGGTTGTCATTGACAGGGAATGCAGCGATGGAAGTTATTCCAATAGGAATAATTCACACGCCGTTCAAATGTAAGAAGGATGCCCCTATTCAGCCGTTCAAGTCGAACGCCATAGGCAGGGTAGAGGTATTCAAGAAGTACGAGGAAGGCTTGGATGATACAGAGCGGTTCTCGCATCTGGTCTTGATATACAAATTCCATAAGTCAAAAGGGTATCGCCTGAAAGTAAAGCCCTTCCTTGATGATCACTGGCGAGGCTTGTTCGCCACCAGATACCCGAGAAGACCGAACCAGATTGGTCTGACGGTCGTCAAGCTGCTAAAGCGAAGAGGGAACATCCTGTTTGTAAAGGGCATTGATACGGTCGATGGCACTCCCTTGCTGGACATAAAACCCTATGTTCCTGACTTTGGGCCAAAGGATAAGATCAGCATTGGCTGGCTTGAAGGGAAGGTCCCTTCGCCTTAGCAGAAGAATGTGCACGATTCAGAGTACCCAAGCCACAGGTGCAACTTGTGTGAGATAGCTCGAAAAGCCGCTTTCATACTCACGATCCTTTGCTTTGCGGCACTGGCAGCGGGGCTGACGCTGAAGCTGCACTTGCTGAGCCACGAACATCCGGAGGAACATGATTTTGATCACTGCTCAATTTGTCAGCAGTTGCTCATAACACCCGGCAAATTCATTCCGGAACCGGAACCAAGTCTTCCCGATATAGACCTGCATAGCGCCAATATTGAATTTGTGTTGCGATTCTACGTAACCGCCGTTCACTGTACGCCTTTCGATCCGCGTCCCCCGCCGCTCCTGTAAAAACGTGATGCAACGTTTTTGCCGAACTTTAGACAAATCCTGATTTTCCTGCAAGCATATCTGGGAACGCCCATCATGGGACCGGAGAAAAGGAGGCGTGTTATGAAACTTGTTCGCGCTTTTACATTAGTGGAGCTGCTGGTCGTCATTGCGGTCATTGCGGTTCTAATGGGCATCCTGATGCCCGTGCTTCATACGTCGCGCTTGTCAGCTTTGCGAATGAAGTGCCTCAGCAACATGCGGAACATGGAGGTGGCCCATTGGATGTATATGACGGATTGGGATGGTTCTCTCGTCGATGTTGGCCTTGCACATGGTGGGGCGCATGCGGAAGAGAAGGTCGCATGGATCAATGCCCTTCAGCCTTATTACAAGAACAAGCTGCTGTACCGTTCCCCCGTGGACAAAAGTCCTCACTGGCCCGTTGACGAAGGAGGCCAGGGGATACCTGTTCCGCCGACTACAGACCAGTTTCGCAGAACGAGCTACGGCATTAATAATTACCTCAGCGCCGTAGCACCCGAAAAACCGTACGGGAAACTATCTGAGGTCCCCCGACCATCAGGGACCGTTCATTTTCTCATCATGGCTTTTGAGGGCCAGTTTGCCGGCGCAGACCATCCCCATGTTGAGACGTGGTATGTGCCGGGCCAGCCGGATTCTCCCCCAGTCAAGGCGGCCAGGCACATTCAGACGAATGCGCATGGCGGCAAGGCCGAATCCTGGGAAGCTCGGTCCAACTATGGATTCCTCGACGGACACGCTGAGGCGAGGACGTTTCGGAATGTTTACATAAACTGGCTGCATAACAGTTTTGACCCGAAAGTGGCATATTGAAAGGCTTTTTTTGACTTGCGAAAGAGAATGTGAGGAGATTATGAGGACATCTCGATTTCTTACAGCCATGTTTATCGTTTTGCTGTTTTGCTGTGGTGCAAGAGCTCAGCATACTCACGAAGGCGACTTTGAACTGGAGGTGGAGTTTGACTCGATTACAGTTGATCCGAGAGTGTTGCCGGGAGAGTTGCAGAAGGAAGAATTCTTCTCAACGGATGAACCCGGCTTTGATGCAGAGCCGGGGACCTTTCCAGCCGGTGCCGCCGTAGGGTTCAATATACTGGATGCCCTGAAACGCTGGAGCGGCAACAGCTTTGACCCTTTGCTTCCTGCAACAGGGGAGACCATGACCGTAAGCTTCTTGCAGCAACTACGCGAAACCGCTTCGGGTTTTGTCGCCGGCTTTGAGCTTCCGGTCACAGGCGACGGTTCCTGGCATCGACACCTCATCTTTACTCTAAACGGCCCCAGCCCAGGCGCCCCGGGCAAGGGGATATACCTGCTTGAGCTGGAACTCTACAGCACGAGCCTGGCGCTGAGCAACTCGTATCCTCTATACATCGTCTTTAACGTCGAGGACGAGCCAAACCACCAGCCTGCTTTGGAGTGGGTGCGAAAAAACTTAGCACGACCGGTGTGCATGCAAAGACCTTTAGCCGATTTCAACGAGGATTGCAAAGTCGATTTTCAGGATTTTGCCCTTTTCGCCGAGAGCTGGCTTTCATGCAACCTCAGACCCGAAAGCGAATGTTGGCAATAGAGCCTAACTGTGGTTAGGCGTCGGGCGGGACAGCGCCAAGATCGGGTGGATTCGGTTGGACGGGCGGGTGGGTTGGGGGTAGAATGGGCGGCGTGGAAGCGTATCCGTTAAAGTTTAGGCCGATATATAAGCAGCGGATTTGGGGCGGGCGGAAGCTGGCTGAGGTCTTCGGCAAGGAGTTACCGCCGGGGCAGAAGATCGGCGAAAGCTGGGAATTGGCCGACCTGCCGCAGGATAAATCCGCCATTGCCAACGGTGAATTGGCCGGCCGGACGCTCCGCTCGGCAAACGAAACGTACCCAAGGGAAATCACCGGGGACACAAGTTTCGCCGGGCCTTTCCCGCTGCTGGTCAAATTGCTCGATTGCCAGGACATTCTGAGCGTGCAGGTCCACCCCGACCCGCAAACGTGCCGGCGGCTGGGCGCCGGCGAGCCGAAGACCGAGTGCTGGTATATCATCTCCGCCGTGCCGGGCGCCGTCATTTATAAGGGCGTCAAGAAAGGCATCACAAAAGAGCGGTTCGCCGAGGCGATAGAGAAAGGCACCGTCGCCGAGACGTTAGCCGAGGTGCAGGTCAGGGCCGGCGAGTGTCACTTTCTTCCCGCCGGGACCGCCCATGCGATTGGGCCGGGCCTGCTGATCGCCGAGATTCAGACGCCCTCGGATACGACGTACCGCGTCTTCGACTGGAACCGCGTCGATGACGCCGGCAAGGCCCGCGAGCTGCACATCGAGCAGGCACTGGAGAGCATCCACTTCGACGTATCCGGCGACGACCTTCCGGTCACGACGATGGGCCGGCTGGTGGATTGCGGGTACTTCAAAATCGATAAAGGTCATCAAAGCAGGAACCGCGAGCTGCTGCTCTCGCCCGGCCAGATGAAAACGCTGATTATCATGTCCGGCTGCGGGACCATTTTAGGGACCAAAGGAAGCCTGGTTGAATTCCGCGCCGGCGACTGCCTGCTTGTCCCCGCCGCCTACGAAGGAGCGATGCGTTTCGCCGCCGACACGCAATACCTGACAGTGACCACGTAGCAATTTACTATTGATTATTGGCTATTGACCATTGAAAGAGGGCGGCCTGTCGTCGCTAACCTTGGAGCCAGACTTCGCTGTCGTAGCGGAGCATGATTAGGCCGTCTTTGAAGGCGTCCGGGCGGATGTTGGGCTTTCTGCCTGTCAGCTCCTGCAGGATCCATTTGGGGAAGTTGGCGCCAGCCTTGATGGAGAGCGGCGCACCGCCCCCGAATCGCGGATTGATTTCGATGAATTTAACCTTGCCGTCATCCGTCAGGAACAGTTGCAGGGTAATGACGCCGGGCCCCGCACCGAGCTTCTCCACCAGCCTGATTGCTTCGGCCATAAGGCGGGGATTCTTGACCACCTGTCCCTTGCTGACCTCGCCCGCCCGAACCTCGATGCGTCTTCTGGGAACGACGCAGCGGACTTTCATGTCAAAGTCAACATAGACATCGCAGGTATGTTCGGCGCCTCTGATGAGCTCCTGGCAGATGGCGTTCGGGATCCTTCTTGCGTAGAACAGCAGCTCCTGTCGATTGTTGACGAGGGCGTTTCCTCTGCTGGCGGAGCCGTCCCAGGGCTTCAAGAACAGAGGGAAACAGATTTGCGATTTGCGATTTGCGATTTGTGATTGACTATCTGCTGAATTTCTTAAGGCGGTTTGGATGCTTACGGTTGCGGGAGTGTCGAAGTTATTTTTGAGCAGGAACTTATAGGTTTCTCTTTTGTCCTGGCAGATATCAATTACCCCGGGGTCCGAGACGAGCACGTGGCAGCCCATTGCGGCGAATCTTGCCTTGTTCCGCGCCAGACCTTTAAGGTCCAGATCGACCGTCGGAATGAGCAGCTTGACCTTGTTGGCTTTGACAATCGACAGCAGCTCTGCGATGTAGCCGGGGTGCGTGGTCGGCTTGACGAGAAAGCGTTTGTCACACAACTGCAACGCGGAGCTGAACTCGGTCCTGTCCGTGCCGAAGAACGAAGCGTTGATTCTCAGCTCCCGGGCCGCCCGGCGAAAGCTCTCCAGCAGCGAGACGCGCCTGCCGATACAGGTGAGCAGAACGCTCAGATTATTTGTGATTTTCGATTTCCGATTTTCGATTGTTTACTGCCTGTCTTACATTCTATAAGGATCAACTGCGGTCAATTCTTGATTGAAAACGCTAAATAGTCAATATTTAATTCTCGCGTTCCAATTGTTTTGACATTTTGGCCGGGTCGGTCTAAACTAACGGCTTTGTCTTGAGCAGCAGGTGCGATTTATGAGGCAGTGGAAAGAAAGAGTCGAGAATAAGGAAGTTGTCGTCGGCGTTTTGGGGCTGGGCTACGTGGGGCTGCCTCTGGCGCGGGAGTTTGCTACGGCGGGGCTGAGGGTCGTCGGGTTCGACATCGACGAAAAGAAGGTCCGCATCCTGAACGCGGGCCGGAGCATCATCAAGCATGTCCCTCACGCGCAGGTCAAGCAGATCGTCACGGCGGGCCGCTTTCGCGCCACCACGAACATGGCTCGGCTCAAGACCGTTGACGCCATCTTAGTGTGTGTGCCTACGCCGCTGACTGAAAACCGCGAGCCGGACGTGCAGTTCATCGTCAGCAGCGCCGAGACCATCGCAAAACACCTGCGGCCCGGCCAGTTGGTGGTGCTGGAAAGCACGACGTATCCCGGCACAACCCGTGAGCTGATGGCGCCGATACTGGAACGCAGCGGCCTGAAAGCCGGCAAAGATTTTTGTCTGGCCTATTCGCCCGAGCGGGAAGACCCGGGTAACAAGGATTTTACGACCAAGACGATTCCTAAGGTCGTCGGCGGCCTGACGAAGAAGTGCCGGGACATGGCCTGCCGGCTTTATGGCGCCGCTATCGTCCGGACCGTTCCGGTGTCCAGCCTCGAAGCGGCCGAGGCCGCCAAGATACTCGAAAATGTCTATCGCTGCGTGAATATCGCCATGGTCAACGAGCTGAAGGTCGTCTTTGACAGAATGGGCATCGACATCTGGGAGGTCATCAGCGCCGCGAGCACCAAGCCGTTCGGCTTCAAGGCCTTTTATCCGGGGCCGGGGCTGGGGGGCCACTGCATCCCGATTGACCCGTTCTATCTGACGTGGAAGGCCCGGCAGTACGGCATGGCGACGCGGTTCATCGAATTGGCGGGCGAAATCAATACCAGTATGCCGCACTATGTTGTTGCCAAGACCATCGAAGCGCTGAACGAGCGCCGCAAAAGCCTCAAGGGCTCGAAGGTGCTTGTCCTGGGTCTGGCCTACAAGAAGGACATCGACGATTTGCGGGAATCGCCTTCCATCGAGCTGATTGAGCTGCTGCGGCAAAAAGGCGCCAAGGTCGATTACAATGATCCGTACATTCCCAGAACCCATAAGCAGCGTCAGCACGACCTGAAGATGAGCAGCAGGAAATTGTCGGCGAAGATGTTGGCCGGTTACGACGCGGTCCTCATCTCGACCGACCACAGCGACTACGATTACGAATGGATTGTGAAGAACGCCAGGCTCGTGGTTGACGCTCGCAACGCCACGGCGGGTGTTCGCGGAGCCGGCCGGAAAGTGGTCAAAGCGTAAGATTTGCGGGGAGTTTCGATGCAGGTGCCGATACTGGATTTGAAGGCACAGTATGCGACGATCAGAGACGAGGTCACGCGGGCCATCAGCGAGGTCTGCGAGAGTCAGGTTTTCGCCCTCGGCCCGTCCGTGGCGAAGTTTGAAGAAAACGTCGCCTCCTATTGCGGCAGCAAGCACGCCATCGGTGTCTCAAGCGGGACCGACGCCCTGCTGGTAAGCCTTATGGCGATGGACGTCAGACCGGGCGACGAAGTCATCACTACGCCTTTTACGTTTTTTGCCACAGCCGGCTGCATCGTCCGGGTCGGGGCCAGGCCAGTCTTCGTCGATGTCGATCCCGGGTCCTGCAACATCGACCCAGCGGGCATCGAAGAGAAAATCACCGAAAAGACGCGAGCCATTATCCCGGTGCACCTGTTCGGACAGTTGGCCCAGATGAGAGCGATTATGGACATTGCACGCCGGCACAATCTGGCTGTAATCGAGGACGCCGCCCAGGCCATCGGCGCCAGCCAGGACGGCGTCAAGGCCGGAAATTTCGGCGATTGCGGATGTTTTTCGTTTTACCCGACCAAGAACCTCGGCGGCTTCGGCGACGGCGGACTGGTCACCACCGGCTCGGATGAGCTGGCCGAACAAATCAGGATTCTTCGCGACCACGGCCAAAACCCGCGGTACTTCTACAAAGTGATCGGCGGCAATTTCCGCCTCGACGGCATCCAGGGCGCGGTGCTTGACGTCAAGCTCAAGCACCTTGAAAGCTGGAACGCCAAACGCCGGCGGCACGCCGCACTGTACGACCGGCTCTTTGCCGGCTCGCCGATCAAAACGCCTAAGATCGACGAAAACAACGTGAGCATTTATCACCAATATACTATCACAGCGCCCGACAGGGACGCTCTGCAAAGATATCTGGCGGAAAACCAGATTGGCTCGCTGGTGTTTTATCCGAAGCCGCTGCATGTGCAGGACTGCTTCAGGGAGCTTGGCTATCGCGACGGTGACATGCCTGTGGCCGAAAGGCTGTGCCGCGAAGTCCTGTCGCTGCCGGTTTACCCCGAACTGCGGCCGGAGCAGATTGAGTATATTGCCAGGACGGCGCTTAAGTTTTACGGAATACGTTAGGACGACGAAATTGTTGAAGGTAAGCGAAAATCCGCCGCTGATATGGCCGGAAGTGGAATCGATTCACGATTTCACCGGTCAGTGGTGGGTGGTCCATACAAAGAGCAGGAACGAAAAGGCCCTGGCGCATGACCTGATCCGCAGAAAAATCAGCTACTTTCTTCCGATGAGCTGGAAGGTCCGGCGTAAAAGCCGAAGGACGATACGATCCCTGCTGCCTCTGTTCGGCGGGTACCTGTTCTTCTGCGGCCAGGAGAACGACCGTATCGAGCTGTTGCGAACCGATCGCGTGGCGAACCTGATCGAAGTCAAGGACCAGCAGCGATTAGTCAGGGAACTGCAGCAGATTGAGCAGGCCCTCAAAGCCGGGGTGCCCGTGACCCCGCACAAGTATATCAGAGAGGGCCAGAAGTGCAGGGTCGTGGCGGGACCGCTGCTCGGCCTGGAGGGTGTGGTCGCCACGACCCGAGGCGCGACGCGCCTGGTCCTTCAGGTCGATATGCTCGGCCAGGCGGCCAGCGTGGAGATAGACGTCGATATGATAGAACCCGTTGATTGAGGGAATTTGTCATTCTGAACGAATTGAAGAATCTCGCCTTCGATAAACGGACATTATTCTTTCTCGCAAGCGGGAGTTGATAGGATGCAAATCTGTGTAGTCGGCGTCGGATATGTCGGACTGGTGACATCGGCGTGCCTGGCCGAGGCGGGCAATAGCGTCATCTGTGTGGATAATGACAGCGGTAAAATCGCCGGTTTAAAGAGCGGCGTCATTCCCATTTATGAGCCGGGCCTGGCGGAAATCGTCAATCGCAATGGAAGGCTTGGCCGGCTCAACTTTACAACGGATCTGAAGTACGGCGTGGATCGCTCGTTGATCATTTTCCTGGCGGTCGGCACACCCTCGGCGCCGGACGGCTCATGCGACTTATCGGCCATTCTTTCAGCCGCCGGCGACATCGCCGGGAACCTCCGCGACTACCGAATCATCGCCACCAAAAGCACCGTGCCGGTCGGTACGCACAAAAAAGTCACGGATGTTATTCAATCGAAGACGAAAACGTCCTTTGATTATGTCAGCAATCCGGAGTTTCTGAAGGAGGGTGCCGCCGTCGAGGACTTTATGAGTCCCGACCGGATCATCATCGGGACAACGAACCCGCAGGTTCGCCACATCATGCAGCAGTTGTACAGCCCCTTCATGCGAAAGAGAAGCCGCATCCTGTTCATGGATCCTGCGTCTGCAGAAATGACAAAATACGCGGCGAATGTAATGCTGGCGGCGCGAATCTCGTTTATGAATGAAATCTCGGCGCTGTGCGAGACGCTCGGTGCGGACATCGAGATGGTCAGGCAAGGGTTGGGCAGTGACTCGCGGATCGGCTCGGCCTTTTTGTTCCCGGGGGTCGGTTTTGGCGGCAGTTGCTTCCCGAAGGACGTTCGGGCATTGATTCATGCCGGCTCCGAGCATGGCGTCGAAATGACCATCGCAAAGTCGGTTCAGCAGGCGAATATCAACCAGCACGACAGATTCGCAGAACGCGTGACCGGCTATTTTCACGGCCGGGAAGATGAAACGACACTGGCCGTGTGGGGGCTGGCGTTCAAGGCTCGCACCAACGATGTCAGAGAATCGCCGGCCATTTACTGCATCAGGAAATTTCTCGCCTGCGGAATGAAGGTCAGGGCGTACGATCCGGAGGCGGCCTCGGCGGCGACGGCCGCTTTGGACGGGGCCATCGATACCTGCCCGGACGGATACGATGCCCTGGACGGCGCCGACGCGCTGGTAATCTTCACCGATTGGCAGGAGTTCCGCAACCCGGACTTCGAAGCCGTCGCAAAGAAGCTGAAAAAAACCGTGATCTTCGACGGCAGGAACCTCTACGACCCGGAGGTGGTCAGGAAGGCGGGAATCGAATATCATAGTATCGGACGAGCGTCTGTATGAGAATTGCCTGAGTGCAGAACTCATGTGAGTTCAAATATGGGGATAAGCTCGTGAACATTGTTATCGTCATCAAGAGTTTGGGCATCGTCTTCTCTCTTATCGGGATCGCGTACTTGCTCAGGCCCGACGTTGCCAAACGGCTGATGGGATTTTTCAAAAAAGGCAACCGGATGTACTTTCCCGGGGTCGTGAGACTCATCCTGGCGGTTGTCTTTTTCATGGGCGCTCGTGAATGCAGGTCCTTTTGGGTCATCTTTACTTTTGGGATTCTTTTTCTCCTCGGCGGCCTGCTGATATTCTTGCTCGGACCGGCGAAGATTCGAGGGATACTCGAGTGGTACCAAAAGCAACCGGTTTTCGTCTTTCGGGTGATTGCCGTGGTCGTTGTGGCGGTCGGGGTGATTATTGTCTTCTCAGCGTAATGTCCTGACTCCTGGCCCCGGTCTCAGACGGCCGGGGCAGCGGAGATGTCTTGTTAAAGGTACTGCTGATGCCTGAACGCAGAGCACTGATTACGGGAGCGGCCGGGTTCATCGGCTCGCATTTATGTGACCGGCTGCTCGCCGATGGCTGGGCGGTGGTCGGCGTCGATAATTTCGATGATTTCTACGACCCGCGAATCAAACGCCGAAATATCGGCGACTGCTTGAAGAACAGGCATTTCCGGCTCATCGAAGCAGACATCCGGGACCGTGCGGCGATGGACAGGGTAGCTGGCGACGGCATCGAGGTTATTGTACATTTAGCCGCCAAGGCGGGCGTTCGTCCGTCAATTGCTGAGCCTTTGGAGTATGCCGACGTCAACATCAACGGAACGGTGGTTTTGCTCGAATCAGCCAAGAAGCATAAAATTGACAGGTTTGTCTTCGGCTCAAGCTCGAGCGTCTATGGCAACAATGAAAAAGTGCCCTTCAGCGAGGATGACAACGTTGATTTCCCCATCTCGCCCTACGCGGCAACCAAGAAAGCGGGCGAGCTGATCTGCCACACGTATCACCATCTTTGCGGCATGTCCGTCACCTGCCTGCGTTTTTTTACCGTCTATGGCTCCCGGCAGAGGCCGGACTTGGCCATCCACAAATTCGTAAAGCTGATCGAGCAGGGCAAACCCATTCCCGTCTTCGGCGATGGCTCGATGATGCGTGACTTCACGTATATTGACGACATCATCGACGGCACGGTCGCGGCGATAGACAAATGCCGAGGCTTCAATATCTACAATCTCGGCGAATCCCGGCCAATTTCAGTCAACGACTTGATCGCCGAGCTCGAAAAGGCCCTCGGCAAGAAAGCCCTCAAAGAACACCTGCCCCCCCAGCCCGGCGACGTCGAGCGGACCTGCGCCGACATCAGTAAAGCGGCCCGAGACCTCGGCTACAAGCCGGCCACTGCCATCCAGGCTGGCCTGAAAAGATTCACGGCCTGGCTGAGAGAACACGAGTGAACCATCTGATGGTACGCAGACTACCGTGCGTGTTCGCGAAGAGCCGGGATTAGCTCATACGTCGGGCCAGAGAGCCTGAACGCTCACCTGACATCACAACGGCTAATCGCCCAAAAGGCCAGCACGGCCAGAGCCAGATTCCAGAGCGACAGTCCTGCCAGATCCAAAAAAACTTCCTCCACATTACGGGCGAGATCAGGCTTGCTCTCGGCGAACTGGGGAAAATCGGACTTGTCGCCCTGATATTCTTCGGGATGGGGTGAGCTGATGTCAATGTATTTTCCATCGACCGTAACTCCTGAGCCGAAAGACCAGTAAGAGGTCCCGACAAGCCGCCCGACTTTCTCCAGTATGTAGCTGTCATAGATAGCGGAATAGGCTGCGGCGTCCCTCAGAAATCGCTCTTCGCGCCGAGGGCCGGTGTCGGCCAGACTCTCGCAGGCGAACTGAAACATAGCCGTAGGGGAAAGCCGGGAAAGGTTTCTGGCGACACTGGCCCGACGCTTCATGGCGTTCTCGTAGAGCGCATAGTGGTTCCGAACGTCCTCTTGGCCTTTTTCAAAGGCGCTGTCTGTTTCTTTCTTGATGGCCGTTTCGTCAGTGAGTTCTCCTTGTTTGATTCGTTCCCTGACCTTGTCGATTCTGGCCCAGACTTGTTCCTGGAGGATGGGGCCTACCTGCCGGGCGGTTTGGAACTCGCTCGGAACGCGGGCCAGCTTATCCGATAGAATCCCGGAAACGTTGGGAACGACGACCACCAGGAGAATCCACGCCGAAAGCAGGATGAGAAGGACCACCGACGAACGCGAAACCACAGATGAGACAAACAAACCCAGGAAGGTAAAGATGGACAGATAGAAAAAGGCCATCAGGACCATCAAGCCGATGCGCGGCACGACGGTCAGGCTCAACGCATCCGGCAGAAAGATGCTAACCACAGAGAGACTGACCATGCCTCCGACAACCAGTGGGATCCCTATGGTGATTAGGATTGAGGCATATTTTGCGATCAACAACTGGCTTCGCCTCAGAGTATTGGACAACACCAAGGACAGCGTGCCGATCTCCTTCTCGCCCGAAATCCCACGAAACGCCAGCAGCAGGACATAGAGGCTGAAGACGACTTTTATGATGAATGCCCAATCCAGGTCAGTCACAGTGGGCATCTTGAAATTCTTCGGCCCGGCCGGCAGGGGCGTGAGTCGGCCTTTGGGCTCAAGCGTGTAGCCCGCAGGCTGGTGTTGCGAGCCCCCATCGGCCAGCAGCACCAGCGGATTAGGTCGCATGTATAAGGACGTCCGCTGTGCGCTGTGGTAATGTGACACCTCTGTAACGGCCTGGTTGTATCGGGCCATTTGCTCACGGTGTTTTCTCACTGTGACCCATCCGTTCATGGCGAAAAGCATGATGCTCAGCACGATCAGGATGACGAACTGAAGGTTCTGCAGGTGCTCCAGGATTTCTCGTTTTATGATGGCGATCATGAGTTCACCCTACGTTCGTTCTCATAAAAAGCGCATGGGCCGCGGCAAAAAAGATGACGCCGAGCAGAAAGAGAATGATCCACTGGGGCAGCGTTTGTGCGATACTCTCGGCCGTGGACTGCCTGGCATAAGTGAATTCCGGCAGCTCAGATCCTCGATACGCTTTGTAATCCGTGTACATCAATCGGTGTCGCTCTATGTACTTTTGCCAATGCCGTTCGACACCCTCCATGAAGCTGTCAAATTCCCTGATATCCGTTCCGGCCAGACGTTGTACGGCGACGTCATATAAGACCGAAGGCGACAACAGGCCGATATTCTGCGCCAAGTGCATCTGGCGCGTGAGTTTCTGGCTGTATTCGCTGTCAACGCGGTGGTACAGCTCCGTTCGTTGAGCGTTGAGCTCGAAGTTCTTTTTGATAAGGTCCATATCATCATGTTGACCCGATTCGACCATCTTATTGAATGCCTGGATAGTCTCATTGTACTGCTGCTCGTAAGGTTCAAAGAGGGCTCGTCGGCGGTCGGCGAGCTCCTCCTGGCTGGGGAGCCTCATGACGTGCTGGGACAAAATGACGCTCACATTGGGATAGATGACGATGACGACAATCCAGATTTGAAGAAGGACTAACAGTGCCACCGAAGGACGGCTGACGATCGTCGAGACCATGAGGCTTAGCGTGAAGAAGGTCCCGAGATAGAGGGCGGATACCCCCCACATCCCTAAGGCACGCAGAGCCAAGTCACGGTCAAGCGAGATGGCCGGATGCAAGACCATGACAAGCACGGCGATGAGGGTTGCGATGGTCAGAGAACCGAGAACAACGAAGAGCCCACCGATGAATTTTCCGAAGAGCAATCGGCCCCTCGACAACGGGTTGGCCAAGACCAGCCGCAGCGTGCCCTGGGTCTTCTCTTCGGCAATGCTGTTGTACGCTAAGAAGATGACCATCAGGCTCAACACGACGCGGACCACGAAGGCAAAATCTACCGACGTGAAGCCGCTGACGTAGCGGTGATGCTGGCTGGCGAATTCGCCCATGTATCCCGATGTCTGAATGGGAAGATAAAGGTAGCTGATTTCCATCCGGCTGCCCAATTCCCGGTCTCTGCCCTGGACCAGAGCGCTGAGGGTTTGCGGCTTGCGAAAAATCTTAACGTCAATGCCTTCGCCTTTGAGGTTCTCTTTGGCGTCCAGGTAGTCTTGCCGCCTCTGCTGGTAATCGCCGATGTTAATGAATGTGCTGATACCGACCAGGACCACACTCAGAAAGAGTCCGATGAGAAACTTGGAGCTCTTGAGATACTCCAATATTTCGCGTTGGACGATAGCTTTCAGCATCGGCACCCCAACAGTTACAGGCGAGTGTCAACCGCCCGTTGTCAGCCATTGGCCTCAAGACTTGGCGCCCCGGCAACGCCATTTTGGCCTAATAGTATGCTATACATACCATGCCATGTCAACGAATAATTGAAGAATTCAAAGAATCCCTTCAAGTCGCGCCGGCGGATTCGATCTTTTCCCTTCAGACATTCAATACGCCTGACCTATCAGATTAGACGACAGAATCAGACATTCGTTACACGAATTCTCAAGAAAAGTCCCTCGTCTCTAACTGGAGAATGGGACATATAATAATTCCAGCGATTTGGCTAAAGAGCCTTGAAAAGCGTCGCCGGCTCGGCCATGATGTGCAGCGTCTCAGTGACGAACAGGCGTGGCTTTGAAAGATACCCATACACAAATAGACAGGAGAAAGCACAATGACAGACAAGAAGAAAGCAGATTTGGCCGGCCCGGGAATTGGTGACTACGCCGAATTGGAGAAAATCCTGCCGCGCGATTATCGCTCTCTACTAAGCCCGAAACAAACCCAGCTTGCCACTTACGCCGTAAAAGATTATATCGAGCAGAATCTCTGCAAGGAACTTAATCTCATCCGTGTGACCGTCCCACTGATTGTGGACGTCGAGAGCGGGGTCAACGACCTGCTCGACCGCGACGGCTCGCGGACCCCGATCCAATTCCACATCTCGAACGATCGCGATAAGAATCCGGTGGATGCCCAGGTTGTCCAGGCCGCCACCAAATGGAAACGGATGGCCCTCGAGCAGTTCGAAATGAAGGTCGGTGAGGGCCTCCTCACCGATGTGCGCGCGGTCCGCAAGGACTACTTCCTCGACCACGACCACAGCGCCTACGTGGACCAGTGGGACTGGGAGCTGGCCATCACCGCCAAGCAGCGCAATCTGAGCGTGCTGCGGGAGGTGGTGCGGAAGATCTGGAAGGTCCTCAAGGGCGCCGAAACCCACGTGCAGGAGCTTTTCCCTCAACTGAAGACCGACAAGTACCCTGACTTGCCCGATGAGCTGACCTTCATTCACGCCGAAGAGATACTCGACAGATACCCCGACCTGCCGCGTAAGCAGCGAGAGACCGCCATTGTGCAAGAATATCCGGCCATCTTTATCATCGGCATCGGCTCGGTCCTCAAGGACGGCTACCCGCACGAGATGCGCGCCGCCGACTACGACGACTGGGTCACCGAAACGGCCTCTGAGAACGGCCGGCCCATGCACGGCCTGAACGGTGACATCCTCGTCTGGAACCCCGTCACGAAGCGCCGCCACGAGCTGACCTCCATGGGCATCCGCGTCACCGCCGAAACGCTCAAGAAACAATTAGAGCTTTCGGGCCAGCTCCATCTCCTCAAGCTGCCTTACCATCAGGCGATCATCAACAATCAGATTCCGCTGAGCATCGGCGGCGGCATCGGCCAGTCCCACACCTTCATGCTCCTGCTCAAAAAGGCCCACATCGGCGAAGTCAGCGCCACGGTCTGGCCGAAGATACTGAAGGATATATGCAAAAAGAAAAACATCCACGTGATAGAATAATAGGCTGAAGCGCCGTCCCAAACACGATGCGACATCGCGAGGGCGCCCGGCGGATGAAGCTCGCAAACAAAGATTGGCTCGATGTCCCGGTCATCGCCCTTCTGGCGGCCAATGCGGTGCCTCTGTTCGGCGTCTTGTTCCTCGGCTCGCCGGCCCCATTGCTCGTGGCGCTTGTCGCCCTCAAGACCATCCTCGACGTAAACCTGCACAACCGCGAGCACAAAAAAGCCAGAGCCAAGACCTGACCGGCAGCGAAGCCCGCCGTTGGTGCAGGAGAATACTTGCCTTCGCAAAGCGACCACTTCACTCCTGCACCTTAATACAAACGTCATTCCGAGCCCGTTCGACTACGCTCAGGGTAAACTCCGCCGAGGAATCTGCTGAAAAACGTCATTCCTGCAAAAGCAGGGGCCCTATGGTGGCGGCTTGTCCCAGCGAAACAATGCTGATAATATGTAGTTACATGCTGAATTGTACGAGTGCCTCCTTGGTTCGGTTTGGGAGTGCTTTTTGTGACGCGAGCATGCGACAAACGATTGTTCTGAGATACCCAACTTACAAAGGCTTGGACAGAGGAGAACAGTAATGTGGTTGCCAAAGGATGAGAGACTGGTCTTACGCAAATACTATTGCCATCTCCAAAACACACAAGAGAGCAAGCAGTTCAGCGGGCTCTCCGGCAGAGCTTACCATGCAACTCGTAATCTCCTGGAGCGTCGGCTGCTTCACGAGATTATACAGGGTGGCAGAGAGCATAGCACTTTTCTGTGTACTTGGCTCGCTGGTGAAGAAGTCAGTCTTGGAGGCCTCCTTTCAAGTTCTGAGGAGGATGAATCCGGAGAAAGTATCATTCTACGTCTTACGCTCGACGGCTTAGACTTGGCTCGCAAATACGAGAACTTCTTCAGTCGCAGTGGTTTGTGGTGGAGAGAATATAGACACCATTGGGTATGGTTGATAATAACACATATATTGACATTCATAGGCGGCATCGTCTCTGCTATGTTAGCCACGCAGCAGAAGCCATAGCTCACACGTTTCATAAGAGTTGTCAGATTTCTGCACTGAGACAAAAGCTGACCTTGCCCAGTCCTACGCGAAGGCGGCGAAGACTTGTCGCGCGTATTGACTGCTCTTTTGGAAGGCCTCGGTGATGCTCATAGTTTTGGGTGAGCCGGTCTCAACGGCCTGCTCCAGTACAAGGTGCGGCCGGACGTTGATCTCCAGCAGATGCTTCGCCACGGCCTGGTAGTCAATGTCGCCGTCGCCGAACGCTTCGGTCCAGATGTTATCCTTCGACTGGCGAAGGTGCAGCTCGGTGATTCTCGGGCCGTAGAGCTTCAGCACGTCGAACAGCGCGACCTGCGAGTTCCCTGCGCCGCGGTAAATCCAGTGGGCGTCGAGGCACAGGCTCACGTAGGCCGGGTCCGTGCCGACCATCATGTGGTGAAACTCGCGGGCCGCGTTGCGCAGCTCGATGTCGTGATTGTGGTACGACAGGACCAGCGCCAGCTCTCTCAGCCGGCGTCCCAATTTCTCCAGCGAGGCCGCCTGGACCTTCAGTTGAGCGTCGTCCTTATTCTCCGGCCCGCCCCAGCGAAGCGGGCTGGGGTTGGTCACGATGATTTCCGTGCCGAGGTCCTTGGCCTTTCGCGCGATGGTCAAGACGGCTTCGATGCTCGCCTCGGCCTTGTCGCGCTCGTGCAGGACGCTATTGACGTAGAGCGAGCGCATCTCCAGGCCGTGTTTCTTCAGCAGCGGCCCCAGCCGGTCGATCTCCTGCGGATTATTGGCGAGCGGCTCGTAGCCGTCGAGCCGGCTGGCCGCAAGCTCGCCCAGCCCCTTGTCCAGCTCCTCATTGAAGTTGCGGTTCTCCCGGGCGTAGAACACGGTCCAGGGGTATTGATTGCAGGCCAAGTGCAGTTTGCCGCCGCCCTTTTGCCGCTGGGCGTGTATTGTCCCTATTCCTGTTGCCAGCGCCCCGCCGGCCAGCGCCACATCTTTAACAAAGCTTCGACGAGAAATGATCTTTTCAAACATGGTCAGATGCTCCTAATTAAAAAGTCGAATCCTCAAAATGCCGCTACATTCGGGCCACTCGCCCTTGCCGTCAGTATGAACGAGCCGGCAGGGTTCCGCAAGCCTATTAACCGCCCAATTTAGAAAAACTCAGTTGTTTCTGACGGGTCGGTGTGGTAGTGTACGGGCGTAACAAAACTCAGACCCGGACAGGTGTTTGCTGATTATGGAGGTTTTTAAATGTCACCTGGGAGAATAAAACGCGCGTCAGGAAGTCACCAGAGAGCAGAAAATAGCAATTGTTCCCACAATAGGCTGGGCCCGTGTCACGGGGCGGGCGGCTTGGTCGCATGGAGCAGGAAGCGCCCCTGGCTGATATGGCTGCTTCCCATTGCGGGACTGGTATCACTTCTATGGTTCCTGATCCGCGTCGTGCCCAAGCCTTCTCGCGCGACGTATCCGTGCCAGCGGCTGGCAGCGCCGTTAGCCGGCGGATTTGTAGTGTGGGTCATGGGGCTGCTGGGCTCGGCCTTGGCGTATCGCAGAGCCGGCCGCCTGCTGCGAAAGTCGCGCTATGTTCCGGCTGCGATCTGCATCGCCGCGGCCGTTGTCATCGTATGGGCCTCGGTCTGCGTCACCGGCAGTAAACCGGCCGGTGCAGCGCTGTTCACGCCGAGCGAGCCGGCAAACAGTCCGATGGGCACCGCCAAGGGGATCCATCCGGGACGCGTCGTATGGATTCGTGATCCCGATGCCACAAGCTGGGACGGCTCCACCGGGAGCTGGTGGGATGATAGCAATACCGACCAAAAAGCGGTCGATGCGATGGTCTCCAAGGCTCTTGGGCAACTGACGGGCGAGTCAAGCGACGCTCAAGCGTGGAAGGCGCTCTTCAGGCACTTCAACAAGACCACTGGGTTTGGCGACGTGGGCTACCAGAAGCCGGAGAAGGTCATCGTCAAAATCAATATGAACCAGGACCGCAAGGGCGACTGGAAATCGAATGCCGGCAATCCGAGCCCGCATCTTATCCACTCGCTTGTGGGCCAGCTTATAAATCGGGCCGGCGTGCCGGGCTCGGCGATTACCTTTTATGACGCCACGCGATATATCGGCGATCCCATCTACAATAAGATCAAGAACGACCCCAACCCGGAGTTCCAGAAGGTCAGCTTCGTGGTCGTTCCCGACAGAGCGCAGAGCGGCCGGCTTGCAGCCGCTTACGACACGGGCAATCCGCTTCACACCAAGGCCGGGACCGCGTACCTGCCGCAGTGCGTGACCGGGGCCAAGTACCTGATCAATCTGGCTCTGATGAGGGCCCACACGATGTTTGGCGTGACGTTGTGTGCCAAGAACCATTTCGGCACGATGTACTTTCCCGATAACGGCGGCTGGACGCCCAGCCCGTTACATAGTTACGGCAGCCGAAAAGACCCCATGGGCTCGTATAACTGCCTCGTGAACCTGAACGGACACAAACACCTGGGCGGAAAAACACTCCTGTACATGCTCGACGCATTGTATCCGGCGCGGAACCAGACGGGCGGCGTGATAAAGTTCGCCAGTTTTGGCAATGACTGGTTCTCCAGCGTTCTCGCTTCGCAGGACATGGTGGCCATCGATTCGGTGGGGCTGGACTTTCTGCGAAACGAGCAGGCTGTGAATCCGGCCGTCGTTGACGTGACCGGCAATCCGGACAACTATCTGCACGAGGCGGCCTTAGCGGACAAACCGCCGTCCGGCACAATTTACGACCCGGAAAAGGATGGGACGGCTCTGGAAGCGCTCGGCGTGCACGAGCACTGGAACAATCTCAAGGACAAGAAGTACTCACGCAATTTGGGAACCGGCAAGGGCATCGAGCTGCTGGCAGGAAACTAATTGCAGGCCGCCGCAGCGTGGGGTCTGAATTGGCCTTTTCTATCCGCTATTTGCTCTGCGCGTACTGCGTCTTTTTACGGTTGCATTCTTCAGGGCTTGTTCAGCCTGCTTGTGTGCGGTGATGTCGCGAATGCTTTCGCGGTGGCCCAGGGAATCGCCGTTATCGTCGCAAATCGGCTGCCAGGACATTTCCACCCAGATGATCTTGCCGTCCTTACGGGCGATGCGGAACTCGACGTCGTTGCCCGTGCTGCCTTTTCGCGCCGACTGAAAGGCCCTGACCATTCGGCTGCGGTCCTCTTCATAGACGACCGAACTGGGATAATCGGACATGGCCATGATCTCTTTGACGCTGTAGCCGGTGACGCGCTGGGCCGCAGGGTTGGTCCACAGGACCCGGCCGGCCGGCCCGACCCAGACCTCCCAGTCATAGGTGTAGTCCGCGATGGCGCGGAAGCACTGGTCGGTCATCCGGGCGACTAATTCGGTGCGCTTGCGGGCGCTGATGTCGTCATAGACGGCCACGACGTGGCCCGAAGGCAGCCGATAGACGTAGTTCTCCCGCCAGCCGGCGATGCGTTCATCCTTATAAACGGAGACGGGGTGGTGCTCCGGCGTGCCGGTCTTGTACACGCGGCGGAAGACGTCGAACAGGCCGAACTGCCTGACGCCGGGAAAGACCTCCGCGACGCTCTTGCCGATCAGCTCTTCTTTCTTGATGTGCTCGATCTGTTCGGCGGCGGGATTGAAATCGACAAAGACGAAATCTTCGCCGTCGTTTCGCGCTTCGTAGATCGCCACGCCGCTGCAAACGTGGTCGAACAGGACCTGGAATTTCGCCTGATATTCTTTCAGCTCGTTCGCCGCGTGCCGGTCATTGTTGCGAGGCTTGCCCTTTTTGCTCTTACTGGTTCCCATATTTTATCTCCGCACAGAATCTCTAAACTCAAGCGCGTGCCAGATTACGTACTTTCGCGCGGCATCGCGTGTTCGAATAAAGCCCCAGCTTCCGCCGCCTCTATTCTACCCCCGCCGCCCTAACAACTACTCATCCAAAGTGCCCGCAATGAAACCTTTGAGCGAAGGCAGGTCGTTTTTGCAGGTATCCCAGACGACTTTCGCATTCACGCCAAAGTATTCATGGATCAGGAAATTGCGCATGTCTTTCATTCGGCGCCAGAGCATATCGGGATGGCGTGCGCGAAAATCAGCGCTTAGATTGTTCGAGGCTTCACCGATAATCTCAAGCTCTCTCACGACGGCGTCCATAGCCATTTTGTTGGATTCAAACTGCTCGTACGAGAGGCCTTCAAGATAGTCCTGAATGGTTTCGATGGCTTCACGGATATGCGCCAGATACGTGCTATCGCTTTTCATAAACCATCTCTGCCTGGGCGAGGACTTCGTCCCTGAAGTATTTGCTGATGGCCGGGGGCGTCAGCAGATCTACCGACCTCTTGAGGAAGGATTCGAAGCCATCCTTGATGTCGGACAGTGCAAAGAAGCCGATGACCGCAGTGGGCTCAAAATCGATCAGCACATCGATATCGCTGTCTTGACTTGGTGTGCCACCTACGTGCGAGCCGAATATGGCAACAGACTTGATGGCCTCGAAATATGGACTCTGACGCACTGCTTTCAACAACGTCTTTTTGATTTCCTGCTTATCCATACCAATCAGTTTAATTTTTCCTATAAACCATGTCAAATCCAAACCGATGGCTTCATTGAAATCACCGGGCCGTTCGATGCCGTTGTCGGCGTCTGGACCTCGTCGTGGCGGCGGTGGCGTTTCCTTTCCTGCTGCCGATTCTGATCCCGCTATTTATCATCTGGCTGTTCTGCCTGCTGGTGCGGCCGTCCAGACCGCCACAGCAAAAGAGTTGAATACCGAACAGGCAATTTGTCATGACGACTGCCGGACACGTATCGAATGTCGAAGGCGGTGATTGCGGCGAGATGGGGGATTCGCTTCACGAGAGGTCAGATGCGAGATCAGCCTGCGATGCGGCTGCCGATCTGATAGACGATCATTGTCACTACGTAGGCCAGAACGGTCAGGCCCAGGAACTGAAACATCGCCCAGCCCCAGGAATTGGTCTCTTGTTTGGTCATGGCGACCGTCGCGACGCACGGGGCGTAAATGAGGCAGAACAGCATGATGCAAAAGCCGGTGAGCGGCGTGTAATTCGCGTGCAGCCGCTGGCGCAGCGTCGTCGTTCCTTCGCCCGCGCTGCCGACGGCATAGACGATGGCCAATTGCGAGACGAACACTTCCTTGGCAGCGGTCGCACCGATGAGGGCCGTTCCGATCTTCCAGTCGAAGCCGAGCGGCCGGATGACAGGCTCAATCACGCGTCCGAACCGGCCGAGGGCCGAATATTCCAACCGTTTCTGCTGCGCCTGCTCGGGGCGCAAATCTTGCAGCGACTGGTGGCCGGGTTTGGGATAGCTGCTGGCAAACCACAGCAGAATGGATATGGCCAGAATGATTGTGCCGGCCTTTCGCAGGTACATCCAGCCTCGCTGCCATGTATGGATCGAGACCGATTTGAGCGTGGGCATGCGATACGGCGGCAGCTCCATCACGAACGGGACGGCCTCGCCTTTGAAAACGGTCAGGCGGAGGAACTTGATGCAGATAATCGCCAGGACGATGCCGATCAGATAGATCAGCCACATCATCGGCCCGTGCCATTTTTCGAGGAAGAAGGCCGGGATAATCAGGGCGTAAATCGTCAGCTTCGCGCCGCAGCTCATCAGCGGGATGACCATGATGGTGGTGAGCCTGTTGCGCCTGTTTTCGAGGATTCGCGTGGCCATGATCGCCGGCACGGAGCAGCCGAAGCCGACGAGCATCGGGATGAAGCTTTTGCCGTGCAGGCCGATTTTGTGCATGACGCGGTCCATGACGAACGCCGCCCGGGCCATGTACCCGGTATCTTCGAGCAGCGCTATGGCCAGAAACAGCAGGAGGATATTGGGCAGAAACACAATCACCCCTCCGACCCCGCCGATGACGCCATCCACTAAGAGCGATTTGAGCCAGCTCTCACTTGCGGCCGGCCAGAAGCCGGCGATTACCTGACCGGCCCATGCGAAGAGCCACTCGAGCCAGCCCATCGGGTACTTGCCGATCTTGAATGTCAGAAAGAAGACCACATACATCAATATCAGGAAGATGGGCAGTCCCAACATGCGATTTGTCACTATCGCGTCGATCATGTCACTGTAGCCATGGCGCAATTCGACGGTCGTCTTGATCGTCTCCTGGCACGCCCCTGAGATGAACCCGTACCGGCGATCTGCCATGACCACTTCCGGCTCGTCGCCGAAGATGTCCTTGAGATGCGCGACGCTGGCCGCGACGGCGTCGAGAACGGCCCGGCTCTGCACTCTTGCCGTCAGATCATCGTCCCGCTCCAGCAGTTTGACCGCTGCCCATCGTGAGCCATATCTTTCGGTCAACTGGGGCTCCTTTCGGGCGGTCATGGCCTCAATCGTTGCCAGCTCCTGCTCGATTTCTTCGCCGTAGCCGACTTGGTGAGTCCGCTGTTTTCTGCCCTGCTGGGCCGTCTGGATAATCGCATCGAGCAGCTCTTTCTTGCCTTTGCCCTTGCTGCCGACCATAGGGACGATTTTCGCCTCCAGGAGCATGGACAACTGCTCGATGTCAAACAGCAGACCGTTCTGCTCGGCGACGTCACTCATGTTGAACGCCAGAACCAAGGGCACATTCATTTCCATAAGCTGTGTCGCCAGATAGAGGTTCCGCTCAATAGTGGAGGCATCGACAACATCCACCACGATGTCCGGCTGCTGTTGGATGATGAAGTTGCGGGCCACAAGCTCTTCGGTCGAATAGGCCGTCAGGCTGTACGTCCCCGGCAAATCCACGACCGTCATTTCGTAGCCCTCGTATCTACAGAGGCCCTCCTTCTTTTCCACTGTGACGCCGGGATAATTGCCCACGTGCTGGCGCGCACCGGTCAACAGGTTGAAGATCGTGGTTTTTCCGCTGTTAGGATTGCCTGCTAAGGCGACTGTGATTCTCTTCATAATCGCTGGTACTGACCATAATCTTATGAGCCATCCCCCTGCCCAACATGATCTTGGAGCCCTTGACGATAATCACAAAGGGCCCGGGATGGCCGTTGCTTACGACGGTTATTTCCGCACTGGGTACGAGTCCCATCGCGGCGAGCCGACTGTTCAGACCACGTCCGGCCTCTATGCCGGCTAATCTGACTTTCTCGCCGGACCGAATCTTCGACAGAGGCTTTATACTCTTGCGCTCTATTTGCTGCTCTCTCATGTGTTTGCCTTCTTCGCTCCTTTGTTTCTCGTCTTGCAGAATTCTTGGAACTCATCGGCCAGGTCGCAGCCGTTTTCGCCGCTATGGGTCACAAACTCGATAAAGCACATCAGGCTGGCAATAATCTCCGGCCCCAGCGCATGCTCGGTCCGGCAGGCGGCTTGCTGGGCAAGGTCCCGTTCGACGCCTAAGACATTGATGAAAAAGGATTTAAGGACCCCGTGCTTTCTTGCGATTTCCGCCGCGGCGACCCGCCCCGGCTCAGTGAGCGTCACGTAATCGTACGGCTTGTAGTTGGCCAGCCCCTTTTTTTTCAGGACCCGCAGGGCCCCCGTTACGGAGGACCTGGAGACACCCAAAAGTTTTGCTATGTCCTTGCTGCGGGCGATGTTAGAATCACTGGCGAGATTGAAAATAGCTTCCAGGTAATCTTCAAGAGACGCACTTAAGTTAGTACTTTGTTCCATTGGCACGACTACTTTTCCTTATTCTTACACGATGCCTAATATAGTTAGCTAAGGCTAACTTTGTCAAGCGTTTTTTTGAAAATTTCCTCAAAATCGACAGATTTCCTTCGGAATTGTTCCACCACGAGGCACCGGCATGGGCGCGGGATTTCGGATTACGAGAATTTGTTTGCACTGGGACACGTTGGTTATTAGAATGCGGCTATTGCTTCGGGGCGTGGCGCAGTTTGGCTAGCGCGCTTGCATGGGGTGCAAGAGGTCGCAGGTTCAAGTCCTGTCGCCCCGATTTGGGAGGATTAGTTCAGGATCCGTCCGCTTTCTCGCCGGAGTAGTTTCGCATTGTCCTGTTGCGGGTTACGGTCAGATAGTCTCGGTAGGCGGGACTGAAGAGGTAGCCGGGCTTCGAGGGTGTGACCCGGCCGGACCAGCCTTGGGGCACGGGCAGGATGTAGTAGCCGCCCGCATCGCTCGTGCCTGGGCCGCCGCCGTTGTCCGCCGAAAGCATTACTCCCGGAAGTCCGGCCCCATCGGGGGTCCGCACGTAGCCGGATATGGTATATGTCTGCGTGCTCGCGTAATTTCCATCGGCTCGATCAGAGGTAACGTTCGTATAGTCTCGGTACGCCGGGTCGAAGATATGGCCGGTCTCCGACGGGGTGACGCGGCCCGACCAGCCGTGGGGCACAATCAAGCTGTAGTAGCCGGTGGAATCCGTTGTGGCTGAAGCAGCGTCGTTGTCTGCCGAAATAGTCACGGCTGGAATCGGCAAATCATCAAACGATCTCACGTAGCCGGATATGACACGGGTCTGAGGTGTTCCCACGTAGTCCTGGCTAGTCCAGTCGGAGCTGACGCTCGTATAACCTCGGTACGCGGGGCTGAAGACATAGCCCGTCTTCGAGAGGATGACCCGGCCCGACCAGCCCTGGGGTACCGTCAATCGGTAATAACCGGCCGAATCAGTCATGCCGACCGTTACGCGGTTGTCCACTGACACGTTCACCTGCGAAATTCCCGAACCGTCGGAGGTTCGCACGTAGCCGGATATCGTGTGAGTCGGCACTGCATAGTCCTCGTCGGTCCGGTTGTCGGTGACGCCCGCATAGTCCCGATATGCAGGAGTAAAGGCAAATCCCGCTTTGGAGGGAGTGACGCGGCCCGACCAGCCGTGGGGCGCCGTCAAACGGTACGTGCCGGCCGAATCGGTGACGTCCGACCCGCCGCCGTTGTCCGCCGAGACGATCACGCCTGAAATTCCGGAGCCATCGGAGCCCAAAACGCGGCCGGATATGGTGTAGTTCCGCAGCGTTGCCGCGTAGTCGTGGGACTGCTCGAAACTGACGCCGGCGTAGTCTTGGTATGCTGGAGAGAAGTTGTAGCCCTCCTTGGAGGGAGTGACCTGGCCTGACCAGCCGTACTGGACCTCAGCGCGATAGTCGCCCTCTGCGTCTGTGACAACACTGCCCGAGAGCCCTTCCATCTGCACGCCCGCAAGGCCGTCCCCCAGGAATGTCACTCTGCCCTGTATCACGCACGTGCCGTCCACGGCGTATGTGATTTCCAGCTTCGGTGCGTAAGCGCTGCCTCGATCATACGAGGAAAGGCATCGGTAGCCGCCCTGCTGCTGCCGCGTGCTGTACAAGATGGCCAGGGCGTTATTCGCTGACCATCCCTCACGATCAACAATCTCCTGAATAACGCCGGAAATATCAGGGCTGACGTACCACGTGTCCTTTGACCAAGGCTCCTGAAGATCCCAGTTGACCGAAGCATGAGTCCTGGACACCAGGCCGATGGGGCGGGAATCCCCGAAGGCCGCGGCATCGTCAGAAGCTTGCGCCTGGATCGTACCGTAAACAACGTCGCTCAGCTGACTATCGTATGAGCATATCTCTAAATGCGCACTGATGATCTCGGCGCCTCGTGGGACATTAACGTTCCTGAACACCATGCCGGCCATGCAATACGGCGGCGAAACGTCCGCGGACGAGCCGATTGTCAGATAATCGGCATCCAGATTTTGAGATGTTTTGTTCAAAGCATACCCGTCATCGCGGCTTGCGGAGACAAAGCGTTCCGCGGTTACGGCACCTGGATCGATTGACTCTGAAGCAATGGTTCCCTCGTAGGGCACGCAGTTGTGAGCCGTGACAACAATGTTGTAGTCGCCCCGCTGAGACATTGTCAGGTCGGCGAACGTCACGCTTCCCGATGCATCGGTCAGATCGGTCCAATAGTCCTGCGGCGCCGCGGCCCGCGATAGGGTGACTCTCGCATTGGCCAGGGGCGTGCCGCCTTTTGCAACGGCTATTGTGACATCCGCCGGGTGCCCGGCGTTGACAAGGGACGGATGATCGACATCGGCGGCGGTGAGCAGATCGGGAACGCCGGTCCAGATTTCCATGGTCGGGTCACCAAACCAGACGAATTCTTCGATGGTTGTTTTTGTGTAATCCCATATATAAGAGTACTTGGTCAGCATGTACCTCTTTCCGTACTCAAACACGGGGCCCATCTGATAGAGGGGAGCCGAATCGCCATACGTTCCACTATGATATTCTATAAAGCCGGGCCAGATCGCATCCATCCAGCCCCAGACCAGCCGGTCGTTTCTGCCGGAATAGCTGACCCGCGTGGCGCCGATGACGCCGACCGCGCCGCCGCTGCGGTTCAGAATAAATTGTTCGCAGAAGCTTTCGTTATCCGGATCGGTCTGATGCATCTGCACTACCGCTCCGCCGGAATACATCGGGTATGCCTGGTCATCTGTTTCGTTGTCGAACCAGCCGGTCATGCACGTTGTGCTCAGGACGATGGGCGTTAGTTCGCCGTTCGTCAGGGCCGCCACATCGTGCTCCTGGAACTCCGGCTGCATCCATCCGCCGGGATACCACCAGCCTTGCGGGATGGAGCGCATCAGGCGCGAGCCGTGGCCGCGGTAGCTCAGCAGAAAAACCCCGGCGTCGATCGCGTTTGTAATATCCGCGGTGCTTCCATCCCACGCGAAGTTGGGGCTGAGAAGGTAGTCGGGCAGGGGCTGGCCGCCGCCCTGGTCGTTCTCGAAGACGTAGTACTCGGACTCATGGGTCGGCCGGACGCCGGCGTCGTGCGAATAGATGCGCCGGCCGCTATACCCGGCCTGCTCCAGGTATCGGCAAATATCCTCCGATGTGGCGATGTATCGCGCGTCGGCGTAGCCATCGCCGGGTTCGGCGTCGTAGAAATAGGCGACAGCCGCGAAGTTAGTGTAAAAGTCTCTGTTCGTAACCGGATCGGGCGGCGTTCGTTCGTAATTGATGATGCGGTCCACCGCGATCTGGGCCTCAGCCGGCGTATCCACCGGCAGGCGGCCCACAAACAAATCGGCGATGCCGTCTTCGCTGGTGTCCCCATAGTACCTGTCGCTGGCGACCTTGCCCTGCATCAGGCCCTCTTGCCGGTCGGGGTCCGAGGCGTGCGTTAGCTCATAGAAGCAGGGAATGTACTCGGCATCGCCCAGGAGCAGAACATATGCCGGGGCCGGAAGCCAACCTTGTTGCGAGTTATCAATGTAGGTCTCAATCTCTGCCGCGGTGGCGCCGGTATCGTTGGTGGTGACGACTCTTGTGCGGAAGCCGGTTAAGCGTTTCCAGCCGGCTAAGGTCTCGGCGGCACTCTGGAAAGCCGCGTCGCAAATAATCAGGTAATCGCAGCCGCCGATCTGTCCGTTGCCCAGACTCTCAGGCGGCGTCTGTGCTTGAACGGCATACAGGCCGTACGTCCGCGCCGGTCTTGCCTGGCGTTGTGCAGAAAGCACGGCGTCCGCGTTGAGCGCCATGCGCCGTAACATCCCCTCGAATTCTCTGCTCTCAAGATGCAGGGGCACGCGCTGAATGTCGCCGTCAAAGTCCAGCTCCACCTCGAGGTTTTGATAGACACTGAGCCGGCGCGCGACGGGGTTGTACTGGTAGGGATACAGCCAGAGCACGGTGCAGTCCTGGCCGCGTACATTCTTCGTTGGCTCTAATTCCGCAAAGACGCCGGGATAGTCTGCATTCGTCGAGTAGGTGACGAGGTCCTTCGTGAACCGCGGCTCAGCGGCTCCGGGAAAATCCGGCCTCGGCGGCTGCACGGGCGCAATGTCGATGTCATCAAGAATCAGGGGCTCACCCGGATTCACCCGCATCGACGGGCTGGTCCCATTGGGAATGGCTACCCATTCGGCGAAGACGGGAATATCGGGCTTGCCGATCTCGAATTGGCCGGCCCCGGGGAGGGTCAATTGCGAATATACCTGGCTGTCCGCCATGAGCTCATGGGAAAAAAGGCCCATTCCAGGCAGCGAGAGGGCCAGGGAAAGATTTCGGTCAGACGAATGCGCGACCCTGATGCCGCTGCCGGCGTAAGTGTCTTGTAACGGGTATGGGCTGTCCGTTCCGCGGGCCGGCCCGATAATGAGCAGCGAGCTCAACAACGCCGCCAATATCCCTTGGTTTGAGCTGCGGGCACGGCAGGACGCGGACGACGCGCTGCTTAGGCAGTCCGGAAGGCGGCTTAACTGTTCACGTATCGGGAGTCTCATCTCAAACAGACACAATCCGGCCCCTCTTCTCCTTTCCCTTTGCTCCAGTAACTCTAACCCTACTTTATTCTACAATTTTGGCCGCTTGCGGTCAAGATGATTCCGCGAAAGATGCATGACTTGTCTTGCGAATAGAGACCCGCCTGAGCAGATCGAGACTAAGGCACTCTAACAAAACCTAAAGATTGAGTAGTGGTTTGTCCGATGCAA
>CAYWZW010000032.1:0-55665 GCA_964462945.1 uncultured Pirellulales bacterium
TCTCAAAACTATAAACAATTGCCATTATTCAACTTATAACCGGACAGTAGTGACAAGTTTTAAGAAAAGGCTTCTGCATTTCATCATCACGTGATAGTCTTTTTTTGCAGGGAATGCGTAGCCCATCGATGGAGGCACGTAATACCTTCTCACCCTTGAGTTGTTGATACGTGTAGGGAATCCAAACCTCTTCATCTCTATTTCTTAACTGTTCACGAAAATAGTTGAAGGTTATCGCTCCTCCGAAAATCGCCAATAGTTGTGGTGTGCTTTTAGTGTTGTTATAAGTTTTTTCTGCTTCTAAAAGCATATTGGAAATCATCTCTGGAAGGTTACCGACATAATAACCGATCTCAATAGCCCGATGGGAAACATAAAAAAGGTTTCTTGGGATTTGGCCGGATCTTCTGGGCTCAAAAATATAGAATCCATCGAGAGGTACGTCTACAGATACAGACTCGTGCCATTTCTTACCTGGACACAAACGGACATATTTGCCAAGGGGTTGTCTGGCCCATACTAAACCACTTGATGCCGGCACATCAAGCCGCCTTCTTATAGTTAAGAGCTGATTATCCTCTGACAAGCATATTTCAGAATTACGTGGCCAATAAAATCCTAAGTCATCACAGAGCCAGATCTCGTGCCCAGAGTCGTTTCTAATCTCATAGCGGAGGTTAAGAGCTTTGTCATTCACCTCAAGTTTGGTGACGGTGATCGTCGGGACGCCGGTGTTATTCCGGCGGCGGGACCGTCGTTGGACTTAGCCTGTGTCTGCGTTGTCGGCAGAACACAGACCGACAGGGCGATGATCATAATTGTATATCTGTACATCTCTAATCCTCTCAATTTCCGCCTGCAAGGCGCCGCCAGGGATACGAGATCCTCGGCGGCGACGCTTTGTACCACCGATTCCGCCGGCGTCCGATACGCCGGGCTTTTACCCGGAGCGGCTCAGGCATCGGTACGGGACAAGGCTCGCCAATCCGTATGATACCCGAATCGGGTGCTGGATGCCAGTAAATTCCTGCAAGTCCGGCCCCCGGGCAAGCGATTGCCGGTTTTCCCTTGACTTGGAAGGGCGCACTGGTAGATTGAATCGTCAAGAGGTGGCAGGAATCATGGTGGGGCAAGCCCCACCCTACGATTCTTGAATTACCGATAAGGACAAATATTTTGAATCCTCCAGGGCAAGAAAGGAAACGTATCATGGCTATCAATCGTCGCACTTTTCTCAAAGGCTCAGTGGCGTCGAGTCTGGCTTTTGCGGCCCCCGGAATCCTGCGGGCCGGCAGCGGCAGCAAGTATCGCACGGCCCTTATCGGCAGCGGCTGGTGGGGCATGAATATCACGGGCGAAGCAATTCAGTCCGGCCAATGCCAAATCGTCGCTCTCTGCGACGTTGACCAGCGGCAACTGGACCCGGCCGCCGCAAAGGTCGAGAAACTGACCGGCCAGATGCCCAAAAAGTACAAGGACTACCGCGAGCTGCTCGAGAAGGAGAAGCCCGATATTGCCATCGTGGCCACGCCGGACCACTGGCATCCGTTGGCTACCATTGCAGCCGTTAAGGCGGGCGCCCATGTTTACGTCGAAAAGCCCATCAGCCATACGATTATGGAGGGCCGGGCGATGGTCAACGCCGCCCGTGCGGCCAATCGCGTCGTCCAGGTCGGGACGCATCGGCGGGTCTCGCCGCACAACGTCTCCGGCATGAAATTTCTGCGAGAAGGAGGAGCGGGCAAGATCGGCATGATCCGTGCTTTTGTCCTTTCCGGGGGTGGTGGACCCGAAGAGCCGCAGGCCAATGAAGAGCCGCCTGCCGGTCTGGACTGGGATATGTGGTGCGGGCCCGGGCCGCTGCGACCCTATAACCGGAAGATGCACCCGAAAGGCTTCCGCCAGTTTCTTGATTACGGTAACGGCACGTTGGGCGACTGGGGCGTGCACTGGATGGACCAAATCCTCTGGATCATGGAGGAAAAGTGGCCAAAGACGGTGCACTCCACCGGTGGCCGGCCGATTAAGGGGCCGGCAGTTTTTACAAAGGAGCAACAAACCACCGATGCGCCGGACCACCAGATTGCCACGTATCAGTTCGATAATTTCACCGCTTTCTGGGAGCATCGCCAGTTCGCGGGCAATCCCGCCGAGAAGGGAGAAAGCGTCGGCTGCTACTTCTACGGCACCAAAGGCACGTTCCACATGGGCTGGCAGAAGGGCTGGACGTTCTATCCGCTCGGCAGGGGGGAGAAAGAGATTCACCAGGAGCCGCAGCTTAATGAGCCGGACCAGCAGAACATCAAAGAGCTGTGGGTTGATTTTCTTGATGCGATCAAGACCGGCCGGCGCCCCGTCTGCGACATTGAATTGATCCATCGCTCGACCAATATGAGCCTGTTAGGGATGCTTTCGCTAAAGCTTGGCCGGAGTGTTCAGTGGGACGGCGAAAAGGAAATAATCGTCGGCGACCCCGAGGCCAACAAGCTGCTCCGCCGCGAGTACCGAAAGCCGTGGGTCTATCCGCAGGCGTAGTGCGGTTGTCGGCGACAAACTGGCTGTAAATCGCTCAATCGATCGATGACGTGTCCCTGTGCCCCCGTATTTGTTACAATAGCGTTATCGATTTTTCGCCAGACTCTCGTACGGAAGGAAAAGTGGTCATGAAAACGAAATGCCGGTTCCTCGCAAAGCATGCTTATGTTCTGTGGTTTTCATGCACAGTATCACTTGCAGCAGTTCAGCCGGGCCGGCCCGAGCAGCGGTTCGGCCCTGAGCTCACCGCCGAAGGGGAGGCCAAGGAGATTCTCGATACGGCTGGCACTAAAGGTGGTCTAATCGTTCACATTGGCTGTGGCGATGGGAAGCTGACAGCGGCGCTGCGTACCGGCTCTTCGCCGTCAGCAGGGACGATGGGACGACGCGGTGGGAAAAGCCCGTCAATATCCAGGTCCGCGCCATGGTCCTGGCAGGGAAAATTCTGTTCGCGGCCGGCCCTCTGGCTGACCCGGACAACGGGCCGCAAGCACCTGGCGACAACCGGGAAGCTCTGCTTATGGCCATCTCAGCCTCTGATGGGACCGAATTAGCACAGTATCAACTCGATTCGCCGCCGGTCTTCGATGGCATGGCCGCAACTTACGGGCGACTTCACATCTCCATGATGGATGGCAGCTTGTTGTGTATGGCCCAGGAGTAGTCGATAAGCCGATGATTATGAAGATCTCATTGAAGGCAAAGCTGATCACAAGCTTCCTGGCCGTGATTGTTATATGCGGCCTAGTTGCCACGCTCGTGGGCACGCGGCTCATCGGAACCGGGATTGTCCGCCAGGCTCAGGACAAGGTGCGAAATGACCTGAACGCGGCCAGAGAGATATATCGGCAGGAAAGCGAAAAACTAAAAGATACGGTGCGGCTCACCGCGTTGAGGAGATTTTCCGTAAGAGATGCCCTGCTGAATAATGACATGAAGACTCTCACAGAAGAGCTGGAGAAAGTGCGAAGGGCCGAAGGCTTGGACATATTGACTCTGACGGATGACAGCGGCCGGGTTCTCGTCAGGTTACGAAATCCCTCTATCTCCGGTGATAATCAAGCGGGCGATAGCCTTGTAAGCCAGGTGCTGGCCGGCCGGACGGCCGTCGCCGCCACTGTGATCGTGCCGGAAGAAGAGTTGCGAAAAGAAGGGGCAGACCTCGTTGAGCAAGCGTGTATCGAATACATTCCCACCCCTAAAGCGAAGCCGACCCTGGAAACCAGACAGAGTTCCGGGATGATGATAAAGACTGCTGCGCCCATCCTCGGGGACGATGGGCGATTGGTCGGCGTCCTGTACGGAGGGAACCTGCTTAACCGCAACTACAAGATCGTTGATAAGGTCAAAGAGACGGTGTACCAGGGAGTCAAGTATGAGGGAAAAGACATCGGAACAGCCACCATCTTTCAGGGCGACTTGCGCATTTCGACCAACGTGATGAGAGACGACGGAACGCGTGCGATTGGAACGCGCGTCTCCGAGGAAGTGTATGAGCAGGTGCTCGTCAAAGGTCTGCCGTGGATAGACAGGGCCTTTGTCGTCAATAGCTGGTACATATCCGCGTACGAACCCATACGGGACGTCAAAGGCGAAATCGTCGGCATTCTCTACGTCGGGATTCTGGAGGAGAAATTCATCGATATGCGAAACAGGGCGATTGCCATGTTTTTGGGCATCGCGCTGGCCGGGATGATTCTCGCTCTGATTGTTTCGAATTTCTTAGCGAGGGGCGTGTTGCAGCCGATCAAACGCTTGATACTCGCGTCGCATCAGTGGGCGGGCGGCAACCTTGACTACAGAGTCGAAGCGACTGCGAAAGATGAAATTGCCGAGTTGACCGAGACGTTCAACCTGATGGCCTCTTCGTTGAAAGAGAGAGACGAGCGGCTGAAGGAATACACCCACCAGCAGATCATGAAATCGGAAAGGCTTGCGACTTTAGGGCAGTTAGCCGCCGGGGTGGCCCATGAAATAAACAATCCGCTCGGCGCCGTTTTAATGTATGGCCATCTGTCCCTGGAAGAGATGGCGACAGAAGATCCCCGCCGCAAGAACCTGGAGAAAGTCGTGGCGGAAGCCACACGATGCAAGAACATCGTGCGAGGCCTGCTTGACTTCGCTCGTCAAAGTGAGCCGAACGTCGAGGAGGCGGATGCCAACGAGGTATTGAAACGGACATTATCCCTGCTTCAAAATCAGGCACTGTTCCAGAATATCAAAATAACTACACGGTTTTCTCCCTCCCTGCCAAAGGCGATGATGGACAGCGGTCAGATACAGCAGGTTTTTACGAATATCATCTTGAACGCGGCCGAGGCCATGACGGGAGGCGGCGAGCTGACCGTTGCTTCCCGGACGGCGGCTGGCGGCGAAGCGATCGAAATTGAAATCGCGGACACCGGCTGCGGCATACCGCCGGAGAATCTCGAAAAGATTTTCGATCCGTTCTTCACCACGAAAGAGGTAGGTCGCGGAACGGGGCTCGGCCTGGCCGTCAGCTATGGCATCATCGCCGGACACAAGGGGACCATAGAAATCAGAAGCGAACCGGGTAAAGGAACCACTTTCATTCTGAGATTACCGCTAAGGGCGGAGGTCTAAATGTCCAGTCAAGCTCACATTCTGGTGATTGACGACGAAGAATCCATGCGGGACTCGTGCCAGCAGACGCTTTCTCGGGCGGCAAACAAAGTGGAGGTAGCTCGGGATGGTGCGACGGGATTAGCCATGCTGGAAAAGGAATCCTTCGATTTAGTGATCCTCGATCTGAAAATGCCCGGCTTGAGCGGCATGGAGGTGCTGGAGAAGATAAAGCGGGAATATCCGGAGGTCCTGGTGATTGTGATTACCGGATATGCGACGGTGGAGTCCGCCGTCAAGGCCATGACAACAGGAGCCTATGATTTTCTCCCGAAGCCTTTCACACCTGCCGCTCTGCGAGCGATAGTGGCGCGGGCGCTGGATAGACGAGAGCTGGCCCTTGAGAACCTTCTGCTGCGAGGCGAATTGAAAGCAAGCTTCGGACCTGGCGTGATCGTCGGCCGGAGCGAATCGATGAAGAAGATTGAGCGGGTCGTGCGAAAAGTAAGTCCAACCGATACGACCGTCCTGATTTGCGGCGAAAGCGGCACCGGCAAGGAGCTGGTGGCGAGAGCCATACACTGCCACAGCAGCAGAAGGGACAGGCCGTTTGTCGTTGTGGACTGCGGGAGCCTGGTGGAAAATTTGTTCGAGAGCGAGCTGTTCGGGCACGTCAAGGGGTCGTTCACGGGCGCCACAGCAACCAAATATGGCCGCATGGAGCTGGCAAACGGAGGAACCGTTTTCTTCGATGAGATTGGAAACATTAGTACAAACATCCAGGCAAAGCTGCTTCGGGTCCTGCAGGAAAGGCAGATCGCGAAGGTTGGAAGCTCGCAGGTCATCAAGGTGGATGTGCGAGTCGTCGCCGCGACCAACAAAGACTTGTACGAGGTTGTACAAGCGGGAACCTTCCGAGAAGATTTGTTTTATCGCTTGAGTGTCGTTCCGATTACGCTGCCGTCTCTGCGTGAGAGAAGAGGCGACATTCCGCTGCTGGCCGACTATTTCCTGAAGAAATACAACCAGAAGAGAAAGAAGAACATCCGGGCTATTTCGGACCGGGCGATGAAGGCCCTCATTGAATACGATTGGCCCGGCAACGTCAGAGAGCTGGAGAACGCCATCGAGCGAGCCGTCGTCTTGACCGAAAACGACGTCATTGAACCCTCAGATCTGTTATACTACGGGTTAAGTGTTGAGGCGTCTTCAAGGTCAGATGCGGATAGACCCCGGCGTCTGGTTGATGTGGAGAAGGAGCACATCAGCCGGACGCTCAAGAAGTACCAGGGCCATAGAGGCAGGACGGCCGACGCACTGGGAATAGACCGCAAAACACTCCGCTCCAAGCTCAGGCGATACGGACTCGAATGATCTCAATGGGGCAATCTTCCCCATCGTTGGAGCGATATGCCCCATTTTAGCAGCCATCCTCACCGGCCGGCGGAGAGCCGTAAACACCTTCAGAAGTATCCGTAACATCTTTATTGTTAGCCACTTAGGTGAAATTATTTTCGGCTTCCTTGTTGTATGGCACAGCATTTGCAAGGTATGAGAGTCGAGTCGAACTTGTCCGGCGGCTTGCCGGCCAGACATACGGCGGGCTTGCCTCTGTACTCTGGAAGACCGCCAAGAAGGCTTGTGCGACAGTGGAATTGCACTGTGCATGGTGATCGTGGGCAGATGAAGCTTGGAAGCAAGAGAATTCTGATCGTGGATCCCGACGGTGACGCGGCCCGAGAATTAGCGTCCCTCTTTTTCGACGAAGACTATGATGTTGAAACAAGCGGCAGTATTAGTGCCATGGCCGAGAGGATCAGGGACGCTCGCTTTGATTGCGTCATTATGGATGTTGATTTGCCCGAGATGGCCGGTTACAAGGCCGTCTCAATCGTCAAGACGATTGACCCGAAGATTCAGGTCATCATGACCGCGGCGCAGAATACGGTGGAGTTAGAGGCAGAGGTACGCAAGCAGGACATCTTCTATTACTACCTAAAATCGTTCGACCGGGACGAGTTGATGGCAGCCGTTCGAGACGTGTTCAAGAAAATGGGAAAGGTTAAGGAGACAAAACAGATGAGTGAGCCGCCCAGTATCCTGGTTATCGATGATGACGTCAATTTCGTCGCGGCGATGAAGCCCATGCTCCAGAGCAAGGGTTACAGCGTTGATGCCGCCCACAACAAGAAGGAGGCCATGCAGAAGCTGGAAAAGTCCACGCCCGATTTGATTCTCCTGGATATCATGATGGAGAAACTGACGGACGGCTTCGACATCTGTTACAAGCTCAAGCATGACCCTGAAACGAAAAAGATCCCCGTGCTGGCCGTATCCAGTATCATGGAAGAGACGGGATTCAAATTCTCGCCCTTTACGGACGGAGAGTATTTCGAAGCGGACGACTTTCTGCAAAAACCCGTCGAACCGGCCATCCTCCTCGGGCGGGTTGAGAGGCTATTAAGGGGATAGGAGCCGTTGACCAGAGACATCCAAACAGAAGTTGAAGAAGGTCTGACGATGTCCGGGAACGGGACGATTCTGGTCATCGACGATGAAGAAGCCATGCGCGATTCCTGCTGTCAGGTGCTGGCCAAGGCCGGATACAGAGCGGAAACCGCCGAGAACGGGGATCGGGGTTTACAGAAAGTAGGTGCAGTGAGACCTGACTTGGTCCTTGTCGATCTTAAGATGCCCGGGATAAGCGGCATGGAGCTGCTGGAGAAAATTCGGGAAATAGACCCAAGCATCATTTCGGTCGTCATTACCGGCTACGCGACCATCGAGTCGGCCGTCGAGGCGATGAAGCGCAACGCGTACGATTTTCTCCCTAAGCCATTCACGCCGGACCAATTGAGGATTGTCATCAAAAGGGGTTTGGAAAGAAGAAGACTCGCTATCGAGTCGGAACAATTACGCCGGGAAAAGGAGATGATGCGAGAGAACTTCGTTACCCTGGTCTCTCATCAACTGCGTTCGCCGCTCGCTTCGGTCAGACAATATTTCGGGGTCATCCGGGAGGGATTCGCCGGGGACGTGACGGGCAAGCAGAAGGAGATCATAGAGAAAGCGAGCAAGTATCTCGATGATCTTATGCAACTGATTAATGACTGGCTCGATATGTCACGTATCGATTCGGGCCGCATGGCAGAGCGATTCGAGCCGGTGACCCTGGAGCCTCTCCTTTCGGAAATCCTGGAACTTGCAGAACCGCTGGCAGAGGCCGGAAAAGTGGTCCTCGAGCTGCATTCAGGTCACAACATTCCCGCCGTTTGGGGCGATCGAGAAAGTCTGAAACAAGCCATTACGAACGTGGTTAGTAATGGAATATACTACAATCGTGAAGGGGGCACGGTCACGGTAAGCACAAGAGAACAAGGCCATGATGTAGTGGTGGAGATTACTGACACGGGGATAGGGATCTCCCGGGACAACCTGCCCTTTGTCTTCGACGAGTTCTTCAGAGTCAAGAGCAACGAAACGCGGCACGTCGCCGGCACCGGACTGGGACTGCCGATAGCCAAGAGAATAATAGAAGCACATAACGGACATATACAAGTCAAGAGTGAACTCGGCAAGGGGACGACGTTTAGCATTCTCTTGCCAAAGGTGGAACAATGAAAATTGTAAAATTACCCAAACAAAACCTTGAAGAATTCATTGCTCGTCTGGGCGCCTTCGGAGAAATCCACGCCCCTGCGAGAAAAGGTGACGGAAGCTTTGTCTTCGCGCCGGTGAGAGACTTCGATGATATAGCACTCGATTGTACCCGAACCATCCTGCCGCTGAAGAAATATTTCGTCATGCCTGTAGAGGTCATGTTCAATTTCCATGCTCAGAAAGGCTACGAGGTATCTGCGGAAGAGGCAGAAAGAAAACTTGTGGTTTTCGGCGCTCATCCCTGTGATATCCACGGCCTTAAGATACTCGATATTGTCTTCGGCGGTCGATGCGCCGACAGCTACTATTTTGCCAGGAAGAATCGAGTCGCCGTCATCGGCCTGGACTGCATTCCCGACGCGTACTGCTTCTGTCGTTCGACCGGCACGGACTTCGTGGACAGCGGCTTTGACCTGTTCTTGTCCGACATCGACGGTTGCTACCTGGTCCGAATTGGCACCAGCCGGGGGGACGACATGGTCGGGGCGGCACAATCGCTGTTTCAGGAGGTCCAGCAGCGCGATCGGGAGGCGTACAAAGCCAAATCCATCCGCAGAAGAGAGAGCTTCCAGACGGAGATTCAGCTTCAGGATTTGCCTGAGATCATGGACCTGGAATACGAAAATGAAGTCTGGCAGGAAGTAGCGGAGAAATGCTTGAGCTGCGGCACGTGCTCGATGGTCTGTCCGACGTGCTATTGCTACGCCGTCTTTGATGAGATCAAATTAGATGGGAGCGGCGGGCAGAGAAAGAGGAGATGGGATTCGTGTCTCTTCAAGGACTACGCTCTTGTGGCCGGCGGCCATAACTTCAGGGCTAAGCGCTCATCGCGAGTGAAGAACCGGTACTTCCATAAACAGAGAGGCTTCGTGAGCCAGTATGGAAGACCCAGTTGCGTCGGATGTGGACGATGTAAAGCATACTGCCCGGCGGGCGTCGATATTCTCGAGGTTGTCCAGAAGTTAAGGAGTGAGACTCGTGTCTAATCGCCAAAGCTGCCCTGAGTGCCCAAATGCGTACCTGCCCTATCCGGCCAGGATCATTCGTACGCTCCCGCAGATCGCGGACCATCAGCTTTTCCAGATCAGATTTGACGACGAAAAGATGGCGAGAGATTTCACATATCGCCCCGGTCAATTTGTCATGCTCAGTGTCGTTGGGACGGGTGAGGCGCCATTCTCGATATCCTCTTCCCCCACCCGCCCGGGGATCGTCGAGCTGTGCGTCAGGCGAATCGGGCACGTCACCAACGCGCTCTTCAAGCTTGCCCCGAATGCACTGGTTGGCGTCAGAGGACCCTACGGCAATGGTTTTCCCCTCGAAAAGCTGGAAGGAAACAATCTCCTGCTCGTCGCCGGCGGCCTGGGCATGGCGCCTTTGAGATCTCTGTTGTGGTATGCGCTGGACAACCGCTCGAAGTTCCAGACGATCACGTTGATGTATGGGGCAAAGAATCCGGATGAAATGCTCTTTAAGTATGAGCTGCTGAATCTTATCGACCGGGCGGACGTGAACTGCCTCCTGACCGTCGATAAAGATAAATCCGGGATATGGAAGGCGCGGATCGGCGTGGTCACCGGGCTGTTCGACGACCTGCAAATTGACCCCGCTCACACGTACGCCGCGATCTGTGGTCCGGACGTGATGTTCAGGTTCGTTCTCAAGAAACTGCTGGAGCGCAACTTCTCCAAAGACAGGATACTCATGTCCCTGGAGAGGAACATGCAATGTGGGGTCGGCAAGTGCGGGCACTGCATGATAGGGTATAAGTACACCTGTCTGGACGGGCCGATATTCACCTATTGGGATGCTGTAAACCTGCCCGAGATGATCTGAGGAGATGAGGTCATGAACAAACCAAGCGTAGGCATATACGGACTGACCGGCTGTGCGGGAGATCAGTTGGCTATCTTGAATTGTGAGGACGAGCTTCTCGACATCGCAGGCGCGGTGGACCTCAAATTCTTTCCGATGGCGATCAGCAACAACGACCAGGACGCCCTGTTGGACATTGTCTTTGTCGAAGGTGCCGTCGTTCAGCCGGAAGATGAGCAGATGCTCAGAAAGCTCAGGAACAGGGCGAAATTACTCGTCGCTCTGGGCACCTGTGCCGTCTGGGGCGGCGTACAGGCAATGAAGAATGAAATCGCGCGCGAGGAGCTTAAGCTGAAAGTCTATGGGCCGGCAGGCAAAAGATTTGACGCCGTCACCCCTCAGCCTCTCAGCCATTTTGTGAAAGTAGATTTGGCCATATCGGGTTGCCCCGTAGAGAGAGAGCAACTGTTGCAGGGTCTGGCTGCTCTGCTCCACGGCGATTTGCCCCGCCTGCCTAATTATGCTGTCTGCACGGAGTGCAAGATGGCAGAGTATCCTTGTGTGCTCATCGAGCAGGGCCAGCTCTGTCTGGGTCCGATAACGGTCGCCGGCTGCAAGGCTCGCTGCCCGAGCTGCGCTCAGCCCTGCATCGGATGCCGGGGGCCTGTCGAGGAGGCCAATGTTTCTTCTGAGTTCAAGATGCTTAAAGAAAGAGGGTTTACATCGGTGGACATCCAGAACCGGCTGCGCACCTTCGCAGGGCAGGCCGATTCGCTGAAGATCGAATCCCTTAAGGAAACTGCCAATGCATAAATCAGTAGTCATTGACCGTGTTTGTCGCGTAGAGGGACATGGGGGCATCACCGTCGATATCAAAGACGGCCGGGTGGTGGAAGTGAAGATGGATATCTTCGAAGGCGCCCGGTTTTTTGAGCCGCTGGTCGTCGGCAGGACATACAATGAAGTGGCACCAATCCTGATGCGGATATGTGCTATATGTTCCGGGACTCACACGGTCGCTTCTCTGACGGCTGTCGAGAATGCCTTCGGCGTGGAAGTGAGCGGGCAGACACGGCTATTGAGGGAGCTTTTGGTGCAGGGCGGGAATATTGAAAGTCACGCTTTGCATTTGTTTTGTCTTGTCATCCCTGACTTTATGAATTATCCGAGCGCCGTGGCCCTGGCCGCCAGCTATCCTGGGGAGGTGAAGATGGGCCTGGAGTTGAAGAAGCTGGGAAACGCCATCCAGGAAACGATAGGGGGCCGGGCGATTCATCCCGTCAACGCCGTCGTCGGGGGTTTTGGAAGGCTGCCAACGTCCGAGCAGTTGCTTGATCTGAAGGACCAGCTCCAGAGGGCCTTGGAGCAGAGCCGGGTGACCTTTGACCTGGTGTCCTCTCTGGATATGCCGGACTTCTGCACTTCGCCGAACACATACGCCGCGCTGTCAAGCAACGGCGACGGGTACAGCTTGTTCGGAGACACGATAGTGTTGTCAACCGGAGATACCAGACAGATCGCCGCCTACAAGGACATTTGCGGCGAGAAGGTTGTCGCACATTCTCACGCCAAGCACAGCCGGTTCAAGGATAATTCCTTTATGGTTGGCGCTTTGGCGAGGATCGTACTGAACGGCAGGAAGTTATCCGGGCAAGCCAAGAAGGCTGCGGAAAAGCTGGACCTGGACTTGCTGTCGGGCAATCCGCTTCACAACAACGCCGCTCAGGCCGTTGAGCTGCTCTACTCTGTCGAGAGGTCGATCGAGATCATTGACGAGCTGCTGGCTGCCGGGATCAAGCAAGAGAAGCCGTCACCGGTTACGCCCAGGGCCGGCACGGGAACCGGGGCCGTGGAAGCTCCGCGCGGCACGCTCTATCACAGCTACAGCTTTGACAAAGCAGGCCGGCTGACCGAAGCTGACGTCATCACGCCGACGGCTCAGAACCTGGCAAACATCGAAAAGGACCTGCGCGCCTCAGTTGAGAACTTGATCGATGAGCCAAAGCAGTCCATGACCTCAAAGCTGGAGATGGTCGTGCGGGCATACGATCCGTGCATATCCTGTGCGGTCCACCTTCTGGAGGTAAACTTCACGTGAGCGTTTCCGCGTCAGACAAGAAAGGAAATGAATCACTGGAGCAGACCCTAATTGTGGGTGTGGGTAATTCGCTGCTCGGCGACGAAGGGATAGGGCCGCATATCATAGACAACCTGTTGCAACTGCCTATGCCTCCCGGTGTGCGCCTATTGGACTGCGGGTGTGATTTGCTGAATCTCGTGTCTTACATAGACGAGCCTGCCGTGCGTCTGGCGGGCAAGCCGAAAAAGATCATCGTGGTCGATGCTATCCGCGCGGGAGGGAAGCCCGGTGAGATCCACAGATTCGACTTTGCTGAGCTTGAGGTCCTGCAAACCAAGACCCGCTCTGCCCATCAGTTGCAGGTGGTCGATGCCCTGCGGCTGTTAAGAGAAGTGTGCCCCTGCCTGACTAACTGCGAGATTACCGTGATTGGCATAGAGCCGAAGGTAATAGAGCTAAGCACCGATTTTTCAACAGAGGTCAGGCAAAACATCCCCGATCTAACCAGATTAGTGCTTGAAGAAATGTATTCGGTACGCAGGTTTGCACATTGTGAGGTGAACCATGGAAAATGCGAAAATCATGGTCGTTGACGATGATCCGGCTATCAGAGAGTCGTTGCAGACAATTCTGGAAAGCCGCCGGTACACTGTGATTACCGCTGCCGACAGAACGGAGGGTATGGATAAAATCAAGGCCGAGAAACCGGATTTGCTCATATTAGACATCATGATGTCCTCATGGCTGGACGGCCTCGATATGTCCAAGAAGCTAAAGAAGGACCCGCAGTTCAAAGACATGCCCATCGTGATGCTCACAGGAGTCCGGGAGAAGACCGGTTTTGATCTGAGACCGAGAAGCGGCGGCCCTGATTGGTGCTCGGTGGACGCTTACCTTGACAAACCCGTGCCGCCCGACGTGCTGCTGGCGGAGGTTGAAAAATTCCTGTCAAGGAAAGCCTGAAATACGACAGGTATCGGGAATCCCGAGGAAATACCTTGCGGCCCGGACAACCGGCCGGTAAACTACCGGCTCTATGTGGTTGAAGGCGCGCGTTATCTTAGTAAGCCTGATGACCGTTTGCATCATCGGCTGCGGTGAGGACATCGACCCGGATGAGCCGCAGGGGTTCATTCAGACCAAAGGGTCCGATACGATCGTCAATGCTGTGCAGATGGTGGCCGAGGAGTTCATGAAGGACTACCCGCACGTCTTCGTCGCCGTCACGGGCGGCGGCAGCGGAGTCGGGATCGCCTCACTGATCAACAAAACCTGCGATGTGGCCACTGCCTCCCGCGAGATGAAGCCCAAGGAAATCGAGATAGCCCACAAACGCAAGGTCTATCCCAAGGAGTTCGTCGTCGCCTACGACGGGGTGGCCGTCATTGTGAATCCGGGCAATCCCGTGGACCGGCTGACCATCGAGGACCTGCACAAGATCTTCACGGCAGACGCCACGAACTGGAAAGAATTCGGCGGCAAAGACCTTCCCATTGTGACCCTTTCACGCGAGGTCAGCTCCGGAACGCATATATACTTTAAGGAAGAGGTCGTCCAGCTCGGGAAAAAGGGCTCCACGGAGGAGTTTTCCCGAGAAACGCTGCTGCTGACCTCGTCGCAGGCGATCGTCGAGGAGGTCGCCAGCAACGAAGCGGCAATCGGCTACCTGGGCATGGGCTATTTGTCCGACCGGACCAAGCCGGTGCTGATCGCCAAGGGTGGCGAATTTCATCCTCCAGACGTCGATAACGTCGTCAAGAAGACGTATCCGCTTTCGCGGCCGCTCTTCGTTTATACAGACGGCGAGCCACAGGGCATCACCGAGCTGTTCATCGATTTTATCCTGAACCCCGTAGGGCAGAAGCAATTCATGGAGACAGGGTTTGTGCCGGTAGGAGCGACAGTTGCTCAGGAAGATTAGCGAATTCATTATTGAGTTGTCTATCAAGCTGAGCGGCTTTGTAGTCGTTGTCTTCGTATTTCTGGTCTTTCTGTTTCTCCTGAGGGATTCCTTATCGTTGTTCCGCCACTATCCGGTGGGCGATTTCCTCTTCGGCACGGAGTGGCTGCCGATCTCCGACCCGCCGAAGTTCGGTGTTGTTCCACTGCTGCTCGGTTCGGTTTACGTGACGGTCTGGGCAATCCTCATCTGTGTGCCCTTGGGTGTGGGCTCGGCAATGTTCATTTCAGAGGTCGCCCCCAAGCCATTGAAGCATGTCCTCAAATCGTTGGTGGAAATCCTCGCCTCGATCCCGAGCGTGGTCTTGGGTTTTCTCGGCATCATTTGGCTCGGCCCGGTCCTGCGGAATGGCTTCGGCCTGACGACGGGCATGTGCGGCCTGACGGGCAGTCTGCTGCTGGCGTTCATGGCCCTGCCCACCATCATCAGCATTTCTGAAGACGCGCTGGCGGGCGTGCCGCGGACGTATCGCGAGGCCGCCTTCGGACTGGGAGCCACCCGCTGGCAGGCCCTTTGGCGGATCATTCTGCCTTCGGCGTCCTCCGGCATCCTGGCCGCCGTGATGCTCGGCATCGGCCGGGTCGTGGGTGAAACCATGGTCGTGATGATGGTCACGGGCAATGCCCCCGTAATGCCCGGTTCGATCCTCAAGCCGCTCAGAACTCTGACGGCCACCATCGCCGGCGAGATGGGTGAGACGGTCGGTGGGTCCGAACATTACTTTGCCCTGTTCGCCGTCGGGCTTGTCCTGTTCGCCATCACGTTCAGCATCAACTTCATCGCCGACCTGTTTTTGCGAAGGGCCAGGAAATGAACGGAGCCAAAATCCGCCAGCATATCGCTTTTTCCGTCCTGGGCGTGCTGACGCTGCTGATCGTCGTGCCGATCATGCTGGTCATCCTCTACATCGTCATCAACGGCGCGGGGGCGATCTCATGGGAGTTTCTCACGGCGGTGCCGCGACAGGGCATGAAGGCCGGCGGCATCTTCCCTGCCATCGTCGGCACTGTCCTGCTGGTTATCGGCACTATGCTGTTCTCGCTGCCGCTGGGGGTGCTCTCGGCCATTTACCTGGTGGAGTACTCCCACGACGACCTGCTGACGCGCATGGTCAAGCTGTCGGTGGTGAACCTCTCCGGGATCCCGTCGATCGTCTATGGCCTGTTCGGCTTCACGGTGTTCGTGCTCCTGCTGCACTTAGGCACGTCCATCCTCGCCGGCTCACTGACCCTGGCGATCATGAGCCTGCCCGTCATCATCACCGCCTCCAAAGAGGCGCTGGAATCCGTGCCCTTCAGCTACCGCGAGATCAGCCTCTCGCTGGGCGCCAGCCGCTGGCAGACCGTGCGGTATTGTGTGCTGCCGTACGCCATCCCCGGCGTCCTCACCGGTACCGTGCTGAGCCTCAGCCGCGCCGCCGGCGAAACGGCCCCGATCCTCTTCACTGTCGCCGCCTTCTATCTGCCGCGACTGCCGCATTCGGTCTTCGACCAGGTGATGGCCCTGCCCTATCACCTTTACGTCATCTCGACCCAAGTGCCTAACATCCCGATCGAGATCAGCTTTGCCACGGCGCTCGTGCTCGTGGCCCTGGTTTTCCTCATGAATCTTGTCAGCATCATCCTGCGTGCTCACTACAGAAAAAAGAGGTTATGGTAAACGAACCGGTCATCAAAACCGTTGATCTGAATTGCTTTTTTGGGTCGCTGCAGGTCCTCAAGAGCATCAATATCGAGATTCCTCGTAACGAGATTCTCGGGGTCATCGGCCCGGCCAATAGCGGCAAAACCACCTTCCTGCGCGCGCTGAACCGGCTTAATTATCTCCATCGAACATACTCGCAGACCGGCGAGATTCTCCTCGACGGCCGCAGTATCCAGAAGATCGACGACCACCTCCTGCGGAAAAAGATCGGCATCATCTTTGCCTTGCCACAGGTGCTGCCGATCCCCATCTTCGACAATGTCGCCTACGGTCCCAAGGTGCATGGTGTGACCGGCAAAGAGACCGTCACGCACATCGTGGAAACGGCCCTGCAAAGAGCCTACCTCTGGGACGAAGTCAAGGATCGCCTCCGCGAGCCGGCGGTCCGCCTCTCCGGCGGCCAGCAGCAGCGGCTTTGCATCGCCCGCACGCTCGCCGTCGAGCCCGAAGTTATCCTCTACGACGAGCCCTGCTCCGGCCTCGATCCCATCTCCACCGCCAAGGTCGAGGACGCCATGCAGCAGTTGAAGCAGGATTACACGCAGATCCTCGTGACCAACAACACCAAGCAGGCCTCCCGCGTCAGCGAGCGATGCGCGTTTTTCCTGATGGGCGATCTGGTCGAGATCGGTCCGACGAAAACGCTCTTCACCAACCCGAAGGACAAGCGCACGGATGATTACATCACCGGCAGATTCGGATGATCACCATGGAATTTGACCTAAAGATTGAGACAATCGACCTGAACCTGTATTACGGCCCTTTCCGGGCGCTGACGGACGTGAACATCCAGATTCCCAGCCGGAACGTTACGGCGATCATCGGCCCGTCCGGCTGCGGCAAGTCCACCCTGCTGCGCTGCTTCAACCGGATGAACGACCTCATCGAGCACACCGACGTCAAGGGCCGGATTGTGATCGAGGGCCAGAACATCCTCGAACGCGACACCGACCTCATCGCGCTGCGCCGCAAGGTCGGCATGGTCTTCCAGCGACCCAACGTCTTCGCCCTGTCTATCTACAACAATCTCAAGTTCGGCCTGCGAATCCACAACATGATGACGAAAAAGGCCGACATTATGCGCGCCGTCCAGGATGGTCTCGAACACGTCGCGCTCTGGGACGACCTCAAGGACAAGCTCGACGCGAACGCCCAGTCGCTTACCCTCGAACAGCAACAGCGGCTGTGCATCGCCCGCGTGCTGATTCTCAGGCCCGATATTATCCTGCTCGACGAGCCCTGTTCCGCCCTCGACCCCATCTCGACGCTCCACATCGAGGAGCTGCTCCGCGTACTGTGCAATGAGTACACGCTCGTAATCGTCACGCACAACATGCAGCAGGCGGCCCGCTGCTCGGACTACACGGCCCTCATGTACCTCGGCCGGCTCATCGAGTTTGGCGAAACCCATCAAATTTTTATGAACCCCAAGGAGAAACTGACCGAAGATTATATTAGGGGAACTTTCGGCTGATACCGGAGACCACTATGGCAAGAGAAGGTTTTCACAATCGGATCAAAGAGCTCGAACGCGACGTCCTGCACATGGGCAAGATCGTCATCGACGCGATCAACCGCTCCGTCAAGGCGCTGGCGGACCTGGACGCGAAGCAGGCCAAGCTCGTCATGGATAACGACGCCCAGGTGGACCAGCAGCGATGGGCCCTTGAAGATAAATGCATCGACCTGATCGCCAGGCAGCAGCCGGTCGCGTCGGACCTGCGGGAGATCATTTCCACGTTGAGCATCGTCCGCGACCTCGAGCGGATCGGTGACTACGCCGAGGGCATCGGCAAGATTGTCCTGTTGCATGGCGATCAGCCGCTTGTGCGACCCCTGATCTACCTGCCCCAGATGACCGAGAAGGCCGTCAGCATGCTCCGCCGAAGTCTCGAGGCCTTCGTGAATCGCGACGCCGACCAGGCGCAGCAGATCTGCCTGGAGGACGACGAAGTGGATCGGCTCCATGACCAGGCCTACCATGATCTGCTCAAACACATGATTGAGGACCCCACCCTCATCACACGAGCCACCTACCTCATCTGGGCCGCACACAACATCGAGCGAATCGCCGACCGGGCCACCAACATCGCCGAAAGCGTCGTTTACCTCGTCACGGGCACCCCCGGCGAGCTCAACGTCTCGCGCTACTGACCCTCTACACCTTATCGGGCGCGGGGCACACGAACGGTTTGCGGTATTCGCGGTTCAGTATCTTGTTGGCCGCGGCGCTATCGGTGAACACTTCCTTCTGGGGATCAAACTGAAGCAGCGGTCCCATCGACATCGGGTACTTGTCCAAATCGACGCCGTTATCTTTGAAATGTTGAACGGTCCGATTCAGCGTCTCGACGTTATCGTCCCGGCTCTTGACCTTTTCCAGCACGGCTTTGGCCTGCGCGACGGAGACTTTGTTCTGCTCGCCCACGTAGTAGCTGATGTTGGCCAGGTGCGCCAGGGCCGCCGAGAGATGACCCTGGAAAGCGTCGGAACTGAGGTTTTCGGCTTTGCGGCTGCGAACGGCCTGAATGAAGTTGTCGAAGTGGTCGCCGCCGCCCTTGAACTCCTTGATCACGGCGCCCTTGAGATCGAATGCAACGCATTGCGTGTATTCCCTCTGGACCAGAACGCCTTCGGTGCCGTAGAAGATCACGCCGATTTGATTGCCCTTGGTGCTGTCGAACAGCTTGTTGATCTCCGCATCCGCCGAGTTATCGACCGAAAGGCCTCGCGTTTCGAAGACCATGCACTTGTCGCCGTAATCGTAGATGGCGATTTCGGTGTTCGCCGTGTCGCCCGCATCGACGTAATTCGGATCTTTGCGTTCGGCCTGATAGCCCAGCCGCCCGCCGTAGGTAATAACGCTGTTGGGATGGCGGTTGATGCCCAATCCCCATCGGGCAATGTCGGTTTGATGAGGCCCTTGGTTGCCTGAATCACCGTTTCCGTACAGCCGCTGCCAGTGCCAGTCGTAATGGAGCTCCGGTCGGGTGAGCTTCGGCGTGGTGTACGGCGCCGGGCCGCTCCACAGATTGAAGTCCACCTCTTGCGGGATCGGATAATCACCCAGGGCACCGATGGATTTTCGGCGTTTGTAGCACAGCCCCCGCGCGAAATTGACCTGGCCGATACCGCCTTCTGCGATGAACTTCACGGCGTTCTGGATGGCGGGATTCGAGCGGCATTGCGTGCCCACCTGGCATATCCTTTGGTATTTCTTCGCGGCGGCCACAAGCGCGGCACCTTCCGGGATGTCGTGACTGATGGGCTTTTCAATGTACGCATCCTTGCCGGCCTGCATCGCCCAGACGCCGCACAGCGCGTGCCAGTGGTTCGGGGTCGCCGTCGAAATGAAATCGACGGATTTGTCGTCGAATGCTTCACGCATGTCCTTGATCCACCTGGGCCGGCGGCCCGTACGTTTCTCGATCGAGTTGCAGCAGCCCTGGCCCACCTTTTCATCGACGTCCACGATGCAAGCGATTTCACAATCCTTGCGGTCGGAAAAGGCGCTGATGTGACTGCCGCCGCGACCCTTGCAGCCGATCACCGCGCACAGGAGCTTTTCATTGGGGCTTTTGGTTTGCGCGTTGGCAATGCCACTGATCATCGGGGTCGTGGATATCGCCGCCGCCGCGGCAAACATCGAGTCGTGCAGGAACTGTCGGCGAGTTCGCTTTGTCATGATAACCTCTCCTAAAAAAACGTTAAAAGCCTGATTGAATATCGCTGCTACATACGACACAATCCTTACATGCCCTTGCCGAGAATCAGGCCCTCGCCCCCGGGTTTTCCTGCAATCGACGACTTTCGAAGTCCTATTGACTCCCTGCAGAGGACTGATCGACATGGTACCGCGAAGAGGGCGAATTGGCAAGGTGAATATTCAAATGCTGGATGCACGGCTGCAAAAATCGGGTTTTTTCGGCAATTTCCTGCCGCTTTCGGCAAGAATGCAAAAAAATTATGGCATTTTGGAAAATTCTGCTTGACGGCAATATAGGGCTTATGGTATAAATGGCATAGTGAAGCCGGGCAGCCTCGGCTGCCGGGATAGCTTCATGACGTGTTACTCTGCCGGACGCTTTCCGGCGGTATCCACGGTTCCTGGGCAAATACCTGATGCGTTGTCAGGTAAGGGACAAAGTGGGATTAAGGTAATGCGGCTTGAGATGGAGGAGTGGTGCAAGGCACATTACTGCCTGGCTCTTTGAGCTCGGCAGGGCGTTCGCTTCGCACCCGCATCTTTCCTCACACTTGGCTGGCTTCCTGTTAATCCTGTCTCGTTGGCAATCGTGCCTGACGTGCAACATGGAGGGTCAGTGCGCAAGGCCCTTCCATTGGGAGGTCAGTGGGATTGTTACCAGAGGCCTCCTGTTGCTAACAAGTACTTGCTGAGATGATTGAGAGGAGAGACTTAGTGAGAAAATTAATGGCCATTTGTGCAGCGATTCTGTTTACACCTGCCATTGGTCTGGCCGCCCCCACCGTTTACATGAACGAGGCCAATTACCTGGCGGCTCTGAGTGGTTACGGTACAATTCTCGAAGGATTTGAGGGTAGCGATTGGGATGCTTTGCACCATCCAAGCAGCGTTTCGACGCTCACCACTCAGGATGTAACGTGGACCGCGAGCGACAAATTGACAGTGATCGGCGGAACAAGTGCATGGATCCGCAGTGGAGCCCGGGGCGTTTACGATAGTGAGGGCGACCCAGACGTCATCGGGGTCTCTACGGTTGCATCATTCTTTGGCGTAGGTGGCTGGCTCGCTACCACTACGGCCAGTATGATCGATCTCGAGATTGATGGCCAGCCGGTTGCCACGCTCAACTCAGGCCAGTACAGTGCCCACCGCTTTCTCGGTGTGACCGACCCGGAAGGTTTCAGCCTGGCCCTATTCAGCACGCCCAGCGGGCACTGGGGAGCCGATGATTTCACCATTGCATTCGCCATTCCTGATGAGGTTACCCCCGACGGGGACGATAATCAGGGGCCTGTCATTCCGGCTCCGGGCGCTGTCTTACTGGGCGGCATCGGGGTAGGCTTGGTTGGCTGGTTGCGTAGGTACAGAACGCTGTAGAACCCTTACAAAACAAACTGGAGAGCTGACAGGGCTGTAAGTTTGACCCTTGCAGCCCTGGCTCTCCGTGTTTCGCTTCGTACACAAGCTGGCCCCAGCGAAGGCCTTGTTCTCAATCCGTGCTTTTTCGCGATTCTCCCTGTTATCTTTCTTTTTCTTTCTTGCCTTAACCGCAGCTTCCCTGATTCAGTTGTTTTCTTCCTCAGGAGCACTGCTCGGTCAATACAGCGCGATGTCGTCAAAGTACATCTTGCCGGAACCGCCGGGCGTTGTTGTGTTGCCCTTGGTGCCCAGGCCAAGTGCGATTCTGTCAACGTCGGTCAGATTCACGCCCTGATCGGCAAAGGCCTGAAGCGGGACGACCCATCTCGTCCAGGTCCCTTTCTGGGCTGCGCTGGCGTCATCGTGGTACACGACGGCAGGAGCGCCGGTGCGATTAGCTACGGCGACATACAGCCGCTCGGCGGCGTTATTCGAGCTGCCTCTGAACCAGATCGTCAATGTGCTCACGCCGTGCTCGGTCCAGTCGCGCGGATAGCTCAACGTCCGCTCGACCTCTGAATACTTGGCATAGCCCTGTTTATTATTGTCGTAGGACAGGGGCATCGACTGGCGGCCGCCATGCACGATGGTCTGCTCCATATAGGAAGCGGTGGTTTCGTCGCCCACAGCCGCACCCGTGCCATTGCCGGGGTAGGCCGGCGCCGTGTCATGTGCGGCATAGCCAAGCCCGTCTTTCCACGCCCACCAGATCTGATTGTCGCCGGCATTATAGTCCTCGAAATCATCTACTGAAATGAAGTCGGCCGTGGTGAAGCTCCAGAGAGGGCCTTTCCAGGGACTATTAGGATTCAAGCCATTGACCTCATCGACGCGCCAATAGTAAGTAGTCTGCCATTCGAGCTTGCCGGGATCATAGCTCTCAGAACCGAGGGCTTTGCTGCCTTTGTACTGCGGCGCAGCGGTGGTGGCGTTGCGCACGGCCTGTTCATCTGTGCCGAGATAGACTTGGTGCGAAGCGGCGTGAACCGCCGGCTTCCAGCTAAGTTTAGCCGTCATCTTCACGTCTGTGGCGCCGTTAGCCGGCTTCGGGCTCCCGACGGTGCCCGGCGTCGTAAAGCTCCAGACATCGCCTTTGTACGTGGCAACGCCGTCGAACTCATCGACCCGCCAGTAATAGACCTTCTCCGATTCAAGGGGACCGGGGTTGTAGGTTGTCGTTCCCTGCGGCAGTCCTCCGGTCGCATTGCTCACATTGTCGAAATTGTCGCCGATGTACACCGTGTTCAGTTTTGCACCAAAACCCGCCGTCCAGCTTAGGGTCACATTGAGATCCACGAATTCGGCGCCATCGGCCGGACTGGGATTGTATGCAGTCTTGGGCGGGACGGTAAACCTCCAGACAGGGCCTTTCCACGGGCTGTCCGGGTGCAGGTCATTGACCTCATCAATCCGCCAATAGTAGGTTGTACCCGGGACCAGACCATCGGGATAGGGGAACCCGGGAAAGCCGACGACGAAATACGTCGCGGCTTGGTTGCCTCGGAACGTGTCGCCGGCGCCGTCGTTCACATCGTCAAATTTGTCGCCGACGTACACATTGTGCGAAGCTGCAAAATCGCCCGGCGACCAGCTCAGGTTCGCCCAGGTATCCGGGTGGAAGGAGCCATCGGGTGGATTAGGGCTCAGAGCGTAGGGGTAAGCTTCGCCCTGCATGGCCTTCTTGATCTCGTCCTGCGACAGCGCCCGCTTGAACAGAGAGAAGATATCCATAAGCCCCGTGAAGGGTCTGGCGTTGTCGATATTGTATCCGACGCGAGCCCCTAAGCCCCAGTTTCCTGCTATGTCCTGGGGATTTGTAACCTTCTGCTCGGACACGACCTCGCCATTGATGTAAAGGACCGTTTTGCCGGCCGCTTTGTCGTATGTGCCCGCAAAATGGAGCCATTCATTCCACTTGACGGTGCCTGCCCGTATGTCGAACATCGTACTTCCCCCGGCAGAGCGGAGCAGCCACCGGAAATTGCCTTCGCTGCGGAGTTCCGGATGAATAACCCAGGTACTGTCCAATGCTCTGGCATTGAATATGGCGTGATGGTCGCCCGTGTTCTCGCATTTCGCCCACGCGGCAAGCGTTATCGCGGATGTCGGAATATGGTCGGCGGGGACGCTCGGGCCGTTCAAATCGAGATAACTGCCCCTTGCGAATTTGGCGGCCCCATTGCGCTTGCCGTCGGGATCCGGCTTAACATTGCCGTTCACGACACCGTCGTGCCCGTTGCCGGACTGGTCCAAAACAATATTCTCAAAATCGTCGAAAGAATAGTATATGACCAAAGACGGATCGGTCAGAAGGTCAGCAAGGGCATTCGTGGCCGCACCCAACAGCACAAAAGAGATTAGAAGAATGAGTTTCTTGCACATAATGATTCTCCTTCAAACAATATGCCCAACAGTAATTCTTACCCCCTACGCACGCTGAGGACAATCTCTGCGACTTGGCACCACCTCCTTCCTTCAAAAGTCCGATGTGAGCTGCCGATCACAGACCGGTAGGGTGGGGCTTGCCCCACCATCGAGACTAAGTTTCCTTATACCAGACCAATCCGCTTGTTGTCAAGCAAAATCCCCGGACTACGCATCGTCGCCGGTGGCGACGACGTTGACTCGTCCGAGCTTGACACCCTTTTTGCTCAACATGCTATCCGCCACTCTATTTATTTCGCCGACCCGCCCTCGCAGAACGATGACCTCCAGGCAATCGTGCTCGTCGAGATGGACGTGCAGAGACGAAATCACCTGCAAAGAGGTCCCGAGAGTGTGCGTGTGCTGCAGGTCGATGAGCGATTTGGTCAGCATTGTAGAGTGGTGATCGTAAACCAGAAAGACCGCCGCAACCGCTCTGGCTTTCGGATGCCGCAGACGCTCCTCGCTGAGTTGCCGGCGGACAAGATCGCGTATGGCCTCCGAACGGCTCTGGTAACCTTGTTCGCTGATGAGCCGGTCAAACATCGACAGCAGCTCTTTATCCAGTGACACCCCGATACGCTCGAGTTCCGCCATTGTCCATTCTCCTGACAACTGTGAAGACTCACTCCCTGCTCGTGACGTAAATGACCTGCTCGGCAAACAGATTGGGCGCCAATCGCACGGCTCTTGTCCGCGTCTTGATCAGCGGGATTTTTTTCTCGATCCTCACACCCAGCTTCTCGCAGAACTCATCAAAATCTTTCAGTGAGAGAAAGTGGATGTTCGCCGAGTCGTGCCAGGCAAAGGGCAGTTGTTTAGTCACGGGGGCTTTACCCTTGAGCAACAACTGGACGCGACACCACCAGTGAGCAAAATTTGGAAAACTCACAATCACTTTTCTTCCTACCCGCAGCAGTTCGGTAAAAACCTTCTCGGGATCTTTCAGCGTCTGCACCGTCTGGGACAGAATCACATAATCGAAGCTTTTGTCGGCGTAGCCGGCTAAGCCTCGTTCGATATCCCGCTGGATCACGGCCAGCCCGCGATTCACACACGCCAGAACAAGCTCCTGCCGAAGCTCAATGCCTTCGCCCTTGATGCTCTTGTCCACAGCCAGATTTGCCAATAGCTCTCCATCCCCGCAGCCCACGTCCAGTACCGTGCCGCCCGCTTCGATGAGCGATTCGATCAGCTCGTAGTCAACGCGCGTCCGCCGGGCCTGCTCCAAATCTCTTATTTCACCGTGCGGCCGGGGTCTCGGACTCTTGTGCTCCCCCATCACTTCCGGCTCGTGCGTGGCCTGCAGAAAGCCGGAAATAAATGAGGCGAGCGTCCGGGTTTCCAGCAGGAACGCATCGTGTCCGTACGACGAGGCGATGTTGCAGAAAGTCACATCTTTGCCGTCGGCCACGAGGGCATCGACCATGGCCTCGGACTGCTCCGGCGTAAAGAGCCAGTCGCTTGTGAAGCTGATAAGGAGGAATCTCGATTGGACGTCGGCGAAGGCCCTCTCGAGCGACCCGTAGCTTCGCGGCAGGTCAAAGTAATCGGCCGCCTTGGTGATATACAGATAGCTGTTGGCATCGAACCTTTCGACGAAGGCCTGTCCCTGATAGTCCAGGTACGTCTCGACGGCGAATTCAGAGTTGAAATCGTAGCTGTATTGGTCGGCGCTTCGCAGCTTCCTGCCGAACTTCCGGCGCATGCCGGGTTCCGACAGGTAGGTGATGTGCCCGATCATACGGGCAATGGCCAGTCCTCTGTCGGGGCCTGGTTTATCGTGGTATTGTCCGGCGGCGAAATTCGCATCAGCCAAGATCGCGTTTCGTCCCACGGCGTCAAAGGCAATGGATTGCGCACCCAGATGCGTGGTCGTGGCAACGGGCATCGCCGCTCGCACAAAATCCGGATAATCGATCGCCCACTGCAGGACCTGCATCCCTCCTATCGAGCCGCCCACGACGGCCAAAAGCCCCTTTATCCCAAGGGCATCGAGCAGGAGCTTTTGCACCTTGACCATGTCGGCGATGGTGATAATCGGAAAGTCCAGGCCATAGGGCTTGCCCGTGGCCGGATTGGTCGAAGACGGGCCCGTGGTCCCGCTGCAGCCGCCCAAAAAATTCGAGCAAATGACAAAGTACTTGTTCGTATCGATCCCTTTGCCCGGCCCGACCATCGGGTCCCACCAGCCCGGCTTTCCGTCGTTGGGGGTACTGTAGCCGGCCACGTGCGCGTTCCCGCTGAGGGCGTGGCAAATCAGGATGACATTGTCCCCGGCCGGATTGAGCTGCCCGTACGTTTCGTAGGCCACATCAATCGGAGCTAATGTCTTGCCGCATTCCAGCTCGAGGGGCTGTCCCGGCTCGATCAGCCGGATCGTCTGTGTCTGGACAAGACCCACCCCGTGAGAAACTTTGGCTTTCTCGCCAGAGGACTCCGGCCCCGCGGGCTTTCCAACGGAGCCGACCCTATTTTTACCGGTCGCTGCCATCCCGCATCTCGCGTGTGGTGCTTCGAGTAACGAGCGATAAGCAACGAGTTAGATGATCTCAAGCCGTCGTAGAATCGCCTTTGCCCAGCGCAGGCTGCGGTACTGCGAGAGAACCAGCAGCAGCAGGATTAGCGCCCCGTAGCCGCTGAATCTCAAGTAGTAAAGGACCGTGTGGAATACGTCATCGGTCTTGTCGGCGGCATGCCACTTGATCAGCTCGGCGGGCGTATAGATCGCGCCGGTTACAACGCCGCCAAAGACTTTCTGCCAGGGCAGCAGAAGAACGAGCATCAGCAGCGAGAGAAAGAACGCGCGGCTGATATGGTTTATTCCACCCAGCCTCCCGTGCAGCGAGACCTTCAGGCTAAAGAGCAAGGTCAGACAGTACAGCGACGCCGTCAGGATAAGCACGGCGTTCACAAGGCGGATCGCCCAGGTGAGCTGTTCGCAGGTGATGCCGGACAGCAAGTCCAGCGAGGGCCACGTGATGGCACGCTGCACATTCGCCGCTCGGGATACAGACTGAGCCGGGCGGTTTGGCTCGGCCGTTTCATTGGGCCCAGCCGGCTGGTTGGGCTCCGGCACCGCCTCGGCAGGCTTTGCCGGCTCCGCCGGCTTGTTAGGCTCAACAACGGCCGGCTTAGGCGGCTCGGCGACAGCGGGGACCTGCTCGACGGGGATATCCAAAACCTTGATCTCGGGCGCGGCAAACTCACTGGCCGCACCGGGCTCGGCCGCACCGGCCTGCGGGGATAAGTCAATACACCCACGATCCACTAACCAAAACGCCCCCTGCACTAGCAGCAGACACAGAACAACAATGATGAAAAAAAAGTTCTTCCATCCCTTGAAGACGCCGACGGCTTCGAGACAATCGGTGGTGTCCAGCAAATCATTCGGACCGGGCTGACTCTCGTTCATTGTCCTATCTCCTTAAACCTCGATACTTGATTCTCCATACTCAATTCTCGACCCTCGACGGGCATCGAGTACCGGGAAAGATACGTGATTCTTACATGTCTTGGCCGCAAGTGCAAGAAATTTATTCCCGCCGCCGAGAAATCATCGGCGGGCTATTTTTCTTGCAAAGTCCGTCGGCCGAGTGTAAGTTAGCGGTTTCCGGTTGTCCGTTTCAAATCGGAAGTCAGAAATTGAAAATGGCAGGTACGCCTGGAGTGAACGTATGAGTTTGGTCAGATGGTTGCGAAAGAATAACATGAAGGTGATGGCGGTCGTGGTGATCGTCCTGATGTTCGTCTTCGTGGCGGGCGATTTTTTGGCCGGGTGGGGCAGACGCGGGGTCAGCACGCAAGCGGCTGCCTATATCGGCACAAGAGCCATCACAAACTACGATCTGCTGGCGGCTCGCCAGGAGCTGGACCTGCTGCGGATGCTCCGGGCCGATGACCTGTTGCGGGCGCAGGATTTGCAGGGCGTTCTTTTGGCCGAGCTGCTTTTCACCGATCAGAGAGGATCGCCAGCCCTGATGAATCGCATCAAGCAGACGATTGCCAGGAATCTGTACGCCATCGGCGAGAAGCAAATCAACGACATCTACCGTCGCGGGGCGCCGCCGCATATCTATTGGTATTGCCTGAAAAGCGAGGCCCTGCGTGCCGGCATCGGCATTCCAAACAATCAGGTGGGCGAGCTGTTAGGCAAGACCATCCCGCAACTATTCGAGGGCCAGACGTATTCGAAGTTCGTCGGCGCGATGATGAACCGGCAGGGCATTCCGGAGGACCAGATCTTAGGCACGTTGGGCGAATTATTGGCCGTGCTGCAATACGCCCAGATGATGTGCTCTAACGAAGGGCTGACGGCCCGGCAGGTCATGGCTGAGGCCGCCGCCGAGCAAGAGACCCTCGATGCCCAGTTTGTGGAATTTAAGGCCGACGTGTTCGCAACTGCGGCCTCTGCCGGCGAAGACGCTATCCGGGAGCATTTTGACAAATACAAGGGGTACTTCTCGGGCGCCGTCAGCGATGAGAATCCGTACGGCTTCGGGTACAAGCTGCCGCCTCGCGTTCGGCTCGAATACGTGGCCGTAAAGTTAGACGATGTTCGCACGATCGTCGCGCCCCCCACGCAGGATGAGGTGGGGGACTACTATAACAGGAACAAGCAGGAATTGTTCACGGACCAAGTGCTGTCCGACCCGAACGATCCGAACTCGCAGCGGGTGCCCCGAACCCGGAGCTACGCCGAGGTTGCGGGGGGGATTTTAGAGGAGCTCCTGAGCGAGAAGATCAATGCGAAGGCGGACGGCATCCTGCAGGAGGCCGCAGCGCTGACGGAAGCCGAGGCGACCAAGACGCCCGCCACGACGGGGGCGCAGGCCGACCAGGCCGGCGACGACTATAAAGCCGCGGCCAAGCAGCTCAGCGAGAAACACAAGATCGCGGTGTATGCCGGCCGGACGGGACTGCTGCGGCCGGGCGATATGCAGACCGACGATTATCTGGGGACGCTCTTTCTGCGAGGCTACGGGCAGACGCCGGTGCGATTGGGCCAGGTGGTTTTTGCCGCCGACGATCTGGGGGCCAGCGAGCTTGGTCCGTTCGATGTGCCCAAGCCGAAGCTGTATGAGAATATCGGGCCGGTGAAGGACCTGCTGACGGGCATGCCGGACACCGCCCGGCGGGTCATGGCGATCGTGCGGGTGGTCGAGGTCCACAAGGCCGCCGAACCGGAGAACCTCGAGGTGACCTTCAGCACACGCGGCGTTCGGCTCGACCCGAATGAGCAGAAGGCACAAGAAGACACGTATTCGGTGAAGGAGAAGGTCGTAGAGGATTTGAAGAAGTTACCCGCGATGGACACGGCCCGAGCGAAAGCCGAGGAGTTCGCGGCCCTGACCGGCAAGGAGGGCTGGGAGAAGGCCCTGAGCACCTTCGAGGAACTGTACGGCGACAAGGACCCCAACAAGCCCGATGTATTCAGGCTTCAAAACGTGCCCGGGCTGCGCCGGATGCCGCTGGCGACGTTGGAGACACTGGCCGTCCAGTATCAGGGCGATCCGAGGGCGGCGTCTTTCCTGAACGACAGCCGCAGGAATCGGCTGTTTGTGGACAAGCTCTATGCCCTTGTGCCGCCGGACGCGAATACGGTCGAGGCGCTGCCGGTGCTGATGGAATTCAAGCCGGACATGCGGTATTTCGTGATCAAGGATATCAGCGTCAAGCGGCTTTACAAGGAGCAGTACGACAAGGTCAAAGCGATGCAGTTGTTCACCGAAGAGCACGCTCAAGCCCAGAGCCTTGCGGCGGTCCATTTCAACCCCGCGAACATCCTCAAACGGATGCAATTCAGGGCGGTCGGGGCCGATGGAGAACCGGTCGAGCCGAATGCGCCGACGGAATCGGAGGCCGGATTGTAATGGCGCCGCGTTCGAGAGAAAGCCATATCCTGTTCCTGTTGATCGTGGGACTTATGGGCTGGCTCGTGCCGGGCGGGGGACATGCCGTGCTCCGGCAGAAAAGGCACGCGATCATCATATTTGCGACGATCCTGCTGACGTTCGTCACGGGGCTGTATATCGGCTCGATCGGCGTGATCAATCCGGTCGGCGCCAAGCCCTGGTATCTGGCGCAGATCATGAATTCACCCGCCGTGGCGGTTTTGGGCCACTTGAGCGCCGGGGGGGACTATGCTGTGTACGGGAAACCGGGCGAGATCGGACAGATCTACACGAGCATCACGGGTCTGCTCAACCTGTTGTGCATCGTCAACGCCGTGTATCTGGCCCACCTGCGGGGCGTCGAAGAGGTCGGAGACTCCAGATGTCCAGAGTAGCAGCCGCGTTTGTATTGGCGACGTTCACGGTGCCGGAGAAGATCGGCGTCGATCCGCGATCCATGCTGTGGCTGCTGCCGCTGGTCGCGTCGATTGCCATTGTCTATAAGGCCACAAAGCTGCCGAAAATACGGGCCGCCAACTTCCTCAAAGAAGTCATCGTCCTGTTCGGCTCCATTGTTGTTTTTATGATTGTTACAGCATTGACACTGTACGTTTTGGCATGGCTGGTTACGGAGTGAATGTTCGGGCGGGTCGTGCCGGAAGGCATCATGCAGAGGGCGGACCTGCGTCTAATCGTCATCCTCTCCGGCGGAATCCTCAAGGACCCCTAACTCGACCAGAGCGTTGAAGGCGGCTTTTTGCTCCGCTTCCTTCTTATTGGCCCCCCAGGCGCTTGAGAAGTGGCGGTCCGTGATCACGACTCCAAGCTCGAAACATTTATGATGGTCGGGCCCTTTCTCGTCCAGCAGGACGTATGACGGCGTCGCGTTGAACTGCTCCTGTGCGTACTGCTGCAGCAGCGATTTATAGTTGCCTTGTGCTTGTTCTGCATCAGCTTGTTCGAGCAAGGAGCCAAAGATTCTCAGGATGAAATCGCGCGCGACGTCAAATCCGCCATCGATGTATATCGCCGCGATGACAGTCTCCAATACGCCGGCCGCTAAAGACCCTGACAAGGCACGATTGGAGATCATCCCCTTGCCGACTTTCAGGGACTTTTGCAGACCGAGCTGCGCGGAGATTTGAGCACAGGTCTCGCGAGAGACGAGTTTGCTCTTTATTTTCGTCAGGTCACCCTCAAGATAATCTGAAAACCTCTCGAAGAGGGCCTGGCAGATAACCAGAGCCAGCACGGCATCGCCGAGAAACTCCAGTCTCTCGTTGCTCAGGAGACGGTCATCGACCGCAGAGGAGTGCGTAAGTGCTCGTTCTAATAGACTCTTGTCAGAAAATCTGTAACCTACTGTCTGCTCGATTTGCTGCAGAGCTTCTTCAACCATAGCTAACTGACCATCTGCAAACCCGCCAGGGCCACGAACTTATCATCGGCGAACTCGAAGATCCCGTCCAGGCCGGTCACGGTGAAAATTCCTTTGGTTGCCGCGGCCACGCTGCAGAAGACAAGCCGATGTCCACAATCGGCCAGCAGTTTCCGCAGCTTCAGCAGCTTGGAAATGCTCGACGAGGTGATGATATCGACGCTGGAAAAGTCAATGACGACCTCGCAGTCGCCTCGATCCCGCACCGTCTCGGTGACTGTCTTCAGCTCCTCTCCCATTTCGGGCTCAGCGGGCAAGTCCACAAGAATAATATCTTCGCTCCAGTTCTGAATTCCCATCTCAATCTCCTTTGCTCAAAGAACTCATGCGTCTTAGGTGTTTTATCGGCATAAGTTTCAGCCGGGTTGAGTAAGAAAAGCCGGGCGAAGCACCATTTTCAGCTCGCCGCCTATGCTTGGCGCTTCGGCCGAGGCCCAAAGGAGCTTCATCTGTCGAAGAATATGGGCCCATAAAAGTCCGCATTTCTGTCCAAATTACTTCTTGAGCGCCTTACGGCAAAACGTCTGCTTGCCGTGCTCAATGACGGTTTTCGCGTGGACATCGGTCACTTTTTACTACATAAGCACAATGCCGTCAACAGCCATCCGACGACCGGCTCGTCGAAGGTCATTGCACGGTGCCGCAGAATTTTTTGCAAAAACTCTTGCAATTTTCTCTAAAATGTGAAAGATTTCGCTAAACTCTGGGGCGATGTTTCGGCTTTATCGAGCAGCTCACACGAGATTTCAAATTCAACCGTAAATATGGAGTAGTATGGAATGACTAAGATGGCACAAACGATTATGGCAACAGGCAAAAGGCTGACTGGCGTTGGGGGATATTTGGAGCGGGGCTGGGTGATCGCCAACCACAAATTAGTCTCGTTCCACGCCGCCTTTATTTCGTCCGTGTTAAGCCTTCCGGCTATCGAATTGACGAAGCGCGCCGCCGAAGGGCAGAATATCAAGTCCGTTGTCCTGCAGTTCATGTTCTCGCCGTTTCACATGGAAGTGTGGATTTCCGTGGCGATTCTGTATCTGTCGTGGCACATCGCCATCGCCATCCACGAGATGGGCCACTTCCTGACGGCCGCCAAGCTGACGGCCCTGAACAAGGACTCCCAGGAGAAGGCCGATGCGGCCAGGCAGAGCGGCAACAAGATCGGCTGGTACGCCCAGATGCTCCTGCAGATCCCGTGGGGCAAGTTCTACGGCGTCAAGAAAGAGAACGGCAACTTCGCCCCCGATGCCCCGTACAACCTGGCGGTTGCCGCGTCGGCCCCCGTTTGGAGCGGGTATCTGGCGGCGATCTGCCTGCCGACCGCGATTGTGCTCATCGCCATTGGACTGGCCACCGGCGTTGACTTCTTCGTCTATGTCGGTCGGTTCTTCCTGGCCCCCGGGTGCGTGGGTATGCTCGACCGGCTGCTGGCCGACCCCGGCAAGCTGCGCGAGTTCCGTACGAGAGAGAAGATCGCCGCCGAGCAGGCGGCCAGGGCCGCTGCGGCCACCTCGAAGGAGAGCTGGATGGTCCAGGTCGGCCAGCTCAAGAAGAAACTGCTGACCACACGAATGCAGTCGGTCACGCTGAAGGATGGAAGCAAGGTCGCGGCCCCGTGGCAGTTCCGAAACTGCGCCATGGGCGGCCGCCACACGGAAAAAGAGTACCCGGAGAGCAACATTTCCATGCAGGAAAGCATGTTCATGCCGCTCTCGCCCAAGACCTACGAAGACGCCCAGGAAATGACGGTGAAGCTCCAATACCGGCTCAAGGAGATCATGGAGGCTGCTCCGGGCGCCAAGGTCATGGGCGTTGGTCTTGAAGGCGGTATCGCGCCTTATGTGGACAAGGAACCGCAGGACAAGGTTCCTGAGCAGAGGATGTGGCGGATGATGAAACAGGCCATTCTGGACTGCGAGTACGTGCCTGGCGTGGACGTGGCGATTGCCCTGGACCCGGCTTGCTCCGAACTGGAGAATGCCTACCGTAAAGAGCGAGGCGAGCCGGACTCCATCGGCATGTATCGCTTCTGGCGCGACAAGAGCAAGGTCGAGATGAGCCGCGATCAGATTCTGGACCTCTATAAGCAAGCCATGGAAGAAGGGATACCGGTTCTTTCCATCGAGGACGGCTTCGGCGAGCGCGATCATACAGGCTGGCAGAACCTAATGAAAGAGCTGGGGGATAAGGTGTTCGTCATTGGCGACGACCTGGTCACTACCAAGGACACGAACATTGAAAACTGCGCCAAGAACGGGGAGATCAACGCCTCCCTCATCAAGGCCAACCAGATCGGAACTCTTACCGAAACGGTGCTGGCCATGCTGACCTCGCTGGCCTACGGAGCCGAACTCGTCGTTTCACACCGGTCCAAGTCGCCGAACGACCCGTTCGAGGCGGAAATCGGTACGGCGATGAACGCCCTGGGTGTCAAGTGCGGCGGCGGCGCCAACACCGAGCGGCTCCAGAAGTATGGCCGCGTCATGGAGATTATCGCCCTGGCCAAGGCCGCCCAGAGAGAAACCACCGCGGCCGAGCGCAAAGAGGTCGAAGAGAACGTCAAGGAACTCGTTCGCATGCTCACGGGGAAAGAGGATGTCTCCGTCATGCCCGATGCGGCCGAGTTGGATATCGCTGCTCTGCTGATGAAAATGCTCGCCGTCGAGGCGGTCAGCGGTACGGAAGAGGCGACCAACGCCGGCATTCCTTCTGCGGCGGCGACCCTCTTCTTAGGCAAAACCGGGATCGTCCGCTTCAAAGGCTCGACGCCCCTCGGCACCAGCGCCGGCGAGGACGAGGCGATCCACTATGTGGACAGCATCATCGAGCCTTCAGAGACCACAAAGAAACATGCCGACCTGTTCAAGGACGCCGGCGACGGCACGTTCCGGTTCAAGAAAGATGTGAAGGCCGACGGCATCCGGGCCAAGAACGATGAAAAGCTCATGGCCCTCTGGAAGAAATCCAGACGCTACGACGGCATGGGCTGTATGGATGCCGTCCAGCATATCGAAGGCGTTCTGGCCAAGGCGTTTATCGGCAGGAAACTGGCCAAGCTTGGCAGCGTGCTGGAGATCGACAAGCAACTGCTGGGCCTGGAGCTGGAGCAGGCGATTCTCGCCGGGCGGATTTCCAGGAACGCACCGACCGGGGAGAAGATCCACGTCATGCAGAGAAAGGGCATCCTCGGCATGAACGCCATCCTGTCCATGTCGCTGGCGCTGGGCCGCGCCGTTGCGGCCGCCGACGGCAGGGAACTCTGGCAGCTCCTCCGCGACATAGCTAGCGATACGATGGCCAAGTTCGTCGATGCCAACGCCAAGGGCCAGAAGAAGCCTCTGGCGGACCTCAGGACGACCGAGTTCGACGAGTTGAAGACTATCTTCCGCAACACGGCCGAAGGGGCCATCAAGGACGGCAAGAATATTTACGAGTTGCTCAGAGCCCAGTTGCCCGTCTATCCGGCGTAGAAACTCAAATTCACAGTTTTCGGTCCAATTGCCGGTAGCTGATGGCTTCGGCGATGTGCTGGGGGGCGATGTTCTCGGCGCCGGCTAAGTCCGCGATGGTGCGGGCCAGCTTGCAGATCTTATCGTGAGCGCGGGCGCTCAGGCCGAACTCCATCATCGCCTGCTTGAGGAGCAGCTCGCCCGCCGAATCGAGCTTGCAGAATTTCTCCACCTGCTTATGGCTCATTCGGGCGTTGGTGTGGACCTTTCCGTCGTCGAAGCGCCTCACCTGGATACCCGTGGCTCTGACCACGTCGGCCCTCATCACAGCCGAATCGAGCTGACCTGATTTCGAGCGCAGCTTGCTGAAACTGATCGCCGGCACGTCGATGTGAATATCAATCCGGTCCACGAGGGGCCCGGAGACCTTCGACAGATAGCGCCTGATCTGGCCCGGCGCACACTTGCATCGCCTGGCATCACTGCCGAAGTAGCCACAGGGGCACGGATTCATCGCTGCAACAAGCATGAATTGAGCGGGAAACATGACTGTTTTCTTGGCGCGTGAGACGATCACGAAACCGTCTTCCAGAGGCTGACGGATCATCTCAAGAACGTGCCGGGGAAATTCGACAAATTCGTCGAGAAACAGGATTCCAAAATGAGCCAGGGACAATTCGCCGGGCCGGGGTGTCGGCCCTCCACCGACCAGGGCCGGGCCGCTCGCCGAGTGGTGCGGCATGCGCACGGGACGGGTCGCCAGCAGCGCCGTGTTTCTGCCCAGCAGCCCCACGGAGGAGTACACACGCGTCGTTTCGAGCGACTGCTCCAGGCTCAGAGGCGGCAAAATCGTCGCCAGCCGCTGGGCCAGCATGGTCTTTCCCGCTCCGGGCGGGCCGATCATCATGATGTTGTGTCCACCGGAGGCGGCAACGGTCAGCGCCCGCTTGACGCTCTCCTGGCCCTTCACATCTGCAAAATCAACGTCATAATTGGCTGCTACGTTAAGAAGCTCCTCGATGTCAACGCTGGTGGTCTCTAACGGCAATTGCCCTGAAAGAAATCCGACCGCCTGAGCGAGCGAGCCGACGCCGAAGACCTCAATGTCCTGAACAACCGCCGCTTCCCGTGCGTTGTCCAAAGGTACGATCATCCGGCCAAAGCCGCCCGCCGCGGCGCTCATGGCCATGCTCAATACGCCGTTGACCGGCCTGACCCGGCCGTCGAGGGCCAGCTCGCCGACGATAATCGTGTCATTCAAAATTGTGCTGGCCAATGCCCTCTGGCCGATGAGCATGCCCAGCGCGATGGGCAAATCGAACGCTGGCCCCGCCTTTTTCACATCCGCCGGCGCCAGATTGATCAATGATGCGGTTTTCGGATGCTTGTAGCCGCTGTTGACGATGGCGCTCTTGACTCGCTCGATGCTCTCCTTCACCGCGGCGTCAGGCAGCCCGACAATGATGGATTTCTCAAACCCGCCGCGTGCGACGTCAACTTCAACCTCGCAAATCACTCCCTCGATACCGTCAAGCGTCACGCTGTGCAGTCTGGCTAACATTTGGTATTTACTATTTGCGATTTATTATTTACTATTGCTTACCCCCCGCGTCTTCTTGTCGAAGACAAGAGCGGGGGGCGTTGCCGTGGCCCAATAGTAAACGGTCAATAGTCGATAGTCAATAAGAGCTTAAGAGCAAGAGAGCATAGGAGCATAAGTCTTATGCACTTGTGCCTGTCTCTTGGTGCGAAGGAGTAACGCAATTATGCCTACGGTAAAAGATGTGGTTGTCAGAAAACCGTCCGATGAGGAGGCGAAAACCTGCCAGTCCTGGCCGATCTGGAAGTGCCAGCCGAGCACCTTCGACTGGGCCTACACGGAAAAAGAGACCTGCCTGCTCATCGAGGGCAAAGTCACCGTCAGCGACGGCAAGGATTCGGTCAATTTCGGCCCCGGCGACCTCGTGATCTTCCCCGAAGACCTCGAATGTACCTGGAACGTCCACGAGCCCGTCAAGAAATACTACAACTTCGGCTGATCCTGCTCATCGGGCTTGCTCTCGTTGGTTGCTTCAAGGGCGCTCCGAACGGCAGAGGTCAATTTTTCGCCGCGTAGGCCCGTGGCGATGATCTTGCCGTCCGGGGCGACGAGGAATATCCATGGTATGCCCGGTATCCGGTAGTCTTTGGCGATATCTGATTTGGATTCTTCTCCCGTGAAAATCTGCGGCCACGGGATATGGTTTTCCTCGACGTATGTTCTTACCTCCTCGAGTGTATCGTTGCTGCCTAATCCTATTATCGAAAGCCGCCCGCCAGGGTTGTAAGCATCGTACAGCTCCTGGAGCCGCTGCCTTTCGGGATGAGATACGGGCTGCCAGAAACTAAGCAAGACGAATTTGCCGCGATAATCAATCAGCTTCAAATCCTTGCCGTCCAGAGTCCTGGCCTCGAACAATGGCGCCATCTCGCCGATGCGCAGCGGCTCATGCATTGTTAGCTCAAGCTCGCCCACATCCAGCGGCTCGTCGCTTCGCCCGCCGGGCATCTGCGGGACTTCAATCATTCCACGATAGCCGGCGATCTCTTCCGGCCGCCCCTGGCCTGTGAGACGTTCTTCTATCCAGACCGTGAGTTCGTACTTGCCGGCGATTACATCCTCGATGCGAAACGACCCGTCCTCGTCGATCCTGAATGTATAGTGTCGCCAATTGGGGTCACGCCGGTAGGCCTCCCGGTACCTGCGATACTCGTCTGTCTTATACCATTCTTTACGCCACTGTTGCTGCTCTCGCTTTGTCATCCCGTCGTAGTTGTCGGGGCGCGGTTCTTCCGGACGAGCCGTAGCCAGGGACCTGAGCCCATTTCCAAAATAAATGGCTTTGTCATAACCCTCGGGCGGCACGAACTTACCCACGACCGGCCGGCCGCTACCTCCGAGAGTAACGTGAGCCGTCCGGCCCGGTTTGACTTCAATCGGTGTTCGACACGTAATGGACCAACTGTTATCTCCGGTTCTGATCAAATACCCTGCCTCGAACCAGCCTGCGGGGACTCTCTCGAAGACAAAACGACCATCTGCATCATGTTCGGTTTCATACCGGTATTCTAATTTGTTCAGGAACCACGTGGGATTCGGCAGCCCCGACATCCATATCTTTCTGCCTCCCGTGCCAGGATCCCTCGCGACCTGCCCGTCGATGCGCCCCCAGGGTTGCAGCCGAATTTCATTCGAGTCAATGAACTCATCGGACCCAGTGGACGCAAAGCCTTTGTCGTGGGCAACAATCAGATCAACGCTCTTGGTAAGTTGATGCTCGAGGATGAAAACGCCTTTCGAGTCGGTTTGGACAATTCTGCTGTCGATGTCGCTGTGCACGGGCGTGAGCTTGCCGTCAGACACAAGCACACCTATCTTCTCAGTGCTGAGCGCCACCTGCGCGCCGGCTACAGGGTTGCGAGCAGCATCCACCACCCGGCCTGACAACTGCCTGGCGTCTGATCCTTTCCCGCTGCGCTGCAGTGTGACTCGAACAGCCTCGGCCTGTACCGGCGCATCGGTTCCATGTCGCGGGCCATCACCGACGGAAGACGCCTGTCGTGGAGGACTTTCTTCATGACCACACCCGCAGGATAGCAGGCAAAAAGAGACGAATAATCGTGCGATAGCCAATCCTGCACATCGACAACTACGTGTTGTACGGTTCGACTCCATTTGTATCCCGGCCTCTCTCGATTGATTAAGACTACCACTATTGTTGGGAAAGATATAGCTCAAAATTGTTTCGTCCAGAATATTCACCTTATCAAGAGACTGCCTCAAACGAGGAATTAAGGCGCAAACTCGTCCGGCTGGAACTCCAGCTTTCTGCCGGCTTGGACCGCTTCGTTGACCTTCAATACGGCCGCCGCCGTTCTATAGCCAACCTCCGCAGGACAACTGAGCGTGCCTTTGCCGCGAATTGCATCAAAGAAATTCTCCAGGTGCGGCTGATGAGGGAGCTTGTGCATTTTTACTGGCAGACCAAAACGATAGTGCTCCGGCGGCCGCGGACTTTCGCGGACATCGAGTATCGGAGGACGCGGCATTCTCGGAATTGTCTCGGTCAGATCTGTCAGGAGGCCTTCTTCGACGCATCTGGCCCAGTCCTTGTAGTCGGAATTCATCAGTTCCGGAGAGATCTTCGTTAGATAATCGGCCTGTGACATTACCAAAGTCCCCCGGTCGCCTATGAATTTTTCAGAGCATCCGCCGTCTCTGTTGCTGCTCAGTATCTGATAGTACGCACAAACCGGTCCCTCGTCAGTCTCATACTCGTAAACGGCCATCACGGTATCGTACCATTGATGAGTCTTCTTATCGAGGTAGGCGGTGCGCCCGCTGGCCATAACGGAGCTGGGATTGGCGCCGAGAAACCAGTTGAAGACGTCTATCTGATGTGACCCATGATCGACAACAGGGCCGCCTCCCAGTCCCCGGTACCACCGCCAGTTGCGGAACTGGGCCATCGATTCGTAGCCGTACCTTTCGAGGGTGGCGCGATCAAGAGAAGCGATCCGTGGCCAGCCCATAGGGGTAATTACCACCCAGTTCCACTGGGCTGAGACGGCGGCAATACGCCCGAGGACTTTGCGGCCCTTCAGGAGTTTGTCATGGCAGTAAAGGTATCGCGGGTTGCTGCGCCGCTGACGGCCTATCTGCAGCAACTTGCCGGTTCTCCCGGCGGCCTCCACCATTTTCTTTGCGCCTTCGATCGTGTTGGACATTGCCGTCTCACAATAGACATGCAGACCGGCCTCAAGGCAGGCAACGGTGTGTTGCGAGTGCCAGAAGTCGGGCGTAGCGACTATCACCGCGTCGAGATCCTTCTCCTTGTCGAGCATGTCCCGGTAATCCGTATAAGTGTTGTGCTCGTGACGATAAGCCTTAAGTAATCGGGAGACACGTTTTCGATTGATGGCAGTCCAGATGTCACACACCGCCTTGAAACGAATGCCGGGAATCCTCTGGCAGGCATGCGTCAGCACATGGCCCTGAGGACCTGCGCCAAGCAAAGCAACGTTTATATCGTCCGGCTTTTTGCCGGCGCTGGTCTGCCCGAGTGCCGTCGGTGAGAGCGCCAAACCCGCTCCTGCCGAGGCGGCCGAACGTAAGAAATCACGTCTGTCTAATCTCTGTTTTGTACTCTGCCCATCCATTTGTCGCCCCTTTCAACCCGCAAAGCGCAAACCGCCCGCGCCTTGCTCAATGTTTACGAATCCCCGCGATACTCGAATATCACACCTTTAACCTGCCGGCTATCTATTCAGACGCTCTGCGCGAGACATTTGGTATAGGGAAAATATGGCTCATCCGCTTAATGGGTATGTGGATTCAACGAACCAAGTTGATGCAGTTATTTGCAGAGAAAGATCGTTTGCGCCGAGGCCATCCTGCCTGTTATTGTTCTGTAAGATGCTCTTTCAAAAACGAAAGAAGTTTGGGGATTTCCAGCTCTGCGGCATTCCATATTTCCCGGAGGTCAACGCCGCGATAATGATGGATGAGCTTATCGCGCATACGAGCCATAGCTGACCACGGAATCTCCGCATTGGATTTTCTGAAGTCGTCCGAAAGAAGTTTTGCCACCTCCCCGATGACAAGGAACTGGTGGATGATGGCGGATTGCGTTTTCAGGTCGGACCGAAACTGTTCAAAACTCATCTGCTCTCTGAATTGCAGAATGAGCCGGGCTGCATCGGCCATATCCGTAAGCAGGGAGAGATCACGCTGCATAGATTACCCTTGCAGTATCAAGAATCTCCTGGCGGTACATACGGTTGCGGTTCTCTTCGATCGCGCGAATGCTTACAAGGTCAACCTCTCTGGCGAAGAGCTTGGTCAACTCGTCCTCCATACGATAATGATCGAACATAGACCAATCCGCGTCGGGGGCAAACGTGACCAGCAGGTCGATGTCGCTCTGGGGCCCTAAACTGCCCCGGACGGCCGAACCGAACACCGCAAGCCGTTTTATCTTCCAGCGACGACAAAAGTCAGCTATCGCGGTCTCGTCTATTCCCAAATCTGCCGGCGTCATAAATATCTCCCGTACAACAAAATCTATTTTACCAGTTGATATATGTCAGAGCAAGTCAGCGATGTCGTAAACGCGGGCTTTGAGTCTGTTGGGCAGGGCTTCGACGGTTGCGATGATAATGACGCCGTCGTCGATGGTGTAGCCGAGCTGGTCGTACCGGCCTGAAACGCCCGCCAAGAGGAGTCTTAACGCTGCGCCGGCGGAGACACCTGATATGTCATCCATGTCGATGGGCGTTGTCCGGTCGATGTCGGCGTTGTCGTACAAGTCGCGCCAGAGTACGGCGATCTTCAGAGGCGGGTCAACGCAATTTCTTATCTGGTCGATAGCGTCGGCAAAAGGCATCTGCCGGCTGAAGTGCAGACGGCCCGGAGGCTTAGGTAGGGTGGGGCTTGCCCCACCATCACCGAATCGGTGGGCCGAGGCCCACCCCACAAGTTTCGACTCTTCGCCCCGTTCGATCTGCGCCGCGGAAACGGTCGTCTGCGAGAATGACTTCCATTCTCCTTCCAGCAGATTCTTGTCCGCCCGGCCGGGATGAATCAGAACGCGATACCGAAGCGTGAGGCTCTTGCCTGCCAGCAGGGTGTACGGCTCATTGAACAGCAACGCGGGGCTGAAGTAGCCGAACGGCACCTTCGGGTCCATGATAACAAAGCCCGGCGAGGGGTGCCGCAGGTTGTCCGGATGGTCGAAGATGGCGATGCCGGCGGCCCGGCCTTCAGCAGTCTGACCGCTAAAATCCATCCAGCAGGCTTTCTGGCCGTGCGCCTCCAAGCCCTTTCGGCCTTCGCTATCGGCGACCTGCCAGCCAGAGATATTCTTTGCAAGACGCACCGAAAGCCCTGCATAGCCTCCCCAGCTTTGGCCGTCTTTTTCGCCCGGTATCGGCGTGCGGTCGAGCAGGACATCTGCGGCCCCGGCAGTGAAACTACTGCTCCAGTTGATGCGATATGCACCCTGATCGTCTGGGGCGCTCACGTCAATCCGCCGGTCCTCCATCAGCACGGCAGGTGCACCGGGCGGATGATAGCTAAGCTCCATCGCAATGTCCGCTGAGTAATCGTCACCGAGCTTTACCTCGACGTGCCGAGTCTCGGTTCGCCCCTCTGAGAGCGCGGTTTCGCGGTCCTCTTCCCAGTAGTTCAGGCCGTTGATGTACTTCCAGGAGAACCACAGCCCATAATGCCACGGATGGTCCGGCGGGCGATGCCATGTTAATTCCGTGCCGTCGGTCAGACAAACCGGGTGGAAGTACGGCTTGCCCGCCTTCTTATCGAAGTTGAGCTGCCAGACGACGCGCCCCTGATTAAGCATCGCCAGCGAGCCGTCAGTCTGCCGCCAAGTGTAGGCAGGCATCGGCTTGGTGACTGAGGAAGATTCTACAGCGTCCTTTGCCCGACCAGACACAGGTTGAAGAGACAGCAAAGCAACCGAAAAACATATTGCCAATCGTTTGCGCGCCGCCATCACATACCTCTTCTTGCCTGTTGGAGCGACAAAACTCTATTATGCGGCAGTCACCAATCTTGTCACGGCAGCGGTCTGACCATGATTTTCTTGTAATAGACAATGCTCTTAGGGTCGTGGCCCTGCAGAGCGAAGGCGCCGTGGCTGATCCTTCGGCCGGATGTACGCGGCGGCTCTTCCGGCTCCGTCCAGTCCACCGTGGTCTTGCCGTCGATCTTGATAGTGACGTGCTTGCCTTCGACCTTGATGTAATAGTTAAACCACTGGTTGTCTTTGGAGGGCGCGTTGTTCATTACGTCCTGCACGCCATAAAGCCCGCCGGTTTTTTTGGGATCCGTGTGGGTGGTGTTCACCTGGCACTCGAAGCCTTTAGCCGGCCAGTCCTTTTCCTGGTATTCGGTATGGAAGTAGATGCCCGAATTGGAGCCGGGCGTCGTCATGACATCGGCCTTGAACTCGAAATTCTTGAAATCGGCATTGTTGACAGGCCCGATATAGAATAGATGGCTGCGCGGTCCGTGCGCCACAATCGTCCCATCTTTGACGGTGAAGGTATCTTTGTTCTCGCTGGCCTTCCAGCCGCTGAGCGACTTGCCGTCAAAAAGGCTCTTCCACCCGCCCGCCTGCGGCGATGTTTGACATCCCGCCAAAAGCAAACCCGCAAACAACGGCACAAACACCAATTTCTTAGTCATCTGACTTGCTCCTTAACAAGAAACTTTTCCTTAAACCATGCCCGTCTCTTACAGGGTCCAGGGACTCCGCATGGGTCGAGACAGCCGACGATTGGCTGCATCGTTGTTGACGAAACGCTCGGTCTTAGGGTCCCATTTGAGCTTTTCTTCCAGCCGTATGGCAATGTCACTGATGTGGCAGATTATATCCGCCTGCACGGCCACGTCAATCGGACATATCGTCTCAGCGCGGCTCTTGACGCAGTCCAGGAGATTTCTGACGTGGTTGCTGCTCTGGTATAGACGAACGTCGTTCGGTCCGAGCTCGGCGGTCAGCAGCTCTTTCGGGTGGGCGTTGAGGCCGGAGCGGTCCACGTGAACCCATCCTTCCGTGCCCTCGAAGGCGGTGCCGTGAGAGGTTGTTCGTCCGTAGCGATTCTTCCATTCTTCCGGGAACGGATCGCCGGTAAAATTCATCGTGACGCCGCTGTCATATTTGCAGACGACGTTCCAGTTCATTGCCGTGTCGCACACTCCTTCGGTGGGCCAGACGCCTTTGCCTTCGATCTGGACCGGGCAGGCCACTTTTTCGCCGCCGCCCCAGAGAGCAATGTCCAGCGGATGAACACCCCAGCCGGCGATGAAGCCCAGCGCATAGTCGGAAATGAACCACCACAGTGCGTTCGAGCAGCGGTCCTTGGTGTAGGGCGTGTAAGGAGCCGGCCCCAGCCACATCTCGTAGTCAAGCCATTCGGGCACGGGCACCGGCGTCGGGTCCCCACCCTGGCTGCTGCCGGGAGACCATACATTGATAGTATGCAATTTCCCGATCCGGCCGTTCAAGGCCAGCTCGCAGGCGAAACGAAAATCGCGGCTCGAGCGCTGCTGCGTGCCGAACTGGAAGACTCTCCCGTGACGGTGCACCGCGGTGCGCAGGGCTTGGTCCTGGGCGAGGCTCAGCCCCATGGGTTTTTCCAGATAGACGTCCTTGCCCGCCTGGACGGCGGCCAGTGCCACCAGGACGTGCCAGTGATCCGGCGTAGCGGCCAGAACGACGTCGATGTCGTCGCGCGCCACCAGTTTCCGAAAGTCCTTGTACGCGGCGCAGCCTGAGCCCTGATAGTGCTTGTTTACCAAGTCCTGGCCGGCCTTGAGCACGTCGCTCTTCACGTCGCAGACCGCGACCACCTGCGCATCTTTCTGCGGCAGGAAATTACGCATCACCCCCGTGCCCTGGGGCCCGATACCCACGCAACCGACAGTGATTCTTTCACTGGCAGCGACGTTGCCGGCCTTGCCCAGCGCCGAAGATGCGACCAGGTACGGGAAACCCGCCACCCCGGCGGCTGTGCAGGCAGCCCGTTTCAAGAATTGGCGCCGATCAGTCCGGCAATTCCACACAAGCATTGAGTGGCCTGACGGATGAATTTCTCTTTTGCCCATGATAAAGGCCTCCTGTAATTCTAAATTGACCGAGTTGACGTCTCTTCAATAACCAGCCTGTTGTGTGCAAAGACAGCGTGCACCCTGAAAGTGTAACCCCACTGACAGTCCCGGTCAAACTAAAATGGGGGCTTCCATCGTCCATCCTCAGCCGGAAAGGACGAGCGACGAGGGACGAGACGTCTATCCTCCATCGTCCATCGTTACGCGTTTTTCGGGCCGGGGGCGCCGGCGCGAGGGGTACAACACGAGAATTGAAACTCCAGCTGCAGCAAGGCAGATCAACTGCGACGCTGTGAGAGGACCGACGTACGCATGATGATCCGCATCACCTCGCCAAAGCTCGGTAACGGCTCGCACCTTGAATTCATGCGGTTTTTCGTTGAACGACGAGCTCTGCAAACACAATAGCAATTATCCTCACTGCGATTATGCGCCGACGCAGCCGCAGTGTCAAAGAACTACTTTGGCAGTGTGAAGAAGAACGTGCTGCCCCGGCCCACCTCGGATTCCACCCAGACCCTGCCCTTGTTCAGCTCGACGAGCTTCTTGACAATCGAAAGCCCGATGCCCGTGCTCTCGACGCCCTTTCGGGGCGCGAGCGTCTGGAATATCTTGAAGATCTTATCGAAGTACTTCTCGTCAATCCCCGGTCCGTTATCGGCGACGCTGAATTTCCAGAAATCGTCCTGCTCGACACAGCCGACTCTGATTTGTCCCTTAGGCTTGTCCATGTACTTGACGGCGTTGCCAAGCAGGTTTTGAAAAATCTGTATGATATGCGTCTTTCTACACATCATGGCGGGCAGCTCATTCTCGACGGTTATTTTGATATGTTCCGGCGGGGCGATTTCCTCAATCACTCCCGACAGAACCGTGTTCAGATTGACTTGCTGGTTTTTCTGGGCACTTTGCCCGAGCCTGGAGTATTGCAGGATGTCGTCGATCAGTGCAGTCATTTGTCTTGCTTTTGTCACGAGCAGCCGAACTTGTTCTTTGCCTTGCTCATCAAACTTGTCGGCATAGTCCATGGATATCCAGTCGGCCAAAGTGCCGATGGCCCGCAACGGCGTCTTCAGGTCGTGGGCCGCTATGTGTGCAAACTCCTGAAGTTCTTTGTTCGCCCGTTTCAGGTCGCAGACGGCTGTTTTCAGGTAGGTGTTTAGTTTCTCCAATTCTTCTTCCGCCTCTCTTAGAGCGACCATCTCCTTTTTGGGGGTAATATCGTAAACTACGCCCTGGCTTCCGTTGATTTCGCCGTGGACGTTTTTGGTGAGACCGCAGAAAAGAGTAATGTATATCTTCCTGCCTTTGAAGGTCTTGAGAGCCAACTCTCTGCTTTCGATACTTCCTTTTTTTATCTCTTCCAGGACCTGTTTTCCTCCTTCCGGGTCGAGCCAAAATCTTTCGGGCAGAAAAGGCCGGCCAATGAGCTCTGCCGGATCGGAAACTTCCAACAGTTTCATAAAAGCCGGATTCACATAGGTTATCAGCCCGTCTAAGTCGGCTGTGTAGATATTGTCTTTGGACTCCTCCAGTGATCCGAGGTGCCTTTCTTCTTCGGTTTGCAGCTTGCCTCTTACGGCCATGAATATGTCCGTTTGAGTGACGATCCCGCACAGGCGCTTATCCTTCATAACGACCAGCCTGCGAACGTTCATTTCCTCCATGATCCTGTTGGCGCAGAAGATCGAACATGTGGAAGGTATGCTTGCCACGGGAGAGGACATCACGTGCTCTATCTTGACGCAAGCGGGGTCTTTGTGCAGGGCTACGACTCGTCCAAGCAGGTCTTTTTCCGTCAGGACCCCTGCCACCTCCTCACCATCCAGGACCACGATACAGGATATCTCCTGAGACGTCATAACCTTCGCCGCCTCTGCCACGCTCGCCGTGCTCTGAATACCGGCCACGTTCAGGCTCATGACCTCCGAAACGTCCTTCCACAGGCCGTAAGACGTCAAAGCTTGAACCAAATCTGTCTGCGTCACAATTCCGACCAATTTGCCCTCCTCCATGACAGGCAGCCGTTTAATACGCTTCTCGCCCATGAATTCACTGGCGTTAAGGACGGACAAATCGGAGGATACGGTCTCTACAGGAGAAGACATTATCTGTTCCAGCTTTGTCTGATAGAAATCCTTACCGTTTCTGACGACTCTTCTGAGCACGTCTGTCTCGGTCAAGATACCTGCTACATCCTCATGATCCATCACGACCAAACAGGAAATCTTCTTCTCCGCCATGACCTTGGCCACCGAAACCACCAGCGCGTCCGGCGAGACCGTAGCCACATCCCTGCTCATCACATCGGCTACCTCCAGCCAGGTTCGGGAGGAAGTAATTAAACGGCCGGAAGAAACGGCGCTTCCTTGAATTGCCATCAAATCATTGAGCCACTTCTTGTTCTTCATACCTTTTTCCTCGCACGTGCATGGTTGTCGTGATCTATCCACGTCATCTGCCTCTTGCGTGACTCTCTCCGCAATCCCTTTATCGGCAAACATCGGGCCTATTATGAGTGACAAATGATAGCCAACACCTGTAATGGCTCTTTGAGAAAATGCGAAAGTCGTCTCTCGCGGCACATTTCCGGACGTAGAATCTTCTGGCTCCTGCTTGTTGCACGAGCGCCTGCGGCCGGGCCGGGTTCTATCTGCCCCGGGCGAACTGGGGACCGGGCAGGCGGGCTTTTCTGTTGACAGCAACTCAGGTGGCTTGTATAATGTGCGGGTAATCAGGGGTGTGCCGTGCTGCCGAGATGACAAAACACCTGCTGACCGAGAAGAAAAGGAGAAATGATGAAGAGCGTTTCTGTTCTTGTTTGTAAGGTGATTTTGACTGGTTTCCTGCTGATTTTCGTTTTCCTGCCCTGTGGCTGCAGCTCCTATGAGCAACCTGGTGAGACGGCCGCAGAAGGCTGCAGAAGGCATGATCGAGTCGCCGGAATCAATCAGCAGGAGATGATGGCGGATATAGACGAAGTTCTGCTGCTCGATAGACCCAGCAGACTCACCGACAAAAGGATACCGTGACCTGCCGGCCGGCAGGCAGGTTCGTTATGTGTATGTTATATTGCTGCACCGTATTGCGTCGGTATTTGAGCAACACGCATCACTCGGAGCGTGCGACGAAAACAAAAGGATTTGATTTGTGGATGCACTTACGGATTATGTCAAGCGGGTGGCGAGCTACGGCCCAGAGTGGTGGTTTGTCGCCATCGAATTGATCAGCATCGGGCTGGTGGTTTACTGGGTGGTGGACTTTCTCGAAGGCACTCGCGGCGAACGGCTGTTCCGCGCTGTTCTATTCATTCTGATTGTGGGCTTTCTGGTCTTGAAGCTGGTTGTGAACAAGTTTCCATTGCAGCGCCTGCAGTATCTCTATAACGGTTTCCTGATTGCGGTTCTGATTATCGCGGTTGCCGCCTTTCAGCCGGAGGTCCGAAGAGCTTTGATGCGAATAGGTCAGAGTCACTTCCGGTCGAGCGCGTCGCGGCAGCTATCGAGGGCGGTAGAAGAGCTGGTTACCGCTGTGATCGAGCTTTCCGCCGCCCGAATTGGGGCCATTATTGTCATTGAAAAACGAGTGGCGCTCGGCGAATTCATAGAAACCGGTGTTCGAATCGATGCCAGGGTCACCTCTGAGTTGATCAAGACGATTTTTCAGCCCGGCACCGCCCTCCATGATATGGCCGTTCTGATACGAGGCGATAGAATAGTCGCCGCAAGGGTGCAGTTGCCTCTGGCCGAGGCCGCCGGTATCGGCCGTGCCGGACTTGGTTCGCGCCATCGTGCTGCTATAGGCATAACGACCGGCTCGGATGCCGTCTGCCTGGTGGTGAGTGAGGAAACCGGCATAGTCTCTCTTGCTGAGAATGGAAAGCTGACCCGAAACATGGATGGAGCCACGTTGAAAGAGCATCTTGCAAGCGCGCTCTCATAAGCCGCGCCGGATGTGCAGTGCGAAGTATGACGTTAGGAAAAATAAAATTCAGCAAAATAGCGATTGTGGTATCTCTAACGCTGTTGATCTGGGTCTGGGCGGATCTCGCACTGGACGAAACATTTCCCGTGTCCGGGGCCATGATAATCATTGACGATTCCACGGCTAAACACTGGGTGAGCATCGGCGGCAGAGCGTCCATCGCCATTGACAATCTTGTGCTCAAAGGTTCGGCCTCCAAAATAGCTGAAATAAGGCGAAAAATCAGAGATCGCCCGCCTACCACGCCCAATCTCGAATTCTTCCTTGATGCCGAGCAGGAGGGAATGGTTGAGCCCAATGAATATCCCAATTTCGACGTTCGGGCGTTCCTGAGAAGGAGCCCCCAGATGCGACAGTCTGGACTCACGGTTGAATCCTGCAAGCCGGCTAACCTTACCGTCAAAGTGGTTGAGCTCTTTGAGAAGTCTCTGCCTGTTCAATGTCTTGATGCGGGCGGGAACTCTCTGCAGCATGAGAGCATCGAACCATCGACCGTCAGCATGTTCGTACCCGAGGGTTGGGGACGAAACGAACCGGCCTGGGTCACGCTGACGGCTCGCCAAATCGAGCAGGCAAGAGCAGCGCCTGTTGAGGCGACGCCCTACATTGACTTGCCCGACGGTCAGAGGCGCAAATCGAGGACCGTCGTGAAAGTCAAAATACGAGCGCAGGAGGATCGCCTCAAGAGCTACCCGATAACCACTGCCACGTTGGGATATTTACTCAGCGCGAACGTGCAGGGGAAGTACAAGGTGGAAGTGGGCAATATGAATGAAGTGATAGGGGCCATAAAAATAAGAGCCTCCGAGGAAGCGAAACAGGCATACGAGCAGATGAGTTACCAGGTGCTATTAGAAATTGACGATGGAGACACCAAGTCCACGGAAACCATCAGAAGGGAGCTCATTTACAATTTTCCTCCTGAATTCAGCCGCATTGATGAAATCATGTTAGACCAGCCGCCCGTTGCCGCCCAATTCAAGTTGATACGTCTGCCTTCGGCTGACAATCCATAGCGCAGGCAAACCCGAAAGCTGTCAGGACCTCCATTCTCCGATGGCATGGCGCTACGCGGGCGGAACATCTTGCACACGGCGTTGGGCGTCGGGCTTGACCAGTAACGGCTTGACCGCCGTAAGAACCGATAAGCCGCATAATACCAGCAGAATTACCCCGCACACACCGGAGGTTATAACTTCAGGCTTAACAGCAGCGCCGGACAGGATGCCGCGAAATGACAAAACGAAAGGCTTGATCTGAAGAACCAGGGCGCAAACAGTTGTCACCAGCATGAATACCATCGGCACGATAGTGTAAACAGCGCTCTTACCGCAGCGCATCAGCCAGACCGATATGACAAGCAGCGTCAGGCTTGCAAGCATCTGATTGCTGGTGCCAAAAATCGGCCACGCCACCAGATATGCTTTTTCTCCGGTCAGCAGAAGGAAAACCAGCGGGATTCCCAAACTGGCCAATGTCGCCACACAGCCGCCTACGAATCCCTTCCAGCCGGTCAATTCCTGCAAAATATACCGGGCCAGACGCGTGGAGACATCGAGCGTGTCATAAACAAACGTGGAAAATGCCAGCAGCGCAAAAGGAAAAGCCACATTGAAGCCTATTCCCAGCAAACCCAGATACTTAGCCAGGCCCTGTGCGTAAATGAGATTAGGTTCTGTCATAAGCTCTTTGGACCCGGCGGGAATCATCATCACGGTGGCCAGTGCCAAAATAGCAACCAGGCCCTCCATAAGCATAGCTCCATAGCCAATCGGACGGGCGTCCGATTCTTTATTTAGCTGTCTGGAAGTTGTGCCGGAGCAGACGATAGCGTGAAAGCCGGAACAGGCGCCGCACGCGATAGTGATAAAGAGGAAAGGAAAAAGCAGTTTGCCGCCGGAAAGGCTGTGCAGTCCCGAAATGTTCCAGGCGGGGTATTGGATCTTGAAGCCCCCGAACAAAGAGCCCATCAGGCCAATAATGATGGTCAGATAGAGCATCCATCCTCCCAAATAACCTCGCGGCTGCAGCAGCAGCCACAACGGAATAATGGATGCTATTAGGCAATATATAAGCAGACAGATGTCCCATTGCTTTGCAGAGACATTTGCCAGGAAAGTAAGGACCGGTGCGGGCAAGTGCGGCCCGACCCACACCGCCAACAGAACCAGCGGCAGGAAAATCACCGTCAGTATCCAAAGTTTGAGCTTGAGCCGGTATAGAAGCACACCCATAACCACCGCCAATCCCAAATACAGAATGGAGGACGCTGCCACGGCCGGCCCAAACGCCGTGTCTTGCGAGACAGTGCGGAAGGTTTGTGCGGTAATGTCTGTGAAAGCGATAATCACATACAATAGAGCTATCCAGATGAAGATCAGGAAAAAAATGTACATCCTGCCCGGAATGTGCCGTTTGGCGATTTCGCCGATCGAGGCTGCTTTGTGTCTTATTGAAGCCGTCAACGCGAGCATGTCGTGAACGCCACCGATGAAGACGGCGCCGAAGACAACCCACAGTGCAGCCGGTAACCAGCCAAACAACATACCCGCAAGGATGGGTCCCACAATCGGTGCCGCTGCCACAATAGCTGAAAAATGCTGCCCCAGCAACAACGAAGCTTTGGCGGGAACAAAATCAGTGCCGTCGTTTAACTCGTGGGCGGGTGTTGTGCGGTTATTGTCTAAACCGATTTGCCGGGCTATAAATCGCCCATAGACAGCATAAGCCACAGCAAATACGGCGATAGATACCAATACAACAGAATAGATCATACGGGTCTTATCTTACCATACCGACCGCGCCCGTGTCAATCCTGGTTTCCCTGCGATTGCCGTGCGTCCCCTTTGTTCAAGCGTGCCAACAACCGTATCGGCACCTCCTCAATGGGCAGCATCTCCTGTAACCTGCTCACCATAAATCGCCGATAGTTGTCGTCGAAGAGTTCGGGCTTGTTTACAAACATAAGGATCGTAATCGGGTTGACCGCCACCTGCGTAGCATAGTAAATCTTCGGCAAAGCGGTCCCTTTTCTTGCCGCGCCGCTTTGCCGCGCCTTGATCATTGCAAAAGCCTTGTTTAATTTTGCCGTCGGTATCCACGTTGTTGCCTGCTTGAAGATTTCCGCCGCCAAGTCCAAAACGCTCTGGACGTTTTTCGCCTCGCTTGCCGTCGTAAAAGCAATCGGTGCATATTTCAAGCCGGGCAGCAGCTTGGTTAAATACTCCCGGTAGTCGCCGGTACTGGCCGTCCGCTTGGCGAGGTCCCATTTGTTGACAACGATGATGCAGCTTTTGTATTCGCCGGCGATGGACGCGGCCAGCTTCTTATCGACCTGCGAGACCGGCACGGCGGCGTCTATCATCAGCAGCACAACGTCAGCCCGTTGAATCGAGCGAGCGGCGCGAACGGAGCTGTAGAACTCAATGCTGTCGGCGATCTTGCTCTTTTTTCTCAGCCCCGGCGTGTCGATCACAACGATCGTCTTGCCGTCTTTCTCGAACCGCACATCGATCGCGTCTCTGGTCGTGCCCGGCGTCTCGCTGACGATGACGCGATCGGAGCCGACGATGGCGTTTACGAGCGTGCTCTTGCCGGCGTTTCGCTTGCCCACAATCGCCAATTTCATGGCCGGCTCGGCCGGCCTGTCCGACGCCACATCGACGAGTCTGTCAAAGACCATATCGAGCAGGACGGCTTTGTTGAGGTTATTTTTCGCTGAGATGCACAAGAACTCACCAAAGCCGAGCCTGGAAAACTCGCCGGCGGCGGGGAACATCTTCGCCGTGTCGGCTTTGTTGGCAACGCCGATAACGTCAAGGTCGTTCTTACGCAGAAGCCGAGCGATTTTCTCATCTAACGGCACAAGGCCGTCACGAATATCGACCATAAACACCACCAGATCGGCCAGCTCGATCGCCCGGAGGATTTGCTGCTCGATATGGCTGCTGAGCTGGTCGCAATCGACGATCCCGTATCCGCCGGTATCGACCAGCTCGAAGTAGCGGTCGTCTCTGCCGATGATGGTGCTCACGCGGTCTCTGGTCACGCCGGCGGTCGGCTCGACGATACTGATCATCTCCCCCGCCAGCGCATTCAGCAGACTGCTCTTACCCACATTCGGCCGACCAATTATCGCAACCACCGGCAACGCCATAGTCGTCTATCATATCAGCAAATGTGGATTTTATGAAGAGGCGAGGCCGGCTAACGCCTTTGTAATTTCAGCGATCGTCTGAGCATCTGTGTTTTGGGGAGCTAATTGCAGAGCCGTTTCAAAGGCTTTTATCGCCTCGGTAGTCCTACCCAAGCCCTTCTCGGCTCGCCCCAGGCCCCAATAGTTGCCGAAATAACCGGGCTCCTCATCTCTCGCGGTTCTGAAGAAGTTCCGTGCTTCGTTCCATCGTTCTTGGTCAATATGCAGCCAGCCCAAGTGTGTCAGGATTACCGCCGTACCTTCACTCTTCCTCCTGGCCCAGAAAAGTGCCTTTTGGTAGGCCCTTTCCGCCTCTGCAAAATGGCGTTTTGTGGCGTCGTTGTCGCCTCCAAAGCGGGCCTGCATACCAAGGTGCTTATGGGAATCTCCGAGTCCGAGATATGCCATCTGATGATCCTGCTGTGTTTTCAGTATCGCGCGGAATTCTACGATGGCACCAAGCGGATCGCCGACGCGGAGTAAAAGCCGAGCGTATCGATACTGTAGCGACGGGTCCTTGGCTCGCCATTCCTTAACTAATGGCAGCATTTTCTGGATTTGGTCAGTACTACCGAACCGCTCTATGGTTTTTAGGAATCTCTTACGAACGTCGACGTTATCTGGGTGTTCAGTTAGCCACACGCTGGTCGTCTCAATCGCCTGCTTCTTCTCGTCCTCCGTGCCGAAGCCCTCTACCAGCCCGAGGAACCGGGTACGGACGGAGGAATCGTCTGGGTGTTCAGTTAGCCACACACCGCTCGTCTTGATCGCCTGCTTCTTCTCGTCATCCGTGCCGAGGCGCTCGATCAGCCCGAGGAATTTGGTACGAACAAAAGAATCATCTGGATGTCCAGAAAGCCAGCCCTCAGCTAAGGAGAGAGCCTTTGGTTTAAGCCCATACTTCAGAGCAAGTTCGATCATCCACACGGTACGCAATGGGCTCTTTGGATTCACGGTTTCCAGGCATTCATGGACGCGTGGCATCTGGCCAAGCTTATCGAATATAACTGCCCACTCGGCCTGCTGAGATGTGTCCGCTCGGACAAACTGCTCAATCTTGTTTGGGTGCTGCGCCAGCAGTTGGGCCACAAAACTGGGGCGACCACGGACTGTAAGCGTTCGAAGAATGTGACTGACAAAGACAAATTCTTCGTTCTCGCGCGGATCCGCGGTAAGGATTAGGTTTGTCACATAGTGATCCGTGAGATCCCCGTATACCTTCTTGTTGGCAACTTCGGCAATGAGTTCGTGTCCAGTTTCCCAACACTCGGCGTAGAGGTGAGAATCACCAGAGAAGATGATGCCCTTGGAGCCCACGCAACCATGCCCTTTCACTAGTTCTTCCCGAAGCTGCGCTATATAGGCGGAACCTCCTCTAGCCAAGCGCTGCAGAACACATGTTGGAGTTGGATGACCATGTTGGTGAAAGGCGCAAAGGATTTGGAACGCGTCGCAGGTTTCTGGGTAGTTCTTTCTGAGAAATTCGATTGAGTGTGTTATGATTTCGTCGAATGGTTTGCCGTCTGCTGAGAGCTGAAGCATAATGACAAGCAGTGGCGCGATACGAACCTCGTTACCGTGCCGAATCGTCGTCACACGTAACCAATCTTCATCTGAAAGATTTTTGCACTCGGGCTTCTTGCGGAGCGCATCAAGCTCATTCAGTGTTGGTCTGCCTAGTTCTGGCCACCGCTCTTTCTTTTGTAATCCTGGTGGAAACAGTTTCTTAACGTTCGCCGTGCTTCGCAGCATGCCGGGGCGATACTCATTCGTGCGCGAAGCGCCAACAATAGTGCAGCGTAGCTGCGGATCTTGTAGCACTTCCTCAATTCCGTCACACCTGAATAGGTCGTCGACCAACACAACCGGTCGGATACGTTCGCTACCCTTGGCATGGCTGAGGTCGATGAGGCATTCTGGTCTAGTAGTCTGTAACACCTATATTACTGGGTAGAGTCTCTTTAGTTTTACGCGAGCGTCGGCAGTTGTGAATTGCCAATCCACCGTGGCATCAGCCTGATTGCGTTTTTGCTCCCAAGCGGCCACTTCACCTATCATCTGTCCCTTCGTCGGAATATATTGAGACAAACACTGGCGACTGAGGACACCGATTTCGATTTCAGCCATGTTGAGCCAACTGCCGTGTTTGGGGGTGTAATGAATCTCCAACTTATCCGCCAGGCGACGCGCCTCAGCGGGTTCAAAGGCTTCATAAAGCGATCCGGTCGTGTGCGTATTGAGATTATCCAGCACCAGGACAATCTTTTCGGCCTGCGGGTAGTGCCCATCCACCAGGTCTCGAATACATTCGGCAAAGTCCTTGCGCGTGCGTTGATCGGTGACTTTCACGTGCCGCCGAGCCCTTAACGGCTCAAACATCATGAACAAATCGACCACGCCGTGGCGATGATACTCATAATCCTCTCGCTTGGGCTGACCGGGTTTGGCCCGAATCGTCTGACGCATTTCTGCGATCAATTGCCGGTTGGTCTCATCCAAACAGACCTTGGGAAACTTGGGATCATAGGGCCTCTTGTACACCTCAAGCACATCCTCCATACAGGCCACGAATTCGCCATCCGCCTCGGGCGGAATACACCATTGCTCACTCAGCCAGGGTTTGAGCTCGTTTTTTTCAGTGTCCGGCTGACCGTCATGTGAGAGATGCTATCGACCACAGACAACTCGACCAGCCGATCCGCCAGAAGCCGTAAGGTCCATTCGCTGCGCCCCGCAGGGGGCTTGCTGCAGGCTATAGCGATGAGCCGAGCTTCCGCATCCCCATCGAGCTTGCGAGTGTAATTTTGACGCTTGTGGCGTTCTAAAGCGCCCTCCAGACCTTCTTCCACCCACCGCTTTCGCAAGCATTCCACGGTCGTCAGATGGGCTCCGAACGCCTCGGCGATCCGCTGGTCCGGCCACACAGGACCTTCCTTACCCTGGTCCGCCTTCAAAAGCATCTGGGCGTGGCGGATCTTGTAGCCGGCCACCTTGCCTTTCTTGATCAATCCCTCTAACTGCTTTCGCTCTTCACTTGTCAAGTCTACCACATACTTCTTCATGGGAGGTCTCCTTACCGATATGCGTTTATTTTCAATATCGGCAAGAAGACGTCTAACCCTGTATATCAACTGTTACAGACTACTAGG
>CAYWZW010000033.1:0-55501 GCA_964462945.1 uncultured Pirellulales bacterium
CTTTGCTTCTTTTTCCGTGGCTTCTGCACTTTTTATTCCTGAAACGGCCTTTTCCACACCGGCATGGGCAACCGACAGTTCTGCTTTTGCTATTTCCACTTGCTGCCGCAGATCCTCGTCATCCAAAAGGACGAGCTTTTGTCCCTTGATTACCTTGTCCCCCTGGTCAACCAGGACTTGCGCAATGCGCCCGGAAATTTTTGGACTGATTGTTGCACGCACGCGGGCTTCAAGCGTTCCGGTCCCCATAGCCTCTGCAGAAATCAGACCTGTCTTGACGGCACAGGATTCAACCGGTAGAGGAGCAAAATGGATGCGATAAACAATAAACAATGCTATTAATAAAACCAGTGCCATCTTCCAGCCAACACTTAATAATCGTTTTGCAAACATTGCTTTTCCTATCAGGCTTACATACTTTGAAGCTTAGAATATACTCTTGTGGTTCTTGAAACGCTGTCTGTACTGTTTTATGAATTTTTCTAAAACCTGTTTTCGCATAGCAATACTCTCTGCCCAAAGATGAAGCAGGCCGATTCCTTTTTGCGTCAAACTATAATTTCTTTTTGCCGGTCCAGTTCCCTTGGTGTCCCACTTCGATACCACAAATCCCTCTTTTTCCAGATAGCGAAGCGTCCTGTACACCATCGCAGGGTCGGGATTGGTTTTAGGAAACCCGAAATTATCTAATTTTGCCATTAACTCGTATCCGTAAGAATCCTGTTGCGACAAAAAAAATAATACACACGGTTCAACGAAGCGGGTCATCTTGCCGCTGGGGCATTTGCACTTCTTTATCTTATATTTTTTCGCAAGCCTGCTGCCTTCAAACATATTAGCCGCCTTAACAATAAAACATCTATATGTATTCTACATATACATGATTTTACATGCTATGTTCTTCATCTTCAAGTATAATTTGCGATAGACCGCCCTTTTCTTCGGGAGGTCTCACTTTATGCCTGAAAAACCTCGTTTGTGGTCTAATTATTGGTCTTATTGGGAAAGGCAGAAAATACTTGCAAGCCTTGCAGGAGGTTGTATAAAATACAGCTTGATTAAGACAAGACCTGCCGGAGCGCAGGCCGTTAAGAGTATAGTTATCGTTGGGATTTACGAAGGCCGGCTTCACGAAGAATCCGGTCTTTTCGTATGTTGTTGATGCTGTAATATATGAGCCTTGGGTTCTTTTTCATTTTTTGCAGTTCAGTGCATATTCACTGCTGAGATGGTGTAGCGCCTGTATGTGGGTATATCTGGGAATCGTCTCAGCGGTGTTTTTAGGCATGTACGATGTCAGCAAGAAGCACGCCTTGCGGCAAAATGCCGTGCTGCCGGTGCTGTTCCTATCGACAGTTTTCGGCGCCCTGGTCATGTTGCCGCCGGTGCTGCTGTCTCGGGCGGAGCCTGGGCACGTGTTGGCGACGGCCTTTTACGTGCCGTCAATAACCTGGGCCGGGCATCTCCATCTGCTCGTCAAGTCAGTGATTGTATCGGTTGCGTGGGTGCTCAGCTATTTTGCACTGAAGAACCTGCCGATCTCGATTGTTTCGCCGGTGGGAGCGGTCGGGCCCGTCTGGACGCTTCTGGGGGCGCTGATTATGTTTCACGAGCACCCGACAATTATGCAATATGCCGGATTTGGGGTGATGGTTGTTTCCTATTGGTGGTTTTCGGTAATCGGCGGCAAAGAGGGAATATTTTTTTATAACAATAGATGGATTGCATTTACCGTCCTGGCGACGATGCTTGGCGCCGCCAGCGCCATGTACGATAAGTTCCTGATCCAGCGAATGGCTTATCCGCCGATGGCGGTGCAGGCGTGGTTTTCGATCTATGTTGTGCCGGTGCTGGGAGTGTTTGTACTGCTTTTCTGGTGGCCGGGCAGGAAGCGCTATACGCCGTTTATCTGGCGATGGAGCATTGTCCTGATCGGGCTTATGCTTGTGGCGGCGGATTTTCTTTATTTCAAGGCGCTCAGTTACCGGGGCTCGCTCGTTGCGATGCTTTCAACGCTTCGCTGCGGCTATATTGTGATTTCACTTTTTGCGGGAGGTCTGCTGTTTAACGAGGCGCGATTGTCGAGCAAGACGACGGCGGTGGGCGGCATTCTGCTCGGCGTGTTCTTGATATTGCTGTCAAAATAAGAAAGGGTCAACGTGCTCATCGGATTACTGCAATTCTGATTTTCGGGGTTGAAACATTTATGCGTACAATTCTCAGAACCGTGATTCTCTTGTGCTTCAGTAACATGTTCATGACGTTTGCCTGGTACGGCCATTTGAAGAACCTTTCGCACAAGAGCTGGTTCATCGCCGCGATCGTAAGCTGGGGCATCGCGTTTTTCGAGTACCTGCTCCAGGTGCCCGCTAACCGCATCGGCCACCAGGTCATGAGCGTCGGCCAGCTCAAGATTATCCAGGAAGTGGTCACATTGTTGGTCTTCGTTCCGTTCTCGCTGCTCTACCTCAAAGAGCAGCTTCGCCTGGACTATCTGTGGGCTGGCCTGTGCATCTTAGGGGCCGTGTTCTTCCTGTTTCGCCACAAGCTCGTCGGCGCCTGATGCTGTCCATCCGCCGCCTCAGCACGCCGCCGCACGCCGGCCCGCGTCTGAACAAAGCAGAGCCGGCTGTGGTATAATGCGCACATGACGGCACGGAAAACCGGTACATACGAGTTTCTGCCGACCACGTTCGAGGAGCTTCGGCAGCGCGGCTGGAGCCAGGCCGATGTCATCCTTGTCACCGCCGACGCCTACGTGGACCATCCCTCGTTCGGCGTGGCGCTGATCGGGCGATGGCTCGAAAAGTCAGGCTTTCGCGTCGCGGTGCTCGCTCAGCCGGATTGGCGAAGCGTCCAGCCGTTCCGCGCTCTGGGGCCGCCCCGCCTGTTCTGGGGCATCACCAGCGGCTGCATCGATTCGCGCCTGAACGACTATGCCTCGTTGGGCCATCGTCGAAAACAGGACGTCTATAGCCCCGGCGGCGCGGTGGGCCTGCGTCCGGGTCGACCGCTGTTGGTCTATTCGGCCAGGGCGCGCGAGGCCTACCCCGACGTGCCGATTGTCCTTGGCGGCCTGGAGGCGAGCCTGCGGCGGCTCGTGCACTACGATTACATCGAGGATAAACTCAAGCGCTCGGTGCTCGTCGATGCCAAGGCGGACCTGCTGCTGCACGGCATGGCCGAGCGGGCCGTCGCCGAGGTCGCCCGGCGGCTGGACGCGGGGCAATCGATCCACGAGCTGACGGACATCCCCGGCACGGCGTACGTCGCACACAAGGGGGCGGCTATCCCGGATGGGGCTGTGCGGCTGCCGTCACTTGAGCAGCAGCAGGCGGACACTCACACCGTTATGGACGCACACCGGCAGTACGAGGCCCAGGCCCGTCCGGGTGGGCGGGCGGTCGTGCAGGAGCAGGACCCCGGCACGCTTGTCGTCCTGCCGCCCAGCGAGCCGCTGAGCGGGCAAGAGCTGGACGCCCTGTACGATCTGCCGTTCTCGCGGCGATGGCATCCGCGCTACGACCGGGAGGGGGGCGTGCCGGCGCTGACGCCGGTGCAGTTCTCCATTACGACGCACCGGGGCTGCTTAGGCGGATGTGCGTTTTGCTCCATAAGCTGTCACCAGGGAAAAGAGATCCGCTCGCGGTCGCTGGAGTCGCTATTGCACGAAGCGGAGGTGCTCCGGCGGCATCCTCAATTTCGCGGCACGATTGTCGATGTCGGCGGGCCGTCCGCCAACATGTACGGCATGGAATGCCCGCAGGAGCAGCCCTGCGCGAGGGTCAGTTGCATGTCACCATCGCTGTGCAAACGGGCCGCTTTCGATCACGGGCCGATGATCAAGATGATGGAGGCGTTTGTCCGCTGGAGCGGCGGGGGGGCCAGGCGAACCAACGTCTTCGTGGCCTCCGGCATTCGCCACGATCTGGCCCTGAAAAACCGCGAGTATCTCGACCTGCTCGTGCGGCATTTCGTCGGGGGACATCTGAAGGTGGCCCCGGAGCATTATTGCTCCCACGTCCTGGGCCTGATGGGCAAGCCCCGGTTTGAGGTCTTCGAGGAATTCGAGCAGCAGTTCGCCGAGGCGTGCCGCCGGGCCGGAAAGCAGGCGTATCTCGTGCCGTACTTCATCAGCGCGCATCCGGGCTGCCGGCCCGAAGATGCGCTGAAACTGACCGAATACTTAGTCTCGCGCTCGTGGCGGCCGCGGCAGGTCCAGGATTTTGTCCCTATCCCGCTGACGCTCTCGACGGCGATGTACGTCTGTGGCGTGGACCCGGCGGGCCAGAATATTCACGTCCCTCGATCCCGGAAAGAAAAACGCCTCCAGGCGGCCCTCCTGCAATACTATGAGCCCCGGAACAAAAAGCTCGTCGGCGATTTCCTGCGAGAGCAGCACCGCACCGACCTGCTGCCCAAAATCAGCCGCGTGGCCCGCTCGAAGCGCCGGTCTTAAAACGAGAATCTCTCGGTGTGTATTCTGGAGCGAAGAATACCTATTTTGCGAAGTTCTCTTCTGACACTTTTCATCATGGCGACGGGGCCGCAGAGCATCACGTGCGTGTTCTTAGTCGGATTGGGTATGAATTTACGCAGGAGGGTTTTGTCGAGGTGTCCCGTCAAACCGTCGTAGTCCGGCTGCCGCGAGAGGACATGATGGATTGTCAGGCTGGGCAAAGCGGCGTTCAGATCGTTTAACTGATCCGCAAGGAATATGTCATCTCTTGTCTTGTTCGCCCATATAAGCGTCAATGGCTTGGCCACGCCTGACTTTGCGATATGGCGCAGGCAGCTTAACATGGGTGTTATGCCCACGCCGCCTGCAATCATAATGAGCCGCTCGAAGGCCGGGAGCTTCAGATAGCTGAACCGGCCGAACGGCGCTTCGACACGGGCCAAGTCGCCCGGCCTTGTCCGGCCAATCGTGTTCGTGAAGTCCCCCGATTCCTTGATCGTGAACGTGATACACTCTTTGTCCAGGGGCGAAGAGGAGATCGTGAAAGGATGTTCGCTTCGTTTTTCTCCTGTTCGAAACAGAGTGAGAAATGCAAATTGCCCCGGCAGATAGCTGAAACTCCGGCCGGTCGGTTCGAGTTTCAGGTTCCACGTATCATGGTTCAGCCGCGTCACGTCACTCACTTTGAATGGGTGCGACTTGAGCGTTGCCGGCTTGACCAGCTTTACCCGGCAAAAGAGCGCGGCGTAGAAGACAAGCAGGGTCAGAAACAGGATTCTCGGCCCGCCTGATTTGAGGTCGCTGCCCAGAACCAACGCGTGAACCGCAACCAGAACAACCGTCACAAACGCGAGCTGATGGATTCGTTTCCATTTTTCGTAAGGCAGCTCGAGGAAGATGCGGCCGAGCGTTGTTGCCGCGATGATCGCCAGGATCAGAAGCACGACACCGCCGAGCAATTGGGGCCAAAGCTCGGCGAGGGTCTCCTGACCGCCATAAACCTTTGAGCCATATATCAGGAACGGGTGACTGAACGCCAGCAAAGCCGCCGTCGGGCCGGTGATCGAGTGCAAACGGAGCAGCCGGTGGATGCCGAAGAGTCTGTCCAGAATTTTCAGCCTGGCGCTGAGCACGAACTGGAACATGACAAGTGTAGCAGCTAAGAGAGCGGCGGATTTACCGGCGGCTACAAGCCTCGCGGGCCCGGCGCCAATGACACCGGCCTGCCCCTCGTAGCCGGACCATGCGATAGAAAGCTGGGCGATAAGCAGCGCTGGAAGGCCAAGCAGCAGTAAAGTCCGGATCAGCGTCTTTGTGAATCTGCCGTTCATCATGTCGATGCTTCATCCCGGCATCTTTCTTCTCAACGCGGCTTGGCTCGCCAATAGAGCAGGATACTGTGGGCAAGCGGCAGCTTCGCCAGAAGAATCACGATATCGGGGAAGGTGGAACTGAACACAACCGTTCTAATCGTCACCGGGCCTTCCCAGTGTGTAAACGAGAAGTACGCCATGGTGATCGTCCCGGTGATTACCGCCGCCAGGTTGATCAGGTACGCGTAGGCGCAGAGTCTCTTGCTGCTGAACATGAACGGCAGGATAAACGTTGCGGCGGCGGTGAAGACGGCCGGTATCAGGAAGAGAACGCGGAGTTTGCCTTCGAGCACCGGCGGGTGGATGCGAAGGTGAAGAATCAGCCCGCCAAGGGACAGCAAAGCGAACGCGAGAATGGGTAAATGGATTTGCTTTTTGAGCATTTCTGGCTCCTTCCATCAATAAATCGACCGACTCGGTTGGCAGACGGACTAACGCCAGAGACTACCGCCGAACCCGCCCTTCCGCAAGCAAAATACCAAATTTCAAGGCAAGGAATACTTCTTGCTGTTTGAGTTGTTTCCTTGGTTCAAGAATGCAGGCGTTCAGCAGATAACTCAAGTGGAATTGTGGCACGATGAGCACTTATATTGGCCAAGCCTCGACGTGGACCTCTCGTTCAGCATCATTGAGCACGCGGAAAAGTATAATCTTGTAGCCAAATGAAAAAGGTACGGGGGCTTCCCGGCTACGGCTCGGACCTTCGCCGAGACGAGTAGCCCACCGATCAAAGCCGTTGGTATTGTTTAAGGTGGGGCAACTTTCGGCCTGAGCTCAAGTCGAAGGAGCTCCACCCGACGCAGGCTCATAAATGGAAAGATGGGCGTTGCTCGCCTTCGCTGGCCGGATCTTTCGACTCCGCTTCGCTGCGCTCAAGATGACAAGTCAGGCAAGTGAACGCGCTCAAGATGACAAGCAGGGCGCTGCGCTCAAGATGGCACGTGTGCGGGAGTCGTTTGCCACATCGGGGAAGTTGAGTGTTGCGAAGTCTCTGTGGTATTTCTTGGCGGCGGCGTCGTAGGCGCGGGCGGCGTCGATTTCGCTGGCGAATGAGCCGAGATATATTTTCCGGCCGTGACGCTGAATTCTCGCTTTCCACTTTCGCTGCGTTCTGTCCCATTCAAGGCCCTTGTATTTTGAGCGGGCTTTCGCTTTCTTTTTCGGGCGGTTGCACAGATTTTGCGAGACGGTGGCGGGGCGGAGATTCGCCTCTCGATTGTCCAGGCCGTTGTGGTTGATGTGGTCGCAGACCATGCCGGCGAGGACGTGAATCACCTCGTGATGCATCCAAATTCTTCTTCGACTGTTCGCGGCTGCGAGGCGCTGCCAGCGAGCGGCATACGCGCCGGTCGGGCTTCTGACCAGATGCCATTTGTATTTGGCCAGCCGCTGGTAATCTTCGGGATCGACCATCGCGAATTTGCCTTGCGTCAGCGGGATTTTCCTGAAGGCGTAGCCGTAGCGCAGCCGGCGATACAAGAGCACAGCCCATACGGCCGGCGTCTCCAGCCAGGCGGGAATTCTCACAGCGAACTTGACGCTTTTCTTCGACACGGTTTGAGTCAATTAGGTGATGAGAGAATTAGCGATTAGGTAATCAGGTGATCAGAGGATCAGGTCGTAGGTAATCAGGACATCAGGGGATTAGCCACTGCCTCCAAGTAAGTGCCCGAAACGTCTTGGATTTTGGATTTAGGTATTCGGATTTCCGTTTTCCGGCCCAAGCCGAAAAACGGCCCCCCATAATTGCTCCTACCTGCACAATTCATTAAAAAATCTACAAAAATGTAGGAAGCATTTTTGCCGTAAGTCGTTGCAGGCAAGGGAATAAAAATTCTTTTCAAAATTTCCATTTTCGCTTTTAGCTACCAGCACCATTCGTTAAAAAAATTCGTCCATTTTACCCAAATTAACAGCCACAGAGAATGGTAGTTAGACACGGATCGATCCGCCTAACGCATGGCGGACTCACGCGGACGAAGACGGTTTTGAATTAGCCACGAAGGCACTAAGACTCGAAGAAATCATCCACTCTCGATGTCTTGCGAATTCGACATTCGGTATTGGATATCGGATATTGAACCCGCCCGCCTGATTGCCTGCCTGCTGAGCTCTGTCGGATTTGCCGCTTTGCAGCTCGGCCGCGAGCTCGCTGCCGAAGACAAGCAGTCCGCGGGACGGTAATCGTTTTTTGGTGTTGCGTTTTCGCCTGGCGCCTATAGAATCTGCTCATGGTTTATGTTTGGCTGATCGTACTAATCGTCTTCAATACGGCCTGGCTTGGTCTGACCGTCTTCGGGCTGCCGGGCAACTGGCTGATGGCCATATCGACGTGCTTTTTCGCATGGTGGCGGTGGGAGAGCGGCGTTTTTTCCATTTATACGCTGGTTGCTGTCGTGGCGCTGGCGGCCGTGGGTGAGCTGCTCGAACTGACCGCTGGCATGGTCGGAGCCAGGAAATCAGGCGCGAGCTGGCCCGGGTCAATTGCCGCCCTCTTTGGCGCGGTCGCCGGCGCCATTTTAGGCACGTTTATGATCCCCATTCCCTTCATCGGGACCCTCATGGGCGCATGTGCGGGAGCGGGGCTTGGCGTGTGGGGATTGGAATTTTCTCGCGGCAGGAAGATGGAGCACAGCGTTCGCTACGCCGTCGGCGCCGGGCTGGGCGAATTCTTCGGCATCACAACCAAGCTCGCGCTCGGTATCATCATCTGGTCCACGGTCGCGGTGGCCGCTTTTTGGCCGTGAGAAGGACTCGGCCTGCGCCTTTTCGAAGCGGTCCGAAAAAAAGCGAACGCGCACACACAGCAGGGCCGGCGAGAAATACCGCAAGGCAAACCCTACGCACAACCGAGGAAAATCCTGCCTCTTTTTTTGCCTTCGCCTACCGTCTTTCATATATTTTACTTGCCGAGCCGGTTGGAGGGGTGACCGGAAATCTCGGCGCCTCAGAAGAAACGGAGACTGGAGCGATGAATGAACTCGGGAGAATAGCAAATTCGGTTTATGGTGGCGCGGAGGGAACGTACCCGGCTCAGTATGGACTCTCGGATTCCATCAAAGCAGGACCCTCGATCAGAACCGCGGACGCCGCCGAGGCGACGATCCGAAATGCGCACCGCGCGGAAATATCCAACGCCCGCGAAAATATTGGCAACGCCGATCCCACGGCCACACGGGCTGAGATGATGAGCGATTTCATCGCGGCCGTCAAAGAGAAAGTGGCTGCGATGAACGAGCTGTTTGAGCAAATCGCCGACGGTCGCTTTTCGCACAAGAATCTGGCCGAGAGCCTGCAGGAGCAGGCCGAAGCGATCAACAGCGGTTTCGATGCGCTGTGGGGCGACGTCTGGGCCGCCCTGTGGCAAGCACAATCGGATTCCGCCTCGCCGTTCTCGGACTCAAAAGATTCCACGTCTGGGATCGACGAAATTTCGGACGTTGAGAAAAATATAGCAGAGCAAAACGCCCAGTCGGAATTAGGTATGTTTTCTTTGGCCAGGGTTAGAGAAAAGGCCCTTCGAGCGCTGCGATGCCAGGAGGACCTGGAGCCCGAGAAAGTCTTGTCCTTGCTCAAGGACGAGGTGACAAAGGGCAGCGCGGGCGCAGCGGCGCATTGAAGGGATCACAACGTGGCCGGACATTCTCAGGGCTTACTCACAGCAGGCAGGTGTCACGTGGTGACGCCAGGCCGGCTCAAGGGCCCGCCGCCCGATGCAGTTGGGTCGCGGCCGTTTTCCCGGCGATGCCGACAGCTCTTTGTTCCGCGCATTTTGCACTAATTTCTGATTGAGACTCTCCTGCTCGCGCGTCCACGTCAGCGATTACCGTTTTCGCACTCCCGCACTTGACAGCGACGGTGCTCATCTGCTATACTACCTGATAGTCGGCACAGAAAAAGCAGTGCGATTACTGGACTCTCAAGGTGCTGCGCTCCGCTCAGACCTGTCCTTGAGCGAAGCGAAGGAATGACGCTGATTCATCGTATTGGATGTTCCGAGGCCGGGGCTGGAGGACTGAAAATGACGGCGGCGAGAAACTCACGAATTCTGCGGGTAATCCCTTCGATGCTGCTCGCGGTGATGTGCTGCCCGTTTGCCTGCGGCAAGACCATCTACGTGAACGACGATGCCGCCGGAGCCAATGACGGCTCAAGCTGGGCTAACGCCTACAATTACCTTCGGGACGCCCTCATGGTCGCCTCGGCTGGGGACGAGATTTGGGTCGCTCAGGGGGTCTATAAACCCGACCAATTCGTCTTGAGCAAGAGGCCGAATCTGGGCCGGGCCGAGACCTTCCAGCTCAAGAACGGAGTGGCCATCCGAGGCGGCTATGCCGGTCTCGGCCAGCCCGACCCCAATGCCAGAGATGTTGAGCCATACGAAACCACCCTGAGCGGCGACTTGAATGGCGATGACCTACCGGTGAGCGATCTTCGTACTTTAAGGTCGGAACCCACCCGGGCGGAGAATAGCTACAACGTCGTTACCAGCAACGGCACCGATGACACAGCGGTATTGGACGGTTTCACGATCACTGGCGGCAACGCCGATGGCCCATCTCCTTACGACCGAGGCGCCGGGATGTACAATGACTCCGGCAGTCCAACGCTGACCAACTGCATTGTCAGCGGCAACTCGGCAGATTGGGATGGCGGCGGGATGTACAACAAAGGCAACAGCAATCCGAACCTAATCAATTGTAGATTTAACGGCAACTTAGCGTTGTGGGATGGTGGTGGAATGTATAACTGGGAAAGCAGGCCCACCTTAACCAACTGCACCTTCAGCGGTAACAAGGCAAGAAGCGGTGGCGGGATGAAGAATTTCTTCAATGGCAGTCCAGTTCTATCCAAGTGTATGTTCAGTGGAAACTCAGCGCGGAGCGGTGCCGCGATACACAATTTGTGGGACTGCGACCCCACACTGACCGATTGTATATTCAGCAGGAATCTGGCAGAGGAGGATGGCGGCGGAATATTCAACGAAGAAAACAGTAATCCGAACGTGATGAACTGCACTTTCAACGAGAACGTGGCGTATGATGGTAAGGGTGGCGGGATGTGCAATTTGAATCTCTGCAGTCCGACGATTTTCAACTGCACGTTCAATAAGAATTCCGCAAACACTGGTGGGGGAGTGTCAACTACCTTCAAAAGTAATCCTATCCTAACGAACTGCACCTTTACTGGGAATCGGGCAAATGGCGGAGGGGGTATGGGGAACCTTTGGGACAGTAGTCCGACGCTGAACAACTCCGCCTTCAGCGGGAACGTAGCCGTCTATGAAGGTGGTGGGATGTACAACTCCGAAAGCAGCGCAACGTTGAACAACTGTACCTTCGTCGGGAACTCGGCCGTTGATGTCGGCGGAGTGTATAACTCTTGGGATGGAGGCTCTACACTCTGCAATTGTATCCTGTGGAGTAATACCTTGGCGCAAGTCACAGGCAACACCGCTATGTCTTATAGCGACGTTCAAGGCGGCTGGCTGGGGGTAGGCAACATCGACGCCGATCCGCTGTTTGCAGACGCGGGTCGCTGGGCCGATGTGAGCGATCCGAATATCGTGGTTGAGCCGGACGACCCGAATGCGGTGTGGGTGGATGGGGACTATCATTTGAAATCCCAGGCGGGGCGGTGGGACCCGGTCAGCGAGAGCTGGGTGATAGACGATGTGACGAGCCCATGTATCGACGCCGGCGATCCGAATAGCCCGGTTGGCGATGAGCCTGAGCCAAACGGCGGCAGAATCAATATGGGCGCCTACGGTGGCACAGCCGAGGCCAGCAAGTCCTATTCCCCATGGTGGTTTGCTACAACTGCCGGCCCGGTTGTCGCCGAGGGGCTTGGCATCGTGCTGCCCCACGAACATATCTTCACCGACCTTCGAGGTCCGACCGCGCCCGGCTACGGCCAGGCGGACCCGGCGGACGTCGTGCGGGTCATGGCGCCGCTGCTGGCGGACGCACATCGCAAAGGCGTGGGCGTTCTGTTCGAGTGCAGCAGTATCGGCGTGGGGCGGAACGTCTCGGTCATCGCCCAGGTGGCCGAGGCATCGGGACTGCCCGTCGTGGTGCCGACGGGCGTTTATGGCCGGGCGAATTTCGCGCCGCCGGAGCACCAGAGCATGACCGAGGATGAATTGACCGCGCTTTTTATAGCCGAGATTCGCGACGGCATCGAGGGCACAGGGATCAAGGCCGGCTTCATTAAGATCGCCACCGGCAGCGGCCCGATGACTGCACTGGAGGAGAAGTTCCTTCGGGCCGCCGGTCGCGCAGCGCGAGAGACGGGGGCCGCGATAGCCAGCCACACGACGATGGGCAGCAACGCCGTCAGGCAAGCCGATATCCTTCAGTCCATCAGCCCGGCGATCCGGTTTATCTGGGTACATGCCCAGAATGAAAGCAACCGCAGCCTGCACCGCCAATTGGCGGCCCGCGGGGTCTTCATTGAGCTCGATTCCTTGGGCTGGAACCCGAATCAGGACCCGACGTTCATCGCCGCCATCAAAGAGCTGCTCGCCGCCGGCTACGCGGACCGCATTTTGCTCTCGCACGACGCCGGATGGTATCAGCCGGGCCAGCCGAACGGCGGAACGCAAAAACCCTATGCGTACCTGATCGACGCGTTCATCCGCAAGCTCAGGGGCGCCGGCGTGGACGATGCAACAATCCGCATGATCACCGAGACCAATCCGATTCGCGCCTTTGGCTTCAAGTCCGGCTGACAAGAATCCGCAGAAAACCGCCGCATGTTCGCTGTCATCACGGCGGGGCTGTCACCAGCTACGACGTCAGGCCGTAAGGCTCGATGAGCTTCTTGTGCGGCTTGAAGTGGAACTGGCACTGCTCCGGCGGCGTGCCGAGAACTTCGACCTTGCTCAGGTCGCCCTGGCCCATCCCCGCTTCGGCCATGCTCGCCAGATACATGATTTGCGTCGGGTCGAATCCCATCAGCTTGGTCGCTAAGGTGTCCAGCGCCAGCGGGTCGAGGCTCGCCATCGCGATCCGCGCCTCGACGGGCGTCCCGCTGGTCGGGCCGTCGCCCTCCATCGCCTCGAAGCCGTCGATCACACCAAGGTCGGGATAAATCTCCTGGGCCAGGTGGAACATGTTGTAATTCAGGACGGCCTCGCGCGTGAAATTAGCGGCGGTGTGCATCAGGCCTTTGTCGTTCTTCTGGTAATCATTCAGAACATCGCGCCGATTCAGATGTCCGTTCACCCTTGCCATACGCCGTTCCTTTCACAACCTCCGCAGCATTGTACAACCTGATGGCACAACTGTCGAGGAAGTTGACGACGCGGTACGCTCTACCAGGTTGCGCAGGCTTCGATCATCTCATGTTGCGAATACGAAGCTCGATATCCTTTGAGTCCTTCAATAGACTGACGAGCGTGCTGGGGTCCGTCTGGCCGTAGTGATAGGGGTACAGAATCTTCGGCTGAAATACCCTGGCCGCATCGGCGACCATCTCCGGCGTCATCGTGTAGGGCAGATTCATCGGCAAGAAGGCGACGTCGATGCCCTTGAGCTGTTTCATCTCCGGAATGTTCTCCGTGTCGCCGGCCACATAGACCCGTTTATCGCCGAACGTGATCACATAGCCGTTGCCCTGGCCCTTGGGGTGGAAGGGATTTCCACGCGACCGCTCGTGCACAATATTATACGCAGGCACGGCCTCGATTTTCAGGCCAGTGACTGTCTTGACGTCGCCGTTGCCCATGACAATCCCTCCGGCCACTGTTTTTGAGCAAGCCTTGGTCAATATCAGTTCCGTTCCTGCTTTTTGCAGGGTCTTTATGGCTGCGGGGTCGAGGTGGTCGCCGTGCTCGTGGGTGATCAGAATTAGGTCGGCCTTGGGCATCCCGGCGTAGTCAGCTTCTGCGCCGACCGGGTCCACGTGAATGGTTTTGCCGCCAAAGGCGAACATGAGCGTTGCGTGCGCGATGAAGGTGATCTTCAGGTCGCCGGCGCTGGTCTTGATAATGTCCTGCTCGTATTTGGAGAGCGGCCCGGCCTGTTGCTGTCCGGCTCCTTTGACCCGCGTCTTGACAGCGTACAGCGAGGTTCGGGCCGTGATAAAGAGCGTCTGATTGTCTCTGCCGCCGAAGGTGACATTGGCGGGCTGCTCGGGGACCGAGATCGACTCGATTTTCTGGCCGTCCTTGTTATAGACCGCCACGACCTTCGTCGTCAGATAGACGCTGCCTTCGTTGTCGATGGTCATGCCGTCGGAGCCTTCCGGGGCAAAGAGCCTCTTGCCAGCCAGTGTGCCGTCCTCGTTGACCTTATAAACGAACGTCTTGTTGTCGCCGTTGTCGGCGACGTAGAGCGTCTTGCCGTCGGGCGTACCAATGACGCCGTTCGGCCTGACCAGGTCATTGATGACGCGGGCGAGCTTCTTGCGGTCGGGCGAGAGATAATAGACGTGCTCGCCGTCCTGCTCCATGCCGTCTCTGTTTCCGTAGCGCGGGTCGGTGAAATAGACGCCGCCCTTAGGGTCGATCCACAGGTCGTTGAGGCTGTTGAAACGCTTGCCTTCGTACTTGTCCGCCAAGATTGTGACATTGCCTTTCGGGTCGATAGACACTAATTGTCGGCCGCCGCCTTCACAGGCCAGAAGGTTGCCGTTTTTATCGAAGTACAGGCCGTTGGCGCCGCCGGAGTTCTCGCGGAACGTCGAGAGCTTGCCCTCCAGCGACCACTTGTGGATGCGATTGTTGGGAATATCCGAAAAGAAGACATTGCCCTGAGCATCCGCCGCCGGCCCTTCGGTAAACTCAAACCCTCCGGCCAGTTTTTCCACCTTCGCTCCCTCAGCAACCACGCCCGCCTCCGCAGCGCTCCAACCGGCCGCCACTATAAGCAGCGCCATCAGACCACACCATTTCGCATTCATGGGATTCTCCTTTCACACACAAGCTCAGCTTTCCAATCCACAACTTACGATTATAACCATTCCCGCCTCATTTCCTATTGCCAGCCTGTTTTAGTTTATCATCGAGTTCGCCAAGCCCGAACCCCTCGCCGGTAACAACATGATCACGACCCGTCAAAATCAGCCACGGAAGCGATTGCACGCCCCAGGTGAAGCGGATTTGTTCTTCATCGCCCTGCACCGCGCCGACCGGGAAAGGAATGCTGTTCTTTTTCACCCATTCATTCAGCGTATTTTCATCAACTTTCGAAGCCTGGACCGCGACGATGGTTACGCCTTTTTCTTTCAACTGCTCCGCCTGCCCGGCGAGCCTCTGGATACAATTCCGTGACGGCCGCTGGTCTATGTCGAAAAAGCAGATAAGCATCATTTTGTCTTTCGATTGGCCTGCGGCCAATTCAATCTGGAGGCCCTCAAAGTCAGGCAGCGCTTTGTTGACGAGCGATGCAAGTATCTTAGGCGGCATATCCGCCTCCGTCGCTCCCTTTTCGCCGAAGATATACACCATGCTGGTTCTTGTGTCGCGTATTCTGTCGCCGGGTCTCAGGCCCAGCGTTGTGAGCAGGAATTCAGCTTGGCCTGTAGGGTCATTCACCATGCTGCTGGTTAGTGTAGCCTTTCTTTCAGATGTCGTGTGCTTGTCCTTATGGACGTGGGAAACACTCTTCATGACAAAAACACCTGCGATCTTCTCGTAGTCCAATTCCCAGTGAGTTTGGCTTCTGGCGCTTGAGGTGAAAAACTCCCGCAGACAACAACCCTTTGACAAATCAAAAACGAACCGCGTTACGATTTTCCCGTAACCCTCATAATTGCCGCCAGTCCGAAGAGTAACAATATCTCCTTCTCGCGTAATACTTCCGTTCGACTTCATTGTGTCCCCTAACCGATGATAGTATCGTAGTTGCCCAACAACGTCTGGATAAATTTCCTTTGCCAAAATGTGTAGAGGATCAAAACCGACGCCTTCAAAGTGGTCGGGCCATCCGTCTCTTCGATAGATGTTCAGACCTCTGGGTGCCTCTTGCACTGCACGGCCCTGAAAGGTCAAGACGTAGTCGCAATCGCCTTTGGTCAGGCCAAACGTTGGCTTTACGTCGGAGCTATGCCATTGTCCTGTCTTGGGATCAAACTCCTCCAGACAGAACCACTTCCATCTGACCGCATCCAGCTCCCGGTTGAGCAGAAACTCGGCCTTGTATTTCTCCTGCCGGCGCATCGCGCCTTGTCCGGTTTCATTCGATACAGAAGAAACGATGCTCGCCTCTCCCGCCCAAGTCGCGAGCTTTGCCAAATTCGCCTCGTAGCCGTCAGCAATTACTTTCAGAAGTGCAAGATCGCCCTCTATCACTCCGACACCGGCCTGAACATTTGCCAGCATGATAATGCCGATAGCAGCCAGAGCAAGGCGTTTCCATCTCCTGTTCATCTTAGTCTCCCTTCGCTTCTGAAATCTGCCTGATTTTGTCATCGATTTCACCCACCGCGAAGCCTTCGACCCGGACGATGTGTTCCTTGTCCGTTAGAACCAGCCAGGGGAGAGATTTGACGCCCCAGGTGGAACGGGTTTTGGCTTCATCGCCCTGAACCATTCCGACGGGAAACGCGATGTTGGAATTCTTGACCCATTCGGCGAGTGTGGTCTCATCGACTTTCGATGCCTGCACAGCAACGACGGTTACGCCTTTTTCTCTCAATTGCCCCGCCTGCTTGGCAAGCTGTGTCATACAATTCCGCGACGGCCGCTGGTTCATATCGAAGAAGCAGACGAGCATAATCTTGCCTTTGGTCTGGTCATCATCTAACTTCAGGCCGAGGTTTTTCATCGTCGGCAAAGCTTCGCCTACAAGTGACTCCGGTTCTCTGGGCAGGTCAACACCTGAAATGCCCCGCACCCTATCGACCACGTCCGTTCCTTTTGGAAAATCGAATCGAAAGGTGTTCTCGTCCACCTTGACATTGGGTACAAATTCCGTCACTGTCAACTCACGTCGTGTCGTGCCAAATTCCTGACCGTAGATAGTCTTGTAAGCCTTTTGAGGATACCAGATGGCAGTGCCGTCTATCTCGGCCAGAGCGATCCGTTTGACCTCAATTTCCCGGTCGAGCTTATCATCCCAAAACCACTGGTATTTCATCAGGCACATGCTCTTGTCGTGGGCCAGCCAAAACACCTGCTTGATTTGCTGGGCCGCCCCATTGCGTTTTCCTGAAAGTGTAGTCTCGACGACGTGACAAGACTGCCCGCCAGCAGATTCGAGATTGGGGCGCACCGATGCTGTGGAATGTTCTATCGCATAGTCCAGCGTTCGACTCAACTGCGGTTTTGAGTTCGGGTCCTCTATCAGATAAGTCCCGGACGCATTTCTCCCACCCACCAGGCTTCTGCGCAAAAGCATATAATCCTTCAAGTCATTCATCGTCTCGGTATTCCTGCCTATCAACCCTCGAACTACCGAGCCACGTTTCCTATCGGGCGTGTATTCTCTGGTGACCATGCCGTCAAAAGCAGCCTCGCTAATGCTGGCCGGCTCATCGAATCCGCTCTTGGCAGTGGAATGACGCACGTGAAAATGATCATCTTGCTCGACTCTTTCGACGTGCATGTATTTGACAGGAGAAGGTTCGTCCAGCTTGTTAACAGGCGGCTGATGATCAACCAATATACTCCTGTACGAAACGCGCATCGTCTTTATATTTCCGTAAGTGCTCTCCCAAGCGGCAAGTATCTGCTCCGCGCTCAAGAAGGATTTTGCCGGAGCAGATAAAGCCGTCTCGACTGCCTGCACTGGTTGGATTTTCAGCTTGGCTAAGTAGATGCTGGTTTTGGCTTCGTGGCTGGAGTAGTAGCTCATGTACAGCAGGTTGTTGTGCCAGACTAAGCCGGGATAGCTTGTGTCGCCGCCGCTGGGCAGCTTGACCAGTCTGGTCATGGTTCCGTTCCGGACATCGATGCAGCATAGGGCCGTGTGCGCGCCGCCGTCGTGCATTCGGCCGGCGGCCAGCCAATACGCGCCGGGTATTTGGATGAAATTGGGGCCGCCGAAGCCGTTGAAATCTGTGCCGAGGTCTTTCCAATACCACTGCTTGTAGTCCGGCTGACTTACGCCAAGCAACGCGCTGCTTGGACCGTTCTCCCGACGGTCGCGGCGGACAAGGGCATAACACGTTCCGTCTGCATCGAAGCGCAGCGTCACTTCCGTCGGATAGCCCTGCTCGAACAGCCGGGGTACGTGCGGCTCGTAGTGAATCCCATCGTCACTGACCAGCAGATCGAGATAGCGGTCGTCGCCTTTGCCGGCCGTGTAGGAAACGCCGTAGGCCCTGCCTTTATTCCAGGTCACGCACCAGAGCCATCGTCCCGGCTCGACGACAATTCGCGGCTCGGACCATTGCCTGCCGTCACTTGAGAAACTGACGAACGTGCCGGTCGGGGCCGATTGATTGTCCTGTTTACGCGGGGCAACTCCACCGACTAACATCAGCCGGCCATCCGGCGTCACGGACAAATGCGCATCGCGCAGGTCGCAGCCTTCCAGCGAAACCAACGCCGCCGGCGCCCAGGTATCCGTGTCCCTGGATTGGAGTATCCGAATCTTGCCGTCGGTCGAAACGTGGCCTCTGCCCTCGCGAAACGCGCAGTAAAAACTGTCGTTCCAGCGCGCAAGGTCGGTGAAGGCATTGTGCGGCCCCTGGTCCCAAATCTTCTTGACCTCCACCAACTCCGCCGCGACGGGCGGCGCTGCGAAACCGCACGAGGCCCCAGTCAAAAGTGCCGCCGCTATGACGTATTGTTTCCCGTACATTTGTGCCTTCCCTTACTTTGCGGGCTGGAGGTCCGCTGAACACAATATCCTGCTCTCAGACCTGCGCAAATAGTTTCTATCGCACGCCGCCGCTATTGCTTCGCCGGCTGCATGAGACGCTTGAGCTCTTCGAACCAGTTGAGCACGACGTTGATACCGGCGGGCGCCGGCTCCTGCGGGTCCTGGATCATCAGGAATCGCCCGTCCGGCCCCACGTCATAAGTTTGGCACGACAGACAACTGACATATCGCCCTTCGAACAGCTCCCGCGAGCCGACGACCCTGAGCTGCGGCTCGGTTTCAACGGCTGCGGCCAGCACCTTGCCGCCGTTGAGGTAGTACAATTCCTTGCCGTCGCGAGACCAGACCGGCTGGATGCCGCCCTGGTTGGAGATCATGGTCTTCGGGCCCGGCCCGGGATACGGCTCGGCGTAAATCTCCCAACTGCCCGACTCCTCGGAGCTGTAGGCCACCCACCGGCCGTCGGGCGACCACACGGCGTGTCTTTGGTTATTGTTCCGGCGGGCGAAGGACACGGCCTGACCCTTTGCCTCGCCGGCCAACTGGATGATCCAGATATCCTGGTCGAGCTTGAAACGCTCCGGGTCACTGGTCACAACCAGCAGCTTCTGGCCGTCCGGCGAGCAGGACGTCGGAAGCCGAAAATCGTCGATGGCTTCGAGCCGCTCCGCCTCGCCGCCGCCGTCCGCGTTTTGCCAAAACAGCTTGCTGAACGACGAGTAGATGATGCGCCGGCCATCCGGCGTCCAGACCGGATTGGAGCTGGCTCCGTCGGAAGTCAGCGGCTTCAAGATTTTCCGCATCACGTCGTATATCCAGAGGTCGGAGCCGTCCGCATCGGCGATGCTGAAGGCCACGAACATCCCATCGGGCGAGATACTGACGGAATGATAATTGCGAGGCGATGCGGCCAGCAGCAGGGTCTGACCCTCTTTATCCACCCAGACCGGCGTCAGCTCGGTGCCGCGCGTCGCCACGGGGATGTAGGCCAGCGAGCCGTCCTCGGCAACGGCAAACTGGGCCGAGCTGCTGCCCGGCGTCGTCACGTCCTTGAGGACCGGAACATGAGGGCCGCCAACGATAAGGCTCTCGATGTCGAAAGGCACAGCATATACTGTCTCTCTGCGGCCATAGAGCAGATGGCCGCTCGAGACGTATCGGGCATACGAGCCGCCTTTGAACAGAACGCGGCGTTCGCCCGTCTGGAGCGAATACAGCTCGAACTGCCACTCGTCGAGGCCGCCTTCACGGACGCTGGTGAAGAGCACGTACTTTCCGCCGGGCAAGATCTGCGGCCAGTAGTGGCCGTGCTCGCCCGCGTTCGGGTCCGGCGCCGTCAACTGCGAGAGGCCCTGCCCGGAGTCCGAGATTCGCCAGAGGCCCGTGTCGGTGACCGGCGTGAAAATGATGGCGCCGTCGGCGCCCCAGCTTCCGCCGCGGAATTCCAGGCACTCGCCCAAAACGATAGGCTCGCCGCCTTTGATGGACACCTTCTTGAGCTTGCGTTGGAAATGGTCCACATAGCCCACCCACCGGCCGTCGGGCGAGAAGAACGGGCTGATCGCACCTTCCGTCCCTGCCAGCGGCCTGGCCTTGAACTCGTCCATCTCGCGGACGTAGATGCGTCTTCTTCTGTCTCGATCCTCCTCGACGTAGGCCAGGCGCTTACCGTCGGGGGCAAGCGCCAGGGCATGGTGCCACAATGCCTCCATCGCAAGGCTCGTCTGCGGATGGATGACAAAGCTCCGGGACGCTTCCTCGTGCGGCAGGCCGGAAGGCAAGCGGCCCACGATGCCGGCCACGCCCAGAACCATACCCAGAATCAGACAGACAATACCCACCGCCATGAGTTTCTTCCAGCCCGGCACGCGCGCGGCCTCCAGAGAGGCCGTCGTCATCGGCGGGGCAACCGCCGGCTGGTTCAAGGTCTCATTGATCTCAATCGCCGCGTCCGCAATGTCGTGAAGGCGCCGGCGTGCGTCCTTTTCCAGGCAGCGCCGCAGCAGGACTCGAACGTTGGCGGGCGTGCTCTCCGGAAGCTGGCGCCAGTCGGGCTCGGTCTCCAGGATGCCGGCGAGCGTGTCGGAGCTTGTTTCGCCCTTGAAGGGGGGCTGGCCCGTCAGCATCTCGTACAGCACACAGCCGAACGACCAGATATCGCTGCGGTGATCGATGGTCTTGCCCCGCGCCTGTTCGGGGCTCATGTAGCTGGGTGTTCCGATGATGCGGCCGGGCAGGGTGATGGTGCTGTCCTCGTCGCAGACACCGGCCTCGACGGTCTTGGCGATGCCAAAGTCCAGCACCTTGACGAGGCCCTCGTCGTCGATCTTGATGTTGCCGGGCTTCAGGTCCCGGTGGATCACCCCCTTGCCGTGCGCCGCCGAGACCGCTTCGGCGATCTGCAGCGCGATGGGCAGCGCTTCTTCGAGCGTCAATCGGCCCCAGGCGATTCGCTCGGCCAACGTCTGGCCGGGGACGTATTCGAGAACGAGGTACCCGCCGGCCTCAGGCTGCTCAAGCTCTTCATAGATCGCGGCGATGTTCGGATGATTCAACGACGCCAGGACTTTGGCCTCGCGTTTGAGCCGGGACCGGGTCGCCGCGTCGCTCATCATGTCGGGCGGAAGGCTCTTGATGGCCACGGGGCGGTCAAGCGTCGGGTCTCGCGCCAGGTACACGACGCCCATGCCCCCTCGCCCTAATTCCCGCTCGATCTGAAACCGCCCGATCCGGCCGCCCGGGCGGACAGCGGAACCATCAGGGCCGGCCGCCGGAGGCTGGCCGTCTTCGCCCGCCTGGTTACTGTTTCGCTTCTCAGGGTCGCTCATCGGCGTCCCACCGTAAGGTGTCCCTCACGGGACTTTCCCGTTGCCTACTGCACGCCCTTGACCCGCATGCGCAGGCCGTAGAGTGACTTTTGGGCGGTGATAAAGAGCGTGTGCCGGTCTTTGCCGCCGAAGGTGACGTTGGCCGTCCAGCCGGCGTCGATGGGAATCTGCTCGATCTGCTCGCCCGCCGGGTTGAAGACCGTGACACCTTTTCCCGTCAGATAAACGTTGCCCTCATTGTCGATGGTCATGCCGTCCGAGCCCATCGAGCAAAAGAGCGTCTTTTCGGACAGCGTCCCATCGGCGTTCGTGCGGTACTTGTAGGTTTTCTTGCCCCCGATATCGGCGACGTAGAGATATTTGCCGTCGGGCGTCCCGATAATGCCGTTGGGCTGCACCAGGTCCTCGGTCACCCGTATCAGCGTCTTGCGGTCGGGCGCCAGGTAATAGACGTGCTGGCCGTCCTGCTGCATCGCCGGATCGCGGGTCCAGTAGGGCCTTTTGTAGAGCGGGTCGGTGAAGTAGATGCCGCCATCGGGGGCGATCCACAGGTCATTGGGGCCGTTGAGTTTCTTGCCCTTGTAGTCCTTGACGAGCACGGTCGCCTTGCCGTTGGCGTCAATCGACCACAGCTCGTTGTCGAGGTCCGCACAGGCCAGCAGGTTGCCGCGTTTGTCGAAGTAAAGGCCGTTGGCCCTGCCCGGACTCTCGTGCCAGGTTGACAATTTGCCGTCCACCGACCATTTGTGAATCCGGTTGTTCGGCTGGTCGGTGAAGAAGACGTTTCCCTCGGCGTCCACCGCCGGGCCTTCGGTAAACGAAAAACCGTCGGCAAGCTTTTCCACTTTCGCCCCCGGCGCGATGATGCTTGCCCGCCTCACCTCTGGCGGGCCGGCCTTATCCTCGCCCGCCGGGGTCACGGCGACCAGTTCGATGCCCTTACCCCTCCCCAGGTTGCGGGAGTATTTCTTCTCCTGCGGGTTGTTCCAGTGCTCGTGCACGCCGAGGCTGGCTAATCTCTTTTGGCTGCCGGCATGGTCGGGGTCATAGAACGTCCCCGAAGGCGGATTATCCGCCAGCGCGGCCTCGTGCAAATAATCATCGACGCCGACCTTTCGCGGATGGTCCTCGTATTCGGCATAGAGAAAATCGAAGCCGACCGAGTCAATGGCCACCGGGTCCTGCGAAGCCAGGAGACTCGACGTCCAGTCGCCGTTGAAGGGCGGCGATTTCCACCGCCTCGGCCCCTTTTCCATATCCACCGGATGGATCCCGCAGTACAGGCCGTCAAGCAGATACAACACGGTCTTGCCGCCGGTGTGCGAATGTCCCATCAGGTCCACCAAGTTCCTGTATATTCCGGTCTGTTTGGCAAAACCGGCCTGATGGAGGTCGAAGTACCCTTTTTCGGCCGGCCAGCGAATGAGCGAGCCGTAATGGTTCTTCGCGCAGAGCGTCACGCCGGCGCCGGTATGGGCCTTGAGGTTGGCGAAGTTGATCAGGTATTCGGCCTCGGCAAAAGAGACGGGGACATAGTCCTGCTTGAAGCCGCTCGGGTTAGAGCTCCAGTAGAGCGGAACCGAAGACTCTATCATCTTGATTCGGCCGAACTTGCCACCGCGATCCAGGCACTGAACATCCGGAAACTCCTTGTGGATGATGTCGTAGTACTCGTTGGCGAAATACGCCAGGCTGTCGCAGATGCTGATGTCCGCCGGCTTGACGCCGACTGTACCGACAAGCTGGTGCAGCAGCGCGACGAGCATCTGCGGCGACGTATTCATATAGTCCATCGTGCTCTCCAGCTTGTAGGTTTCGGCGTTGACTCCGCCGTGCGTGAAGATAAAGCCGACAAAATTCACCTTGACGGCAATCTTCTCGCCCGGCTTGTACCCGGCGTCGCCTTTGCCGCGAGCTTTATTGAGATGCCTGAACAATGCGTCCCACGCCGCCGCGTCACTGCCCGCTCCGGTCAGCTCACAAATCGCCCTGGACATCATCTTTTGGACATGCTCGCGGTCGGTGTGCTCTGCTTGCCACGGATGTCCCTGCCCGGGCCCTTCCCAATCCGTGGCCTGCGGGTCATGCACCCAGACGACGCGGCCGGGATGAATACCTTTGGCCGTGCCTATCGGCTCATTGGCAGGCTGCGGCTGAGCTAAGGCGGACTTCTCGCCGGTCGCGCTCAGGGTTATCCACAGGGCGCCGACGCTCAGAGCGACACATGCCAGACCCATGAGGTACCGCCGGCGAGAGAAGCTGACCTTGGCCTTCCTGAAGGCCGCCGCCGACGCACCGAGCGCCAGGAGCCAGGCCACAAAGCCCGAAGCCAATGGAAAAGCCACCCGCTGGCACGGATAGAGCGCCCGCGAGGGCTTGGGGATCACCCGGATCAAAAACCATATCAGCGACGCCAGACCCGCGATTGGAAACACGTACTTCAACCATCGATATTTGCCGCCGTCTTTGCTTCTGCCGAATTGCATTGTTCTGACCTCCAGAATAATCAGCTCTATTTCTTCCTCAATCGACGCCGGCCCGCCAGATTTACCCGCCTTACGTATGGCGGGCAAGAGGCGGGCAGGCCGACCAGGAACCATCAAAACAAATAGACGGCATAAATTCTACAAGACCCCTCCGGCGGCGTCAAACCAAAACGCCGGCCGATCAAGCTCTTCAAACATGGTTTTACTTCTTCGTTCGACCACGTCCTTTGGGATTTCCGCACAAAACCCGTCCGCCGCCAAACCCGGCTTGAGAAAAAAGTCTATGAGAGGGGAAATCCCGGCTTGACAATTGCGGGGCGCAGTAAGATACTATGCCATTGTTTGAAGCAGAGATGTATTGTGCCGAAGGTTCGTGACAGGATGCTGGTATTGGCGTCAAGAGTCCCGTGGACGAGCTATAGAGGAGAATCGCAGGTGTGTTATGCAGAAACCATATATCACCCCATCCTAAGCGTTGCAGACGCCTTAACGGCCTGTATTCACAAGGCTTATGCCGATTTAAGCGCTGGGGTGTTAGGCCGCGAATTCGCGGCCCAAAGGTGTTATGAAGAAACCATATAACCATTGTTAGTTGCAGATATGAAATCAGAGAACATACACGCAGTAACCGGCGCATTTGGCTACTCTGGGAAGTACATCGCCGGGCGACTTCTCGCGGAGGGCAAAGCCGTCGTGACCCTCACGAACTCCACCCACCGCAGGAATCCCTTTGGTGGCCGATTACGCGCCATTCCCTTCCATTTCGACGAACCCCAGCGGCTCACGGAATCGCTCCGCGGCGTGTCTGTCCTCTACAACACGTACTGGGTGCGTTTCAACCACCGGAGCTTTATGCACGCAGACGCCGTGCGGAACACCATGACTCTTTTCGATGCCGCAAAGGCGGCGGGAGTTGAGCGCGTCGTTCATGTGAGCATCACGAATCCGTCAGAGGACTCGCCACTTGAGTACTTCAGCGGGAAAGCACGCCTTGAACGCGCACTTGTGGAGAGCGGCCTATCCCATGCAATCCTACGGCCAACGGTGCTATTCGGTAAGGAGGACATCCTGGTGAACAACATCGCGTGGGCCTTGCGCCACCTCCCGCTATTTGGCGTCTTCGGCGACGGCCAATACAAGCTCCAGCCGATCTACGTGGACGACCTCGCCGAAATAGCTGTGCAGCAGGGAAGAGACCGCAAGAACCGCGTGATTGAAGCCATCGGACCAGAAACCTTCACGTACCGAGGTCTCGTCGAGACTGTTGGCGAAATCATCGGCAAGAAGCGCCCAATCATTTCGGTTCCACCTGCGGTCGGATATGCCGTGGGATGGGTCATCGGCAAGCTAGTTGGCGATGTGATGATCACGAGGGAGGAGATCACGGGGTTGATGGCCAATCTCCTCTATGTGAACTCACCACCTGCCGGGATGACGAGACTTACAGAATGGGCAACAGAGCGCTCCTCAACATTGGGACTCCGCTATACGAGGGAGCTTGCCCGGAGGAAGGATCGTGAAGCAGAATACAAAAGCAACTAACCATCGGCTGGAGTTTACGGGTGACCCGCTGCGCGGCTCCCCCGAAACTCAGCCGTAGCGTTAGGGCTCACGAGCACCGAGGGATCACACTATGAGCATCTTTCGCAGGACCAGCCCGACCGAGCAGCTACTGAACTGTAATACTCCCACTTTTTCAGACCGGTGGATAAGATAGTGTGGCTGTGGTATGGTAGCGTCAGAAAGGAGGCTATTGTGGCACAGCGGCGGAAGTTTAGCGGTCAGTTTAAGGCCCGTTCCCGGCCGAGTGTATCGGCGGCCCATTCAATCCGGCTGGCGGGGCGGGTTTCTGAGCTTGTGTCTTGCCCCGTAGCGTTCCAGGGGCTTAGCCAGTTTTCCAAGAACCGCCAGGACAATAAGTGCAGCAACGGTGGCTATGGCGGCCAGGTAATAGAGGTGCGCTCCGCAGGCTGTTCCGATACTGGCGACCAGCCAGATCGTGGCCGCCGTTGTCAGGCCATGCACGCCGCCCTGGTCCTGGATGATGGCGCCGGCGCCCAGGAAGCCCACGCCGGTCACGATTTGGGCCGCGATTCTTGTAACCGAACCCTCGGCGGTACCGACCGCCATCTGCCTGGAGATGATGGTGAAGACTGCTGCGCCAAGGCATATCAGGACGTTTGTTCGCAGCCCGGCGGCCTTGCCGCTGATTTCCCTCTCGACCCCGATTGCCGCCCCGAAAATTACGGCCAGGATTATGCTGAACAAATCTTCCGGCCAAACCATGCCTCTACCTTTCTATGAGGGTCTCATCGACCTGCATGCCGAAATGCCTGCCGGCCTTCTCGATGTGGCCCAGGACCTTGTCGCCCGGCTTCAACGCCGTCACGGACACCGCCTTGCCGTCGGGACTGACCAGGCGAATCGTCTCGGCGTTCTGCAAAACCAGGCTGATCGGCTGACCCTCCGCCTCGGCCTCGACGAGCATCATCGGCCTTTTCTCGATTTTGTTCCGGCCCAGATAGGCGGTTTGACTCTTGCCCTGAAAATCCACAATCATCACCTCGTCGCCGGCTTTCAGGTCGGCCAAGTACTTGGTCTTGCCGCCCGGCGTCAAAGTATAGGCGTGCACGGCCCCGGCGTTGACGCGGAACGGACGGGACGCCACGTATGGATTATCAATGGATTCGGAATGTACGAGAAAAAAGCCCGACGCGGTGTTGCCGACGAGCATCCCTTCGCCCAAGGCCATTTGCGTGCAGGTATCGAGGCAGGCCCGGTCGCCCATGCCCAGTTGCCTCGCGGCGCTGACGGTGGCGGTTACAAGGGCGATCTTCTCGCTGACGCCTTGAATGACCTCCGCCGTCCTTTTAATCTCGTTCACGTCGCGCGTCTTCAGTACCACGCCATCGACGCCTTTTTCAAGTATCTCGACCATCAATTTGGCCTGCGCGCTGTTCTCGACCTGCACCATGATATTCCCGCCCCGGCGGGCGAGCAGATTCTCTATGGGTATAATCGTCCAGTCCAGCATTCTCAGGACAACAATTTTTCCGACGGGCGCGGCCGCCGCTTTGTCCTCGTCCTGCTTGCCGGCGATATCGATGAACTCGACATCCACGCCGGGCTTGAGGTCGCCGCCGGCCTCGACCGTCCTGATTCTGCCGAACGGCCGGACCTTGTCACTATCCCCGTCCGGCAGCACCACCGCCTCGGCCCCGCTCTCCAGCGCCGCGATGGCGATTTCCTTGCTGTACGGAATAACATTCACCCAGAGTTTCTTCATTTGATCTGACGCGCTCTCAAATGGGCTACGGCGGACTTTTGAGATCGAGGATATCGGCGATGTACAATCGCACGTCTCTGGTCATAGGATCATTTCCTGTTCCTTGAGAATGTGTTCACGAATCAAAGGCTTGATTGTGTCATATTCGACCAGGTCCACGTTCCGGTTTAGGGCTTCCTCGAGTTCGATCTTCAATCCCACGAAGTCGAGCAGGCTGATGTCTTGGTCGATCTGGACCAACATGTCGATATCGCTATCAGGCCGCATGCGGTTTTTCACGATCGAGCCAAAAAGGGCGGCCTTGCTCACCCCATAGCGCCGGAGAATTGGCACTACCGCTTGCTTTATTTGCCGAACGTATTCGTTCATACTCGTACCTTGTGAAAGATTAAACGCCAATTTGCCGAACTTGTCAACATGTTTCAACCTCGTCGATTTGGGCGGCAGGCACGCTCGTCCCTGCGAGGCTTCCGTCGTGCCTTTTCCCACAATTCCGGGCTTTTCATGGCGATTCTTGGGACTGTTATCGGCTTTTTTTTGATTTTGTCCGCGAATTTTCTGTGCTGACACGGCCCGTCTTGTCGATGTACCGATAATAGGGCATTTTGGCTCGATGCGCGCGGAGTTTTTACGCCGTAATTCGGGCTGGGGTGCGTGTTCAGACATAGATTTGGTCAGTGGCAGGTATTTCAGGGAAGACGAAATGAGCACGAGAAGTGAAAATAGTAAATATTTCGCTCGCCATTTGGCGATGGTAATATTGACTAACTTAACAACCGTTCCGCTCTTGGCGAGTATATACTTCTTCGAGAAGCCCATACTGAAGCTGGCGGCCGGACTCGGTGTGCTGTTGGCTTTCGAGATGTTGGCGTTTGTCATCAGACGGATGAAGCCGACCTGGAAGAGTGTAAGACCCTTGGCTTATTACTTTCTGCCGACGGCGGTTGTTTTCTGGGCATTGAACAAAGGACGTCGCAGGCCCAGGGGGAAGGCTGAAAGGCAAACGGAGCGATTGGGAGCGATTGTTGCGACCTGGCCGGATGTGAGCCTCCCTATGGTGGCAGGCATTCTCGATCCCGAGCAGCAGCAGGGCAGCCTGAGCCGGCTGCTCAATGAAATGGATGCGATGAGAGACTCCCGGCGGGCTACAGCCGCCGACAGAATCCGCCAGTATCTCACAGAGATTCTGAAATCCGTGAGCGATAACGGAAACTACCCGCTGTTCGGACAAGTGATGTCGCGCTTGTCGCTGTACGGACCGGACAGGTGCCGGGAAACGTACAGGAGCTTTTTGCGGCTGCTGACGGATGTATTTGACCCGTCGCTGAAGGCGGATTCCGGCGGGCAATTGCGAAAAGATATGACGGGTGCGTTGAAACGTGCTATCGAGCACGCGGGCAAAGCACACGCAGGCCGCATACAGGATATTGTCGGCGAGATTATGGCCGGCGACGAGAACGAGCACGAGATTGCCAGGAGCATCGCTGAAATGCTTCTGCAATTGGATTGGAAGCAGCAGCGTGAGATTTGTCGAATCATCTTCGATGAAAGCGCCGGGCGGGCGTTCCGCTTTCCTGAACATTTTGGCATGAGCTTCCTGGACATCCTGAGCAGGCTGGAGCATCGCGTGTTCTGGCTGGAGATGCAGTCGCTGCGCAGCCTGTTGGAAGAATCTCTCAAGCAGCAGCCGCAGGGGCTGATCAGCTCAAATCCGAGGATATACAATGAGCTTTGCTCGGGAGTGCTATCCCCTCTTGAGGACGCGGCACATAACGGAATCTGTCACGGCCGGGTATTCCGCCGGCTCAAACACGACGACGGCAGAGTGAGCATCGAATGTGTCGGGCCTGGTGGGCCGGCGTGCCGTTGTCAGGGCGAGAGTCTGAGCTTTCGAGGTGTTTACAGCAAAGATTGCCTCCGGAGAGTCGGCGAAAAACTCACCATGAACATCATACCCATCCGGGAAATCGAACGCCGATTTGCCGTCAAGGCTTCGATAGCCGCTCTTCATGCGTATGAGTCCGGCAGCCAGGGGCCGGGACGCGGCGTATTCTTCGAAGAGGCTGAGCCGTCCGTGGTCGAAGGTCTCTACGAATACGTCTCAACAAAACAGTGAGCCTGGCCCCGCCTTTTCGCAGCACCGTCAACTGCCGAGAGCGCAGACCTCGCAGAAAACGCCCGGAATGAAGATACCTCGTGCTCTCCGCGAGTTCTGCGGCGCCTGCGGATGCAAATTCCCACTCCTTGATGCACGCAGTTTTTTTGAAAAAACAGTTGGCTTTTGCGCCGCTTGGCTGTAATCTTATGGCGGTGGGCGGTAAGGCGTGTAGCCAGACGGTGTTGTAGTAAGAAGTACATTTTTTAGGAGGCTTGTCATGAGTCAGATGCAAATTCACAAAACCTGGGCCAAGGCTGCTGCTGTTATCTGTCTGCTGCTGTTGGCGCAAACGTCGCTTGTGGCGGCGCAGGACATCACGGGGGAGTGGGAAATGACGATGGATTTCGGCGGCCGGCAGAGCTTCGCCACGCTGTCCATTTCGAAACAGGCGGACGGCACGCTCGCGGGCAAGTGGGGCTCGAACGAGCTGTCCAACGTCAAGTTCCAGGACGGAAAGCTCACGTTCGTTCGCACCGTCAGGTTCGGGGACCAGGAGTTCACGATGAACTATGATGGAACCCTGAAGGACGGCAAGCTCACGGGCCTGCTCTCAAGCGACCGCGGAGAATTCGCCGCCAACGGGGCCCGGAAGAAGCCGATATGTCCCGCACTCGGCCAGTGGGACATTAGCTACCGTATGGGCGAGCGGGATGTCACCGGCAAGCTGGTCATCTCCGCCCAGCCGGACGGCGCGCTGGACGGCAAGTGGGTGAGCGAACGCGGCGGGACCGAAATCTCCAACGTCAAATTCCAGGATGGCCGGCTCACCTTCGCCCGCAAGAGCACATTCAACGAGCGCACGTTTGAATCGACCTTCGAAGGCACGGTCAAGGGCAACGAGCTGGCCGGAGCCTTCAAGAGCGAGCGGGGCGAGATGGCGGCCAAAGGTAATCGCATCGGAGCGGCACTCGTCGGAAAGTGGGAGCTGACAAGCACCTCCGAAAGAGGGACTCGCACGAGCATGTTGACGGTCAACGGCGACCTGAGCGGCCGGTATGAATCCTTCGGCGGCGAGATTCCCGTCAAGGACCTCAAGCTCGAAGGCAACCAGGTGACGTTTGCCATCGAGATGGGCTTCGGGGACCAGACCTTCAAGCTGGATTTCAAAGGCACGCTGGACGGCGACGCCCTCAAGGGCCAGACGACCTCCGAAAGGGGCACCAGCGAGATCGCCGGCAAGAAACTGGCGGCCGCTACGGCTTCGGCGGTAGCCGGAACGTGGGAGCTGACCTCGGAGTCCTCGCAGGGCGGCACGCGCACGAATACACTGAAGATCAAGGACGACATGACCGCGACGTACACGTCCCGCGACACGGAAACGCCCGTCACGGATTTGAAGGTCGAAGGCGATCAGATCAGCTTCAAGATCACCCGGACGTTCAACGACCAGCAGGTCACGATGGAGTTCAAAGGCAAGGTGGACGGCAAGAGCCTCAAGGGCGAGTTCGTGAGCGCCCGGGGCAGCCGGCCCGTCACCGGCAAGAAAATCGACTGAAACCACAATGTGTGTATGGGTGGGTGGTACGCGGTTATGCCAGGGAAGAGCCATCCCCATCCCGATAACCACTATCGGGATGAGGCTGCCACCCAGTAGGATTGATAGAAAGCGGGTGGCATCCTCAAAGCCGCAGGCTTTGGGGATGGTCGTAGGCGATGCACATATACGTCGCGTCTCCCGCCCATCCATGGAGCTGAGGTATGAATCACAGCGACCGCCGAATGAGCATATCTAATCGTATCTCAATTGTAGCCGGCCTCTGGCTTTGTCTTTTGTGTTGCGGGGTCGGTCTCGCCGACTTCATGGCGGAGCTGGCAAATCCGCACGAAGGGCGGAGCATGCGCGCCACCTCGACACACAAGATCGGGCCGGACGGCAAGTCCGACCCGAACGGCCGGCCCGACCCGAACAGCAATCGCGACAACAGCAGCGTCCCGCCGGGGCAGCGAAAAATCCTGCTGGACGCACAAGGCCCCGGAGTCATCACCCATATCTGGATGACGTTCCTGGGACCTGAGCCGCACCCCTGGGCGAAGAACGGCTCGTCCAATCATCAGGAAATGCTGCTTCGCATGTATTGGGACGGCAGCGAGCGCCCGGCGGTCGAGGCCCCCGTGGGTGATTTCTTCGCCAACAGCTTCGGCAAACGCAGCGAGGTCATCAGTCTGCCCGTCATCGTGGAGGACGCGGACTCGTACAATTGCTTCTGGCATATACCCTTCCGCAAGTCCGCGAGAGTGGAAGTCCTCAACGAGGCTGACAAACCCATCAGCCTGCTCTACTACAATATCGACTGGGTCAAGAAAGAGCAGATCAGCAAGGACACGCCGTACTTCTACGCCCAATACCGGCAGGAATATCCCGTGCAGACGGGAAAGGATTATGTCGTCCTGGAGACGCAGGGTAAGGGGCATTACGTCGGCACCGTCCTGAGCGTGCGGACGCGCAGCCCCGCCTGGTTCGGCGAGGGCGATGAGAAAATCTACATCGACGGCGAGCAGAACGCCTCCATCTGGGGCACCGGGACGGAAGATTACTTTCTTTCGGCGTGGGGGCTCAAGACGACCGGCACGCCGTACTTCGGTGTGCCGTACTTCGATCAATGGGGCATCGTCGGCGGGCATACCAGCGCCTACCGATGGCACGTCACAGACCCGCTCGTTTTCAACAAGGGGATCAAGGTGACATTCGAGCACTACGGCTGGATGTCGCCCGATGAGAATCCAAAGTACGAGTCGAATAGTTGGAACGAACGCGAAGATGATTACTCCAGCGTGGCGTTCTGGTATCAGACCGGCACGCCCACGTTCGAGGCCCGCGCGCCGCACGCCCGCGAGCGTACGCTGCCTTCCCTGGACCGGATCATCGCGGCACGGGAGTTTACAGACCAGAAATATCACGGCCAGGGCCAAGCCGTAGCGCAGAATCTGGATATCTACCCCGATGGGCACCTGTTTTACAAGCCGGATGGGCAGGAGAACGCCTGGATCGAGATCCCGTTCGAGGTCCAGAAGAAGGAGCCGCAGCGGCTCTTGCTGGTGATGACCCGCTCTTATGATTACGGCAGATACCAGGCGTATCTGGACGGCGTCAAGTTAGGCGAGGTCATGGACCTCTACAGCAAGGAGGCCGCAACGCGCGAATATCACCTGCTGGACTTCTGGCCCGACCCGGGCACGTACAAGCTGCGTCTGGAGTGTGTAGGGAAGAACCCCACCTCCGGCGGCCACTACCTCGGCATCGAGTCCGTCCGCCTGCGAGAGCGCCGCCCCCGCGTCACCCAATACCGCCACGACGCCGACAAAGACTGGCGAAAGAATCCCGTCCTCTACGAGTGATCCCGCCCACTGGAGGCTGCATGGGCAGAAAATGCGCGCATTTCATGGGGCCGATCCAAATGCGGTAAACATCCAATTGCGCTTCGCGCAGGATTTCTTGACAAGAAGCTCAGAAAAATTCTGAGCTTCCACTAAGAAAAGACTTGACTTTCGTCCGATAAATCGCTTATTATGATGGCCAAGTGAGTCGTAGGGCATTTCATCAAATAACCTATTTGAACAGGAGGCACGAGTATGAATGCGCAAAGAACCAACTCAGTAAGAAACAGTAAGCCTATATATCCACTAATCTTCAGACTTTGTCCGGCACTTGTCCTATTGTTCTTCGTGCTGCCCGCATACGCCAAGTATGGCGGCGGCAGCGGCGCGCTGGGAGACCCGTACCTAATCGCGACGCCGGAACAGCTTTACGATATCGGCAAGCACGAAGAAGACTGGGACTTCTATAAGTACTTCAAATTAATAGCAGATATCGACCTGTCTGCGTATAGAAATGTCCCATTTACTCCCATTGGCCACGTGTATGGTTCGAGTGGTACTGATACGGGTCGGTGTTTCAACGGAGACTTTGATGGAGATGGGCACACAATCTCGAACTTCACATACCATTCCAACTTGGAGAATGTGGGATTGTTTGGCGCAATAAGTCGCGGGGTGAGAAACCTTGGATTGATAAACGTAGATGTATCAGGAACCGATATCGTCGGAGGGCTTGCAGGTACTATAGGAGGTGGCCAGCTCTGCCTTGTGTCCAATTGCTATGTGACAGGAAGGGTTCAAGGCCGGAATGGCGTAGGCGGACTGGTAGGACGTCACGGTGGTAGGCTATACAATTGTTATTCGACGGCAGAGGTCTCGGGAGATTCATCCGGCGGATTGGTGGGGGTAGCTGATTATGGTGGTCTGGTCTACAACTGCTATGCAACAGGATGGGTGACTGCGAACCAAGGTGGAGGAGGGCTGATGTGTGGAAGCGCGACTGCTGTTGTCGGTTCTTTCTGGGATTTTGAAACTACTGGACAAGCCTTCAGTTGGGGCGGACACGGCAGAACCACCGCTGAGATGAAAATGGCAGCAACTTACTTTGGGTGGGGAGCATGCGGAAATGAAGGAGTCTGGACGATTGATGAGGGAAAGGATTATCCGCGGCTGGCGTGGGAAGGCAAGCCCGGCCAACCCATTACAGGCCAACTCTCGGATATCCTCCCGGGCAGCGGCACAGCGGCCGACCCATACTTGATTTCCATCGCCGAGCAGCTTAATTCAATCGGGCTTTTCCCCTGTGAGCGCAATAGACATTTCCGCCTGACAGGCGATATCGACCTTTCCGCATACAAAGATATGGAGTTCAACAGGATCGGCCTTTATTACCCATTCGCAGGCTCCTTTGATGGCAACAGACACACGATCTCGAACTTCACGTACGACCCGGCTCACACGCAGTGGGGTTATTTAGCACAGTCTGTTGGTCTTTTCGGTGACATCACAGCCGGCGCCGTGGTGAAGAACCTTGGCCTGGTCGATGTCTATGTGGCGGGAAACTACGATGTCGGGGGACTTGCAGCCATAAACAATGGGGGGCGAATCTCCAACTGCTATGTGACCGGACAGGTTTCGGCCGGTAATAGGGGCGGGGGACTGATAGGATCGAATAGCGGCACAGTAACTACATCCTGGTCAACTGCAAGTGTATCCAGTCCATGGATTGGTGGATTAGGGGGCTTGGTGGGAATTAACGACGGGACATTGTCTGATTGCTACGCAATAGCAGCGGTTTCAGCAGAACCATACGAGTTTCACGGCTCCGGCGGGCTTGTGGGGGAGAATGCGGGCCAAATCTCCAACTGCTACGCCGCCGGGCCGGTCTCAGCAGCAGAAAGCGTTGCCGGCGGGCTCGTGGGAAAGGGTTCGCCCGATGCGGTGGCTAATTGCTTCTGGGACGTTCAGACCACCGGCCAGAATACCAGCGCCGGCGGCGTGGGCAAAGCTACGCCCTTTATGATGGCGAGAAAGACTTTTACCGACGCCGGCTGGGACTTCGTGGGCGAGACGGCCAATGGCACCAAGGATACATGGTCTATTGCCGAAGGTACGGATTATCCACGCCTGAGCTGGGCAACGCTGGCCGGGGGACCGAACCCGCCCGATGGCGCCACCTCCGTGGACCCGAACGTAATTCTCACCTGGATGCCAAGTCCGACCGCCGAGTCGCACGATGTGTACTTCGGCGATAGTGCTGCTGCCGTGGAGGCCGGAAGCGGCGGCACATTCCGGCGCAACCAGGTCGAGACGTCCTTTACTGTCGGCCTGCCTGGAACTCCTTATCCCGACGGCCTGGTCCCGGGCGCAACGTACTACTGGCGGATCGATGAGCATAATGCCGGTGGAGCGGTTGCCAAGGGCAACGTGTGGAGCTTCACGGTAAAGCCATTCGAGCCTGTCGAAGAGACCGTGGAATACCAGGTTGCCGCAAGTGAAGACGACGGGTATGCCTTCAGCGACACTGCTCAAAACCTGGATACGGACTATCTGAGAGTTGGCTCTTCTTCGTTTGCGAAGCCGCCCTATTACATGTCCGGCATGGTCTTTAGGAATGTGAATATTTCACAAGGTACCCGGATTCTCAGTGCAAGTTTGAAGATACGAGCCCATACCAGCCGGTTGACCGATGTTGCTTATGGCATGATTCAGGCAGAAGCGGTGAACAATGCTGCCGCCTTTGACAGCTCTCGCCACATTGGTTCTGTGCCCAGGACCGGTGCATCAGTCAACTGGGACCTGGACCAGCCCTGGTCGGCGGACACCTGGTACGAGAGCCCTGACATTGCCGAAGTGATTCAAGAGGTGATCAATCGCAGCGGATGGTCGGCAAACAATTCGCTGGCAATCCTGTATAGCAGCCGGTCCGAGGGCGGTTACCGGAACTTCTCGGCGTACGACCGCGGCAGCGATTATGCACCAATGCTGGAAATCACGTATGTACCCTAACGGTGCAGGCCGGGCAACTTGCTGCCCATGCGGCACTTGATGCGGCCGATACAATCACGTGTGGTTCGGCGTGGGATGCGGGCGGCTTCGACGAGCTTGCGGACTGCCTGACGCGACGGATCGACAACATGGAGGAACTACGGCGGCAAGTAAGAACCTGGGAGAAATGCCGCAACCAAGCCCAGGCCAAAGTGAACTGGCAGTTCACCACGGCAGATGCCAGGATAGAGTTGAGGCGACTCTATCCATCAATTGAAGAGTAATGGAGCACTAGTGTATAGAATCAGAATCACTGTGATTCTCTTAAAAATCTTTTTCTAACCAGTAACTGGAGGATAGGATCATGAATGTACGAAAAGTAATTACAGTAGTCTTGGCAATGATCTTTATGATTGCCGCCGTGGCGCAAGCGGAAGACCCGGTTTATTTCGCCGACGCCAATCTCAAAGCTGCTGTTGAAGAGGTTTTGGGCATCCAAAATCCCACACCTACTGACATGCTTTCCCTTTATTATCTTGATGCTTTAAATGACAGGGGAATCGCAAGCCTAACGGGGATCGAGCATGCAACAAATCTTCGAAGACTCAATCTGTTAGGCAATCTGATAAGCGACATCAAACCTTTATCAGGACTATCGAACTTATCACATCTTCTTCTGGGAAGAAATCTGATCAGCGATATTAGTTCCTTGTTAGGCCTAACAAATCTGGAGGTGTTGGATCTGGAACATAATCAGATCAGTGATATCGTTACACTATCAGGGCTTACGAATCTAACTCGTCTGCTATTAGAAAACAACGTTATCAGTGATATTTCTCCGTTATCAGGACTGACGAACATAGATGACTTACATTTGGGGAATACTCATTTAACGGATATATCCCCTTTGGCGAGTTTAACAAACATGAAATATCTATGGTTATACTCCAACCAAATAAACGATATATCCCCCTTAGCCGGCCTTACATCACTGATTGATCTAAGGGTGCATAATAACAATCTTACTCATTGTAATGTTGTAGCCAACCTAACAAATTTAGAATACTTAGGATTGGGACAAAATGGACTGACAGATTGCAGTTGTATCTCAGGATTGACAAATCTGATTTATCTGGACCTGCAGAATAATGATATAAGTGACATCTCTTGCTTAGTTGGTCTGACCAAGATGACTTATTTGTTCCTAGACGGTAATCCCATCACTGACATTTCGTCTGTTTCAGGATTAACCGATCTGGTCCATTTGAACTTTGGTCACGGCAATGTGAGCAATATATCTGCACTATCAGGTTTAACAAAACTTCAAGGCTTGGTTGCATGGTCCAGTCAGATAAAGGACATAGGTCCTTTAGCGAGTTTGCCAAATCTTATGTTCTTGCGCATTGATAACAACCTGATTCAAGACATCACTCCGCTGTCAGGTCTTATGAGTTTAACAGAACTCTGGCTAAACGTAAATCAAATCAGTAATGTAAGTCCGCTGTTGGGATTGACTAATCTGACATTTCTAAATATAGAAAACAATCCTTTGGAACTGACAACATACTGTGAGTACATGAGAACGATTCTCAATAACAATCCAAATCTGAAAGAGGAAGATTTCTATCGCGACTACAGGATTGCCTATAATCCTTCACCGGCAGATGGCGCCGAAGTCGAAAACTCTAATTTGACTCTTAGTTGGACGACAAATTCTATTGGAAAGCTACAGGATGTTTACTTCGGAGACAATTATGCGAATGTCAGCGACGGTGTCGGTGGTACATTCCATGGCAGCCAGGTTGAGACGGACTTTGTTGTTGGTCTACCCGGATGTCCCTATCCGAACGGTCTTGTTCCCGGTAAAACTTACTTCTGGCGGATTGATGAAGTCGAGGATGACGGTATGACAGTATGCAAAGGCGATATCTGGAGCTTTACAGTAGAAGGTGTTATTGAAGAAACTGTAGAGTACCAGGTTTCCTCGAGTGGAGACGACGGGTATGCTTTTAATGATACAGCTCAGAACCTGGACACAGATTTTCTGAGAGTCGGCTCTTCTTCATTCGCGAAGCCGCCGTATTATATGTCCGGCATGGTCTTCAGAAATGTGAACATTCCGCAAGGTACCCGGATTCTCAGTGCGCGACTAAAGATACGAGCGCATACCAGCCGGTTGACCGATGTTGCTTATGGCGTGATTCAAGCGGAAGCCGCGAACAATGCTGCCGCCTTTGGCAGCTCTCGCCACATTGCTTCGCTGCCCAGGACCAGTGCATCAGTCAACTGGGACCTGGACCAGCCCTGGTCGGCAGACGCCTGGTACGAGAGCCCTGACATTGCCGAAGTAGTCCAGGAGGTCATAAATCGCGCTGGATGGTCGGCAAACAACGCGCTGGCAATCCTGTATAGCAGCCGGTCCGAAGGCGGCTACCGCAACTTCTCGGCGTACGACCGCGGCAGCGATTATGCACCAATGCTGGAAATCACGTATGTGCCTTAGCGGTGCAGGCCGGACAGCGTGTTGCCCATGCGACACTTAATGCGCCCGATACAATCACGTGTGGTTCGGCGTGGGGGTCGGGCGGCTTCGACGAGCTTTCGGACTGCCTGACGCGACGATTGTACAGTCTTCTCACGACCGTACTCGGGCAGATGGTCCAGCATCGTCAGCAGGAACTGGTCGAAGGGCTTGCCGCTCTGCTCGTACTCGGCAATTTCCCATTGCGAGAAAATCGGGTGCGGGGGCTTGATAGAACGGATGGGGATCGAGTATGATTATCATTTTTGCAGAGAACATTCGTTTTGCAGGAGACTTGCTGTGAAGGCAAACGACTTACGAAAAGGCATGGCTGTTATGCTGGATGGGAAGCTCTATGTTTGCGTGCAGGCGACGCACATGACGCCCGGCAATTTGCGGGCGTTTGTGCAGGCCAAGCTCAAATCACCGGCCGACGGCACAGTCGTCGAGAAGCGTCTGCGTTCGACGGATGACATCGAGCACGCGTATCTCGACCGGCGGGAGATGGAGTACCTCTACTCGGATAAGGCCGGCCACATTCTCATGGACAACCAGACTTACGACCAGATTACGGCCGGCGACGAGCTGATCGGCGAATCGATCAAGTTCTTCAAGCCGAACACGCCTCTGGTGGCTTTGACACACGAGGGCAACGTGATTGGCATCGAGCTGCCCAAGTCGGTTGACTTGACCGTGACCGACACGACACCCACGCCGAAGGGGGCCACGGTGATGAATCAGCTCAAGGACGCCGTGCTGGAGACGGGGCTGCGGACGCGCGTTCCGCCCTTCATTGACGTAGGCGACGTCGTCCGCATAAATACCGAAGACGGCTCGTACATGGCGCGAGCAAAATAGCAGGCCCGCCTCGGCGCCATCCAAAAATCATCGCAGCGGACGAATCCAGATATTCCTGAAGCGGACGGGGTTGTTGTGCGCCGAGAGGCTCAGCGGCAGCTTTTCGGGGATCGGCTTATCGTAACGCGGCAGAATCCGGTGGCCGGTCGGGCCGTAGATTTCCTGGTTGTGATGGACGAGGACGCCGTTGTGCAGGACGGTGACGTATGCCGGCTTCTGGAGCGTGCCGTCTTTGAAAACCGGGGCGAAGAAGATAATGTCGAAGCTCTGCCATTGGCCCGGCTTGCGGCAGGCGTTGACCCTCGGCGGGGTCTGGCCATAGACGGCGGCCGCCTGGCCGTCGGGATAGAGCTTCTGCGTGTAGGAATCGTAAACCTGAATCTCGAACAGGCCCATGAGCATCACGCCGCTGTTGCCGCGGTCGAACATCTGGCCCTGCGGCGGGTCGGGCGCCTGCCACTCTATGTGCAACTGGCAGTCGCCGAAGGCCTGATTCGTCGTCAGGTCGCCCGATACGGCGATCAGCTCGCCGTTCTCGATCTTCCAGCCGGAAGTCTGCCATTGCGAAAGGTCCTTGCCGTCAAAGAGCACTACGGCATCGGATGGAGCGGCAACGGCGGCGGGCGGGCCCGGCGTGACTTTCGGCGGGGCGGGCCGGTCCGGATCGTGCACGTGATAGCCGCACCAGGGCAGGATGGGTGTATCCTTGTAGCCGACGATGCCGGAGCCGTCTTTGGCCTGGACGAGCTTCGTCGGCGCCTGTCCCGGCGCGACTTGTACAGAGCCGAAAAGCCAAATTGCTGCCGCAAATCCGACGACCTGCGAAATAGTCACTGGATAACGACACATTGTATTGCTCCTCGAAAACTTAGTCTGCCAATTAGTCCTGCACGATCTTGATCGCCTCGTCAACGGTTGCGACTTCGTGGACCATCTTGCTCAGGGCGTGGACCATTTGGGTCGGGTTCTTGTGCTGGAAGGCGTTGCGGCCGATGGAGACACCCGCAGCGCCCGCTTCCAGAGCACCCTGGACCATGTTGAAGATCTCTTCGTCGCTGCCCATCTTCGGGCCGCCCGCGATCACGACCGGCACGGGACAGCCTTCGACGACTTTGGCGAAACTTTCAACGCTGCCGGTATAGACGACCTTCACGATATCGGCGCCCAGCTCGGCTCCGACCCTGGCGGCGTGCTTGACGTTGTTACCGTCGTATTCATCCTTGATCTTAGCCCCGCGGGTGTACATCATCGCAACCAGCGGCATCTGCCATTCCATGCACCGCTCGCTGATCTGCCCCAATTGCCGGAGCATTTCCTTGTCGGTCTCGGCGCCTAAGTTGATGTGCACCGAGACCGCATCGGCCCCGAGCTTGATCGCCTCTTCGACGGTGCAGACCAATTCCTTGGCGTTCGGGTCGGGGCTCATCGCCGTGCCCGCCGAAAGGTGGATAATCAGGCCGACGTCGCGGCCCGTGCCTCGATGCCCTGCCCGGACGATGCCCTTGTGCATGAGGATGGCGTTGGCCCCGCCGGCCACGACGTTGCTGACCGCCGTGCGCATGTCGGCTAAGCCTTCAATCGGCCCGACCGTCACGCCGTGATCCATCGGAATGATGACCGTCTTATGGGAGTTGCGGTCGATGATCCTTTCGAGTCGTATCTTCTTGCCGATCATAGCCAGATCTCCAAATTCTCGTCATTGCGAGTTCGCCCCCCGCGAACGAAGCAATCTGATATTCTCACGCTTAGAATCTACCCAGACCCGCACAAAAGGCAAGAGAAAAACGCCCCACCCCGCGCCGTTGAAGAGTCGGGGGAAGATATGAAATACGGGTCCATCTTCTTTTCTTCCTTTTTTTTGCCGACCGTCTTGACGGGCCCCACGCCCCATGGTATCATTTTCAGCGATAGCGAAAGGGAACCAGAAATCGCCATTGCAGGCTTATGAAGGAAAATATGAAAGTATATTATGACGATGAAGTAGATGCTTTGTATTTAAAGTTGGGAGATGAGACCCCGGATGGAGCTATAGAAATTGCTGAAGGTGTTAATTTAGATACAACTTCGCAAGATAAGATAGTGAGTATAGAAATCCTGAATGCCTCTAAGAAAATGGATTTAAGAACAGTCTTGTCTTATTCGCTTGAATTTGACAAGGATTTGATACTCAACAAATGACCTAACCGTCGGTAATCGCCTGTTCACGACAGCCTGACTATCCATCGGCTGTTGAGGCATTGATCTTGTCCAACAGCAGAAACAAAGCGTAAGGGATTCGCATGAAAAAGTCGGAGACTGAATCGTTTCCGTCAGAGGTAGTGGACAAACTCAAGACCTACGTTTACAGACTCATTGACCCGCGAAATGGGGAGACCTTCTATATTGGGAAGGGCAGGGGCAATCGCGTCTTTGCGCACATCCGGGCCGAGCAGAAACTGGACGGCGATGAACTCGGTAACAAGCTGAAGCGCGTCCGCGAAATACGCATTGCCGGCTTTGAGGTAGCTCATGTCATTCATCGCCACGGAATGGATGACAAGACTGCCTTGGAGGTCGAGGCGGCGTTGATCGATGCATACCCGGAGGTTCTGAATGATGTTGGCGGGGTGCACAGTGATGACTATGGGGTGATGCACGCAAAGGAGATCGTCCGACGTTATTGTGCGGAGCCAGCAGTGTTCAAACAGAAGGCGTTGCTGATCAGCATCAACAGGAGTGCTGCCGAGACCTCGTTGTATGAAGCGACCCGGTACGCATGGAAGGTCAGCAAGTCCAAGGCCAAGAAAGCAGAGGTTGTTCTTGCTACCGTGCGGGGCTTAATCGTCGGAGCTTTTGTTGCGCATGACTGGCTGGAGGCGACGGCAGCCAACTTCCCAGGTCATGAGGATGCTCCAGGGCGTCTCGGCTTCGTTGGAAAGGAGGCACCTGTAGAGATCAGCAACCTGTACGTTGGGAAGCGCGTGCCGGACGAGTACCGCAAACCCGGCGCGGCGAATCCAATCAAGTACACGTGGTAGAGTCCGAGGCGTCAGTCTGTGCGACGTGTGTGACAAGGTCAGTATTGGCGCGATGCGCTGCACGATGCGATGGAATATCCCGGTTAACATGTTTTTGGCAGCATGCAGGTATGACGGGTAAACAGTTCTATGATTGGCAGACGTGCGGCGGGACCGACGATGTGATGAGGCTCGTTGACTGCCTTGAAAGAGCGGATGTGGCGTGGTGCGCCATTGGGGGCGTGGCGGTGAACCACTGGGCGGAACAACCCATGGTGACCCAGGATGTGGACTTCGTCGTGGCCGCCGAGGCGGTCGAGCGCACCGTCTCGCTGCTTGAGGAGGCGGGGTTCCGCTGCGAGAGGTTCGATTGGTCCATCAACTTCAAGGGCCGTTCGGCGGTCAGTTTTCAGCTCAGCACGGAGGATTTCTATCGTGATTTTCCTTCCCGCGCCGTCCCGGCGGACGTGCATGGAATTCTCCTGAGAGTGGCCTGCCTGGAGGATACGCTCAAAGGCAAGATGAAGGCATGGTCCGACCCGGAGCGAAGGCAGAGCAAGCGGCTTAAGGACCTTGCCGATATCGCCCGCCTGGTCGAAGCGCACCCGCATCTGTGGGACATGCTCACCGGCGATCTAAAGCGGCAAGTCCAGCCTCCGGAGAAGACATAAGACGGCAGAACGCAGAAAATCATAGCCACGAATTTTCACTAATTAACACGAACAATTCGTGTCCCATTCGTAATACTATCTTTCAAAACGTTGTTTTTTATGCTCGATTTTCGTTTTGACCGTTTGTAACTTCTGTATATGCAGCATGTTACGAAGCTTTTTCGTCAGACGAACTTTTTGGTTGCGGCCGAGGGCAAAGCCCGAGGCCGCGCCAAGTTCATTCGTGGCCATCTTTCTCAGCGGTCTCTGCGATCTCTGCGGTTGGTGAGCAACGCGCGGTCGCTTTCACTCCTGGGGCAGGCGCATCTTTTCGTAGAACTCGGCGTACTTGTCTTTATCGTCGGTCTTTCGCCATGCGATGGCCGCACGCGGATGCTCGTTCATCATGCCGGTGACCATGTAAGGTATGAGGTAGCCCCATTCGATATCCTTGAGCATGGGGATCATGTGATCCTGGATGACCTTGAGAACCGGCGTCAGGTTGAATTTCGGGTTCTTCAGGAACCCGACTAACAGCTCGAGGCAGCAATTGCCGGGCCCGCGGCCGATGCCGTACAGCGAGCCATCGACGTAATTGGCGTTGTGGATGATGCCCTCGATGGTGTTGGCGTACGCGAGCTGCTGGTTGTTGTGGCAGTGCACGCCGATTTCCTTGCCGGGCAAATGCTCCCGGTAGAGCTTGACTAAGTATTCAATCTGCTCGCAGTACAGCGCGCCGAAGCTATCGACGACATAGACCACATCGACGGGGGCCTTCGCAAGCTGGTCCAGGGCCTCGATGAGGTCCGGCTCTATCTCCTTCGAGACCGCCATGATGTTGCAGGTCGTCTCGTAGCCGAGGTCGTGACATCTGTTGATCAGCTCGATGGCGCTGTCGATATACTTGACGTACGTGGCCGCACGAATCATATCGATGGGGCTTTCGTCCGCCGGAGCGAACTGCTGCTCCTTGACGCGGTATGAGTCCAGCATGACGCTGATCTTGAGCTCCGACTCGACGCCGTCGATGATCTGACGAATCTTGTCGTCGTCGCAGTATTTCCAGACGCCGAAATCCTGCGGCGGATACAGCTCTCGGCTGCTTCGATAGCCGAACTCCATGTAGTCGATGCCGCTCCTGGAAAGGGCCTGATAGACCGCACGGACAAACTCGTCGGTGAAATAGTGGTTGTTAATCAGTCCGCCGTCTCGGATGGTGCAGTCGAGCACCTTGATTTTCTCTCTGTACATGTTCTAACCTTTAAGCAACGTCCCTAAAGTCTGTCCAACACGCCTTCGACAATCTCCGGCGCGACCTCGACCGCGTATTGACCATCTTGACAATAAACTTCGCCTATCTTGGCAATCAAAACAAACCTCGGCCACTTATTGACGGCCTTCTTGTCGCGCTTGATCAGGTCGATTAAGTCTTTTTCGGCTATATTGCGGGGCAATTTTACCGGAACGTCCAGTTTTTCGAGAATTCGCCGGATTCTGTCGGGTCTGCCGGGCTCGGAAAGCCCCATTTCCATCTCAATCAGGCCGGCGGCGATGATTCCGATAGCCACGGCCTCGCCGTGCAGCAGCTCGAACCCGCTGGCCGCCTCGACGGCATGGCCGATTGTGTGGCCGTAATTGAGAATCCTCCTCTGGTTCCGCTCGTTCGGGTCGGCCTCGACGACGCGGCCCTTGATCTTGCAGTTCCAGTGAGCAACCTGCTCGAGCACCTCCGGCCTTCGCTCCAGAACGGCGTCGAGGTTGCGCTCCAGGTAGTCAAAATACTCACTATCGGCAATAATCGCGTGTTTGACGGATTCGACCAGCCCTGCCCGAAATTGCCGCTCGTCCAGAGTGCCTACAGTCGCCACGTCGATATAGACCGCCGCGGGGTGCCAGAATGCGCCGAAGGCGTTTTTGCTGACGGTCGAATCGACGCCGGTTTTACCTCCGATGGAGGAATCCGCTTGGGCCACGGTGGTTGTCGGAATGTGAACGACGGGAACGCCTCGCTTGAAGATAGCCGCCGCAAAGCCGGCGATGTCGCCGACCGTCCCGCCGCCCAGAGCAACGACGAGCGTGTCTCTGCCCAAGCACGCCTTCTCCATCGTCTCGATGATCGAGACGACGGTCTGGATATTCTTCGAGGCTTCGCCGGCCGGGCTTATCACGAAGGCCGGAACCCCCCGGCCTCCGGTGAGCTTCTTCAAAAGGCCCGCCGCCACGACGTTTTCATCGGTCACAACAAACTTATTATGCCGGCTGAAATCGGACCTGATCTGAGACCACAACGAGCCAAGAATCTCCGTCCCGATCCCTATCGGATAGCTCGATTGCACCGAAGCCGGAATTTTAATCTCAAGCTCTAACATCATCCAAAACCAATACACCAAGTTTCGTCAACAACATAAACTCAGTAGTATAATCTATTTACAACCTGGATGCAAACCTTTCCCGACAATTCGTATAGCCAAACACATTAGACACAGATTAACGCTGATTAACACCGTTCGCAAAAAACCGAGGGATTTGGCGCCTTGTTGCCAACGGCATGAGGGGGCCTCCGCGTCATTCCGAGCGCAGCCGAGGAATCTTTTCAGAAGGGTCATTGCGAGGCCCGAAGCACCGTAAGGCGTCCTGCGGAGGCCGTGGCAATCTCCCATATCCCATGCATTATGCGGACGAAAATTCTTTCTTCACTTTTTCCTTATCCCGTCTCGTTTCCCGGCCGATAGAAACCGTAGCGGCAAATTCCTACATCCTTGATGAGAGCACCGGGACACTCACTACCGGCTGTTGACGATTGCTGGGCATGCTACGGGGCGGAACGTGAACTCTACGGTTGGACAGTCCATGATGGACAAGGAGACGCATTTTTCAGGTTTAGTCAATTCCGCGTTGCGTGAAGAGGGACTGAAGATTTGGGAGGCGCGCGGGATTTACGAAGCAGGCGTGGTGCACGATTGTAGTGAATTTCCTCGGCACGGATTTTGGAGAATTGGCATGAGTAACGAATTGCAACGTAAAGCAGCTATAACTGGCGGCCACAAGTGCGGTAGAGCCCTGTTTCACCTCCTGGAAAAACACGGTATTGAGAAGCCGTCAGACATTGATGGCATACCCGATGGGATTGTGCCGGGGGATCTTTCCAGGCTTTGCATTGATATTCCCTACCAAAGGAACATCATTGATAACACGCTCTGGAAAGAGCTTCAGTGCATTGGGATGATTGCCGCCGGCGCATCTCTTCTCCCCGATTTCTCATTTGATCATGAAGGAATCCGTCTGTGGATACGGATTCTTTTTGGGAAAAAGAGCACGGCAGCTACAATAGAGCCGCATCAGCGGTATAACAAGAAGATAGTTCAAGTGAGTGGTCGCCTTCACACACTGAAGAACGCTGCTGACAAATAGCAGGGCGATCATTCAAAGGTTACAAAAGCGTTGGCATTAGAAGGGACACCCAGCCGTCTTAGGACTTACCATATTGACATGACAGGTGGGTGGCTCCAGTTTGTTAGAGGACAAGACATGGAGACATCAAAATGAACAGAACACGTGAACGCAAGAAATTCGGGTATACACCAATTGTCGATTTCCGGAATGCCGATGTCAGATGTTCGAAAGGTACGCATTCGCATTCCATTAAATGCGCCATTTCTTCTTCTGCCCGGAATACGACCGTGGTTCTCACGAGACCGAGATTATTGAACGCTTCAGTCCCGCCTGAGTCGATCAGAGAACGTATTGAAGGGCGCTGGAATCTTGTCAGCATCAAGAAGAACGAGAATACTCGGACGCCAGCCTACACTATTGATTTCAGCGGAGAAGATAATTCTCTTGAGGTCAGCCTGAGGTGCGATGACTACCAGGAGTTATGCGACGAACCCAATAGCGTCTAATTAGAAAGCTATGGGTGGCTAAGGATGTTCTAAGTTCATTTCCATCAAGAACCTTGTTGTCATTCAGCGTGGGAGAATAAGTTGTCTGTCCTACAGCTACGTAAAGCGTGACTCCCCAAGGCAGATGTTAGATAAGGAGAACACTTATGGGACTTATGAATTGGATCTCACAATGGTTCATGGGACTTAGTAATTGGAACGTTCAACGGTTTATGAGGCGTGAGGCTCAGCGTATTGCCAAATGGGCAGCAGAAACCTATCCGACTGTAAAGTCGCAAAATGAAAACTCTCCAGAACCAGATGTTCTGGCTAAAATGTTGTTCGACGACATTTCCGACGAATCTGAGCGATTTCAGAAGAAAATCAGCGAATGCTGTCAATCTATGCAGGGCCTTTGTTATTTGTTCGCAATGGATATAGGGGCGCTGAGGGGTTTTATGAATTTTCGTTGCCTTCAATTTACTCGATATATGGACTACGAACTCCAATCGAGAGGTTTTGAGCCACAATCTAAGGAAACGAAAGAGAAAATCCTGGCAGCTCTCGACCTCAATATTGAAGGATGGGAAAAGATAACAGGCGAATTGTAGTAATCCAACGCGAGCCTATTAAGAATAAATGCCGGAGTTGATGTCAGCGCTGATCGTCCGGCGAGTCTTCAGGTTTGTCCAATTCTGGCCCGACCGTGACGTTCTAAGTCGGGTGTTTTTGCTCTTGCTTTGCGTTTTGGCGGGTGCTATATATTTCGGGCTATGGAGACGAAAGTAGCCGTACCAATAGCAGCAAGGACGCTGGACCAGGCGCATCAGCAGGTCCAGGCGGCGCAGGCCGCGGGCCTGAATCTGCCTTCGGAAGCTGGGCTGATGAAAGGCCGAGACAATCCCCTAAGCCGTGCACCAAAAGAGGTAGAGGTTCCCCAATTCGCAGCCCGGACAGGCTCAGCAAGAAGCAGGTATGGTGTCCCCCGACAGATGGACCTCGGGCCAACGCAACGGTTCTGTTAGAGGGCCTTAGGGTTACTTCTTAACCGTGGTGTTTTGGGCCATCCACTCGACGTCTACCCAGGAGTCTTCTGCGGGGACGTTAAGCTGAAGGCTTCTACCCCCATAATATACAGGAGCGTTCTTTATCTTGTTCCCAACCCATTTGTGGACGACGGCGTGCCCGTCCGAAAAGGAAAATCCGCAGGCCCCCCCGTGGTAATTGGCTGGATAGTCGATGATCCGCGCGGTGCTCGGGTCTGACGCATTCGTACACGCATTGGCAAAGGCAGCGTCGTTAATGCTGTCCGGGTGCTCGTCCACAAACACCCAGGTTTGGGCCGGGTGTACGATGTTAGTGAACTTGCTATAAGTGCGCCAAACGTTTTGTTGTCGGCTGGAGGGAGCCGAATTCAACCACTCGCCGTAGCCGAAGACCTGACTCATCGAGTTACTGCGAACACGCGGAACGCTTCGCCCCTGGTTGTTCGTCACTTTGGCCATATCCGCGGGGCACTTGAAAACCTTCGGATTCTTCCCTGCATAGGACCAAAGTGGACTCTTCACCAGGTCATTCTGAAGGTCCCAGTTCACCGGGTCTGACGAGAAGTTCATCCAGCCGGAAATCCAGTTCGGCCGATCCGGCATACCATCCTGACAGCCCACGAGTCTGTCGTCGTTGCTGTCGGCGTACATTCGCCAGGCTATCATAAGGGTGCGCAGATTACTCGTACACACAATACCCTGGGCAATTTTTCTTACCCGTTGCAGGGACGGCATGAGAATGCCCATGAGAATCGCAATAATGGCAATAACGACCAGTAGTTCGATGAGTGTAAAACCCCGTGTTCCTTTCATGATCAAGCCCCTTTATGTTGAACAGAAAATCTTGACTACGTAATTAACAGATGTCGAAAAATGTCCTTCTGTTCCCTTAAAAACGTGCCAAAACTCATTTTACCATTTTATCAACATCCCGAGCCAAAACGCAACATATAACATTCACCCAACGGAGTGTCTTTTTCTTTGCTCTTGCTTTGCGTTTTGGCGGGTGCTATATAGTCTGGGCTATGGAGACGAAGGTAGCCGTACCGATAGCAGCAAGGACTCCGGAGCAGGCGCACGAGCAGGTCAGGGCGGCGCAGGCCGCCGGAGCGGACCTGCTCGAGCTGAGAGTCGATTATCTCGAACATCTCACCACCGAGCTGGTCACGTCGCTGATTACCGAGATAAAAGCCTCCGGCGGCAAGACGCCCTTGATTGTAACCTGCCGGGACAAGCAGCAGGGCGGGGCGCTGGATTATCCGGGCCGGCTGCGGGTCGATGTTCTGGTGGCCGCACTGAAGGCCGGGGCCGAGTTCATCGACTTCGAATACGACAACTTCCATTTGACCGACAATCAGGGGCGGCTCAGGCTCGCGCTGTCGCAGAGCCGAAAAGGCCGGCTGATTCTGTCCGCCCACAATTTCGAGACGCGGTTCGAGAACATCGGCAAATTGTATCGCACCATCTCGAACGCCTGTTTGGGCGCGATCCCCAAGCTGATCTACACCGCCAACCACATCAACGATTGCTTCGACGCCCTCGACCTGCTGCATCAGACCAGCGCCGAGCGTATCATCTTGTGTATGGGCGAGGCGGGCCTGATCAGCCGCATCCTCGTCAGGAAGCTGGGCGGCTTCGTGACGTTCGCAAGCCTCGATGATGAAAACGCAACGGCGCCGGGCCAGTTGACCATCAAGCAGCTCAAGACGCTGTACCGCTACGACGACATCCACGCCGATACGGAGCTGTTCGGCGTGATCGCCAATCCGGTCGGCCATTCGCTCAGTCCCGCGATCCACAACGCGTGCTTCGCCGAGAAAGGCTTGAACTGCCTGTATCTGCCGCTCTTAGTGGAAGGGGGGCGGGATGAATTCGACTCTTTTCTCAATAATGCTCTATTGAGGAAATGGCTGAGCTTCGACGGCTTCAGCGTAACCATCCCGCATAAGGAGAGTGCTTTAGCTTACGTCCGGGCCAAGGGCGGCTCCATCGAGCCGTTGGCGGCCAAGATCGGGGCGGCCAATACGCTGCTGGTCGGGCTGGACGGCAAGTTGATCGCCTGCAATACCGATTACGGCGGCGCCCTGGATGCGATTACCGCCGGGATGAAAATCAGCAAAGCCGACTTGAATGGCCTTCCGGTCGCCATCGTCGGCGCGGGCGGGGTCGCCAGGGCGATTGTGGCCGGGCTGAGTGCCGCCGGGGCCGAGATTACGATTTACAATCGCACCGTCGAGCGGGCGCAAAAGCTCGCCGCCGAGTTCGGCTGTGCGTTTGCACCTTTGGATGATTTGCGAAACGTTGACGCAAAGCTGCTGATCAATTGCACCAGTATCGGGATGCACCCGAACGTCGAGGCGACGCCCGTCCCCGCGGAGATTTTGAAAAAGACGATGGCCGTCTTCGATACGGTCTATAACCCCGCCGAGACCCTGCTGCTCAAAGAAGCCAAAAAGAAAAAGGCAAAAACCATCGACGGCGTCGCCATGTTCGTCAATCAGGCCATGGCCCAATTCAAGCTCTTCACCCACCAGGACGCCAACCCGGAACTCATGCGCAAAGTCATCTGCGATTCATTGGCAAACGCATAGGGCGCTTACATTTAGTTGTTGCCCAGGGCCACAAATGCTGGTATCATTGAAATAAAGGGGGCAAGAGCACGTGGATTTATATGGTTGATGTGCCGAAGCAGATTGAATACTGGCGGGCGGGCAGTGACGAGGACTTTGCCGCTGCAGAGTCGCTGCTGGAAAAAGGCCATCTGCGTCAGAGCTTGTTCTTCGCCCATCTTTCTCTCGAGAAGATGCTCAAAGCACATGTGACCCGGCAGATAAAGGACATACCGCCGCGAATACATAACCTCATTCGGCTTGCTGAACTGGCCGGACTATCTCTTGAAGCGGAGCAAGTACGTTTTTTGCGCAGCTTTGATATGTATCAAATGGAAGGACGCTACCCAGACTCCGCCGAAGTACTTGTGGATTCAAGAATCGCCAAGGAGAAATTTGCCTTGGCTGGAGAAACGCTGAGATGGTTGAAAGCACAGTTATAACAGCAATGCGGCGCTATATCACATCGCTGAACGCGTGTGGCATCCATGCCAGCCGGCTTGTTCTTTTTGGGTCTTTCGCACGCGGCGACGCCGATGAATGGAGCGATATCGACCTGGTTGTGATTGCTCCTGAATTGGAAGGACCGCGCGGTTTGGCGCTTGTTGAGAAGCTCTGGCAGGCAACGATTTCAGCCGACAATCGGATCGAGCCTATTCCCTGCGGCGAAAAGGAATGGGAGACCGACGGGAGCCGTCCCATCCTCGAAATCGCCCGGCGAGAAGGCATCATCATCGCCGCATAGAAATTCGAGATTTCACATTCCGCCTGCCTTCGGCGGCAAAATTGCCCGTCATTTCCCTGCCTATTGATTGTCTTTGGCGGGTATGGCCGATATAATCCTGTGGAGTCTTGCGCAGCAGGACTTCGGTACATCCTGAATCGGCAGCCTCAAGAGTAGAAGGCGTTTCGGCATGGTGGCGATGGACAAGATAGAAGAGTTCGGCCAGCGTATCGGGCGGCAATTCAACGCCGAGCGGGTCATCCTCTTTGGCTCCTACGCGCGAGGGGCCGCCACCAAGGACTCGGACGTTGACCTGCTGGTCATCGGGCCGTTTGAAGGACGAAGCGTCGATAGGTCGGTCCAAATCCGGATGAAGCTTCGACCCGGCTTTCCCGTGGACCTGGTCGTTCGCACGCCCCAGAAGGTGCGCCAGCGAGTTGGCATGGGTGACGATTTCATGCAGGAGATACTCGAAGAAGGTAAGGTGCTCTATGAAGCCGATGGCTGCTGAATGGGCCGCCAAAGCCGAGAGAGATTTCGCGACGATGGAGCGTGAAGGCCGCGTGACGGAGGATCCCAATTATGAGGGTATCTGCCTGCACGCACAGCAATGCGCCGAAAAATACCTGAAGGCCAGGCTCTACGAGGCCGGTATCCCTTTCAGCAAGATTCACGACCTGGCGGCTTTACTCGATAAAGTTCTTGCCGTCGAGCCGGGCTGGGAGGGCTTCCGGGAGGACCTTGCCTACGTTTCGGATCTGGCTGTGACTCTTAACTATCCCGGCGAGTTCGCCGACGCCGAATCAGCGGCCCGTGCACAGCGCTGCTGCCGTCGATTTCGTGACGCCGCCCACAACGTGCTGAAGTCGCAGAAGTAAGTTCGTTAAGGACATATTCAATGGCAAAAAGTGAAAAGAAACCTGAAAAAGTGGTTTTGGCGTACAGCGGGGGCCTGGATACCAGCGTGATCCTGCCCTGGCTGAGGGAGACCTACGGTTACGAAGTGATCGCATTTGCCGCCGAGTTAGGTCAGGGCGACGAATTAGGCGGTATCAAGCGTAAAGCGCTGGCCAGCGGGGCGGTCAAGTGCATCGTCAAAGACCTGCGGAAGGAATTTGTCGAAGATTATCTCTGGCCGATGCTCAAAGCCGGCGCGGTCTATGAAAATAACTATCTGTTAGGCACGAGCATTGCCCGGCCCTTGATCGCCAAGCACCAGGTGGACGTCGCCCACGCCGAGGGCGCCACGGCGGTCGCGCACGGCGCTACCGGCAAAGGCAACGACCAGGTGCGGTTCGAAGTGACTTACATGGCGCTGGACCCGTCACTGAAGATCGTTTCTCCCTGGAAGGACCCGAAGTTCACGCTCACGTCTCGTGAAGCGGCGGTCGATTACGCCAAGAAGCGCAACATCCCTATCGAGCAGAGCAAGAAAAAGATTTACTCGCGCGACCGCAATCTCTGGCACATCAGCCACGAGGGCGCGGACCTCGAAGACCCGGCGAATGAGCCGAAAGACGAGTTGTTCGTGATCTCCCGGCCGGTCTCGAAAACGCCCGACAAGCCGGACTATGTCACCATAGGCTTCCTTGAAGGAGCACCGGTGAAGTATAACGGCAAGCGGGCAGCCGGCGTCAAGCTGATTGAAACGCTCAACGAGATAGGCGGCAGACATGGCGTCGGTCAGGCCGACCTGGTTGAGAACCGTCTGGTCGGCATCAAGTCGAGGGGCGTCTATGAGACGCCGGGCGGCACCATTCTCACCACGGCCCACAGCGTGCTGGAAAGCCTGACGCTGGACCGCGAGACGATGCACTACAAGCAGCAGATCGCCCTGAAATATGCCGAGCTGGTCTATTACGGCCTGTGGTTCAGCCAGTTGCGAGAGGCCCTGGATGCCTTCGTCGAGGTCACCCAGCGCAACGTCAGCGGCCAGGTGAAATTGAAGCTCTTCAAAGGGCGCTGCACGCCGGCCGGCGTGACCAGTCCGAGGAGCTTGTACCGCACCGACCTGGCGAGCTTTAAGATGGGCGCCGAATACAACCCGACCGACGCGACCGGCTTCATCCGCCTGTTCGGCCTGCCGGCGCGAGTTGCCGCGGTGGTCACTAAGAAGGCGAAGAGTGTTAAGTGAACTAAAGTGACTAAAGTTATGAATCATGGTGAGTTACGTGGTATTCTCACATTTGCCGCGACAAATAGACTCTAAGGATGGAGCTGAATATTGCTTTCTACAATTTTAGGCACTTTACACTTTAGGCACTTTCCACTTCTCGGTACGCTTGTGGCAGTACCGGATTGGATTTGGTTTGTTTTTATTTTTGCGTTTGGTTGCTGCATCGGCAGCTTTCTGAACGTGATCGTCTATCGCCTGCCGCGTGACAAGTCTCTGGTCAGGCCGCCTTCGGCTTGTCCATCCTGCGGCCGCCACATTCGCTTCTATGACAATATCCCGCTGATTTCCTGGCTGCTGCTGGGCCGCAAGTGCCGGTATTGCAGAGCGCCGATTTCGCCGCGCTACTTTGCGATCGAGCTGCTGACGGGTTTGGTCTTCCTCGGACTGTTCATTTTGTATTTTCGCACCGGCTTGCGCGAGACCGTGCAGCCGTTTTCGCAGAGGGGCTGGCTGATCTATCTTCTCCACATCATGATGTTAGCGGCCTTCATCGCCGCCTCGGCGATCGACCTGGAGCACTGGGTCATCCCGCTGTCCATCTGCTGGCTGGTCACCGGCGTCGGGCTCATCGGCTCGGCGGCCGGCGCTTATGTCATCGACCCTGCGTTGATCAAGGCGTACTCGCTTTTGCCCATCGCCTCGCCTGGGACCGGAGCGCTGGCGCTCGGGGCGGCGATCGGGCTGGGCATATCGCTGGCGCTTCTGGCGACCGGCGTGCTCAAAAGAAGCTACGAATCAGACGGCGCCGGGGCAGACAGCCAGGTCGCACAGGCCGACGGCGATGTCAAGGGTGCTTCGCCGCAGGAGCCGCAGGAATCGCCGGAGCAGCAGTTCAACCATCGGCTGGAGGCCGGCCGGGAAATCATCTTCTTGCTGCCTATCGTCATCTGTGCGTACGGGGCTTTCTGGCTGAGCGGCAACGTTCAGCCGCTCAGCACCCGGTGGGCGGGTCTTCTGCAACATCCTGTCGCTGCCGGACTTCTGGGAAGTCTCTGGGGCTACTTCGCCGGCTGCGGGATCGTCTGGGGCATCCGCATCTTCGGCACGCTGGCGTTCGGCAAGGAGGCCATGGGGCTGGGCGACGTGCATCTGATGGGCGCCGCCGGGGCGGTGATCGGCGCATTTTTCGTTGTGATTGCGTTTTTTATCGCCCCCTTTTTCGGCCTGGCGTGGGCGGGTGGACAGATGTTTTTTAAAAAAATTCGACAAATTCCCTACGGCCCTTTCTTGTCTTTAGGTATATTTGTTGTTATGATTTTCCACGATTGGATTTTGAACCGGGTCGGGTTTCTTTTTTATCGTTAGAGAAAAGGATTTATGTTTCGGCATTGTAAGGAGATAACAAATGCGAGGACCCAACAGAAAAACGATTGCCCTGCTGACGTGTTTTGTCTCATTTGCGCTCTTGCCCGGCTGCACGAACTGGGAGAAGAAATATCAGGCCCTGTCGGTGGAGCATGAGAATCTCAGGGGCCTGCTGGATCGCGAAAGGTCGGAGAAGGGTGTGCTTGCCGATCAGGTGACACAGGGCCAGCAGACCATCGAAGAGCTGCAGAGGCAGATTGAGCAGCAGCGTAAGACGCCGGCCGAGGCCTCCGGTTTTGGCGAGGGTTACGATGTGGCCTTCGACCCGGCCGCCGGGACCATCACCGTCACGCTTCCCAACGCGATCCTGTTCGATTCGGGAAAGGAGACGCTCAAGTCGGCCACCATCGCGGAGCTTGACCACATCCGGTCCGTGCTGCGGCAGAAGTACAGCGACAGGCAAATCGACGTGGTGGGCCATACCGATGCGGATCCGATCAAGAAATCAAAGTGGAAGGATAACTGGGAGCTTTCGGCTCAGCGCTCGCTGACGGTGGCCCGGTATCTCATCCAGCGTGGAATCCCCGAGGAGAAAATTCGCGCTGTGGGCTGCGGGGAAAGCCGGCCCATCGCTTCCAATTCAAGCGCCAGCGGCAAAGCCAGGAACCGCCGGGTTGAAATCGTGGTGCACGTAAGGGGATAAGAAGGCCGGCCTGCCCACCATCATCAAGGTCCGCAGATTGCCCGATAGTAGTTCAGAGGGACGCTCGCTTCATTCCTGCACGGCCGGCACGCCCGGATTGCGAATCACTTTGATGAAATACTTCTACCGTGCCGTCCTCGTTCACGCGAACGCGGACAGCGCCGTCCTTGCACGTGTAGAAAGACCTCGGCCGATCCGGGGGACAGGCGGCGGAAGCATAGCGGCCGGCCAGTCTCTCGTATTCCGTGCGGTCGCAACTGCATATCAGGACATCCGCATCGAGACTTGCCAGGAAATCGCCGCCCAGCGTTTTGGCCGAGCCGTGATGTGGAACAACAACCACATCGGCTTTAAGGTCGGGATAAAGCCTAA